>NZ_VIUM01000029.1:0-84714 GCF_007828315.1 Burkholderia sp. SJZ089 | reverse complement strand
AAGCTGGTCGGCCACGACGCGGGCCCGGTGCGCGCCCCGCTGACGGACCTGAACGAAGCCGAACTGGCCGAGCTCGATGTGCTGATCAAGAAGCTCGGCGCGCAGTAAGCCGGGATGTCGCCGGCCTTCGCGCCGGCGCGCCGCTGACGGAGAAAAACCCCTGGTTCCCTGGTGGAGCGGGGGGTTTTGTTTTTGGGGCGCGGTGGGCAAGGCCACGACTACTGGATTTGTCGCCCCCAGCCTCGACAGCTTGGTTGACGGGTGGCTGAATCCGTCGATGTACATCGTTGATGTCTATTCAACATCCCCTAGCCGACCGGGCACCATCGTGACCTGTTCGCGGCAAGCTGATTTCCCCCTTGCCGAGCGTCGCGCCCTTCGCGCCGCCTCGCCCTCGCTCGCCTCCCACTCGCCCCGCGCCCTACAATGAGCGCCTCCCGACCCCGAACCGCCCCCCGCCGTGAGACGCAAGATGCCCGCGCTGAACGCGCTGAAAGCCTTCGAACTGGCCGGCCGAACCGGCAGCTTCACGCGCGCGGCCGAGCTGCTCAACGTCACGCAGAGCGCGGTCAGCCGCCAGGTGCGCCAGCTCGAGAGCCAGCTCGGCGAATCGCTGCTGACGCGCCGCCATCACCAGCTCGAGCTGACCTCGGCGGGCCGCGTGCTGCTGCATGCGCTGCAGCAGTCCTTCGACAAGATCGAGCTGACCGTGCGCGGGCTCCAGGAAAAGCAGCACCAGAACCGGCTGCGCGTGAACGTGCCGCCGACCTTCGCCGCGCGCTGGCTGATGCCGCGCCTCACGCAATTGCGCGAGGCACATCCGCAATACGAACTGAGCCTGACCACGCGGCTGGCCGACAGCCTCGGCACCTCGCGCCTGCTCGACTGCGCGGTGCGTTTCGGCGACGGCGAATGGGACGGCTTCGACAACGTGCTGCTGATGCACGAGCAGCACATCGCGGTCTGCTCGCCGGCGCTCTATGCACGCGTGCAGCACGACGGGCCGATCGACCTGAACCGCTTCACCCTGCTGCACGTGCTGGCCGCCGACGACCAGCGCTACCTGACCTGGCAGCACTGGCTGACCGCGGCCGGCATCGATGGCGTCGATACCCGCGGCGGCTACGAATTCGACCTGCTCGACCATGCGATCCGCGCCGCCGTCGACGGGCTCGGCATCACCATCGCGGATCGCCACATGGTGGCGCGCGAGATCGCGGCGGGCCAGTTGATGCAGGTGCTGAACGTGCATGTGGACGGCCGCCAATCGTATTGGTTCGTCACCCGCCCGGAACAGACCCAGGATCCTCACATCGCCCAGTTCCGCGAATGGCTGCAGCACCAGGTCTGGCTCTCGACGCACAATCTGCGGCCCTCCTCGCCGGCCGGCGCGATGCCCGAAGCCTGAATCCGGAGCCGATCGATACCGACTGGCCACACCCGGATCGCCAGCCCCGGAAATCCTCGCGAGCTTGCATTTTCCTCACATTGCTCGATACCGCGCATGCGGCCTCGGGATTAACCCGAATGCCTCCAGTCCTGGTCCGATATGGCGCCGCGCCTTGCCGGCGAGCCTCGCCCACCGATCCAGGCTCCCCGCCCTCCCCGCCGAGTAACGTGAGTTTTTCGCAAGTTGGACGATAAAAATCGTCGCTTGTGATGCCTCCCCCGCATGACAACAATGGCCCCTGCCCGGCAGCGTGCCAGCGGGCGCGCCGTATCGCGACCGCCACGCTGCCTTCCCGGCCCTGGAGGAGAGTTGTCGATGCGTGACGAGCAGAACTACATCAACGGACGATTCGTGGAGACGGCCGATGCCGGCTTCCTCGGCGTCATCGATCCGGCTACCGGAGAATCGATCGGCCGCGTGCGCGCGGCCTCCGAAGCCGACGCGCTGGCGGCGGTGGCCGCCGCCAGCGAGGCGCAGCGCGCCTGGCGCCTGTTGCCCGCCGCCTCGCGCGCCGAGCTGCTGCGCAAGTTCGCCGACGCGATCATCGAACGCGCGCCCCGGATCGGCGCCGTGCTCGCGCTCGAATCGGGCAAGAGCCTCGAGGACGCGACCAACGAGGCGCGCTACGCCGCCGAGATCACGCGCTATCACGCCGAGTGGGCGCGCCGCATCGAAGGCGAGATCATACCCAGCGATTCGCCGAACGAGAACCTGTTCCTGCACCGCGAGCCGATCGGCGTGGTGGCGGCCCTGATCCCGTTCAACTACCCGATCTACACGCTGATGCGCAAGATCGCGCCGGCCCTGATCGCCGGCAACGCGGTGGTGGTGCGCCCCAGCAACCACACACCGTGCTCGGCCTTCGAGGTCGCGCGCGCGGCCCACGCGGCCGGCCTGCCCGCCGGCCTGGTCAACATCCTGGCGATGGACCACGCCACCGCCGCGGTGCTCTGCACGCAGCCCGAGGTCGGCATGATCACGCTGACCGGCAGCGTCAACGCCGGCCGCATCGTGCTCGAATACTGCAAGAGCAACATCGCCAAGCCCTCGCTGGAACTGGGCGGCAAGACGCCGGCCATCATCGAGCCCGACGCGGACCTGGAAAAGGCCGCCGCCGCGCTGGTCGCCTCCAAGACCACGCATTGCGGCCAGCTCTGCACCGCGATCGAACGCGTCTATGTGCACGACAGCGTGCATGACCGCTTCCTCGCCCTGCTGCGCGAGAAGATGGCCGCCGTGAAGATCGGCGACCGCCGCGACAACCCCGCCTCGATGGGGCCGCTCGCCAACGCCGCGGCGCAACAGCGCGTGCATGCGATGGTCGAGCGCGCGATCGCCGAGGGCGCGACGCTGGAAACCGGCGGCCAGTTGCCGGACGGCCCCGGCTTCTTCTACCCCGCCACGCTGCTGTCGAACGTGCGCCAGGAGATGGAGATCGTGCGCGAGGAAAGCTTCGGCCCGGTGATGCCGGTGCTGCGCTACCACAGCCTCGACGAGGCGATCGCGCTGGCCAACGACCACCAGTTCGGCCTGTCCTCGGTGCTCTACACGGAAAACCATCGCGTCGCCCAGCGTGTCGCGAACGCGATCGAGGCGGGCGAGCTGTACGTCAACCGCACGCCGGCCGATCCGTACCAGGGTTATCACGCTGGCTGGAAGCGCTCCGGCCTCGGCGGCGACGACGGCAAGCACGGCATGCTCGAATTCACGCAGACACGCCTGGTGGTGATGCACTACTGACGTCCCGGCGGGCGGTGCGCCCGACACGCGCGCCGCTCCATTTCAACGCAAGGCACGAAAACAATATTCGGAGACGCCAGCCCGAGCGGGCGCGTCCTCCTCAGGAGAACTCATCATGTCGGCGCAATCCCCTTCCTCCGCCGCGGCCCTTGCCGCGGCGCCCGCCGCCCGCGCGGGCCGCGCGCAACGTTATCTGCAGTTGCTGCTGCTGGTCGCGGCGGCCGGCGCGATCTATCCGATGCTGTACCTGCGGCAGGTCTACCAGCCGACCATGCTGTCGTTCTTCCATATCGACGACGTGCAGCTCGGCGTGCTCTATTCCTCGCTCGGCACCCTGTTCCTGGTGAGCTACCTGCCCAGCGGCTGGCTTGCCGATCGCATCTCGCCGCGCTTCCTGATCGGCTTCTCGCTGATCGGCACCGGCCTGCTGGGCTTCGTCTACGCCACCGCGCCGTCGTTCCCGCTGCTGGTGGCGGTGTTCTGCGGCTGGGGCATCACCACCGGCCTGACCTTCTGGGCCGCCGTGATCAAGCGCGTCAACATGATCGCAGGCGCCGACGAGCAGGGCCGCTTCTTCGGCCTGCTCGACGGCGGCCGCGGCCTGGTCGAGGCGCTGCTGGCCACCATCGCGATCTCGATCTTCGCCTACATGACGCAGTCGCGCGGCAGCAGCGACGCCAGCGGCTTCAAGCTGGTGGTGCACATGTACGCGGTGATCTGCATCGTGCTGGGCGTGACGATCGGCTTCATCCGCGATCCGCGCGCCGCCGCCAAGGGCGCCGCCGCCGCGCGCCAGGGCTCGCTGCTGGCCGACCTGCGCACGCTGGCCGGCAACCCCTCGCTGTGGCTGGTCGCGGCGATCGTGTTCTGCGGCTACCAGGTGTTCTGGGCCACCTACAGCTTCTCGGCCTACCTGCATGAAGGCGGCTTCGGCCTCAGCACCACGGCGGCCGGCTTCATCACCACCCTCAAGCTGTGGATGCGCCCGGTGGGCGGCATCGGCGGCGGCTTCCTCGGCGATCGCTTCTCGCGCGTCTCGGTGCTGGCCGTCTCGCTGGTGCTGGCCGCGCTCTCGCTGGTCGGCCTGGCGGTGGTGCCGGCCCACACGCCGCAGCTCATGCTGGTGGCGCTGGTGCTGTTCATCGGCATCCTCACCTACGCCGTGCGCGGCCTGTACTGGTCGCTGCTCGACGACTGCCGTGTGCCGGTGCACTGCTCGGGCCTGGCGATCGGCCTGATCTCGGTACTCGGCTACTCGCCCGACGTGTTCGTCCCGCTGATCAACGGCTACGCGACCCAGAACTTCCCGGGCGCCAGCGGCTACCAGATCTATTTCGGCTACATCGCGGCCATCGCACTGCTCGGCGCCGTCGCCGCGCTGGTGCTCAAGCGCCGCCTCTGCGCACAGAAGGAATCCTGATGAAAATCGTCTCACTCGAAACGTTCAGCGTCGCGGTCCCGCCGCCGCATGTCGGCGGCATGTACTGGTTGTTCGTCAAGCTCAGGACGGACGACGGCATCGAGGGCGTCGGCGAGATCTACGCCGCCACCTTCCATCCCGACGCGATGATCCCCGTGATCGAGGACGTGTTCGAGCGCCATCTGCTGGACCACGATCCGCACCACGTCGAGCGCTTCTTCCGCGCCTGCTATTCGAGCGGCTTCACCCAGCGCCCGGACCTGACGATGATGGGCGTGGCCAGCGGCCTGGAGATGGCGTGCTGGGACATCATCGGCAAGGCCGCCGGCAAGCCCGTCTACGAGCTGCTCGGCGGCAAGGTCAACGAGCGCCTGCGCTCCTACACCTACCTGTATCCGAAGAATGCCAAGGGCGAATACGACTACGACGATCCCGATCTCGCCGCCGAATGCGCGGCCGAGAACGTGAAGCTGGGCTTCACCGCCGTCAAGTTCGACCCGGCCGGCCCCTACACGAACTACTCGGGCCACCAGCTCTCGCTGCCGGTGCTCGATCGCTGCGAAACCTTCTGCCGCAAGATCCGCGAGGCGGTGGGCAGCCAGGCCGACCTGCTGTTCGGCACACACGGCCAGATGGTGCCGTCCTCGGCGATCCGCCTGGCCAGGCGCCTGGAGAAGTACGACCCGCTGTGGTTCGAGGAGCCGGTGCCGCCGGGCCAGGAGGAGGCGATCGCCGAAGTCGCGCGCCATACCTCGATCCCGATCGCCACCGGCGAGCGCCTGACCACCAAGTACGAGTTCCACAAGCTGCTGCAGGCGGGCGGCGCCTCGATCCTGCAGATGAACGTGGGGCGCGTGGGCGGCCTGCTCGAAGCGAAGAAGATCGCCACGCTGGCCGAGGTGCACTACGCGCAGATCGCCCCGCATCTGTACAACGGCCCGGTCGGCGCGGCCGCCAGCATCCAGCTCGCGACCTGCACGCCGAACTTCCTGATCCAGGAAAGCATCATGACCTGGGGCGGCTTCCACTCCGAGGTGGTGAAGACGCCGATCCGCTGGGAAGACGGCTACATCATCCCCTCCAGCGAGCCGGGCCTCGGCATCGAGCTCGACATGGACGTGGTGCGCGCGCATACGCCCTACACGGGCAAGCGCCTGCACCTGCAGATGGCCGACAAGCCGGCCGACGTGAAAGACCATTCACCCGCCAAGGGCTGAGCCCGCCCAGCGCAGAGGCAGGAAGCAAGACATGGAATACGACTACATCATCGTCGGGTCCGGCTCGGCCGGCTCGATCCTCGCCGAACGCCTGAGCGCGGACGGCCGCCACACGGTGCTGGTGCTCGAGGCGGGCCAGCAGGACGATTCGTTCTGGTTCACGGTGCCGGTGGGCTTCACCAAGACCTACTACAACCGCAAGTACAACTACATGTACTACAGCGAGCGCGAACCCGCGCTCGGCGAGCGCGAGCTCTACTGCCCGCGCGGCAAGGTGGTGGGCGGCTCGGGCGCGATCAACGCGATGGTCTACGTGCGCGGCCAGCGCGGCGACTACGACGACTGGGCCGCGGCCAGCGGCGAGCGCGGCTGGTCCTACGAGCAGGTGTTGCCCTACTTCCGCCGCCTGGAGACGCATCCGCTCGCGCGGAGCGCGCCCGAGTGGCACGGCGGCGAAGGCCGGATCCATGTCACGCCGATGACCGCGGACGTGCACCCGATCGTCCACCAGTTCCTGGCCGGATGCGGCGAGCTGGGCCTGCCGCGCACGCCCGACATGAACGGCGCGCAGTTCGAGGGCGCCGGCATCTACGAGCTGAACACCAGGGATGGCGAGCGCTGCTCCAGCGGCGTGGCCTACCTGCATCCCTCGCTCTCGCGCAAGAACCTGACGCTGCTCAGCGAGGCGCTGGTGCGCCGCGTCAGCTTCGAGGGCAAGCGCGCGACCGGCATCGCCTACGCGCACCAGGGCCGCGAGCATCACGTCAGCGCGCGCCGCGAGGTGATTCTCTGCGCCGGCGCGGTCGATACGCCCAAGCTGCTGCAGCTCTCGGGCGTGGGCGATCCGGTCAAGCTGGCGCGGCACGGCATTTCGAGCGTGCACGCGCTGCCGGCGGTCGGCCAGAACCTGCAGGACCATCTGTGCGTGAGCTTCTACTTCAAGGCCAACCGGCCCACGCTCAACGACGAGATGGGCACGCTGTTCGGCAAGCTGAAGATCGGCCTGCGCTACCTGCTGAACAAGCGCGGCCCGCTGGCGATGAGCGTGAACCAGGCCGGCGGCTTCTTCCGCGGCGACGACGGGCTCGACGAACCCAACCTCCAGCTCTACTTCAATCCGCTCTCGTACCGGATCCCGAAGAGCAACCGCGCCAGCATCAAGCCGGAGCCGTACTCGGGCTTCCTGATCGCGTTCAACCCGTGCCGGCCCACCAGCCGCGGCTCGATCGAGCTGGCCTCGGGGCGCGCCGAGGACGCCGCGAAGATCCGCATCAACGCGCTGTCGACCGAGAAGGACCTGGCCGAGGCCGTGCAGGGCAGCAAGCTGATCCGCAAGCTGATGATGGCGCCCTCGCTGCGCGCGATGACGATCGAGGAGATCTCGCCCGGGCCGGCGGTGCAGAGCGACGAGGATTTCCTCCAGTACTTCCGAGAACAATCGGGCTCGATCTACCACCTGTGCGGCTCGTGCGCGATGGGCAGCGATGCCGCCACCTCGGTGGTCGACGCGCGGCTCAAGGTGCACGGCGTCGAGGCGCTGCGCATCGTCGACGCCTCGGTGTTCCCGAACATCACCTCGGGCAACATCAACGCGCCGACCATGATGGTCGCCGAGAAAGGCGCCGACCTGATCCTCGAGGATGCCGCCGCGGCACCGGCCACGCGCAAGGTCCGCGCCACGACCGCGGCCGCGATCGGCTGATTCCGTCGTCGTGCTCGCCGGCGCCGGCCTTACCCGGCTGCCGCCGGCTCCCCCGTTTCATCGCCCGCCCCTCAGGAGACGACCGCATGATGCCGAGCACGCGGCACATGCGGAGGCGGGCGTCGTTCCACCGGCGCGCGAGAGCGGGCATCCGCCAGGCTCGCTCCCGGCACCTCAAACCAACCATAGACAGAAAGATCTGGAGATCGAAATGAAAAAGAGCATCGCGGCCCTGGCCGTCACGGCGGCCGTCGCCTCCCCCGCGTTCGCGCAGAGCAGCGTCACGCTGTACGGCGTGATCGACGAGGGGCTCAACTACACCAACAACATCGGCGGCAAGGGCGGCGCGGTGGAGCTGACGAGCGGCTACGCGCAGGGCAGCCGCTGGGGGTTGCGCGGCACCGAGGACCTGGGCGGCGGCCTGGCGGCCATCTTCACGCTGGAGAACGGCTTCGACGCGAGCTCGGGCAAGGCCCAGGAAGGCGGCCGCATGTTCGGCCGCCAGGCCTACGTCGGCCTGCAGGACAAGCGCTACGGCACGGTCACGCTGGGCCGCCAGTACGACTCGATGGTCGACTACTTCGCGTTCACCACGGCCAACGGCAACTGGGCCGGCTACCTGTTCTCGCATCCCTACGACAACGACAACACCGACAACTCGTTCCGCCTGAACAACTCGATCAAGTACACCAGCCCCGACATCGACGGCCTGCATTTCGGCGGCACCTACGCGTTCAGCAACGACGCCGGCTTCTCGAACAACCGCACCTGGAGCGCGGGCGCGCAATACGCGCGCGGCGGCCTGCTGGTGGGCGCCGCCTTCCTGCAGGCGAACAATCCGGGCGGGACCTCGGCCGGCGCGATCGCCAGCAACGACGCGAGCTTCATCGCCGAGCGCATGCGCCTGTTCGGGGTCGGCGTGAACTACACCTTCGGCATCACCACGCTCGGCTTCGCCTACTCGAACTCGAACTACAAGAACCCGACCGGCAACATCTACCTCGGCACGCCGGGGGCGATTGTCGCGCCGGGCACCACGCTCAATGCGCTCAAGTACCAGAACTTCGAGCTGAACGGCCTGCTGCAGCTGAGCGCCTCGTTCTTCGTCGGCGCCGAGTACGTGTTCTCGATGGAGAACTACGATTCCTCGGCCGGCCGCGTGAGCCCGAAGATCCACACCGTCGGCCTGATGGCGGACTACAACCTGTCCAGGCGCACCGACATCTACCTGCAGGGCGTGCTCTCGAAGGTGACGGGCGATCGCACCAACTCGATCCTCGACTCGGGCTTCGTGCTCGGCACCGACGCGCCCTCGTCGACCTCGAACCAGGTGGCCGTGCGCCTGGCGCTGCGTCACAAGTTCTGATCGAAGCCGCTGCCGGGCCGCGTATCGAGCGGCCCGGCGAGGCACGAACGCAGACAGCCCGCTGCCGTCCGGCGCGGGCTGTCTGTTTTTGTGGTGTTTTGTAGCGCGTGCGGGGGCGCGCCGTCTGGCCTGACATAGAATGCGCTCCATCCCAGCCGATGGAGACCTCCATGTCGCTCGCCCTGCTGCTGCGCTGCCACGACCTCGACGAAACTCGCCGGTTCTACGAATCCGTGCTCGGTTTCAGCGTCGGCGCCTCGGCCGGCAACACGCTCACGGCCGAGCTGGACTGCGACAAGCTGCTGTTCACGGCGCAGGACCTCTGGCGCGCCGGCCCGGCGCTGAGCGGCACCATCTATTTCACGGTGCCGGACGTCGACGGCCTGTATGCCAGGCTCCAGAACCGGGCCGAGATCGCCTGGCCATTGCAGGAGATGCCTTACGGCTCGCGCGAATTCGCGCTGAGCGACTGCAACGGCTACCTGCTCGCGTTCCAGCAGCAGCGCTGACGTCCCTTCGCCCCCTCAGGCGCCCGGCGTGCCGTCGGGCCGCGCCGCCGCCGCATACAGCTCGCGCACGCTGTCGAGCGAGAAGGTGCCGAGCGCGCCGCGCACCGCATCGAGCGTCGCCTGGGTGACGGCCCGCGCCCGCTCGGTGCCCTCGGCCAGCACGCCGACCACATAACCCAAATCGGCCGCGAGCCGCTCGCGGCGCTCGCGGATCGGCGCGACGAAGGCCTGCAGCTTCTCCTCCAGGCGCCGCTTGACCACCATGTCGCCCAGGCCGCCGGCCCGGTAGGCGGCCTTCAACCGCTCGACCTCGGCCACGTCGTCGTCGAACGCGTCGAGATAGGTGAACACCACGTTGCCCTCGACGGTGCCGGGGTCCGAGGCGCGCAGGTGGTTCGGATCGGTGTACATCTGGCGGACCGCCGCGCGGATCGCATCCTCGGAGGCCGCCAGCGAGATCGCATTGCCGAGCGACTTGCTCATCTTGGCCTTGCCGTCGATGCCGGGCAGCCGGCCCAGCGTCGGGATCAGCGCCTCCACCTCGGGCAGCAGCTCGATTCCGGTCTGGCGGTTCAGACGCCGCACGATCTCGTTGGTCTGCTCGATCAGGGGCGCCTGGTCCTCGCCCACCGGCACCACGGTGGCGCGAAAGCCGGTGATGTCGGCCGCCTGCGCGACCGGGTAGCAGAGAAAGCCGGCCGGGATATCGCGTCCGAAGCCGCGCGCCTGGATCTCGTCCTTGATGGTCGGGTTGCGCTCCAGGCGCGAGACGGTGACGAAGTTCAGGTAGAGCAGGGTCAGCTCGGCCAGCGCGGGCAGCGCCGATTGCAGGCAGATGGTGGTCCTGGCCGGGTCGATGCCGACCGCCAGGTAGTCGAGCGCGACTTCCAGCACGTTGCGGCGGACCTTGTCCGGGTCGTGCGCGTTGTCGGTCATCGCCTGGGTATCGGCGACCAGGATGTTCTGCTGGTGCGTATCCTGCAGCAGCAAGCGCGTGCGCAGCGAGCCGACATAGTGGCCCAGGTGCAGCGGGCCGGTCGGGCGGTCGCCCGTCAGCACGACGGGTCGCGAGGCGTTTGCCTGAAGATCGGACATCGGGAGGTTCTCCGGTCGGGGAAGCCGCCACGGTGTGCCCTTGACTGACGGATGTCCCGATCCGCGTCGGCCGAACCGCGGCGGACATGGTCAGGAATCAGTCGAGACGATGCCGCGCCCTTCAGGAGCGGCGCCAATGGATCGGGAGAGGGAATCGAGGAAATCGGACAATCGTCTGCATGGCCGCTAGGGTGCCACAGATCGGGACGCGATGGCGCATCGCCCATGCACGGCGCACGGGATTGCCTGGGGCCGGTTCGGCTCGCGTGCCCGGCGAAGCTGCTTCGGGCTGCGAAGCGATATGGCGGGAGGCCCGGCGGAAAACGGGAGAAGGACGTGCCCGAAAAAAACGGCAAAAAAATCGGCTTCGACGCCGCCGCATCGAAGCCGACACAAGCACCAAACCAGCCCGCCGGCGGATCACGCCAGCGGGTCGGCTGGATTCGGCTTACTCGGCGCGGCCGTTGCGCAGGCGCGCGATACCGAGCGGATTGGCTTCGCGCAGGCTTTCCGGCAGCAGCGCTTCCGGGAAGTCCTGGTAGCAGACCGGGCGCAGGAAGCGGTCGATCGCGGTGGCGCCCACCGAGGTATACATGGCGTTCGAGGTGGCCGGGAACGGGCCGCCGTGGACCATCGCGTCACACACCTCGACGCCGGTCGGGAAGCCGTTGACGAGCAGGCGGCCGGCCTTGCGCTCGAGGATCGGCACCAGCTTGCGGGCGATCTCCAGGTCGGCGTCGTCCAGCTGCAGGGTGGCGGTGAGCTGGCCTTCCAGCGATTCGAGCACGGTCGCCACTTCGTCCAGGTCGCGGCAGCGCACGATCAGCGAGGCCGGGCCGAACACTTCGTCGCGCAGCGCATGCTCGCGCAGGAAGGTTTCGGCGCTCACGTCGAACAACGCGCCCGACATCGCGCAACCGCCCTCGCCCGCGCCGCCGGTGCCGAGCTGACGCACGCCCTCGGCGCCCTGCAGCTTCGCACGGCCGTTCGAGTAGGCTTCGGCGATGCCGCGCGTGAGCATGGTGCCGGCCGGCTTGCCGCCGAGCGCGGCCGAGGCGGCCTTCGAGAACGCATCGAGCTGGGGGCCGTCGATCGCGATCACCAGGCCCGGGTTGGTACAGAACTGGCCGACGCCCATCGTCAGCGAGTCGACGAAGCCCTGGGCGATCTTCTCGCCGCGCGCCGCCAGCGCCGCCGGGAACAGCACGAAGGGGTTGATGCTGCTCATTTCCGCGTAGACGGGAATCGGCTCGGGGCGCGCGTTGGCGAGGTTCACCAGCGCGAGGCCGCCCTGGCGCGAGCCGGTGAAACCGACCGCCTTGATCGACGGGTGCTTGACCAGCGCGGCGCCGATCACGCGGCCCGGGCCCATCAGCAGCGAGAAGGTGCCGGCCGGCATGTTGCTGCGCGCCACCGCGCGCTGGATCGCGCGGCCCACCAGCTCCGAGGTGCCGAGGTGAGCCTCGTGCGCCTTGACGATCACCGGGCAGCCGGCGGCCAGCGCCGAGGCGGTGTCGCCGCCCGCCACCGAGAAGGCCAGCGGGAAATTGCTGGCGCCGAACACGGCCACGGGGCCGAGCGGCAGCTTCTGCAGGCGCAGGTCGGCGCGCGGCAGCGGGGTGCGCTCCGGCATCGCCGGATCGACCGAGGCGCCGAGGAAATAACCGTCGCGCACCACGCGCGCGAACATCCGCAACTGGCCGACCGTACGGCCGCGCTCGCCCTGCAGGCGCGCGGCGGGCAGGCCGGTTTCGGCTTGCGCGCGCTCGATCAGCGCGTCGCCGAGCTCGAGGATCTCGTCGGCGATCGCCTCGAGAAAGGCCGCGCGGCTTTCCAGCGGCGCCGAGCGATACGCGTCGAAGGCCTGCTGCGCCAGCACGCAGGCGCGCTCGACCTCGGCCTCGCCGGCCGAACCGAACACCGGCTCGGCGATGGTCTCGCCGCGCGTCGGGTCGAAGGCGCGCACTTCGCCGGCCGTGCCCTTTACCGCCTCGGCGCCGATCAGCATCTCTCCAGTCAATTGCATCGCTATGCTCCGTCAGTCCAAAAAAGTTCGTGGCGCACATTGTAGCCCAACAGATACGATGACTGACTATAAGAATCTTCGCGCCCGCGCATCCGCCCGAACCGCTCATCCCATTGAACCCAAAGCCATTATTTCCGGTGGGGTAATCAGAGGGAAAACCCGGGTGGCCGCTGCCTGAAGCGGCTACTACACTCCCAAGTTGTACGATGACGTACCATTTGCCTCAAGGCATATAACACGCATTTCCTCTCGCGCTCTCGCCAGGACATTCATGGAAGCGACCCGCACCGCCAATCCGGCCACCACGGCCAAACGGACCGCCGTCCGCTACTGGATCCTGCTGATGATCTTCGTCGTGACGACGCTGAACTACGCGGATCGCGCCACGCTGTCGATCACCGGCACGGCGATGCGCAAGGAATTCGGCATCGACGCGGTGCAGATGGGCTACATCTTCTCCTCGTTCAGCTGGGCCTATGTGCTCGCGCAACTGCCGAGCGGCTGGCTGCTCGACCGCTTCGGCGCGCGGCGCGTCTATGCCGGCAGCATCTTCCTGTGGTCGCTGTTCACCCTGCTGCAGAGCTCGATCGGCTTCGCCGGCAGCGCGGCGGCGGCCATCGCCGCGCTGTTCGTGCTGCGCTTCGCGGTCGGCATCGCCGAGGCGCCGGCCTTCCCGGCCAACGCCAAGGTGGTGGCGAGCTGGTTCCCCACCAGCGAGCGCGGCACCGCCTCGGCGATCTTCAACGCTGCCCAGTATTTCGCCGCGGTGCTGTTCACCCCGCTGATGGCCTGGCTCACGCACGCGTTCGGCTGGCATCACGTCTATCTGTGGCTGGGCCTGACCGGCATGGTGCTGGCCCTGGTGTGGATCCGCGTGGTGCGCAGCCCGGCGGAGCATCCGCGCGTCAACCAGGCCGAGCGCGAGCATATCGAGCAGGGCGGCGGCGTGATCGAGACGCACGGCCGGAACGCCTCGGCCGGCGCACCCGAGCGCCTGGCCGGCTGGTTCTACGTGCGCCAGATGCTCGGCAACCGGATGCTGATCGGCGTCTATATCGGCCAGTACTGCATCAACGTGCTCACCTACTTCTTCCTGACCTGGTTCCCGATCTACCTGGTGCAGGCGCGCGGCATGTCGATCCTGAAGGCCGGCGTGCTGGCCTCGCTGCCGGCGATCTGCGGCTTCCTCGGCGGCGTGCTGGGCGGCATGCTGTCGGACGGCATGATCAAGCGCGGCGTGTCGCTGACGATGGCGCGCAAGATCCCGATCATCGGCGGCATGCTGCTGTCGATGGCCATCATCGGCTGCAACTACGTGGACAGCGCGGCGCTGGTGATCGGCCTGATGGCCGTGTCCTTCTTCGGCAAGGGAATCGGCTCGCTGGGCTGGGCGGTGGTGGCCGATACCGCGCCGAAGGAGGCGATCGGCCTGTCGGGCAGCCTCTTCAACATGTTCGGCAACGCCGCCGGGATCGTCACGCCGATCGTGATCGGCTACCTGGTGGGCGCGAGCGGCTCGTTCAACGGCGCGCTGGTGTTCGTCGGCCTGAATGCGCTGGTCACCGTGCTCTGCTACCTGGTGATCGTGAAGGACATCCAGCGTGTGACGCTGCGCAAGCCGGGCGCCTGAGGCGATCGGTTTCTCCACTCGGCCCGCGGCTTCGACGCGCGCCGGCACCGAGCGTGCCGGCGCGCGTTTTCCATTCGTGCCCGGCCGCGACCAGGCACGAGCCCCGCGGTACTTCAAGCGGCAGCGGCCAGCGCCTGCCCTTCGAAGCGCACCTCGACCGCGAGCCCGAGCCCGCACGGCCCGTCGCGCAGGACCACGCGGGCCCGATGCTGCTCGGCGATGCGCTGCACGATCGACAGGCCGAGCCCGCTGCCCGATTCGGCGACGCCTTGCGCGCCGCTGCCGCGATAGAAGCGCTCGAACACGCGCGCTCGATCGGCCGCCGGGATGCCCGGGCCGGTATCGCAGACCTCGATCACCGGCACGCCGCCGGCATCGCGCCGGGTGCGCACGTCGATGCTGGCGCCCGCCCCCGCGTAGCGGATCGCGTTGTCGACCAGGTTGTTGAGCAGCACGCGCAGCGTATCGGCGCAGCCGGGCACCACCAGCGCGCCGCTCGCGTCGGCGCCCAGATCGACGCGCCGCGCATCGGCCAGGCGCGCGCGTTCGCCGACCACCGAACGCGCCAGCGCGGCGAGATCGACCGGCGCGAACGGCTCGGCCTGCGTCTGAGGCTCGAGCCGCGCGAGCGTCAGCAACTGCTCGGCGAGATGGCCGAGCCGCGTCGCGCCGGCCTGGATCTGCGCGATCACGCGCAGGCGCTCGGCCTCGCTGCCGGCGCGGCCGAGCAACTGCGCCTGGATCGACAGTCCCATGATCGGCGTGCGCAGCTCGTGCGCGGCATCGGCGATGAAATGGCGCTGCAGCGTAAACGAAGCGTCGAGCCGCTGCAGCAGGTCGTTGATGGCGCCCGCGAGGGGCCGCACCTCGTCGGCCACCGCCTCGGCATCGAGCGGATCGAGATGCGTCGCGTGGCGCTGCCGCAAGCTTTCGGCGATCGCCCGCAGCGGCCGCAGCCCGTAGCCGATACCGAACCACAGCGCCACCGCCAGCAGCGGCAATAGCGACAGCACCGGCCAGAGCAGATGGACGGCGATGCGCGCCAGCGCGTCCCAGCGCGCCGTGCGCGGCTGCGCGACCCGGATCGTGGTGCCGGCGCTCTCGCGCACGTAGCTGTGCCAGCGCTGGCCATTGGCTTCGAGCGTGCCGAGCCCCGGCGCGCCGGGCGGCGGCAGCGCGATGCCGGGATCGGTGGTGAAGGCCAGCCGCCCGTCGCGCCAGAGCTGCAGCACCACGTCGTCGGCATCGTCGAGCTGGCGCGCCGGTGCCGCGCCGTCATGGCCCGCGAAGGCGGGCAAGCCATGCTGGTTGATCTCGATCTGGCGCGATACGCTGCGCAACTGGTCGTCGAGCAGCACGTCGAGTTCGCGCACCGCCGCCCAGTAGGTGCCGGCGCTGGCCAGCACGCCCACCACGCAGGCGGCCGGCAGCAGCCAGATCAGCAGCCGGCCGCGCAGCGAGCCGGCCAGGCGGCGCCAGGGCGAGCGGCTCATGCCGCCTCGCTGATCCGATAGCCCACCCCGCGCACGGTCAGGATCGCGACGTGGCCGAGCTTCTTGCGCAGGTTGTGGATATGCACCTGCACCGCGTTGCTCTCGATCTCCTCGCCCCAGCTGTAAAGACGCTCCTCGAACTGCTCGCGGGAGATCACCGCGCCGGGATCGGCCATCAGCTCGTGCAGCATCACGAACTCCTTGGGCGACAGCGCCACCTCGTCGCCGCCGAGCCAGACCTGGTGCCGCACCGGATCGAGCCGCAAGGCGCCGGCCGACAAGGTGGTCTGCGCGCGGCCCGAGTGGCGGCGATTGACGGCGCGGATGCGCGCCAGCAGTTCCTCCAGCGCGAAGGGCTTGACGAGGTAATCGTCGGCGCCGGCGTCGAGCCCGGCAATGCGATCCGACAGCGCGTCGCGCGCGGTGATCACGATCGCCGGCAACGCATCGTCGCGGCGCCGCAGCGAACTGAGCAGGGACAGGCCATCCCGCCCGGGCAGGCCCAGGTCGAGCAGCATCAGCCCATAGGGCGTGGTGCGCAGCGCGAGCGAGGCGGCATCGCCGTCGCGCACCCAGTCCACCGCGAAACCTTCGTGGCGGAGTCCTTCCTCGAGCCCGCTGCCGATCAAGGGGTCGTCTTCGACGAGCAATACGCGCATGGTGGGGTTCCGTGAACGGGCGGCCCGGCACTTCGGGCACGCATCGAGCACGGATCATAGGCAGGCGATGCTTAGGGGGTACTTAGCTGTGTCGATGCGCTCGTCCGCGATGGATCGCGCCCTGGTTTCAAACCTGGATATCACCTCGGCTCCTGCACCCCGAGCACCGCGACCGCCAACAGCAGCACCATCGCGCAGACCAATTCCAGCAACAGGCTGCCGCGCAGCGACGCCATCGCGCCCGAGCTGTCCCCGGAGCGCAGGCGGGCCTCGAGCCCGGGAGCCAGGCGATAGCGGTTCAAGGCCGCCAGCCCCAGCATCGCGCAGAACAACACCAGCTTGACCAGCAGCACGCGGCCGTAGCTGCTGTCCGGGAACCCGACCAAGGGCCAGCCGACCACCATCACGGTATTCACCATGCCGGTCGCGATCAGGGCCGCCACAGCGGCACTACCCACCGTGGCGAACTGAGCCAACGTGCGAACCAGCGTTTCGATATGTGTCACGCCGCCGGCCGCCAGTTGAATCGCGAATCCGCCAAGGGCGCCGAGCCAGATCGCCGCCGCCGCGAGATGCACGAGGTCGGCCATCAGATGAAGCACGCCGCGCCGGCCGTCGTCCATCACCGCGTGGCCGCCCCAGGCGAGCGACCCGAGTACCACGAGGCCGGCGGCCGCCGCTGCCGCGAAGGTCGCCATCGCCGGCCGGCGTGCCAGCCGCCTGGCCAGGCAACAGGCGCCCAGGCAGGCAAGAACGCGAGCAAACCAGGCTGAGCCGAAGGCCGTGCCGCCGAGCAGCGCGCCGAGTACATCGAGATTCGCGTCGAGATCGTCGCTCCCCGACATCGCGCGCGTCATCACCGCCAGCGCGGCCACCGACGCGATCAGGCCAAGCCACGTCGCGCCGGCCAGCACGCGCGTGAACGGCACGACGAACCACGGCGCCCCGCGCTCCTCGCGCCGCAAGGCATACAGCGCGAACAGCGGCAGCCCGGCCAGCAACATCGCGGCCGCATACAGCACGAAGCGGATCGCGATATTCAGCGCTCCATCCATCGCGCTCATCGCACCGTGAAGCTCACCGAGCCTGCCACCGGATGCGTATCGGCCGACACCGCCCGCCAGGCGACGCGATAGGTGCCCGCCTGCAGCGCCTGGTTCGGCACGATCAGCATGGTTTTCGGGTCGGTGGTTCCCGACACGGTCGAGGCGATCTTCATCGGTGCGTGACCGGCCATGCCCGGCATCGCCGTCATTTCCAGCACGGCGCCCGACAGGCGCGGCATCAGATCCTCGGAGAAGCGCAGCTCGATGCGCTCGGGAGCCGGCCCCTCGACCTGGTTGGCGGGAGTCGAGGCAAGCAGCGCGGGATGAGCGGATGCGGTGCTCGCCAGGATCAGGGCCGAGACGACGAACGGCAGGCCGGGCAGAATCAGACGACGCGACATGGATGGACTCCTGAAGGACGGGAAAACGGAGGGAAAGACAGGGCGCCGCGTCGCTCAAAACCACACGCGAACGCCCGCCAGCACCGACAACTCCGAGCGCCGGCCGCCCTCCCGGACGACCATGCGCGCGCTGTTGCCGTAGGAACGATCCCAGCTGATGCCGAGATAGGGAGCGAACTGACGATCCACTTCGTAGCGCAGGCGCAAGCCCAGCGAGGTATCGCCGAGGCCGGCGCCTTGCCCGCGCGCCGCGTCGTCCTTCGCGAACAGATTGGCCTCGAGCGACGGCTGCAGGATCAGGCGATTGGTGATCAGCAGGTCATAGCGCCCCTCGACGCGCAACGAAGCCTGGCCGCGCTGGCCGACAAAGGCCGTCACCTCCGACTCGAAGTTGTAGAGCGCCAGGCCCTGGATGCCGAAGGCGAGCCAGGTCTGCGCCTCCGAGGGCCGGAAATCGTGGCGCACGCCGGCTACCAGGTCCCACCAGGGCGTGATCGAATGCCCCCAGAGCGCCTGGACTTCCGCATCCTCGAGACGCGAGCCGACGCGGCTTCCCTCGGTGCGCAGCCATAGACGGTCCAGGTCGCCGCCGATCCAGCCGTTGCCGTTCCAGTTCAGGGTGCCGCCGGCGGCGCGATGCTGCCATTCGAGCTGATCGAATACGAAGTACGAATGCAGCTCGGTATCGCCCATGTCGTGCAGCGCGCCGCCGCGATAGACGGCGCGGCGATCCGCATCGGTCAGGGGCGCGACCGGCGACGCCGGGCTCGGCGCCATCGGCTGCACGATCGGCTCCGGCGCGGCGGCCGTCGAGGGCATCTCCACCTCGGCGGCATGAACGCCGGAGATGCCGAGCGCAGCCGTCATGCCGAACAAGCAGGCAACAGCGCGCGGACGAAGCGACATCTTCACGACGCTGTTCATTCTTCCACCACCACTTCGCGGAACATGCCGGTTTCCATGTGGAACAGCAGATGGCAGTGATAGGCCCAGCGGCCCAGCGCGTCGGCCGTCACGCGATAGCTGCGGCGGGTGCCTGGCGGCATGTCGATCGTATGCTTGCGGACCTGGAACCGCCCCGCTTCGTCCTCGAGATCGCTCCACATGCCATGGAGGTGGATCGGGTGTGCCATCATCGTGTCGTTGACGAGCACGAGCCGCACACGCTCGCCGTAGCGCAGCCGGATCGGCCCCGCGTCGGAGAACTTCAGGCCGTTGAACGACCAGGCGAACTTCTCCATATGGCCCGTCAGATGCAGTTCGATGCTGCGCATGGGCGAGCGGCCGTCCGGATCCGGGAACGTGCTGCGCAGGTCGGCATAGGTCAGCACGCGCCGACTGTTGTCGCGCAAGCCGACCCCGGGATCGTCGAGCCGTGCCGTGGGCGCCATCGCCTGGGCATCGACCAGCGGGTTGCCGCGCTCCGTCGTGGGATGCTGGATCATGCCCGCCATCGCGCCGTGGTCCATGCCTTGCATCGTGTCGGACGACATGCCGGCCATCGCGCCGTGATCCATGCCCTGCATTGCATCCGGCGACATTCCCGCCATCGCGCCATGGTCCATGCCCTGCATCGCATCCGGCGACATCCCCGCCATCGCGCCGTGATCCATGCCCTGCATCGCATCCGACGACATCCCCGCCGTCGCGCCGTGATCCATGCCCTGCATCGCGTCTGGCGACATTCCCGCCATCGCGCCGTGATCCATGCCCATGTCGGCCATCGTCAGCAGCGGGCGGGGGTCGAGCGCAGGAACCGGCGCGGCCAGCCCCTCGCGTCGAGCCAGCGTGGCGCGTGCATAACCGCTGCGATCCATCGATTGCGCGAAGATCGTATAGGCCTCGGCCGAACCCGGCTCGACGACGACGTCATAGGTTTCCGCCACCGCGATCCGGAATTCGTCCACCGCAACCGGCTCCACGTCCTGGCCGTCGGCGGCGACCACGGTCATCCTGAGCCCCGGGATGCGCACATCGAAATAGCTCATGGCCGAGGCATTGATGAACCGCAGCCGCACGCGCTCGCCCGGATTGAACAGGCCCGTCCAGTTGTCGTCCGGCGCCGCGCCGTTGACCAGATAGGTATAGGTGTAGCCGCCGACGTCCGACAGGTCGGTCGGGCTCATCCGCATCGCGCTCCACATCCGCCGATCGGCGAGCGTGGCGCGCCAGCCATCGCGCCGCGCGTCGCGAAACAGGTCCACCAGGGTGGGCTGGTGGAAGTTGTAGTAGTTCGACTGCTTCTTGAGCCTGGACTTGATGCGACGAGGATCCTCGTCGCTCCAATCGGACAGCATCACCACGTAATCGCGCTCGCAGCGCCTCGCATCGGGTTGCGCCGGATCGATGATCAACGGGCCATACACACCCGTCTGCTCCTGCAGCGAGGAATGGCTGTGATACCAGTAGGTGCCGTGCTGGCGGACCTTGAAACGGTAGGTATAGCTGCTGCCCGGCGCGATACCGTCGAAGCTCAACCCCGGCACGCCGTCCATGTTCGACGGCAGCACGATGCCGTGCCAGTGGATCGAGCTCGCCTCGTCCATCCGGTTCGCCACGCGCAGCGTGACGGTATCGCCTTCCCGCCAGCGCAGGACCGGCCCCGGCAGGGTGCCGTTGACGGTGGTCGCGCGGCGTGACCTTCCGCCGATCTCCACCGAGCTGCGCGCGATCGCCAGGTCGAATTCGGATCCGGCGAGCACGCGCGGGCGGTCGCCACCTTCGAGCGCCCACACTTCGGGCCGCCACATGCCGAGCCCTCCCGCGACGCCGGCCGCGCAAAGCCGCGTCACGAAATTTCGTCTTCCCAGATTCGTATGCATTGCCGAGGATCGTCCGATCGCCTTGATTCATTTGGAACGCCGCGGCGTCGATATCGCCGCGGCCCGGCCGGGTAGGGCCTGTCGAGCAGATTAAGAAGGGACCGACGACTGCCGGATGGCTCCCAGATGACGGTTTTTTCATCTTCGGCAGACGTGGCGCGTCATCCGATTTGGCGTTATCGTTTGCCGCATTGCTCCACTGCCCCAGCCTCTGCCCGCCATGCGCATCCTGATTGTCGAAGACGAAGAAAAAATGCGGACCTACCTGCAGCGGGGATTGACCGAGGCCAGTTATGGCGTCGCGGTCGCCGGCAACGGCGAGGACGGCCTGTTCATGGCACTCGAAGAGGATTTCGACCTGCTGATCCTCGACGTGATGCTGCCGGTCATCGACGGGCTCGAAGTGCTGCGCCGCCTTCGGCAGCGCAAGTCGACGCCGGTGCTGCTGCTCACCGCTCGCGACTCGGTTCCCGACAAGGTCGAGGGACTCGAGCTCGGCGCCGACGACTACCTGGCCAAACCCTTCGCGTATGCGGAACTGCTCGCGCGAATCCGCTCGCTGCTCCGGCGCTCGCGAGACGTCGGGACAACCACGTTGCGGATCGCCGATCTCGAACTCGACCTGGTGAAGCGGCGCGTGAAGCGGGCCGGCGCGCGTGTCGAGCTGACCGCGCAGGAATTCGCGCTGCTGCAATTGCTGGCCGAACGCGAGGGGGAAATCCTCACGCGCGCCTTCATCACCTCGCAGGTCTGGGACATGAACTTCGACAGCGACACCAACGTGGTCGACGTCGCCATACGCCGCCTGCGCCTGAAGATGGACCACCAGGAGCCGAAGCTGCTGCATACCGTGCGCGGCATGGGCTACGTGCTGGAAGATCGATCCGCATGACGCGGCAGCGTCGTTATTCGCTGGGCGCGCGCCTGGCCGCCGCGTTCGCGATGGCGGGCCTGGCGGTGCTGGCCATGCTCGGTGGCTACCTGTACCAGGCGCTGTCGACGCAGTTGCGGCAACGCGACGACATCGAGATCGCCGACAAGCTCAAACAGGTCACGCAACTCACCAGCGCGGCGCGCACGCTCGACGGCGTGCGGCTCGCCGCGCCGGCGTTTCACGAAACCCTGCTGTCGCATTCCGGCTTGTTCGTCGGGGTCTTCGACGCGAGCGGCGCCCCCATCGTCGAGCACTCGGAGGAAGCCGGGCTCTCGCTGGGTGCCGGCATCGCACAGGGCCATCGGGCAGGCGTCGCCTATGCCTGCGCGCCGGCCGGCATCGGCTCGGCCGAATGCATCCACGGTGCCGTGCCGCTCGGTGACGGCAACCGGATCACGATCGCCATCGCGCGCAGCGCGGACGATCGCAGCGCCCTGCTGCGCGCCTATTGCCTGGATATCGTCGCGGCCACCGTGATCGGTGCCTTGCTGGTCGGCACGCTGGGATACCTGATCACCCGCTTCGGCCTGCGCCCGGTGCGCAACATCGGGCGCCAGGCCTCGCAGATCGAGGCCAGCCGCCTGCACGAGCGGCTCGATGTGGCGCATGGCCCCGCCGAACTCGTCGATATCGGCGCCTCCGTCAATCGCATGCTGGATCGACTGGAGCGCGCGTTCGCGCGCCTGTCGCGCTTCTCGTCCGACGTCGCGCACGACATGCGCACGCCGCTCGCCAACATCATCAGCGCCTCGCAGATCATCCTGTCGCGCGATCGCGAGCGCGCCGACTACGAGGCACTGATCGAATCCAACATCGAGGAATGCGAGCGCCTGCAACGGATGCTCGACGACATGCTGTTCCTCGCCCGCTCCGATCACGCCACGCAGCACCTGTCGCCGACGCGACTCGATGCGCGCGAGACGCTCGGCAGGATTGTCGTGTATTACCAGGCGCTCGCCGACGAAAGGAATCTGCGCATCCGCATCGACGGAACCGGCACCGTGCTGGCCGATGCGCTGCTGCTGCGGCGCGCGGCGGCGAACCTGCTGTCGAATGCGGTGGAACATGCCGTCCCCGACAGCACCATCACGATCGAGGTGGCGCAACGGAACGACGTCAGCACGATCCGCGTCGAAAACAGCGGCGCGACGATTCCACCAGCCCACCTCGAGAACATCTTCGAGCGCTTCTATCGCGTCGACCCTTCTCGGCAAGGTTCAGCGAAGAACTCCGGCCTCGGCCTCGCCATCGTCCGCTCGATCATGGAACTGCATCGCGGCAGCGTCGACGTGACGAGCCGCGACGGGCTCACCGCGTTCACGCTGCGGTTTCCGCGCGAGGCAAACCGGCAGGATTGACGCGATCGTGACGAAAAGATCATCCACGCTTCACCGCTCGCTCGGACGCGGCTCTCCAGAATCCATGGCATCGGGATCGCATATCGCCATGCCCGGATCAAGCCTGGAGAACGCCACCATGAAGCTGCGCACCCTCATGCTCATCGCAGCCATCGCCACCGCATCCACCACGGCGCTGGCGGATGCCGGCCACGACGTCCCCGGATCGCGAACGGCGCTGGCCGATCTGCTGGCGGCGATCGACCGCGCCGGCGGCAAACCCTGAATCCACCCTGCCCACCGGGCACGCCGGAAGAAAAAAGACCCGGCCATCATGGCCGGGTCGAAAAGAGTGAAACGGGATCGTCAAGGGGGACGCCGTCCGAATCACTCCACGTGGACGGGAGCCCAATCGGCTCATGTCGCCAGCATGCCGGAAGCGAAGTTAACAGCCCGTTAAGACCCCTGCCGGCCGCGCGCATATCCGGCCCTGTTTTTTCTCTAAGTTTCGGCCGCCACGCTGGCTCGCTTCGAGTGACCACCTTCGCCTTCCGGGCTTTCGGTGGCCAGCCAGCTCATCCCGCGCCGGCCTCATGACATCCGCTCCGTTTCGCCGCCTGCTCGCCGCCCTGACCTGCGCCGGCGCCCTGCTTCCGGCCGGCATCGTGCTGGGCAGCACCCCGCCGGCCGGCTACGCGAGCGCGCCGCGCGCGATCGATTTCGTGGTCGCCGTGGCCAGCCGCGATCTCGCCCAGGCCCGCGCGGATCAAACGCACGGCCTGAACTATGCCGACGATGAAACCGAGGCCAGGCTGGCGGCCGCGATCCGCGAATGGCTCACCGACGGCAACGACGTCAGCCTGCACCTCGCGCCGGCCGACCGGATGAGCCTGTTCGCACTGTATTGGTCGGCGCAGCAGATGCCGGCCAACTCGAACTGTTTCCAGGATCCGGACGACGATGGCTGCGCACAGGAACTGGCGCATTGGATGGGTGCCGTGCGCGACGATGCACCGGCCTTCCTGGCGGCCTACCATCGCGCCGAGCGATCGCTGAACCTGCCCTCGCTGCCCGCCCCGGCGAACCGCCTGCAAACCGGCAGCCCCTGATTGGCGGTATCTCGTCCATCCGCGCAACGCATCACGAACAAATCAATGATTCATCCGTGATCGACACCGGGCGCCGCGCATCGATATGACGATTCGTCCCGCTCGCGCGATTGCCTCGATCCGGCACGACAGCGCACCGCGTCACGGTTTCGCACTCGTCAACAAACCCCAGGATTTTTGAAAGCATTCATTTACAAAGCACGGGGAGATCACTAGAATCCGGAACGCAATCACGAATCATTCTCATTAATATCAACATTCAGTCGAATATCCGGCTCGACGAAACCGCTTTCGATAACGCTCTCTCGCCCATGTCCACCGCTCTTCGCACGAGGCCTCGCGTCCTCGTATCGGCCCTCGCCTGTTCCGCGTTGTTCACCCCGCTCGTTGCCGCCGCGCAAACCAGCCCGGCCGCGCCCCCGTCGGCCGGCACCGCGCCCGTTGCTTCGCCTTCGCGCGACGCTTCGCAGTCCTCTTCTATTCGCGGCGGCACCCTGCCCGCGATATCGGTGACCGCGCAAGCGGAGATGCAGACGCGCACGCTGCCGTCCTACAAGTTCACGGCGCCGCTGCTCGACACGCCGCGCTCGGTCACGGTGATCCCGGAGGAAGTGATCCGCGAGAAGAACGTGACCACCTTCGCCGACGCGCTGCGCACGGTGCCCGGCATCACCTTCCTGGGCGGCGACGCGGCCGCCAATCCCTCGGCGGACCGACCGGTGATCCGCGGCTTCGAATCGCGCAACTCGATCTTCGTCGACGGCCTGCGCGACTCCGGCGTGCAGAATCGCGAGACCTTCGACATCGAGCAGATCAGCGTCGTCAAGGGTCCCGACTCCGTCTACGCAGGGCGCGGCTCGGTGGGCGGCAGCATCGACATCGTCACCAAGGCGCCGAAGAACGACAACTTCACCAATGCCAGCCTCGGCTTCGGCACCGACAGCTACAAGCGCGCGACGCTCGACGTCAATCGCAAGCTCAACGACACCACCGCCGTGCGCCTGAACGTGATGGGCCACGACAGCGACCAGGCGGGCCGCACCGACGTCTACAGCAAGCGCTGGGGCATCGCGCCGTCGGTCACCTTCGGCCTGAACACGCCGACCCAGGTCACCGTCAGCTACTACCACCTGAACTCCTGGGACATGCCCGACTTCAGCGTGCCGTTCCGCGCCAGCGGCACGCCGGTGCCGTCCGATCGCGGGCTGTTCTACGGCCTGAACACGCGCGACTACCGCTACGGCCAGACCGATACGGCCGAGGTGCGCGTCGAGCATCGCCTGGAGGGCGGCTGGAAGCTGCGCAACACCACCATGGTCGGCCGCTCGACGCTCGACTACGTGGCCACCAACCCGCAGCTCACCTCGCCGAGCTCGAACCTCATCGCCCTGCAGGCCAAGAGCGGGAAGTACGCGACCAACAGCATCGCCAACCAGACCGAGCTGACCGGCCGTGCCACCCTGTTCGGCATGGAGCACACGCTGACGGGCGGTATCGAATTCAGCCACGAGCAGAGCCGCTACGAGGGATATCTCGTCAGCGACGCGAAGGGCAACAACATCCGCACGGGCGGCCCCTGCTCGGTGGCCTTCAACTGCACGCCGCTGGGCAGCTGGAACCCCAACAACCCCTGGACCGGCAACCTGGTCCTGAACGGCGACAAGGGCTTTCCCGGCGCGACCACCAACACGCGCACCGACGTCGCCTCGGCCTACCTGTTCGACACGGTCCGGCTCTCGGAACGCTGGCGCTTCAACGCGGGCCTGCGCTACGACCGCTACGACGTGCGCGCGAAACAGGCCGGCGTGGCCGACCTGAACAACACCGCGAACCTGTTCAGCTACCAGTTCGGCCTGGTGTTCAAGCCGGTCGAGACGCTCAGCCTCTACACCTCCTACGGCACCTCGTCGAATCCGCCCGGCGCGAACGCCGGCATCGGCGGCGGCAACGACCAGCTCACCGCCACCAACCAGGACCTCTCGCCGGAGCGCTCGCGCAATATCGAGGTGGGTGCGAAGTGGGACGTGCTCGACCAGCGCCTGTCGCTGAGCACCGCGCTGTTCCAGACCGACAAGACCAATGCGCGCGTCTCCGACGGCCTCGGCCACACCGTCAATGCCGGCTCGCAGCGCGTGCGCGGCTTCGAGTTCGGCTTCGCCGGCGACGTCACGCGCAAGTGGCACCTGTTCGGCGGCTACTCCTACCTGAACGCCGTCACCACCAACGCCGGCGCCGGCAGCCCGACCGCCTCGGGCCTGCCGATGGTGATGGTGCCCAAGCACAACTTCACGCTGTGGACCCGCTACGACGCGCTGCCCAAGCTCACGCTCGGCGCGGGCGCGACGGTGTCGAGCCTGACCTACGCGTCGGTGTCGGCCACCGCGCGCAAATGGACGCCGGGTTACGCACGCTTCGACGCCGCCGCCACCTACCACGTGACGAAGTCGATCGACCTGCAATTGAATGTGCAGAACCTCTTCGACAAGAAGTACTACGCCACCGCCTACCCGATCTACGCGGCATGGGCGCCGGGCCGTTCGGCGATGCTGACGCTGAACCTCTATCAATAGGCCGGGAAATCGCCGGGAAGCGCGGCTTTCCGGCTGCTGCCTTAATCGTTCGTTAAGCCCCGCCTCGCTACGCTTGCCCTTCGCTTCCATCGACCAGGACAAGGGGCAAGCATGCACGCCAAGGCAGAACACGCGATCAGCAAGGTTCCCGCGCTGACGCTCGGCTTCTGGACCGTCAAGATCGCGGCCACCACGCTCGGGGAAACCGGCGGCGACTGGGTCACCATGTCCCTCGACCTCGGCTACCTGGTCGGCTCGCTGATCTTCCTCGCGGCCTTCGCGGTGCTGGTCGCGGCGCAAATCCGCGCCTCGCGCTTCACGGCCTGGCTGTACTGGGCGACCATCATCGCCACCACCACCTTCGGCACCACGCTCGCCGATTTCTGCGATCGCTCGCTCGGGCTCGGCTACGCCGGCGGCGTATCGATCATCGTCGCGCTGCTGGCCGCGAGCCTCGCGACCTGGTATCGCGTCGAGGGCACGGTTTCGGTGGACAGCGTGACCGGCGCACGCGCCGAATGGTTCTACTGGGCCACCATCATGTTCTCGCAGACGCTCGGCACCGCGCTCGGCGATTTCGTCGCCGGCCACGATCTCGGCGGCCTCGGGCTCGGTTACGAGACCGGCGCGGCGATCTTCGGCGCGAGCCTGGCGCTGGTTGCGGTACTGATGCTGTGGGCGCGCGTGTCGCGCACCGCGCTGTTCTGGGCGGCCTTCGTGCTGACGCGCCCGCTCGGCGCCACGCTCGGCGACTGGCTCGACAAGCCGGTGGCGCAAGGCGGCCTGGAACTGAGCCGCTTCTACGCCACCATGCTGCTGGCCGTCTTCATCGTGCTCGGCGTGCTGCTGATACCGCAGCGCGCGGCGGGACGCGGCGCCCGCGCCTGAGCCGCCGCCACGCGACACCGAAGCGCCGGGAATGTCGCGGCGGCCACACCCGGCGACGAGCGACGCCGCGCGCGGGCTCGATGCCGGCTCGACGCGGACTCAAGGCGCGGCATCGACCGCCGCGGTGCGCATGCCGGGCTCCGCGTCGGCATGGTGCGCGATCGCGTACAGCTCGCGATTGCGCGCGACGGTGGCGGCCGAGGGTGGGTAATCCGCATCCGAGCTGGGCACCCAACCGGCGCGCTGCGCGTCGATCAGCTGCATGCGCACCTCGTCGCGCGTCAGCCCGTTGTTATCCACCTTCGCGAAAGCCGGCGCGGACAGCGCGAGCGATGCGGCACATGCGGCGCAAGCGGCCGCGAACCAGCGTGTCGACTTGGACATCCTCATACCTCCGAATGATTGATGAACGGTCGGACCCGGCCGTGCTTCGCACATCGAAACCCGCCCGAGCCACGCAATCATTCTGGCCACCGCGGCTTGCGGCAAACCTGACCGCTCGATGACGAAATCGACATCCGCGCCACATGACAACTTCGTAATAATCGCGTCAGCAACGAGTGCGCGTCGCGCTTCCACACTGGCACCTCCTCATCGCGCCGCCCACGGCGCCCTCGCCACGTATCTCCGTCCGGAAGGAACCGCCATGTGGATCGTCCGGCTGGCCTTGCGCCGGCCCCATACCTTCGTCGTGCTCGCGCTGCTGATCGCGATCGCCGGCCCGCTCGCGATCCTGCGCACGCCGACCGACATCTTCCCGAACATCGACATCCCCGTCGTCAGTATCGTCTGGCAGTACAACGGCTTCTCGGCCGAGGACATGGCGCACCGGATCACCTCGATCTACGAGCGTGCCCTGACCACCGACGTCGACGACATCGAGCACATCGAATCGCAATCGCTGAACGGCGTGTCGGTGATCAAGGTGTTCTTCCACCCCGGCGCCGACATCAACCGCGCGATCGCGCAGGCCGTCAGCAACGCCTCGTCGATCCTGCGCGTGATGCCGCCCGGCACGCTGCCGCCGAACGTGATCACCTACAGCGCCTCGACGGTGCCGATCCTGCAACTGGGACTGTCGAGCCGCACGCTGGCCGAACAACAGCTCTACGACCTGGGCAACAGCTTCATCCGCACCCAGCTCGCCACCGTGCAGGGCGCCGCCGTGCCGCTTCCGTTCGGCGGCAAGGTGCGCTCGATCGTGGTGGATCTCGACCCGCGCGCGCTGCAGGCCAAGGGGCTCTCGCCGATCGACGTGGTGAACGCCGTCAACGCGCAGAACCTGATCCTGCCCGGCGGCTCGGCCAAGATCGGCGCGCGCGAATACAACGTGCAGATGAACGGCAGCACGCAGACCATCGCCGCGCTGAACGATCTGCCGGTGAAGACGGCCGGCGGCGGCGTGATCTACCTGCGCGACGTCGCCCACGTGCGCGACGGCTACATACCGCAGACCAATATCGTGCGTGCCGACGGCAAGCGCGCCGCGTTGTTGACGGTCGAGAAGACCGGCAGCGCCTCCACGCTGTCGATCATCGGCGAGGTCAAGGCGTTGTTGCCGCAGATCGCGGCCGGCCTGCCCAAGGCGCTCAGCATCACGCCGCTGGCGGACCAGTCGGTGTTCGTGAAGTCGGCGATCCAGGGCGTGGCGCGCGAGGCCCTGATCGCCGCCTGCCTGACCGCGCTGATGATCCTGCTGTTCCTGGGCAGTTGGCGCGCGACGCTGATCATCGCCGTGTCGATTCCGCTGGCGGTGCTCAGCTCCCTGCTCGCGCTGTCGGCGCTGGGCCAGACCATCAACATCATGACCCTCGGCGGGCTCGCGCTGGCGGTGGGGATCCTGGTCGACGACGCGACGGTCGCGATCGAGAACATCACGCATCATCTCGAGCGCGGCGCGCCTCTGGAGGACGCGATCCTGACCGGCGCGGGCGAGATCGCCGTGCCCACCCTGGTCTCCACCCTGTCGATCTGCATCGTGTTCGCGCCGATGTTCCTGCTCACCGGCGTGGCGCGCTACCTGTTCGTGCCGATGGCGGAAGCGGTGATCTTCGCGATGGTCGCCTCCTACCTGCTGTCGCGCACGCTGGTGCCGACCCTCGCGATGTGGCTGCTGCGCGCGCCGTCGGGTACCGCGCGGGGCAGCTTCGCGCGCTTCCAGCGCGGCTTCGAGCACCGCTTCGACATGGTCCGCGCGCGTTACCGGGGCCTGCTCGACGGGGCGATCCGCCATCGCCGCGCGGTGATCGCCGGCTTCGTGCTGGCCTGTCTCGCCTCCTCCTCGCTGTTCGCCTTCGCCGGCCGCGACTTCTTTCCGGCCGTCGACACCGGCGAGATCCGCCTGCACCTGCGCGCGCCGACCGGCACGCGGATCGAACAGACCGCGCGGCTCGCCGACGAGGTGGAAGCGAAGATCCGCAGCGTGATACCGCCCGCGCAGATCGCCTCGGTGCTCGACGATATCGGCGTGCCGGTCAGCGGCATCAACCTCAGCTACGACTCGAGCGGCGCGATCGGCACCCAGGACGCCACCGTGCTGATCACGCTGAAAGCAGGCCACGCACCGACAGCCGGCTACGTCGCGCGCCTGCGCAACACGCTGGCCACCGCCTTTCCCGGCGTCAGCTTCGCCTTCCTGCCAGCCGACATCGTCAGCCAGATCCTCAACTTCGGGCTGCCCTCGCCGATCGACATCCAGATCGTCGGCAACCGGCTCGACGCCAATCGTCGGGTGGCCAACCAGTTGCTCGCGCAACTGCGCGGCGTGCCGGGGCTGGTCGACGCGCGCATCCAGCAGCCCGGCGACGAGCCCGCCATCGACGTCGAGGTCGACCGCACGCGCGCCATCCTGGCCGGGCTGCAGCAGCGCGACGTCTCGCAGAACCTGTTGATCGCCTTGTCGGGCAGTTCGCAGACTTCGCCGAACTTCTGGCTGGATCCGACCAACGGCGTGAGCTATCCGATCACGATCGAGGCGCCGCAATACGAGATCGACTCGCTGCAGGCACTGGCCAACCTGCCGATGCCCTCGCCGCGAACCGCGGAGGGGAGCGACAGCGACGCGGCCGGCGCCGCGCCGCGCAACCTGCTCGGCTCGCTCGGCAGCTTCTCGCGCGCCAGCCAGCAGGCGGTGGTGTCGCACTACAACGTGCAGCCGGTGCTCGATATCTACGCGTCCACGCAAGGGCGCGATCTGGGCGGCGTCGCGGCGGACGTGACGAAGCTGGTGGACGCGGCGCGCGCGCAGCTGCCGCCCGGCTCGCGGATCGTGCTGCGCGGCCAGGTGCAGGCCATGAATGCCTCGTTCTCGGGGCTGCTGGCCGGGCTGGTGTTCGCGGTCGGACTGGTTTACCTGTTGATGGTGGTGAACTTCCAGTCGTGGATCGACCCGGCCGTGATCGTCAGCGGCCTGCCCGCCTCGCTGGCCGGCATCGCCTGGATGCTGTTCGCCACGCATACCACGCTGTCGGTGCCCGCCTTGACCGGGACCATCCTCTGCATCGGCATCGCGACCGCGAACAGCATCCTGGTGGTCAACGCCGCGCGCGAGATGCTGCGCGAGGGCGCGCCGCCCTGGCAGGCGGCGCTGGAAGCCGGCTTCACGCGCTTCCGGCCGGTGGTGATGACCGCGCTCGCGATGCTGATCGGCATGCTGCCGATGGCGCTCGGACTCGGCGACGGCGGCGAGCAGAACGCGCCGCTGGGCCGCGCGGTGATCGGCGGGCTCGCGTTCGGCACGGTCTCGACGCTGTTGTTCGTGCCGGTGATGTTCGGCCTCGCGCATGCCTGGCTGGCGCGACGCGGCGCGCGCGCCGGCACGGCCGCCGCTGCCCGCGCCGACGCACGATGAACCTCGCCCCGATGCCCAACGTCACTTCGACCCGATCATGAACGATAACCACGAACTCGATCCCGCCAAGCGGGCGCACGCCGACGCAGCCGCTCGGGACGCCTCGCCCTCCGAGAACGCCGCCTTGCCGGCCCCCGGCGCTACGCCTCGCGGCCGGCCGCGCGTGCTGCCGCTCGCGCTGGCCGCCGTGTTCGCCGCGCTGCTCGCGATCGGCATCGTGCCGCGCCTGTCTGCGCGCGCCGCGCAGCAGGCGCAGACCGCCGCTCAGCGGGCACTGCCCGTCGCGGTCGTGCTGCCGGGCCGCGCGCCGGCCGACCAGGCGCTGATCCTGCCTGGCGCGGTGGCGCCCTTCGCCGACGCCGCGATCTACGCGCGAACCAGCGGCTACATCGAAAGCTGGCGTACCGATATCGGGACCCGGGTGAAGACCGGCGACGTGCTGGCGCGCATCGCCGCGCCCGATCTCGACGCCCAGCTCAAGCAGGCGCGCGCCGACGAGGCGCTCGCGCAGGCGAATTACGTCTATGCGCAATCGACCTCCGCGCGCTGGGCCCAGATGCTCAGGACGCAATCGGTCTCGCAGCAGGACGCCGACACCAAGCGCGCCGACATGGAGGCCAAGCGCGCGCTGCTCGCGGCGGCGCAGGCGAATGTCGCGCATCTCGCGCAACTGGTCTCGTTCGAGACCGTCACGGCGCCGTTTGCCGGCGTGGTCACCGCGCGCCGGGTCGACGTGGGCACGCTGGTGACGGCAGGCGGCACGCCCGGCTCGCCCGGGCAAACCGGCGAGCTGTTCCATCTGCAGCAGACCGACAGCCTGCGCGTGTTCGTCGACGTGCCGCAGGACAGCGCCGGCAACGTGACGGCCGGCACCGATGTCACGCTCAGTTCGCCGCAATACCCCGGCAGACGCTTTGCCGCGCGCGTAGCGCGCAGCAGCGGCGCGATCGACCCGGCCACGCGCACCTTGCGCATCGAGATCGACGTCGACAACCGCGACGGCGCGCTGCTGCCCGGCGCCTACGTGCAGGTGCATCTGCGCATCGCGAGCCCCAGCCCGGCGCTCGAGCTGCCCGCCAGCGCCCTGCTGTTCCGCCCCGACGGCGTGACGGTGGGCGTGGTGACCGACGATGGACGCGTGGCCCTGAGGCAAGTGCGGATAGGACGCGACTTCGGCACGCGGGTCGAGATCGCGACGGGCCTGAACGCCTCGGATCGCGTGATCGACAATCCCGGCGATGCGCTGGCGGCCGGCACGCCGGTGCGGGTGACCAGCGTGACGCGCGTGAAGCCGGGGCCGGCCGCGGCGGCGAGCGCGGCGGCACCGGACATGCAGGCAAGGCCGATCGCGGCGACGCCTCGCGCGGCTTCGGCCGCGCTTCGTTGACAGGAGTGCCATCATGCCCGCCCCATTACGCACCTACGCTTCGCGCCCGGTGCATCGCGTCTTGCTGGCCGCGCTCGCCGCGCTGACGCTCGGCGCCTGCTCGAGCCTGCCGGCCTACACCCGCCCCGCCGTCGAGGTGCCGGCCACCTACGCGGGCGCACCTGCCGCGCAGCCGGGCTGGCGTCTCGCCGCGCCGGCCGACGCGGCGCCGCGCGGCCCGTGGTGGACCGTGTTCGGCGATGCGGATCTCGACCGCCTGGAGGCGCGCGTCGCGATCTCGAACCAGACGGTGCAACGCGCGATCGCCGAGCTCGATGCGGCCCGCGCGGCCGTCGACGTGCAGCGCGCCGGCTTCCTGCCGACCGTCACGGCCGGCGCCACGCCGAGCCGCGGGCGCATCTCGCGGAACAAGGCGGGTTCCTCGCTGGCCGGCAAGACCACCACCGACTACCTGGGCGGCATCGCCGCCAGTTGGGAGCCCGACGTGTTCGGCCGGATCCGTGACTCGGTGGCGAACGCGCAGGCCGGCGCGCAAGCGAGCGCGGCGGATCTCGCTGCGGTGAAGCTGGCGATCGGCACGCAGCTCGCGACCGATTACTTCACGATGCGCTCGCTCGACACGCAGCAGCGATTGCTCGACGACACGGTGAATGCCTATGGCCGCGCGCTGCAACTACTCGAACAGCAGCTCGCGGATGGCGCGATCGACGCGTCCGCCGTGGCGCAGGCGCGCGCGCAATACGAAACGGCACGCACCCAGGCCAGCGAGATCGGCGCGCAACGCGCGCGCCTGCAGCACGCGATCGCCACCCTGGTCGGAGAAAACGCCGCCAGCTTCGCCATCGCGCCGCGCGTGCAGGCGCTGGCCGTGCCCCGGATCCCGGCCGGCCTGCCCTCGCAACTGCTCGAGCGGCGGCCCGACATCGCGGCGGCCGAGCGCCGCGTGGCCGCCGCGAATGCGCGGATCGGCGTGGCGCGCGCGGCGTTTTTCCCCGACCTGGTATTGAGCGCGAGCGCCGGCCTCGAAAGCGCCGCATTCGCGCCCTGGCTGAGCGCGCCGAGCCTGTTCTGGTCGCTCGGTCCGCAGTTGGTCGGCACCCTGTTCGACGGCGGACAACGCCGTGCGACCTTGCACGGCGCGACCGCGCAATACGAGGGCGCGGTGGCCGACTACCGGCAGACCGTGCTGAGCGCGTTCCAGCAGGTGGAAGACAACCTGAGCTCGCTGCATGCGCTGGCGGACGAGGCGAGCAGCGCAAGGCGCGCCGCCGACGCGGCCGATCTCTCGCTGCGGCTGACGACGAACCGCTTCCAGGCCGGCGCGCTCAGCTATCTCGACGTGGTCACGGCGCAAACCATCGCGCTGGCCGACCAGCAGCTGGTGGACCAGATCGATGCGCGACGCATCGCGGCCGCGGTCGACCTGGCGACCGCGCTCGGCGGCGGATGGCCCGGATTGAACACGACGACGTCCTCGCCGACGCGGATGCACTGACGGGCTGCCCGCTCACCGCGCTCGCGGCAGCATCACCGTCACGCGCAGCCCGCTCGGCTCGACGTCGTCGAGCTCGATGCGCGCCCCGATCCGCTCGACGATGGTGCGCACGATCGCCAGGCCCAGCCCCGAGCCGATCGCCTCGTTGCCGACGATCCGGTAGAACGCGTCGAACACGCGCTCGCGCTCGGCCGGCGCAATTCCGGGCCCGCTGTCGGCCACCGACAGCTCGACGCGATCCTCGCCGGCGCGCACCGCGAGATCGATGCGCCCGCCCTCGGGCGTGTAGCGAATCGCGTTGTCCACCAGGTTGCGCACCAGCATGCGCAGGTCGAGCGGGCGCGCCAGCACTTCGCCCTCGTCGAGCGCGACCACGCCGATATCGATACGCTTGCGATAGGCCAGCGGCATCAGGTCCTCCAGCACGGCACGGCACTGCTGCGCCACCGACAGGCGCTGGTCCGCCGCGTCGGGCGCATCCTGCACGCGCGCGAAGTTCAGCAATTGCTCGACCAGCGCGCTGCCCCGCGCCAGCCCGCGCCGCAAGGCCAGCACGCGCTCGTGCGCGGGCGTGGCCAGCGTCAAGGGCTCGAGGCGCTCCGCCTGCAGCGACAGCGCCGTCAACGGCGAGCGCAACTCGTGCGCCGCGTCGGCGATGAAGCGCCGTTGCGCGGCCACCGATTGCTCGACGCGATCCAGCAAGCGGTTCAGCGCGACCACGAACGGCCGGATCTCGTCGGGCAGCCCCGCATCGGACAGGCTCGACAGGTCGCGGCTGTCGCGTCCGTCCACATGCGCCGACAGCGCGCGCAGCGGCGCGAACATGTGGCGCACCACATAGCCGAGCACCAGCACCAGCACCGGCACGAACACGATCAGCGGCGCGGTGGCGGCCAGCGCGCTGCTTTCGGCCACGTCGTTGCGGCCGGCCGTCTGCTGGCCGACAGCCACGCGCGTGCCCGCGTCGAGCGTGCGCACCACCAGCCGCCAGTCCACGCCGGCCACCTTCACGTCCTGCACGCCGTCGGGCAGCGAAGCCGGCAGCGCGAGCGTCCCGCCACTCGCATCGAGCCGCTGCACCACCAGTTCGGGCTTGTGATGCACGGTCTCCATCCGTTTTCCGACGATGCCGTCGCGCTCCATCTCGGCGAGCACGTGCGGCGTCATCATCGCCGCGACCTGCTCGAGCTGCCAGTCCTGCAGCTCGTTGGCCTCGTGGAAGGAGGCGCAGAACGAGGCCACGCCGGCCACCGCGGCCGCCAGCAGGACCATCACGGACAGCCAGGCCGACAAGCGGAATTGCAGGGAATATTTCATTGGTTCTTCGCCACCATCCAGCCCACGCCGCGCACATTGCGGATCGTCTCGCTGCCGAGCTTGCGGCGCAGCGAATAGATCAGGAACTCGACCGCGTTGCTCTCGACCTCCTCGTTCCAGCCGTAGATGCGATCCTCGAGCTCGGTGCGCGAGAGGATCGCGCCGGGCCGCTGCAGCAGCGCATGCAGCAGGGCGAATTCGCGGCTGGACAGACGCACCGAGCGCTCGCCCGCGCGCGCCTCGTGGGTGGCGGGATCGAGCGACACCACGCCGTTGCCGAGCACGGGCGCGGCCGTGCCGCCGCCGCGTCGCGCCGCCGCGCGGATCCGCGCCAGCAATTCGGTGATCTCGAAGGGTTTGAGCACGTAGTCGTCGGCGCCGTTGTCGAGGCCGCGCACGCGGTCCTCCACCGCGTCGCGCGCGGTCACCACCACCACCGGCACTGGGTTGTCGGCACCGCGGATCGCGGCCAGCACCTGGAAGCCGTCCCGCTTCGGCAGGCCGAGATCGAGCAGCACCACATCGTAACGTTGCGCGCGCACCGAGGCGATCGCGGCGGCGCCGTCGCGCACCCAGTCCACCGCGTAGCTGGCGTCGCGCAACGCGCCCGCCATCTCGTCGCCGATCATCCCGTCATCCTCGACCAGCAGTACTCTCATCGGCCCGATCCCCGTGCGTTCATGACATGCCGCCCTGGCCGGCGCGTGCGACGCGGTACCGGCCAAGGCCCGCAGGCGCGAATTTACCGCAATTCGCCCCGATCGCTCCGCCATCGACCGCCCCCTCGCCATCGATCAGCCCCTATTTTTCAGCTAAGTCTGGCCGGTCAAGCTTCGTCGGCCCGGCGCACCCGATTCCGGAGGTGCGTCGCGTTCACCGCCGCCGCTACCCATGAACGTGATCTTTTCGGATCTGAAAAAGGCCCATATGCGGCCAACCGCGACCCGTGTCGCCGTCTACCGGCTGTTCCACGAGGAGCCGACCGCCCATTTCACCGCCGACCAGGTGTTTCGCCAACTCGGCGAGCGCGACGAGCCCTACAACCTGTCGAGCATCTACCGCGCGCTGGGTTCCTTGCAGGACGCCTCGCTGATCCTCGGTTCCTCGCTGGGCATGGCCAAGGTGATCTACGAGCTCAATCGCGGCCAGCAGCACATCCACCTCGTCTGCACGCGCTGCGACGCGATCCAGGACATCCACGATCCCGAGTTCGAGGCCCAGCAGGCACGCATCGCCTCGGCTCACGACTTCCGCTACCTCGGCTACAGCCACGCCGTGTTCGGCATCTGCGGCGCCTGCCAGCAGCGCCCCGGCGGCAGGCACTGAGCCCCGGCCGGCGCGCCTGGCCGCCGCCGGCACCGTTCCTCCCGCCTGCCTCCGGCGCCCTTCCAGGGCGTTCGCGCCCTGCTTTCCCTGTCCTCCCCGCATTGCACGAAAGTTGACCTTGGCCTGGCTACGGGCTAACCCGAATGCAAAAAAGTATCGGTAAACGGTCTTATTTTCAGTGGCCGCCAGGCCCCGCCGCGGCTATTTTTCATGCATCGGGCGGCAGCCCCGATCCGCGCCACGGCGCGGCGAGACACGCGGGAAGGCAGACGCGGCGGTGCCGGAGGACCAGGACAGATGAAGGCGATGCGGATTGAGGATGCACACGAGGCCGGGCGGCCGGGCGAGTTCGCCCAGCCCGACCTCGAGCTGGTGGCGGTGCCGCGCGACGAATCCTTCAAGGTCTGGTCGCACGGCTACCCCTATCGCACGGTGCGCTGGCACTTCCATCCCGAGTACGAGATCCACCTGATCACGGCCACCACGGGCAAGTATTTCGTCGGCGACCATATCGGCAATTTCGCGCCCGGCAACCTGGTGATGACCGGCTCGAACCTGCCGCACAACTGGGTCAGCCACGTGCCGCGCGAGGAACGCGTCGAGGAGCGCTGCCTGGTGCTGCAGTTCGGCGCCGAGTTCGTCGAGCGCGTGATCGCCGCCTTCCCCGAATTCCGTCGCGTCGAGGCCCTGCTCGACGCCTCGCGCTGGGGCCTGCTGTTCAGCCCCGAAACCGGCGCGGCCGCCGCGCCGATCCTGCGCGAGATGCTCGGCGCGCAAGGCATGCGCCGCATCGTGCTGTTCGTCTCGCTGTTCGAGCTGCTGGTGCGCAGCCCCGCGCCGGCGCGCCTGGCCAGCGCCGCCTACTGCGCGGACCCTGCGCGCTACGCCGAATCGCGCATCAACCACGTGCTCTCGCATATCGGCAAGAACCTCTCGCAGGAGCTGCGCGAAACCGAGCTGGCCGAGCTGTCTGGGCAGAGCGCGAGCGCCTTCTCGCGCTACTTCCGCCGCCATACCGGCGTGCCCTTCGTGCAATACGTGAACCGGTTGCGCATCAACCTCGCCTGCCAGTTGCTGATGACCGACGAACTGAGCATCACCGACATCTGCTACCAGGTCGGCTTCAACAACCTGTCGAACTTCAACCGGCAGTTCCTCCAGCTCAAGGCGATGTCGCCGTCGCGATGGCGCGCCTGGCAGCGCCTGAACGCCGCCAGCGCGAGCGGCGCCAGCGCGCCGCCGCTGATCGAGGAGCCCGGCATCGAAGCCTTCGGCTGATCCGAAGCGCTTCGCGCCGCGCCGGCACGGCTTGCCGGCACCGCTCGACGAACGGATCCATCGATTCGTCATGCAGATTATCCACGGAGCATCGCAGCCTGCTCCCGATGCTCGCCCGATCCACACCGCTGCAACACAACGGCAGATCCGAAGCCGGCCATTTTCGACAACACGGAGACATACGATGAACCAGTCCTTCTCTCTCGCGCTCGGCGCCACCGCGCTGGGCCTCGCGCTGGGCGGCATCACGCCGGCCTTCGCGGCGCCGTCCGGCACGGTGGCGTTCCTGATGCCGGACCAGGCCTCGACGCGCTACGAGCAGCACGACTTCCCCGGCTTCAAGGCGCAGATGCAGAAGCTCTGCCCGGATTGCAAGGTGCTCTACCAGAACGCCAATGCCGACGTGGCGCTGCAGCAGCAGCAATTCAACTCGGCGATCGCCCAGGGCGCCAAGGTGATCGTGATCGACCCGGTGGATTCGACCGCGGCCGCCTCGCTGGTGCACATGGCGCAGGGCCAGGGCGTCAAGGTGATCGCCTATGATCGGCCGATCCCGGCCACGCCGGCCGACTACTACGTCTCCTTCGACAACGAGGCGATCGGCAAGTCGATCGCGCAATCGCTGGTGCAGCATCTGAAGGACAGCGGCGTGCCGGCCGGCCGTGGCGGCGTGCTCGAGGTGAACGGCTCGCCCACCGACGCGGCCGCCGGCCTGATCCGCAACGGCATCCACGCCGGCCTGCAGGGCAGCGGCTACAAGACCCTGGCCGAGTTCGACACGCCCGAATGGGCGCCGCCGAAGGCCCAGCAATGGGTCAGCGGCCAGATCACGCGCTTCGGCTCGCAGATCGTCGGCGTGGTGGCCGCCAACGACGGCACCGCGGGCGGCACCATCGCCGCCTTCAAGGCCGCCGGCGTGAACCCGCTGCCGAGCGTGACCGGCAACGACGCGACCAATGCCGCGCTGCAGCTGATCATCGCCGGCGACCAGTACAACACCATCCTCAAGCCCAGCGAGATCGTCGCGGCGGCGGCGGCCAAGGCGGCGGTGGGCTTCCTGTCGGGCCAGGCGCCCAAGGGCGAGACCACGCTCTACAAGACGCCCACCCAGTTGTTCACGCCCGCGGTGATCACGGCGAGGAATCTCAAGGCCGAGGTGATCGACAAGGGCTTCGCCAGCGCCAAGGAGCTCTGCACCGGTCGCTACGTCGACGGCTGCAAGAAGCTCGGCATCAGCCAGTAATTCCCGGCAGCAATCCGCGCGGGCCGGCATCGCAGCCGGGCCCGCGCCGCAACTCACAGGCCATTGCCTCATGAACCAAGACTCCACGACGACCCGCGCGACACCCGGCGAGCTGGTGCTGAGCCTGCGCGGCATCTCGAAACAGTTCGGCGCGGTATCGGCGCTCAGCGATATCGAGCTCGACGTCCACGCCGGCGAAGTGGTCGCGCTGGTCGGCGACAACGGCGCCGGCAAATCGACGCTCGTGAAGATCCTCGCCGGCGTGCACCAGCCCAGCTCGGGCAGCATCCACTTCGGCGGCAAGCCGGTCACGCTGTCCGATCCCGGCACCGCGCTCGACCTCGGCATCGCCACGGTGTTCCAGGATCTCGCGCTGTGCGAGAACCTGGACGTGGTCGCCAACATCTTCCTCGGCCGCGAGCTGAGCCCGCTGCGGCTCGACGAAGTCAGCATGGAAGTGCGCGCCTGGACCCTGCTCAATGAATTGTCGGCGCGCATCCCGAGCGTGCGCGACGTGGTCGCCTCGCTGTCGGGCGGCCAGCGCCAGACGGTGGCGATCGCCCGCTCGCTGCTGCTCGACCCGAAGCTGATCATGCTCGACGAGCCGACCGCCGCGCTCGGCGTGGCGCAGACCGCCGAGGTGCTCAACCTGATCGAGCGGGTACGCGATCGCGGCCATGCCGTGATCATGATCAGCCACAACATGGAGGACGTGCGTGCCGTGGCGGACCGCATCGTCGTGCTGCGGCTGGGCCGCAACAACGGCGTGTTCTACCCGGATTCGTCGAATGCGTCGCTGGTCGCGGCCATCACCGGCGCGACCGAGAACGCGGTCTCGCGCCGCGCCGGCCGCCGCCAGGCGCACCTCGACACGCAGCCCCTGCAAGGAAACGATCATGCGCAATGACAGCCCCCAAGCCTCGCAGCCCGCGCCGCTGCTCGACCGCGCCGACGTGCGCGTGGCGCATGCCAGCGGCCTGGGCGAGACGCTCGCCGCCTTCGGCCGCCGCGTGCGCGCGGGCGACCTCGGCTCGCTGCCGGTGGTGGCCGGCCTGATCATCATCTGGACCGTCTTCACCAGCCTCAACCCGGTGTTCGTCTCGGCGGACAACCTGGTCAACCTGCTGTTCGACTGCTCGACGGTGGGCGTGATCTCGCTGGGCATCGTCTGCGTGCTGATGGTCGGCCAGATCGACCTGTCGGTCGGCTCGATCAGCGGCTTCGCCTCGGCCCTGGTCGGCACGCTGTGGGTCAACGCGGGCTGGCCGGTGCCGCTCGCGATCCTCGCCGCGCTGGCGGCGGGCGCCTTGATCGGCGCGCTCTACGCGCTGCTGTTCAACCGGCTCGGCATGCCCAGCTTCGTGACCACCCTGGCCGGGCTGCTCGCAATCCTCGGCCTGCAGCTCTACGTGCTGGGCCCGCCCGGCTCGATCAACCTGCCCTACGACTCGGCGCTGGTCACGCTCGGCCAGCAACGGGTGCTGCCGGCCGCGGTCTCGCACGGGCTGGCGCTGCTGCCCGGCCTCGCGCTGGTGCTGCTCGGCCTGCGCACCCGCGAGCGCCGCCGCGCGGCCCGGCTCTCGGCGCCCTCGACGCTCGGCGTGCTGGTGCGCGCGGCCGTGATCACGGTGCTGCTCGAGCTGGTGGTCGCCTATCTCGATCGCGGCCGCGGCGTGCCGCTGATGTTCGCGCTGTTCGTCGCGCTGGCCGCCGCCATGCACTACGCGATGACGCGCACGCGCTGGGGCCGCTCGATGCATGCCGTGGGCGGCAACCACGAGGCCGCGCGCCGCGCCGGCATCCACGTCGGCGCGATCTACACCAGCGCCTTCGTGCTCTGCACCAGCCTGGCCGCGCTCGGCGGCATCCTCACCGCGGCACGCCTGGCCTCGGCCAGCCAGCAGGCCGGCACCGGCGACGTCAACCTCAACGCGATCGCGGCAGCCGTGATCGGCGGCACCAGCCTGTTCGGCGGGCGCGGCAGCGCCTGGTCGGCGGTGCTGGGGATCGTCGTGATCCAGTCGATCGCCAGCGGCCTGACCCTGCTGAACCTGTCGTCCTCGCTGCGCTTCATGATCACCGGCGCGGTGCTCGCGATCGCGGTGATCGTCGATTCGCTCGCGCGCCGTTCGCGTGTCTCGCACGGCCGCGCCTGAGCCCCCACCTGGAGAACCACGCATGTCTGAATCGTTGAATGGAAAGGTCGCCGCGATCACCGGCGCGGCATCGGGAATCGGCCTGGCCTGCGCGCGCGCGCTGGTCGAGGCCGGCGCGAAGGTGGTCTTGATCGATCGTGCCGAGGACCGACTGGCCGCCTGCCGCGAGGAACTCGGCCCCAACGCGCTGAGCCTGGTGGTGGACCTGCTCGCGCCCGCCGAAGTGTCGGCGATGCTGCCGCGCATCCTCGAACTGGCGGGGCGCCTGGACATCTTCCACGCCAATGCCGGCGCCTACGTGGGCGGCGAGGTGGTGGCCGGCAACCCCGACGACTGGGACCGCATGCTCAACCTCAACATCAACGCCGCGTTCCGCTCGGTGCACGCGGTGCTGCCGCACCTGGTGGCCCAGCGTTGCGGCGATATCATCTTCACCAGCTCGATCGCGGGGATGGTGCCGGTGGTCTGGGAGCCGATCTACACGGCCTCGAAGTTCGCGGTGCAGGCCTTCGTCCACACCACGCGGCGCCAGGTGATGCAGCACGGCGTGCGCGTCGGCGCGGTGCAGCCGGGGCCGGTGGTCACCGCCCTGCTCGACGACTGGCCGAAGGCGAAGATGGACGAGGCGCTGGCCGCCGGCAGCCTGATGCAGGCCGACGAGGTGGCCGACGCGGTGCTGTTCATGCTGACGCGCCCGGCCAACGTGACGATCCGCGACCTCGTGATCCTGCCGACCCGCGTCGATCTCTGATCGGCCGCCCAGACTCGCCTTATCGACAGGAACCCGAAACATGACGGACCACCCGAACCCCGACGCGCGCTACGTGATCGGCATCGATGTCGGCACCGGCAGCGCGCGCGCCGGCATCTTCGACGCGGCCGGCCGGATGGTCGCCTCGGCCCGGCACGACATCCAGGTGTTCCATGAGCGCGGCGCGATCGTCGAGCAGTCGAGCACCGACATCTGGCAGGCGGTCTGCACGGCGGTGCGCGCGGCGCTGGCGCAGGCCGCGATCGCGCCGGCCCAGGTGGCCGGGCTCGGCTTCGACGCGACCTGCTCGCTGGTGGTGCTCGGCGAAGGCGGCAAGCCGCTGCCGGTCGGGCCTTCCGAACAGGCCGAGCGCGACATCATCGTCTGGATGGATCACCGCGCGCTCGACCAGGCCGAGCGCATCAACGCGCGCGGCCACGCCGTGCTCGACTTCGTGGGCGGGCGCATCTCGCCCGAGATGGAGACGCCCAAGCTGCTGTGGCTGTATGAAAACCGCCGCGCGGTATTCGATGCCGCCTGGCAGTTCTTCGACCTGAGCGACTTCCTGACCTGGCGCGCGACCGGCGAGCTGGCGCGCTCGACCTGCACGCTCACCTGCAAGTGGACCTACCTGGCCCACGAGCGGCGCTGGGACGAAAGCTATTTTCGCGGCATCGGCCTGGGCGTGCTGGCCGACGAGGGCTTCGCGCGGATCGGGCGCGAGGTGGTCGAACCCGGCACACGGCTCGGCCAGGGCCTCAGCGCCCAGGCCGCCGCCGAGCTCGGGCTGCCGGTCGGCACGCCGGTCGCCGCCGGTGCGATCGACGCGCATGCCGGCGGGATCGGCACGGTGGGCGCGCAGCACGAGCCCGAAGCCTGCCTCGCCTATGTGTTCGGCACCTCGTCCTGCACCATGACCACCACGCGCGAGCCCGTCTACGTGCCCGGCGTGTGGGGGCCGTATTTCTCGGCGATGGTGCCCGGTTCCTGGCTCAACGAAGGCGGTCAGTCGGTGGCCGGCGCCGCGATCGAGCGGCTGATCGCGATGCACCCCGCCGCCGCCGAGGCGCAGGCCGAAGCCGAGCGAGCCGGCCTGGCCCTGCCGGCCTGGCTGGCCGAACTGGCGGCAAAGCGAGCCGGCGGCGAACTCTCGGCGGCCGCGAAGCTCGCCGACGGCCTGCACGTGGTACCGGAATTTCTCGGCAATCGCGCGCCCTTCGCCGATCCGCACGCGCGCGCCGTGATCGCCGGGCTCGACATGGAAACCGGCGTCGACAGCCTGGTCGCGCTCTACGTGGCGGGCCTGGCCAGCATCGGCTACGGGCTGCGCCAGATCATCGACACCCAGGCGGCGGCCGGCGCGCCGATCGAGAAGATCGTGATCAGCGGCGGCGCCGGGCGGCTCGACCTGGTGCGCCAGTTGCTGGCCGATACCACCGGCAAGCCGGTGCTCGCCACCGAGGCCGACGAGCCGGTGCTGCTCGGCGCCGCGATGCTGGGCGGCGTGGCGGGCGGCCTGTATGACGACCTGCGTTCGGCGATGGGCGGCATGTCGAGGATCAGCCGCAGCTACTCGAGCGCCGAGGGCGGGATCGCGGCCCTGCACGCGGCACGCTATCGGGCCTTCGAGGCGCTGCAGCGGGTGGCGCGCGAGATTCGCTGAAGAAGCGCCGGGGTCAACATCCTGTTGTCACACAACACGTGTCTGATTCCCGGATCCCACCGTGTTTCTCCGTGTTCCGGTTCGTCGCGCGGGCAGCCCCGCCCACGCGGCATCGACTCCCGTCATCGAAATGAAAGAACGGCCGATGCTCGAATACGCGCTGCATCCCGTCGAGGACCGCCTGGTCCATGTCGACGAGTTCTGTCGCGACCTGCCGCTGCTGCGCGGGCTGGCACGCTGCCCGCTCTGCTCCGGCGTGCTGCGCGTGGTGCAGCTGCGCGATCGCACGCATGCGCGCCGCTTCGTGCACGCGGCGGGCCCGTTCGCGCGCTGCCCGCTGGTGTCCGACGCGGTGCCGAATCCGCTCGCCGTCGATGTCGGGCCGCCGCTGACCGAACGCGCCAGGCAACTGCGCGCGAGCTTCTTCGCGCAATGGCAGCGCCACCTGCAGACCATTCGGCAAACCGCTTCGGCCTTCAACGTGACGCGCTTCACCGGCGCGATCGAACACGCGGACGTGCTGAAGATGTGGGGCTGGCCGACGCTGGCGCAGCGGGATATTCCGTATGTGATGCTGGTGCTGACCGACTTCATCGCCGCGCCGGCCAACGAGAAGCAGGCGGCCTGGCTGCGCTTCCGGTTCGATGCCTCGGTGCAGCAGATCGGCGATCTGGGCAAGCCGGACCGGGTGATGCCGCGCTTGTTCCGGTTGCGCTACAAGCGGCCCCGCATGTCCAAATACCCCAGCGTTCGTCATCTGATCGATTGCCAGCAGGTGCCGATGACCGCGCACGACATGGTGGACGCGGAAGCCTTGTTGACGGGGGCGGATGTGTCGGCGTTCGAATCGTTCGCCCAAAGGATGGCGAGAAATCCCGACGAGTAAACGCGGCGCGGCCGGTTCCCACGAATCCTGCATCCACGGGAACCGGCCGCGCCGGATCGGCCTTGCCCGCTCGGTCTCAACCGTGCGTCAGGCTCAGCGCGTAGAACTTCACCACCGTCCCCGGCGTGGTCAGCGGCGTGCCCGACACGGCGCTCTGGTCGTAATCGCCGGCCTTGAAGTAGAAACTCTCGCCATCGAAGCTCGAGTCCATCGTGAATGACTTCGACGTGCCGTTGATCTTCGCGGTGATCCTGGTGCCGCTCAGGCTCAGTTCATAGGTGAAGGACTTGCCGATCGTCACGTTGGCGATCGAGTAGGTCTGGCCCGAGCCGCCCTGGTTGGTATCCTCGATGAACAATTGCGCGACGCCGCCGGAGGTCACCTGCAGCTCGCAGAGCGGCTTGCTCGGCCCGCTGCCCTGGAAGATCTGGCCGATGGTGGTGGTCTTGGGCACCTGCGCGACCGTCACCGTGGCGTCGAGCCTGTTGGTGCCCGAGGTGCTCCAGGTCGCGTTCTCGCGCATTTCCGTGCGCGGGTGCTGCGAGCCCGAGGTGGTCCAGCCCTGCTTCGGGTCCATCATCACCATCGAGCCGTCCGACTTGTCGGTGTAGAAGTAGTACTGGTTCGTGTAGCCGGCCGCGAGGCTGTCGCCATTGACCGTCATCACGCTGCCCGACGAGCCCGTCGGCAATTGCAGCGTCCAGGGCTTCAGGTTGAAGTTCGAGCCCGGCGGCGCCGAGGTGCTGAGGCTGGCCGCGGCCGCCGCCTGGTCGGACTGGATTTCCTGCGAGCCCGCGAACGCCGGTGCCGACACCCATGCGCCGAATACGGCCGCGATCAGGCAAGCCATCATTGATTGCTTCATGTCTCCATCTCTCCTGTTTGATTGACCGTTGATTTCCTGAATGGCGGCAAACAAGTTGTCGTTATCGTTTTTGTGATTGTCGTGCGACCCGGCTCGCGGTCCTGCCGCGTGACGGGTGCCGTGCTTCCTGCATCTTCCGACGTGCGGGAACCGGCATCGCCAAGGACGATGCAGCCGCCGGTTTCCGAACGTCTCCGAGGCTACATCCATCGATTCGCGCTGTAAAACGATAGAAATCTATAGTTTCCAGTGACGGAATCGATACTTGTAAGTCGCCGTAAGCATGGCCGGCAGCGAGGCGAAGAGAAGGGCTCAGGTATAGATCGACGCCTCGGGCAAGGCGCCGGTCAGCGCATAACGGCCGACATCGCGCAGCCGATAGTCGAGCGGGTCGTGCAGCGTATGCGTGCGCGCGTTGCGCCAGAAACGATCGAGCGCGAGCGGCGCGGCGGTGGCGCGCGCGCCGCAGGCATCGAACAGTGCCTCGCCGGCGTCGAGCGCCGCGCGCTGCGCGACGATCTTCGCCTCCGAGATCGCCAGCGCGACCTCGGCGCGGCCATCCGCGCTCAGCGCTTCCTTGCGATCCCAGGCGGCCTGCAGGCCGCGCGCGGCGCGATCGGCCAGCGCCTCGGCGGCCACCGCCTGCACTCGCATGTCGCCGAAGCGCTGCAGCGTGTACGGATCGTCCTGCGCATTGGCCACGCCCGAGTGAATCCACGGCCGGCCACGCGTGCTCACGTAGTCGCGCGCCTCGGCCAACGCGCCCTCGGCCAGCCCGACGAACAGGTTGGTCAGCACCAGTTGCGAAACCAGCGTGCGCAGCGTCGCGCGCGGCGTGGGCGGGGTTTCCGAGCGATGCAGCACCTCGTCGGCCTCCACCCTCACCGCATTGAACGAGACACTGCCGCTGTCGGTCTGGCGCTGCCCGATCGGATCCCAGTCTTCATGCACCGTGATGCCGTCGCGGCCGGTGGGCACCACCGCGAACACCGGCTTGCCGGTGGCCGGATCGTGCGCCGAGATCGTCATCCGCGCCGAGCCGCGCGTGCCCGAACAGAAGCCCTTGATGCCGTCGAGCCGGTAGCCCTCGCCGTCCTGCCGCGCGACCAGCCGCGTGTCGAGCGGATTGACGGCATTGCCCCACCACCAGCCCTGCTCGACGGTGCCGCGCAGGTAGCGCTCGCGCTGCGCCTCGCTGCCCCAGACATCGACACTGACGATCTGCAGCACCTGGAAACCGACCAGATGCGCGAGCGCGCTGTCGACGCGCGCGATCGCGCGGATCGTCTGGTAGACGATCGGCCAGTCGGCTTCCTGACCGCCGAAGGCGCGCGGCACGGCCAGCGTCTGCAGGCCGAGCGCGGCCATCCAGGCCTTTTCGCGCGCGGCGTGACCGCCGCGTCGGTCGCGTTCGGCGGCACTCGCGCGCAATGCGGCGATCAACTCGCCGAAGCTGCCCGGCGCGTCGAGCGATGGGTCGGAAGCAGCGTCGGCAGCTTCATGGGGCGGCGTGGCGGATGAAGAGGAATCGCTCATCGTGGAAAAGCTCTCGATCGTTTCAGGTCAGACGAATGGGGTCGAATACGGTGCGCGACGCCTATCTCTCGCGACACGCTCGATCTTGCCGGCCGGCTGTCGTAAACACGGATATTGCCGCGGCAAACCGATGTCGGGGCGCAAGCCGGCGGCCCTCGCCGCGATGATAGATGCGCTCGCCGAGGCCCGTCCAACAAGCAATCCGCGAATGGAAATCGCCGAAACCGATATGCCCGACGGCGATCCAGAGGCACCTTCTTGATGGTTTCAGCGATTTGCAGTCTTTTTCAAAACTGCTATTCATGAATGACCGGACGGGGAAATCCGGAGCGGCAAGCAGCGAATCATCGGCAACCAGGGGCACGAACCCCATCACCAGCGGCACGACCCTCACGCGTGCGTGGCGGCGAGACCTGAAAAAATGCGAGGCTGAACATGAGCATCCAGCAACAAGCATCCGGCATTTCTCCTGCACTCCTGATCGATCGGCGCAGCCGGGCCCGCCCCCCCCGCGCGCCGGGCGCATTCCGGCGTTTCGCCTCGGCGGCCTGCTCGCTGCTCGCCTCGTTCTGCGTGGCGAGCGGCGCGGCACAGGCGGCCGACCTGGTGGTGCCGGCCTACTTCTATCCCTCGGGTTCGGGCGCGACTGCCTGGAAGACGCTGGCCAGCAACGCCGCCTCGGTGCCGCTCACGGCCATCGTCAACCCGAACAGCGGCCCGGGCACCGCCGTCGATCCGGCCTACACCAACGTGATCGCGAAGGTTCGTGCGGCGGGCGGCAAGGTCATCGCCTACGTGCATACCTCCTACGGCAACCGCTCGCTGTCCGACGTCACGAACGACATCAACACCTATCTCGCCTTCTATACCGTCGACGGCTTCTTCATCGACGAGATGGCGAACGACAGTTCGGCCGCCCACCTCCAGTACTATCAGTCGCTCTACAACTACATCAAGGGGCTGTCCGCCAGCTACCAGGTGGTCAACAATCCCGGCACCAACATCCCCGAGATCTATGCGAGCCTGCCGGTGGCGGACCGTTTCGTGGTCTACGAGGACAAGCAGGCGAACTACGCGAGCTACAGCGCCGCCGCCTGGCAGGCGGCCTATTCGCCGGACCGCTTCATCCACATCGTGTACAACACCAGCGCCGCGCAATTGAGCGGTGACCTGCAGTTCGCCGTGGCGCACGGCGCGGGCGGCATCTACGTGACCTCGCTGAAGCTGCCGAATCCGTACAACGGGCTGCCTTCCTACTGGTCCCAGGAAGTCGCGGGCGTCGCGGCGCTCAATCCGCCGGCGGCGAAGGCATCCAACAAGACGGCAATGCGAGGCTCGCGCTGAAGGAATCGATATCGGCGGTATCTCCGCGATTTCCCGGCCGATCTCGCCGATGCCGTGTTCGAGGGCTTGCGCAAGCAGGCCCGTAAACTGGAAACGAGCCTCTGAAGGCCCGTTTCCAGTTTCATGCGGAACCCGGCGAGCCGAACCACGGCTCGCCGCATCTTCACCGCCCTGCCACCGACTGCGCGGTTGCCGAAGCCGGCACGCTGCCCACCGCGGTCGCCGGCGTGTCCCAACCGCCGCCGAGCGCGCGGATCAGGTTGACCGTCGACACGGCTTGCGCGCCGGTCAGCTGGTTCGCCTGCAACTGCGACTGCAGCACCGAGCGCTCGCTGTCGATCACGTCGATATAGGCGATCTGCCCTTCCTGGTACTGCGTGCGCGACAGCTTCGCCGCGCGCTGCGAGGCGCTGACCGCATCGCCCTGCGCGCGAATCTGGTCGTCGAGCAGGCGCAGGTCGGCCAGGTTGTCCTCCACCTCGCGGAACGCCACCAGCACCTGCTGGCGATAGTTCGCCACCTGCTCGTCGTACTGCGCGCGAGCCTGCTGCACGCCCGCGGCGCGGCGGCCGCCATCGAAGATCGGCAGCGACAGCGCCGTGCCGGCGAACGGCCCGAGCAGGAAGGTGCGGCTCGACCACATGAACAGGCTGCCAAGCGTGTTGGCTTCATAACCGAACGAGCCGGTGATGTCGAGCTTCGGGAAATAAGCCGACTTCGCCAGGCCGATCCGCGCATTCGCGGCGGCCATGGCCCGCTCGGCCGCCGACACGTCGGGCCGCCGTTCGAGCAGGGCCGAAGGCAGGCCGCCCGGAATCCGCACGGCAACCGGCACGATCGGCGTTTCCCGGAACGAGAAATCCGCCGGCGGCTTGCCGAGCAGGATCGCCAGCGCATGCTCGGAGGCCGCGCGACGGCGCGCGACGCCCACCGCATCGGCCTGCGCGGTCGCCAGTTCGTTCTTGGCGCGCGACACGTCGAGCTCGTTGATGTCGCCTTCGTCGAAACGGCGCTGCGCGAGCTTCAGCGATTCCTGGCGCAGGTCGACGGTGCGACGGTAGAGGTCCTGGTCCGCATCGAGCTGGCGCAGTTCGAAGTAGTTCTGCGCGACGTCGGCCTGCAAGGCCAGCTGCACCGAGCGGAACAGCGCCTCGCTTTGCGCGGCATCGGCCCGCGAGGCCTCCACGTTGCGGCCGACGCGGCCGAACAGGTCCGCCTCGTAGGACACCGTGCCCTGGGCACGCCACAGCGTGGCATTGACCGGCCCCGAGCCTTGCGGCAGGAACTGCGAGGCCGAGGACGCGCCCTCGCGGGTCGGCCCGAAGCCGGCGTCGAGCGAGGGGAACCAGGCCGAACGTGCCGCGCGGGTGGCCGCCCGGGCCTCCTCGACGCGGGCCGCCGCGGCCTTCAGGTTCTGGTTCGCGTCGAGCGCCTGCTGCTCCAGTTTGTCGAGCACCGGATCGCCGAACACGGTCCACCATTCGCCGCGATGCGCGCCGTCGGCGGGCTCGGCCGGCTTCCAGGTACCGGCCTGCTCGCCGGCTGCCAGCGTCGGCGCTTCCTTGAAGGCGGCCGGCGTGGCCACGTCGGGGCGCTTGTAGTCGGGGCCCACCGCGCAGGCGGCGAGCAGCGCGGACATCAGGGCGCTGAGCCCGGCGAGCCTGGCCAGGCGCAGGATGGTCTTGTCGTTTTTCATCATCGAGTCCTCAAGCATCCGCGGCCGATACGTCATACCGCGGCGTATCCTTCTGCGCGACGTGGATCTTGCCACCCGCCAGCGTACGCAGCACCACATAGAACACCGGCGTGAGCATCAGCCCGAACAGCGTGACGCCGAGCATGCCGAAGAACACCGCGACGCCCATCGCATGCCGCATCTCGGCACCGGCACCCGAGGACAGCACCAGCGGCACCACGCCCATGATGAAGGCGATCGAGGTCATCAGGATCGGGCGCAAGCGCAGCCGGCTCGCCTCGACGGCGGCCTGGAAAGGCGTGCGTCCGTCGTGCTCGAGCTCGCGGGCGAACTCGACGATCAGGATCGCGTTCTTCGCGGACAGCCCCACCAGCACCATCAGGCCGATCTGCGTGAAGATGTTGTTGTCGCCCTGCGTGAGCCACACGCCCGTGAGCGCAGACAGAATGCTCATCGGCACGATCAGGATCACCGCCAGCGGCAGCGTCAGGCTTTCATACAGCGCGGCCAGCACCAGGAACACCAGCAGCACGCTGATCGGGAAGATCAAGAGGCCCGCGTTGCCCGCCAGGATCTGCTGGTAGGTCAGGTCGGTCCATTCGAACTTCACGCCGCGCGGGAACACCTGCGCCGCGATCCGCTCGACCGCCGCCTGCGCCTGCCCCGACGAATAGCCGGGCGCCGGGCCGCCGTTCACGTCGGCCGCCGTGTAGCCGTTGTAGCGCACCACCATTTCCGGCCCGAAGGTCGGCGTCACGGTGACCAGCGAGGACAGCGGCACCATCTCGCCGTTCGCGTTGCGCGTCTTCAGCAGGCCGATATCGTCGGGCTTCTGGCGGAACGGCGCATCGGCCTGCACGCGAACCTGGTAGACGCGGCCGAAGCGGTTGAAGTCGTTCACGTAGAGCGAACCGAGGTAGATCTGCATGGTGTCGAACACGTCGGTCACGTTCACGCCGAGCTGCTTGGCCTTGGTGCGATCGAGGTCGACATTGAGCTGCGGCACGTTGATCTGGTAGCTGGTGAACAGCGGACCCAGCTCCGGCGCCTGCTGCGCGCGCTTGATGAAGTCCTGCGTCGCATCGGCCAGCCGCGCGTAGCCCACCGCGCCGCGATCCTCGACCTGCATCTTGAAGCCGCCCAGCGTGCCGAGCCCGAGCACCGGCGGCGGCGGGAACACGGCGACGAACGAATCCTTGATGCCCGCGTACTGCTGGTTCAGCGCGCCCGCGATGGCGCCGGCCGACAGCGCCTTGCCATGACGATGGTCGAACGGCTTGAGCGTGACGAACACGATGCCGGCGCTCGAGCTGTTGGTGAAGCCGTTCACCGACAGGCCCGGGAACGCCACCGCGCTTTCCACGCCCGGCTGCTTCAGCGCGATCGAACTCATCTGGCGGATCACCTTCTCGGTGCGATCGAGCGAGGCGCCGTTGGGCAACTGCGCGAACGCGATCAGATATTCCTTGTCCTGCGCCGGCACGAAACCGCCGGGCACCAGCTTGCCCATCAGCACCGTGGCGCCGAGCAGCACCACGTAGATGCCGAGCATCAGCGACTTCCTCGACAGCACGCCGCGCACGCCGCGGCCGTAGTTCTCCGCGCCGCGATGGAACACCTTGTTGAAGCCGCGGAAGAAGCCGCCGAACAGCCGGTTCATCACGCGCGTGAGCCAGTCGGGCTTCTCGTCATGGCCCTTCAGCAGGATCGCCGAGAGCGCCGGCGAGAGCGTCAGCGAGTTGAAAGCCGAGATCACCGTCGAGATCGCGATGGTCATCGCGAACTGCTTGTAGAACTGGCCGGTCAGGCCCGACATGAAGGCCAGCGGCACGAACACGGCCACCAGGGTCAGCGCGATCGCGATGATCGGCCCGCTGACCTCGCGCATCGCCTTGTAGGTGGCTTCGCGCGCGGACAGCCCGCTCTCGATGTTGCGCTCGACGTTCTCCACCACCACGATCGCGTCATCCACCACGATCCCGATCGCCAGCACCATGCCGAAGAGCGACAGCGCGTTGATCGAGTAGCCGAACATCAGCAGCAGCGAGAAGGTACCGATGATCGACACCGGCACCGCGATCAGCGGGATGATCGAGGCACGCCAGGTCTGCAGGAACACGATCACCACGATCACCACCAGCGCGATCGCCTCGAGCAGGGTATGCACCACGGCCTTGATCGAGGAACGCACGAACTGCGTCGGATCGTAGACGATCCGGTATTCCACGCCCTTGGGCATGTCGGCCTGCAGTTCCTTCATGGTCGCGCGGACCTGGTCCGAGATCTGCAGCGAGTTCGCGCCCGGCGACTGGTTGATCGCCATCGCCACCGCCGGCTGGTTGTCCAGCAGCGAGCGCAGCCCGTATTCGGACGCATCGAGGTCGATCCGGCCGAGGTCGCGCAGGCGCGTGACCGCGCCGTCCGGCGCCGTCTTCACAACGATGTTGCCGAACTCCTCCTCGGTCTGCAGGCGGCCGCGCGCGTTGACCGACAACTGCAGCGGCGTGCCCGGGATCGACGGCGAGGCGCCGATCACGCCGGCGGCCACCTGCACGTTCTGCTCGCGGATCGCGCGCACCACGTCGTCGGCGGTCAGGTTGCGCTCGGCCACCTTCTGCGGATCGAGCCAGACGCGCATCGCGTAGTCGCCCGCGCCCCACAGCTGCACCTGGCCCACGCCCTGGATCCGCGACAGGCGGTCCTTGACGTTGATCAGCGCGTAGTTGCGCAGGTAGGTCATGTCGTAGCGGTTGTCCGGCGAGATCAGGTGCACCACCATGGTCAGCGTCGGCGAGCTCTTGACCGTGGTGATACCGAGGCGCTGCACGTCCTCGGGCAGGCGCGGCAGCGCCTGGTTCACGCGGTTCTGCACCAGCTGGGTGGCCTTGTCCGGATCGGTGCCGAGCTTGAAGGTGACCGTGATGGTCACGTTGCCGTCGCTGTTGGCCTGCGACTGCATGTACAGCATGTCCTCGACGCCGTTGATCTGTTCCTCGATCGGCGAAGCGACGGTCTCGGCGATCACCTTCGGGTTGGCACCCGGGTATTGCGCCTTGACGATCACCGACGGCGGCACGACTTCCGGATATTCGGAAATCGGCAGCATGAACATCGCGATCACGCCGCCCAGCAGGATCAGGACGGATAGGACTCCTGCAAAGATCGGACGATCGATGAAGAATTTGGATATGTTCATGAAAAGCTCTTTCTGGTTATGCGCGAGTGGGCCGTTTTCTCAAACGGCCATCAGGACGACGCGCTGCCGGCGGCGGGCTGCGAGGCCGCCGCGACCGGAGCCGCCGCGTCGTCGCCGCCCGTCATCGGCACCATGTGGACCTTCACCTGTTCGCCCGGGCGCACGCGCTGCGTGCCGTTGACCACCACCCGGTCGCTCGCCTGCAGGCCGCCGGCGATCACGCGCTGGTTGCCGTGCAGCGAGCCGATCTGCACCTCGCGATAGGCCACCTTCCCCTGGGCGTCGACCACGAACACGAACTTCTTGTCCTGGTCGGTATTGATCGCCGCGTCGTCCACCAGCAGGGCCGGATGCGGGGCGCTGCCGTCGACCTTGACGCGCGCATAGAGGCCCGGCACCAGGGTGCCGTCGGCGTTGTCGAAGCGAGCCCGCACGCGGATCGTGCCCGACGAGGTATCGAGCCGGTTGTCGACCGAGTCGATCACGCCGTTGCGCGAATAACCGCTTTCGTTGGCCAGGCCCAGGTCGACCGGCACCTTGCGGCCGTCGCGCTGGTTGCCGATGTAGCGCAGGTAGGTCTGCTCGTCGGCGTCGAACGAGGCGTAGATCGGCGACACCGAGACCAGCGTGGTCAACGGCGCGGCCGAGGCGCCGGCCGACACCACGTTACCCAGCGTGATCTCGGCGCGCGAGGCGCGGCCGGTAAACGGCGCGACGATGCGCGTGTAGCCCAGGTTGATCTTTGCTGCCTCCAGCGCGGCGGCGGCGGCCTTCACGTTGGCCGCCGATTCGCGCGCGGCGTTCTGCTTCTCGTCGTAATCGCGCTTGGCGATCGCGTTGTCGCCGATCAGGCGCTGCGCGCGCTGCCAGTCGGTCTGCGCATAGCCGTCGCGCGCCTGCGCGGCGGCCAGTTGCGCGGCCGTGCGATCGACCTCGGCCTGGTACGGGCGCGGGTCGATCACGAACAGCACGTCGCCCTTCTTGACCAGGGCGCCGTCCTTGAAGTTGACCGAGACGATGGTGCCCGACACCAGCGGGCGCACGTCGACGCGCTCGATCGCCTCGAGGCGGCCCGAGTAGGTCTGCCAGTCGGTGATGGTCTTGGACAGCACGTTCGCGACGTCGACTTCCTGCAGCGGCGGCGCGGCGTTCTGGGGGGCACTGGCGCTGGCGCGGATCACGCCGAACGCGCCGCCGCCGACGGCGACAACGACCGCCAACGCGGCTGCCGCGATGCGGGAGCGGGGAGTACGTAGGATGGACATGAAGATCTCCGGTTGCGTTGGAATAGGTAAACGGCTCAGGTCTGCGCCTGGAAACGGCAGGTCAGGAAGCGCACGGCCTCCTGCAGCGCGGGGGCGTAACTGCCCAGCTCCGCGTGCGTGACGTCGGGATAACGAATCACCTGGGTGAGCACGCCGGCCTCGATCAGGCGGGCGGCGTACTTCTCGGCCTCGACGTGCAGCACGTCGTTCTGCGCGGTCGCGATCAGGGTGGCCGGCAGCCGCGCCAGGCGCGCCGATTCGAGCGGTGCCGCATAAGGGTGCATGCGCTGCGCCGGCTGGGGCAGGTAGGCGCGATAGCAGGCGGCGCATTCCTTGACCGTGATGTCGGAGCCGAGCTGGCGTTCGTCGCCCATGCGCGTCATGCTCGGATCGAGCATCGGCCCGAACAGCGCCTGCGCGGCGATCGAGATCTCGCCGCGATCGCGCGCGATGAAGGCCAGGCAGTTGGCGATCTGGCCGCCCGCGTCGTGGCCTGCCACCGCGATCTTGCGCGGATTGCCGCCGAACGCGCGCGCCCGGGTCTCGACCCAGCGCACCGCGCGATAGGCGTCCTCGGGCGCGGCCGGAAACGGATGTTTCGGGGCCAGCGAATAATCGACCGAGACCACCAGCGCCGGCAGTCGCTCGGCGATGAAACGCGAAGCGAAGTCCGCGTCCGCGAGCGAACCACGGACGAAACCGCCGCCGTGGAAATAAAGCACTACTGGCAATCCGGTCTTGTCGGGGCGCCGATAAAGGCGCAATACGATGTCCTGGGCATGCCCTTCGATTTCGACATCGGAGACCGCGAGCGAGGTGCCCGCCAGCTCCGGCGCGGCCGGAGCGGAATTCAGCAGATTGCGAAAACCGGATGCATCCATGAGTCAGGCGCCAAGGCGCGTCCATTGCGAGATGGAGCGCATTCTGGGTCCGGCAGACATCAGGATAAATGCCTATAATCCGGCAACACAATTCAGGGGCCTCGAACAATCGGCGCCCGGAGCTGCCCAAAAGCCGCTCCAGACCGGCCGATCGGGGCCGAACAGTACCGGAGGTAGCGATGGACCGTCTTCAAGCGATGCAGGTCTTCACCCGCGTCGTCGATACGAACAGCTTCACGAAGGCCGCGGAGACGCTGAGCCTGCCGCGCGCGTCCGTCACGACGATCATTCAGAACCTCGAAGCGTTCCTCGGCGTGCGCCTGATGCACCGGACCACGCGCCGGCTCTCGCTCACGCCCGACGGCGCCGCCTACTACGAGCGCTGCGTGCGGATCCTGGCCGAGGTCGAGGAAACCGAGGCCAGCTTCCAGATCAACAACCGCAAGCCGCACGGCAAGCTGCGGGTCGACATGCCGGGTTCGCTGGGCCGGCTGGTGGTGATCCCGGCGCTCAACGAATTCCGCGATCGCTACCCCGACATCGACCTCCAGCTCGGCCTGTCGGACCGCCCCGTCGACCTGCTGCAGGAAGGCGTCGACTGCGTGATCCGGGTCGGCGCGCTGCAGGATTCCTCGCTGGTGGCACGGCGCGTCGGCCTGTTCGAGGGCGTGACGGTGGCCTCGCGGGCCTACCTGGAACGCTACGGCGAGCCGCGCTCGATCGACGACCTGGCCGATCATCGCGCGGTCAATTATTTTTCGAGCCGCACCGGCCGCAACATCGACTGGGCCTTCCTGATCGACGGCCAGGAGGTGGAGGTCAAGATGGAGAGCGTGGTCTCGGTCAACGATGCTGACGCCTATGTGACCTGCGGTATCGAGGGCTTCGGCCTGATCCAGCCGCCGCTGTTCATGGTGCTGCCGCAACTGCGCTCGGGCGAGCTCAAGGAAGTGCTGACCGGCTACAAGCCGCTGCCGATGCCGATCTCGGTGGTCTATCCGCACAGCCGCCACCTGTCGCCGAAGGTGCGCGTGTTCGTCGACTGGGTGGCCGAGGTGTTCGACCGCTGCCCGCTGCTGAACGGCTCGGGTCGCCCGCCGCTCGACACCATCTGCAGCAAGCGCACCTTCGAGGAAGCCGAGCGCGCGCCGGTGCTCGATACGCCGATGGTCACCGAATGGGTGGCCTGAGCGCCTGAACGCCGCCCGCCGGGCGGCGCGTCGATCCTCAAAGCGAACGGGGCGGCCAACTGGCCGCCCCGTCGTTCTTCAGCGCCACGCTCGCTCAGTCGAGCAGGCCCAGGATTTCCTCATACAAGGCACGCGGTACCCTCACGCCCTGCGCGATGCTGCGCTCGCGCGCCGCGAAGCGGCGTTGCGAGGGCAGGCGCGCGCCCTGCGCGGCGATCTCGCCGAGCACGCGCTCGCCGCTCGCGCGACCGGCTTCCAGCGCCTCGCCGGCAAACACCGCCGGATCGAAGGCCAGCAGCAGTTCGCCGTGATACGGCGAGGCGCCCGCGCCGCCGTCGTAGTCGAGCGACTCGGGGCTGGTCAGGTCGCCGATCAGCGCGCCCGCCATCAGCTCGACCATGGTCGAGAGCGCCGAGCCCTTGTGGCCGCCGAAGGTCCGCATCGCGCCGCGCAGCGCCGCGTGCGCATCGGTGGTCGGGCGGCCCTGCTCGTCGATCGCCCAGTCCTCGGGAATCGGCTTGTCCTGGCGCGCGTGCAACTCGATCTCGCCGCGCGCGACGGCGCTGGTCGCGAAGTCGAACACATAGGGCAGTTGCCCGTCCGGGCGCGGCCAGGCGAAGGCGATCGGGTTGGTGCCGAACACCGGCCGCGTGCCGCCGGCGGGTGCAACCCAGGCATGGCTCGGGCACATCGCGATGCCGACCAGCCCGTGCGCGGCGATCGCCTCGACCTCGGGCCACAGCGCCGAGAAGTGGTAGCAGCGGCGGATCTTCAGCGCCGCCAACCCCTGCTGGCGCGCCGCCTCGACCAGCGCCGGCAAGCCCAGCTCGAAGGCCGGCAGCGAATAGCCGCCGTGCGCGTCGACCTCGATCACGCTGCCGGCCAGCCGGCGCAGGCTCGGCACCGCGCGCGGATCGACGCGCCCGGTGCGCAGCGAGCGCACGCAGACGATCAGGCGATAGATCCCGTGAGAATGGCATTCGTCGCGCTGGCCCTGCACGATCACCGCGGCGATCGCGCGCGCGTTCTGCTCGGTCATGCCGTGCCGCGTCAGCACCCGGCGCGCGAGCGTGTCGACCTCGTCGAGCGACAACCTCACTTCCTCAGCAATACTCATCGACTCTCTCCAGGCCGTGCGCCGGCCTTGTTCGCGTGCCGCGGCGGCCGCGGCGGACTGTCGGCGCGCCAGTGCCACGGCACGCTCGAAAAAGAAGCGCCGCGACGGCCGGAAACGCCGACGCGGCAAGAGGGGAAACGCGGCGGGCATCAACACGGGCCCCCGTCTCACTCGTCGTTGTCGAGCCGCAGCTTGGCGGCCGGCACGCCGGTGGCGGCGCCCCAGTAGTAGGTCAGCAGCGCGATTGCCGCCACCACCAGCGTATCGGCCGGGTGGCCCAGCACCCCGATCCCGCCGAAGCTGCCCAGGTAGGAGGCGAGGATGATCAGCGCGTAGAACGCGATCAGCCAGGCCGAGGAACGCACCTGCTCGCCCAGGCTCATGTGCTCGGTCGGCACGAAGCGGCGACAGGCCAGGTAGACCAGGAACAGCAGGATCTGCAGGCCGAGCAGCCAGGAGACGGTGCCCCAGCCCGACCAGTAGACGATCAGCGCGGCGACGATGAAGGACAGCGGGCCCAGCACGGCGAAGGCGCCGGCGCGAAACGGCCGCGGCAGGTCGGGCGCGGTGCGGCGCAGCGCGGCCACCGAGACGGGCGCCACCGCGTAGCTGAGCACCAGCGCCGCCGACACCACGTTGATCAGCACGTCCCAGGAAGGGAACGGCAGGGTCCAGAACACCGAGAGCGCGAGCGTGAGCCACAGCCCCGCGCGCGGGATTCCGCTGGCCTCGTCGATGCGCGTGAAGACGCTGAAGAAGGTGCCGGTCTTGGCCCAGCCATAGACCACGCGCGGCGCCGCGTTCATGTAGATGTTGCCGCAACCGCTCGGCGAGATCATCGCGTCGGCCACCACCATGTAGGCCAGCCAGCCGACCCCGAGCACCGTGGCGATATCGCGGTAGGGCAAGGAGAACGCGCGATCGATGCCGCCCCAGCCGCCGGCCAGCATGTCGGTCGGGATCCCGCCCAGGAAGGCCAGTTGCAGCAGCACGTAGATCAGGGTGGAGAGCAGCACCGAGAGGATCAGCGCGACGGGAATCGTGCGCTGCGGATCGCGCACCTCGCTGGCCACCGAGATGATCGGCGTGAGCCCGAGATAGGCGAAGATCACCCCGCCCGCCGACACCGCCATCTCGACGCCGGACAGCCCGAACGGCGCGAAGCCGGCCGCCTGCAGGTTGCGCGGCTTGAAGAACACGAACAGCACCACGATCACCGCCAGCGGCACCACGAACTTGAACAGGCTGATGATGTTGTTGGCCGTCGCGAAGGTCTTCACGCTCGAGTAATTGAGCCGGAAGAACAGGCACAGCAGCGCGAACTGCAGCAGCCAGCCGAGGGGGGTCGGCGCGTTCGAGCCAGGCACGGTGAGCGCCGGGAACCAGGCGGCCGCGTACTGACGCGCCGCCACCACCTCGATCGCGATCAGGCTGGAGAACGCGATCAGCGTGATGAAGCCCATCAGGTAGCCGAGCAGCGGGCCGTGCGAGAACACCGGGTAGCGCACCACGCCGCCCGCGCGCGGCAGCGCGGCGCCGAGCTCGCAGTAGACGATGCCGAGCAGCAGCACCGCGAAGCCGCCGAGTACCCACGAGAAGATGCCGGCCGGCCCGGCGATGCTGGCCACGTGGCTGGCCGCGAACAGCCAGCCCGAGCCGAAGATCGCGCCGAGCCCGATGAAGGTCAGGTCGGTCAGCGAGAGTTGCCGCTGGAATTTGCCTTGTGCCATCTGTCTGTCTCCTGCCATGTAGGCCGTCCGGTCGTGCGCGCCGGCGCGTCGCCCGCCGGACGGCGGGTCACGCAACCGAAACGCAGGGACGAACGCCCGCGCCGCGCGCAGGCGATGCGCACGGTGCTCGGGGCGCCGAAGCGGCGCGGGAGGGAGAGAGCCGGGCCAGGGTGGCGGCCCGGCCGGTCGAAGCGGTTCCGGCTGCGGCGGATCGGGCGAGGCGGGCCACGCGCGCGGCGCGGGCCGCCCCGTCCTGCTCAGGTCCTGCTCAAAGGCCGACGTCGGGCAACGCGGGGCGATTCGCGAGCGCCTCGGCGACGATCTTCTTCACATGCGCGAGCGCCTCGCCTTCGAGCGCGAGACGCGGCGGACGCGTGATCGCGCTGCCGCGGCCCAGCAGTTCCTCGCACAGCTTGATGCACTGGACCAGGTCGGGACGCGCGTCGAGGTGCAGCAGCGGCATGAACCAGCGATACAGCGCGAGCGCCTCGTCGAAGCGCTTCTGCATGGCCAGGCGGAACAGCGTCTCGCCTTCCTTCGGGAACGCGTTCGACATGCCCGACACCCAGCCCTGGGCGCCCACCGCGATGCTCTCGACCACCACGTCGTCGAGGCCCGCGAACAGCACGAAGCGATCGCCGACCGCGTTGCGGATGTCGATGAAGCGGCGCGTATCGCCCGAGGAATCCTTGAAGTAGACGATGTTTTCGCAATCCTGCAGCGCGATCAGCACGTCGGGCGTGACGTCGTTCTTGTAGATCGGCGGATTGTTGTAGACCATCACCGGCAGGTCGGTGCTGGTGGCGACGGCGCGGAAATGCGCGGCCGTCTCGTGGGTCTTGGCCGAGTAGACCAGCGCCGGCATCACCATCACGCCGTCCACGCCGGCCTTGGCCGCGGCGCGCACGGTCTGCCTGGCGAATTCGGTGGTGAATTCCGCCACGCCGGCGATCACCGGCACGCGGCCGCCCGAGGCGTCGCGCGCGGCCTCGATCACCGAGATCTTCTCGGCCACCGTCATCGAGGTGTTCTCGCCCACCGTGCCGCACACCACCAGCCCCGACACGCCGTCCTTCACGAGATGGCTCATCACGCGATGCGTGGCCTCGAGGTCGAGCGAGAAATCGGGCTTGAACTGCGTGCTGACGGCGGGGAATACGCCGCTCCAGTGCTTGGCGGATTGGGTCATGTTCCAGTCTCCTCGAAGGGGAAGTCGAATCGGTGCAGCGAGTATCCGCCCGCAAAAACCTCGCGGCTTGTGACTAATTGCCGGCGACGATGATGAAATCGGCACAACCGGCAATGCCTTCGATCGGCTGACTGCGCTGTCCCGTAATGGGCGAGACGGTTCGGTATCGAGTGGTCGTCATGCGCACCGGATACCAGCCGGGACACACGGCGCGCGTCCGGAAACCGCCTGCGGCGGCCGCGCCGGGCGCACATTCGAGGGCACGATCCTCTCGGATGCGATGTATTTTTGCAACGCAGCACGCTCAATGGAATCGTCGACTTCGGAGCATCACACTATTGCTCCAAATGCATCAATTCGAAAACGGCCGCCGGCGCCGGCTCGCCAGGAATCGCCAGAATCCAGTCTGGACAAGGCTTTTGCCTGACCCTATTCGCAGTGCGGAAATCGATTGTTCCAGCACGACGACAATTCAATTCGCGACGGCCTTATTTATCGATGCTGCGCGCGCACCTAAATTTCACTCCATCGCGCAACCGGACCGGAAGCGCTCCCGAATCCCCAAGGAGTTGAACATGAACCGCCTCGCCCTCACCGCCGCCGCTCTCGTGCTGTCCGCCACCGCCGCTTCCGCCTTTGCCGATGGCGGCATTGGCCGCGCAGGCAGCTACGGCGACCTGCCCGCCATGCACGCGAACACCACGCAAGCCCCGCTCACCCGCGCCCAGGTGCGCGCCGAACTCGCCCAAGCCCAGCGCGACGGCACCCTGGCCCTGCTGCGCAAGAGCACCTCGTATCCGCAAGGCATCGAACTCGCCCAACAACGCGCCGCCCATTCGGAATCGGGTGCCCCGTCGAGCGAACTCGCCTCGGCCAACCGCTAAACCAGCCGCGCGCGGCCCAGGCGCCGCGCATCCCCGGCAAACCCTGTCACCGGAAGGAGGTCACGATCATGAACCCGAACGAACCGAAACCGTCGCAACTCGACCACTGGGACCAGACCACGCCGGTCTGGATCCCGTTCCGCGCGCAGCCGCGCGGCAACGAGAGCAAGTGACACGCCAATGAAAAACGGGCGGCCTTCGCGGGCCGCCCGTCGATGTTTCACCGCCTCGTGCCCGTCGGGCCCGGCCGTCGCTCCTCGGGAAGGCGCGAAGGCTGGGCCCGATTCTTTTCAACGAGGCGCCAAGCGCGGATGAAGCACCGCGATCAGCGTGCCGGCACGCCGTCGCGCCATTCGTTCCAGTGCGTGACGATGTCCTGCACCAGCGGATTGCCGGCGCGATACAGGTTCTCGGTCGCGATCGTGAAGCCGCCCTGGTCCGCGTAGTTGAGCAGGTTGTCGACGCTGGTCTGGCCCGGGTACGGACGATCGAAGTCGGAGCCGGTGCGCAGCACCGCCACGCGCGAGAGGTCGACCCGCCTGGTGGCCGCCGCGCGCGTGAGCGCCTCGTAGGTGGCGTTGTCTTCCTGGGCCGTCATGCAGTACGTACCCTTGCCATCGGTCAGGATCCTGGTCCACTGGCGCGCGCGCTCGCCGAGCTTCGTGCCCGAGAACCAGGTATTGCCCGACGAGGTATCGCAGCGGACCACCGCCGGCGGCCGGTTGGCCGGCGCCGCGTCGAACTTCGCGCGCGCGGCCTGGGCCTGCGCGTTGTCGGCCAGCGTGACGTTGCGCGACAGCGCATAGGCCGCCTCGGTCAGCTTCGGATTCAGCTCGAACACCTCGGTCTTGTAGTCGAGCGGCGGCTTGTCGCTCGGGCTCTTGGTATTGATGCCGAGATAACCGGTGTTCCAGCCGGCCGGGATCTCGCGCGCGTCGAGCTCCCATTGCAGGCTGAAGTCGACCAGGTAATGCGACCAGGCGGCCGTGCCGACCGTGCCCTGGGCCGGATCGACGCCGGCGATGCCCGAGACGAGGAAGTAGGTGCGGCGCAGGTCGAACTTCGGCGAGAAGCTCAGCGCCATGATGGTGGCCGCCGCGTTCGCGTAACCCATGCCGGTGGTCACCACGCAGACGTCCTGGCGGTTGCACTGCACGTTCGGATAATCGGGCGAGAGGCCTTCCACCTTGACCGGCGTCCAGGGGCCGATCCGATCGGTCCAGGCCTGCCCTTCCGGCCCGAACATGGTGATGATCATCACCTTGGGGGCGCGCGTGCCGCCCGCGTGGGCGGCGCCGTCCTGCGCGTCCTGGGTGGTGGCGGAGTTCTGCGCGACGGAAGGCACCGTGGCGCAGGCGGCCAGCGAGAACACGGCCGCGGAAATCATCGAGCGAGTCAGCATCGTCGTTCCTTATGAATGGAGTGGTGAGAACGGCTATCGACATGCGAGGCGCGCGCACCGCACCGGGCCCTCCGGCATGGCGCGCGCGTCGGTTTCGTCGTGACGCGGGGACACGACGCGGCCCGCGGCGATCGAGGTCGCCGTCAGCCAGGCCACAAGCGTAGCGAACACGCGGCACGCGCCGCCGGCAAGCCCGAAGCGGCGAACGCCGGAGCGAGCGGAACCGGCGGAACCGGCCGCGAATTCGTACGACAGGATTGCGATTCTATCGGTCGCGCGCGGCCGGCCAAATTTCCGGGCGCCCGGCGCAATGAAAACGGGAGCCGCGATGGCTCCCGTCGATGGGCGTCGACCTGTGCCGGCGGCTCAGTTCAGCGCCTCAGTGCACCTCCTCAGGTCACCTCGATACGCGGCGCGCCGTCGACCAGTTCGCCGATCACGGCCGCCTGCGCGAAACCGTCGGCGTGGAAGCAGGCCAGCACCTCGTCGACGCTGTCTGGCGCGCAGGCGACCAGCAGGCCGCCCGAGGTTTGCGGATCGGTCAGCAGGGCCTGCGCGATCGAGGGCAGGCCCTCGCCGAGCCGCACCTCGGCGCCATAGGCGGCCCAGTTGCGCCCCGACGCGCCGGTCACCACGCCGGCCTCGGCGAACGCCTCGGCGCCGGCCAGCCAGGGCAGCGCGGCGTAACGCACGCGCGCCGTCAGCCCCGCGCCGCGCGCCACCTCGAGCCCATGGCCGAGCAGGCCGAAACCGGTCACGTCGGTCATCGCGTGCACGCCCGGCAGCGCGGCCAGCTCCGCGCCGGGCCGGTTCAGCTTGGTGGTGGCCGCGATCATCGCCGCGTAGCCGGCGGCGTCGAGCTGGTTCTTCTTCAGCGCGGCCGACAGCACGCCGACGCCGAGCGGCTTGCCGAGCACCAGCACGTCGCCGGCGCGCGCGCCCGCGTTGCGCTTGACGCGCGACGGATGCACCAGGCCCAGCGCGGCCAGCCCGTAGATCGGCTCGACCGAGTCGATCGAATGGCCACCCGCGACGGGAATGCCCGCCTCGGCGCAGACCGCCTCGCCGCCCTTGAGCACCGCCGCGATGGTCTCGTGCGGCAACACGTTGATCGGCATGCCGACCAGGGCCAGCGCCAGGATCGGCTTGCCGCCCATCGCGTAGACGTCGGACAGCGCATTGGTGGCGGCGATCCGGCCGAAGTCGTAGGGATCGTCGACGATCGGCATGAAGAAATCGGTGGTGGCGACGATCGCCTGCTCGTCGTTGAGCCGGTAGACGGCGGCATCGTCGGCGGTCTCGGTGCCGACCAGCAGGTCGGGGAACAGCGCGGGCGGCGCATTGCGCTTGAGCAGGTCGGCCAGCACGCCCGGTGCGATCTTGCAGCCGCAGCCGCCGCCGTGCGACAGGCTGGTCAGGCGCGGCGGCTGATTCGATTGCGGGTTCGAGTTCATGGCGAGGGTGTGGTGGTCGTGGTTGGGAAAGCGCCATTATCGACAATCCGCGGCGAACGCGGGCGCGACCCGCGCCGGGCGTCACGAAACGGACACTTGGCGAAACCGGGAGCATGCTGCGATAATCCACGGCTTGCCGCATTTTGCCTCCGATTGCCGCAATTCCAACCAGGCCTGCGGGCCGGCAAACCGGCTCCTCGTTTCCGGCTCCTCTCCCGCCTCCCGCCGTCATGGACCATCTGCTCGTTGCCCTCGTGCTGTTCTCCGCGCTGCTGCACGCGATCTGGAATGCCTTCCTGCACGTCAGCGAGGATCGCGTGATCCAGCTCGGGACGATGGCCGTGCCCTACCTCGTCGCCGGGGTGGCCGGCGCGCTGTGGCTGCCGGCGCCGGCCGCGGCCGCGTGGCCCTACATCGCGGCCTCGGCCCTGCTCGAGATCGGCTATTGCGTGGCCCTGCTGCGCGCCTATCGCAGCGGCGAATTCAGCCAGATCTACCCGATCGCGCGCGGCAGTTCCCCGCTGCTGGTCGCGCTGTTCGCCTTCGCCGCGCTCGGCGAACGGCCCTCGGCCTTCGCGCTGGCCGGCATCGCCCTGGTTTCCGGCGGCATCATCTCGCTGGCGCTGCGGCGCGGCCTGCGCCTGTCCGGCGAGAGCGTGCCCTATGCGGTGCTGACCGGCGTGTTCATCGCCGCGTATTCGGTGGTGGACGGCATCGGCGTGCGCCTGGCCGGAAATTCGCTGTCGTATATCTGCTGGGTCTACCTGCTGTGGAACGTGCCGCAGTTCGCGCTGGTCTGCGCGCTGCGCGGCGGCCCGCGCGCGCTGCTGGCGCCGAGCGCCACGCTCTGGCGCGGCGTGGCCGCCGGCACCTGCGCGCTGGGCGCCTATGCGATCGTCACGCTGGCCTACCGCTACCTGCCTGTGGCCACCGTCTCGGCGCTGCGCGAGACCAGCTCGATCTTCGCGATCGGCATCGGCTGGTTCGCCATGCGCGAGCAGCCCACCCCGCGGCGCCTGCTGGCCTGCGCGATGGTGGTGGCGGGCGCCGTGCTGATCCGGATGTAGCACGCAGGCCGGCCCATCCAGCGGCCCGGCGCGCTCAGCGCTCCACCACCTTCACCGGCAAGCCCGTCTTGTACTGCACGCGGCGCAGCGTGATCGCCGTGCTGACGTCGCGCACGCCCTCGATGGTGGCCAGCCTGGACATCACGAAGCGCTCGATGCCCGGGATGTCGTTCGCGACCACGCGGATCATGTAGTCGTAGGCGCCCGTCATCAGGTAGCACTCCATCACCTCGTCGCAGCCGCGGATCACGCGCTCGAAAGCCGCCAGCGTATCGGCCGACTTCTCCACCGCCACCGACACGTAGGCGTTGACGGGATAACCCACCTTGTCCTGGTCGAGCACTGCGACGTAGTCCTTGATCACGCCCGCCTCCTCGAGCAGGCGGATGCGCCGGTACAGCGGCGAGGGCGAGATCGACAGTTCCTCGGCCAGTTCGGCCGCCTTCACGTGCGCGTTGCGCTGCAGCGCGTTGAGGATCGTCACATCGGTCTTGTCGAGCTTCATTTGGCTCCATTCCTCGATTCAACTGAAAAAATTGGCGTTTCGAGCCACGTACGGCACCGAATCGCACAGCTTTTGGCTGAACTGTACAGTGCTGCGCCACTACCATTCCAGCAGTTTCGGTCCGCGAGGACGCGAACGCGAACCTGGAGAGCAAGGATGAAGGTAGTGGTGATGGGCGCGGGCGCCGTGGGGTGCTTCTATGGCGGGATGCTGGCGCGGGCCGGCCAGGACGTGGTGCTGATCGGGCGAGCGCGGCATGTCGAGGCGATCGGCGCGCAGGGCCTGCGCTTCGAATCCGCGCATTTCGACGAGCGCGTCCCGGTGCGGGCGAGCACCGATCCGGCGGTGGCCGCCGAGGCCGATCTGGTGCTGGTCTGCGTGAAATCGGACGATACCGTCGAGGCGGCCGCGGCATTGCGCCCGCACCTGAAACGCGAGGCGGTCGTGGTGTCGCTGCAGAACGGCATCGACAACGCGGCGACCCTCGAGGCCGCGCTGGGCCGCCCCGCGATCGCCGCGGCTGTCTACGTGGCCTGCGAGATGGCCGATGCCGGGCATCTCCGGCATCACGGGCGCGGCGACCTGATCATCGGGACCGCCGCCGGCAGCGGGGCGGTGGCGCGGTGCTTCGAGCAAGCCGGCGTGCCGACCCGGGTTTCCGCCGACGTGGCCGCGGCCTTGTGGGACAAGCTGGTGCTGAACTGCTCGTACAACGCCATCTCGGCGCTGGTGCAACTGCCGTTCGGCGCGGTCAGCGCCCTGCCGGCGGCCGAGCAGGCGATGCGCGACGTGCTCGCCGAATGCCTGGCCGTCGCCCGCGCCGAGGGCGTGCGGATGGATCTCGATGCCGGCAGCCAGTACGCGCGCATTCGTCGGACTATCCCGGGCGGCCAGTATTCCTCGATGGCGCAGGATTTCGCGCGCGGCCGCGCCACCGAGATCGCGCATCTGAACGGCGCGATCGTGCGGCGTGGCGCGGCGCTGGGGGTGGCGACACCGGTCAATCAGATGCTGGTGGCGCTGATCGGCTTGGTCGAGACGCGGATGGGCGGTGAGCGGGAAGCGGCGGGGACGCGCGAGGCGGTGGCGGCTTGAGGGCGGCGTCAGACACAGCCGATCGGTCTGCTGCTGTTACCCAAGCAAACGGCAAAACGGCTCGTCCTAATCTCGACAGGATTAGTCACTTGCCGAAGTGTACCCAATTGGGTACACTTCGGCATGGTAACTTTGCTGCGCTCCAGTGAATTCACAAACTGGCTTTCCAGCCTGCGTGATCAGCGCGGCAAAGCCCGAATCGCCGCACGCCTGATCAGTGCCCAGCTAGGCAATTTTGGCGAGTACCGCGTGATAGGCGAAGGCGTCCGCGAAATGAAGGTCGACTTCGGGCCGGGTTATCGCATCTACTATGTCCGTCGCGCCGAGATCGTCTATGTCCTTCTCTGCGGTGGCGATAAATCTACACAGAAAAAAGACATCAAGCGCGCGCTCCAGATGGCGCGCGAACTGAAGGAGTAAGCGATGCCCGATTACGCCGAATTCGATGCGGCCGACTATCTCGACAATGACGAAACCGTGGCGGAATTTCTCGCGGTTGCGGCCGAGGATCCCGATCCCGCAGTGTTCCTTGCTGCCGTGGCCGCTGTCGCACGCGCGCGCGGGATGACCAAGGTGGCGTCGGAAGCCGGCCTTGGACGGGTCACCTTGCACAAGGCGCTGACGCCTGGCGCTCACCCTCGATATGAGACCGTGCAGAAGATCCTGCGCTCGCTGGGCCTTCGCATGACCTTCACCGTCGCCCACTGATATCGGTTCGGCACGGCGCGAGATCCATGAACCTGCTTCAGCCGTGACCCAGGCACGCTACTCGACCTGCGACTTCCGCAGCGATATCGCGCCCTGGTTCAAAGGACACACCTGCTCCCTATCCAGTGCATTCGCCGCGACAGCTTCTCGCGCCGCGGCCACTTCGATTTCTGTATTGTCCGTCGACGATAGATGAGCCGCATTCTCCGCGGCCGCCTCCCCTCGCTTTCCTTCTCCATACAAATGCGAAATCGCCTCGTCGCAGAGATGATGCGGCGGGTGCACCCAGATGGTCGACAGGAACCATTCGGGCCTGAGCCACATGAGCAGTCCGAACAGCAGCAGCACGGCGATCATGCCGAGCCACAAGGTAAGCAAATCCATGAGGAGTCCGTAAGCCAGTCGCGACACCCAAGCGGTGACACTTGGGTAACGCGCCAGGCTACCGGGCTATTCCATCGGCAGGCGCGATGGCGAAACAAAATGAGGAAGCGCGCCCGCCACCGGCGATACAGACCGATCACATCGGCGATCAGTTCGGCACCAGCCGCCAGCCGCCGCCCACGATCTCGACCATCACGCGCGCACGCTCGTCGAGGCCCGAGTGATCGGTCGGCGTCATGTTGACGACGCCCTGCGAAGTCCGCAGATCCCTGGTGTTCTCGAGCGCGGTGCGCAGCGCCGAGCGGAACGCCGCGGTACCCGGCTGGCCCTGCTTCAGCGCGACGGGAATCGCCTGCTGCAGCAACAGGCCCGCATCCCAGGCATTGCCGCCGAAGGTCGAGGTGCTGCCCGCGCCATAGGCACCGTCATAGGCGCGCCGATAAACCAGCGCGCTCGCCTTCACGGGGTTCGAATCGGGCAGTTGCTCGGCCACCAGCAAGGGGCCGGCCGGCAGGAAGGTGCCTTCGCAATCCTTGCCGCACAGGCGCAGGAAATCGCCGTTCGCCACGCCGTGGGTCTGGTAGTAGAGGCCCTTGTAGCCGCGCTCCTTGAGCGTCTTCTGCGGCAGCGCGGCCGGCGAGCCGGCGCCGGCGATCAGCACCGCATCGGGATTGCGCGAGACGATCTTCAGCACCTGGCCGGTGACCGAGGTGTCGTTGCGCGCGTAGCGCTCGCTGGCGACCAGCTGGATGCCGGCCTTCGCGGCCGCCTTGCCGAATTCGTTGAGCCAGCTCTCGCCATAGGCATCCGCGAAGCCGATGAAGCCGACCGTCTTCACATGATGCTCGACCATGTTCTGCACGATCGCGCCGGCCATCAGCGCATCGTTCTGCGGCGTCTTGAAGGCCCAGCCGCGCTTGGCGTCCATCGGCGCCACGATCGAGGCGGCCGCGGCCAGCGCGATCATCGGCGTGCCGGACTGCGCGGCGATATCGAGCATCGCCAGCGAGTTCGGCACGATGGTCGAGCCGACCAGCGCGTCGACATGATCCTCGCTGCTGAGCTTGCGCGCGTTCTGCACCGCGTGCGAGGGATCGGAGGCGTCGTCGAGCACGATGTAGTCGATCTTCTGCCCGGCGATCTCCCTGGGCAGCAGCGCGATCGTATTCTTCTGCGCAATGCCGAGCGAGGCGGCCGGGCCGGTGGCCGAGACGGTCACGCCGATCTTCACGTCGGCCAGCGCCGGCAGGCTGACGAGCCCGGCGAGGCCGGCCATCAGGCAGGCGGCGTGGATCGGTTTCAGCGCGGACAGGAAGGGCTTCATGCTGGGAGGCTCGTATCGAATGAATGGGCGGGACGGATGCCGGCCGGCGTCGCGCGACGCGGTACTGGCGCCCCCACTGAACGTTCGACCCGGCCCGGCTATTCCACGCGGGGAGAAAAAAGCCGCGCCGGCCGGCGCTAGCCGCCCCGCTTCGCGAACACCACCTCGTCGATCGCCTCGGCCAGCGTCTCGAAGGCCGGCCCGATCTCGTCCTCGGGCACGCAGGCGTAGCCGAGCAGCAGCCCCGGCGCCGCGCGCGACGGATCGGCGTAATAGCCGGACAGCGCGCGCACCACGATATTGCGCTCCAGCGCGGCCTGCGCCACGGCGCGATCGTCGGCGCCGTCGGGCAGGCGCATCACCAGGTGCAGGCCCGCGTCGCCGCCCACTGCCGGCAGCGCATCGCCGTAGCGGCGCCCCAGCACGTCGAGCAGCGTCTGCCGCCGCAGGCCATACAACGCGCGCATCTTGCGGATATGCGACACGAAATGCCCTTCCGCGATGAATTCGGCCAGCACCGCCTGCTGCAGCAGTTGCCCCTCGCGATACAGCTCGGCGCTGGCGGTCGCGAAGCTTTCGGCCAGCGGCTCGGGCGCCACCAGGTAACCCACCCGCAGCCCCGGGAACAGCGTCTTGCCGAAGCTCCCCACGTAGATCACCTGCCCGCTGCCGTCGAGCCCCTGCAGCGAGGCCAGCGGCCGGCTGCCGTAGCGGAATTCGCTGTCGTAGTCGTCCTCGATGATCCAGGCGCCGTGCTGGCGCGCGTATTCGAGCAGCATGCGCCGCCGCGCGAGGCTCATCACCATGCCGAGCGGGTACTGGTGCGAAGGGGTGACCAGCATCAGCCTGGGGGGCGTGGCGAGATCCTCGGCGCTCGGCGCGATGCCTTCCTCGTCGACGGGGATCGGCCGCGTGGTCAGCCCCGAGACGTGCAGCACGCTGCGCACGCCCCAGTAGCAGGGATCCTCGGTCCAGATCACGTCGCCGGGATCGGTCAGCAGGCGCGTGGCCAGGTCGATCGACTGGTGGATGCCGGTGGTGATCACGATCTGCTCGGGCGAGCAGCGCACCGAGCGCGAGGTGCGCAGGTAGTCGGCCAGCGCCTCGCGCATCGAGGCGAGCCCGCCGCCCGGCGCGTAGGTCAGCAGGTCGGGCCGCAGGCGGCGCCAGTATTTGTTGTGCAGGCGGGTCCAGACCCGGGCCGGGAAGCGCGACACGTCGGGCACGCCCGGCATGAAGGCGCCGCCCTGCCGTTTCGAGACGCCGGCGCCGGCCACCAGCCGCGCGCCGCGCGCGGACAGCGTGCGCGCCAGCGGGCGCCGCAACGCCGCGGCGGGCGAGATGCCGGCTTCGGCGACCGGATCGGGCGCCGGGCCGAGATCGAGCCCGGACGCGGCCTCACGTTCCCTCGCCCCGGCCGCGCCCGGCCAGCCGGGATCGGGCGACGCGGCGCCGGCCCGGCCGCCCCCCTCGACTCCATCGCGCTCGGCCGCGCCGACGATCTCGTCGGGCGAGGTATCGGCCACGAAGGTGCCGCGCCCGGTCGCCGAGCTCACGTAACCCTCCAGCACCAGTTGCTCGTAGACCTGGGTGACCGTATTGCGCGCGATCCCCAGCTCGGTGGCGAGCAGCCGCGACGAGGGCACGCGCGTGCCGGCCGGCAACTCCCGCGACAGGATCGCCTGCTGCAGCAGCCGATGCAGTTGCCGATAGACCGGCTGCGCGCCGCCGCCGCGCACCAGCCGCTGCGCCAGCCAATCCGACAAAACGCTCGCCCTCAAAATTGGCTCCTAGATATTTACAGGAATGGCTCTGATTTTCAGAGCCAAATCTGATTATAGTCGTCTCCATCGGCCGCGCTCCCGCGGCCCTCAACGCTTGACCGAACCGAATCGACCGACTGGAAGGAGATCCCCGTGAAGAATGCCGACCTGCAAGCCCGCAAGAACGCCGCCACGCCGCGTGGCGTTGGCGTGATGTGCGATTTCTACGCCGCGCGCGCCGAGAACGCCGAACTGTGGGACGTCGAGGGCCGCCGCTTCATCGACTTCGCCGCCGGCATCGCCGTGATGAACACCGGCCACCGTCATCCGAAGCTGGTCAAGGCGATCGCCGAGCAGCTCGAGTGCTTCACGCATACCGCCTACCAGATCGTCCCCTACGCGTCCTACGTCGAGCTGGCCGAGAAGATCATCGCCCGCGCGCCGGGCAGCCAGGCCAAGAAGGCGGCCTTCTTCACCACCGGCGCCGAGGCCGTCGAGAACGCCGTCAAGATGGCGCGCGCCTTCACCGGCCGGCCGGGCGTGATCGCCTTCGCCGGCGGCTTCCATGGCCGCACCATGATGGGCATGGCGCTGACCGGCAAGGTCGCCCCCTACAAGCTGAACTTCGGCCCGTTCCCGGGCGACGTGTTCCACGCCCCCTATCCGAACGCGCTGCACGGCATCAGCGTGGCCGATTCGCTGAAGGCGATCGACATGTTGTTCAAGGCCGACATCGATCCGAAGCGCGTCGCCGCGATCATCTTCGAACCGGTGCAGGGCGAAGGCGGCTTCTACGCGGCGCCGGCCGATTTCGTGCGCGGCCTGCGCAAGATCTGCGACGAACACGGCATCGTGCTGATCGCCGATGAAGTGCAGACCGGCTTCGCGCGCACCGGCAAGCTGTTCGCGATGCAGCACCACGACGTGCTGCCGGACCTGACCACCATGGCCAAGAGCCTGGCCGGCGGCATGCCGCTGTCGGGCGTGGTCGGCCGCGCCGACGTGATGGACGCGGCCGCGCCCGGCGGCCTGGGCGGCACCTACGCGGGCAACCCGCTGGCGGTGGCCGCGGCCCACGCGGTGCTCGACATCATCGACGAGGAAAAGCTGGAAGCGCGCGCCACCGCGCTCGGCGACAAGCTGAAGGCGAAGCTCTCGGCGCTGCAATCGGAGGTACCGCAGATCGTCGACGTGCGCGGCCCGGGCGCGATGGTCGCGGTCGAGTTCTTCAAGGCCGGCACGCAGGAGCCCGATGCCGATTTCACCAAGCGCGTGCAGGCGCGCGCGCTCGAGCGCGGGCTGTTGCTGCTGGTGTGCGGCGTGTACTCGAACGTGGTGCGCTTCCTGTTCCCGCTGACGATCCAGGACGCCGTGTTCGACGAGGCGCTCGGCATCCTCGAGGAAGTGCTGAAGGAAACCGTCGGCGTCGCCGCCTGAGGTCCACCGGCATCGCCCGACCAGCCGCGTTGCGCCGTGAACGCGGCGGGTCCCGTTCACCGCATCGCAACGGCATCCGCATCCAGAGGCAAGGCATGAGCATCGCATTCACCGCAGCACTGAAGGATCCCTCGCTGTTGCGCCAGCAGATCTACCTGGCCGGCGAATGGCAAGGCGCCGCCAACGGCGCCAGCTTCGAAGTCCGCAACCCCGCCAACGGCGAACTGCTCGGCAGCGTGCCGCTGGCCGGCGCGGCCGAGACGCGCCGCGCCATCGAGGCGGCCAACGCCGCCTGGCCGGCCTGGCGCCGCCGTACCGCCAAGGAGCGCGCCGCCATCCTGCGCAAGTGGTACGAGCTGATGCTCGCGCACGCCGACGATCTCGCGCTGATCCTCACCACCGAGCAGGGCAAGCCGCTGGCCGAGGCCCGCGGCGAGATCCTCTACGCCGCCTCCTTCATCGAGTGGTTCGCCGAGGAAGGCAAGCGCGTCTATGGCGACACCATTCCGACCCCGGCCGGCGACAGGCGCATCGTCGTCACCAAGGAGCCGGTGGGCGTCTGCGCCGCGATCACGCCGTGGAATTTCCCCGCCGCGATGATCACCCGCAAGGTCGGCCCGGCGCTGGCGGCGGGCTGCCCGATCGTGGTCAAGCCGGCCGAGGCCACGCCGTTCTCGGCGCTCGCGCTGGCCGTGCTGGCCGAGCGCGCGGGCGTGCCGGCCGGCGTGTTCAGCGTGGTCACCGGCGACCCGAAGGCGATCGGCGGCGAGCTGACCGGCAATGCCACGGTGCGCAAGCTCTCGTTCACCGGCTCCACGCCGGTGGGCCGCCTGCTGATGGCGCAGTGCGCGCCGACCGTCAAGAAGGTCTCGCTCGAACTGGGCGGCAACGCGCCCTTCATCGTGTTCGACGATGCCGATCTCGACGCGGCCGTCGAGGGCGCGATCGCCTCGAAGTACCGCAACAGCGGCCAGACCTGCGTGTGCACCAATCGTTTCTACGTGCACGACAAGGTCTATGACGCGTTCGCCGCCAAGCTCGCGGCCGCGGTCGAGAAGCTCAAGGTCGGGCGCGGCACCGAGGCCGGCGTGATGCAGGGCCCGCTGATCAACGAGGCCGCCGTGCTGAAGGTCGAGGCGCATATCGAGGACGCGCTCGCCAAGGGCGCCAGCATCGCCACGGGCGGCAAGCGCCACGCGCTCGGCCACGGCTTCTTCGAGCCGACCGTGCTGACGGGCGTGACGCCCGACATGAAGGTCGCGAAGGAGGAAACCTTCGGCCCGCTCGCGCCGCTGTTCCGCTTCGCCTCCGACGAGGAAGTGATCGGCTTCGCGAACGACACCGAGTTCGGCCTGGCCGCCTACTTCTACAGCCGCGATATCGGCCGCGTCTGGCGCGTCGCCGAGGCGCTCGAGTACGGCATGGTCGGCATCAACACCGGCCTGATCTCGAACGAGGTGGCGCCGTTCGGCGGCGTCAAGCAATCGGGCCTCGGCCGCGAGGGCTCGCACTACGGCATCGACGACTACGTGGTGATCAAGTATCTGTGTCTCGCGGTGTGAGACACAGCCGGGCCCGAGCGCGGGCCCGTCGTGCTCCGGACGACGAAACGCCTTCGCGGCAGCCGCCGCGAAGGCGTTTTTTCATGGGCGCGCGCCGCGCCTCGAGCCGACTCAGCCGAGCCAGCCGAAATGGCGCATCGCCTCCTCGATCGCGCCGCGCCACTGCTGCGGGCACTGCTTGAGCCGCGTGGTCTTGCGCAGGCTCTTGATCGGCAAGCCGTTGAGCTCCTTCACATGCGCGATCCAGCCGCTTTGCGCGACGATGCCGTAGCGCTCCTTCACGTAAGTCTGTATGTCCCGATAGGTCGCCATCGCGATCCGCCCTGGTTCGTCTCGATGCGCGCGGTCGATCGAGAAAGGGAGGCGCCCGGCCGCGCACGCCGGGCGCGAGGCTCCCAGGCGCTCAGCGGAACACGCCGACCGCGTCGACCAGCGAGGTGGCCTGCTGACGCAGGCTTTCCGAGGCGGCCGCGCTCTGCTCCACCAGGGCCGCGTTCTGCTGGGTGATGTTGTCGAGGTCGACCACGGCGCGGTCGACCTGCTCGACGCCCACGCTCTGCTCGGCGGTCGAGGAGCTGATCTCGGCGATCAGGTCGGCCACGCGCTTGACCTGCACCACCAGGTCGTCCATGGTGCGGCCCGCGTCGTCGACGCGGCGCGAGCCCGAGGCGACGCGCTCGACGCTGTTCTCGATCAGGGTCTTGATCTCCTTGGCCGCGTTCGCGCTGCGCTGCGCGAGCGCGCGCACCTCGCCCGCCACCACCGCGAAGCCGCGGCCCTGCTCGCCCGCGCGCGCCGCCTCGACGGCGGCGTTGAGCGCCAGGATATTGGTCTGGAAGGCGATGCCGTCGATCACGCCGATGATGTCGGAGATGCGGCGCGAGCTGTCGGTGATCTCGTTCATGGTGCCGACGATCTCGCCGACCGCGTGACCGCCGCGCGAGGCCGCGTCGCTGGCCGACACCGCCAGCTGGTTCGCCTGGGAGGCGGTGGCGGCGTTGCTGGAGACGGTGGCCGTCATCTGCGCCATCGAGGACGCGGTCTGCTGGACCGCCGTGGCGGCCTGCTCGGTGCGCGCGCTCAGGTCGTTGTTGCCCTGCGCGATCTCGCTGCTGGCGCGCTGCACGTTCAGCACCTGCTCGCTGACGTCGTCCACCAGCCAGCGGAACATCAGCCCGAGCTGGTCGATGGTGCGCAGGGTCATGCCGATCTCGTCGACGCGCGTGACGGCCGGGCCGTCGCGGCTCTCGCCGGTGGCCACCCGCAGCGCGCGCCGGCGCACCGCGCGCAGCGGCCGCGCGATCTGCGCATCGAGCCAGGCCACGATCAGGCCCGTCGCCACCGCGGTGCTGGCCGCCACGCCGGCCAGCGGCCAGCCCGTCACGCCCGAGGCCCAGGCACCGCCCGTCACCACCGGCACCAGCGCCGCCATCGGCAGGTACATGCGGGTGCGCACCGACATGGTCTTCAGCAGCGAGCCGAGCCGCCCGATCCCGCCGCGGATCACCACGCCCTTGTGGAAGCGCCGGCCGCGCGCGCGGCCCTCGCGGAAGTCGCGGTACAGCGCCTCGGCCGCCGCGATGTCCTCGGGCGTGGCCTTGGTGCGCACCGACATGTAGCCCTGCGGCTCGCCGTTGCGCATCAGCGGCACGGCATTGGCGCGCACCCAGTAGTGATCGCCGTTCTTGCGGCGGTTCTTGACCAGCGCCATCCACGGCTCGCCGCCCTGGATGGTGGCCCACATGTCGGCGAAGGCCTCGCGCGGCATGTCGGGGTGCCGCACGATGTTGTGCGGCGAACCCACCAGCTCCTCGGGCGTGAAACCGCTGACCTGCACGAAGGTCGCGTTCGCGTAGGTGATCGTGCCATCGGCGCGCGTGGTCGACATCAGGGTCGAGTCTTCGGGAAATTCGTATTCGTGCTGCGTGACCGGCTGGTTATTGCGCATTCGCGGGCTCCGGCGCACGGCGCTCGTGGCGCCGCGGCTTCTTTCTGGGTCGGTTGGTCCTGGCGGCCCGCGCCGCGCGCCGGGCGCCGCGCCGATCGACGCGGCCCGGCGACGGCCGCGGGCTCATCTCTTTTTTGTCGGCAGCCAGGCGGAAAACCTTACCCATCAGGCGAATAAATTATTCGATTCTGTCCTCCACATGATCTCGATCAAATAATGCGAGGATGGCGCCACCTGAGAAAACCATAACAAGGATGCGGCGTGACCGATCCCTTCAAGCGCAGAATCATTCCCATGAAAAAAGAACTGCACGAGCTGAATCGGCTGTCCTGGAATACGGCAACCGTCGCGCATAACAGCCATAAAGGCGATCAGGCGGCCTTTTTCCGCGATGGCGGCTCGACGCTGTTTCCGGAAGAACTCGACTTGCTGGGTGAAATCGCCGGCTTGCGGCTGCTGCACCTGCAATGCAATGCCGGGCAGGACACGCTGAGCCTGGCACGCCTGGGCGCGCAGGTGACCGGCGTCGATATCTCGGACGAGGCGATCGACTTCGCGCGGCGCCTGTCGGCCGACGCGAGCCTGCCCGCGCGCTTCGAGCGCGCCGACGTGCTCGACTGGATGCCCGAGGCCGCCGCGCGCGGCGAGCGCTTCGAGCGCGTGTTCACCTCCTACGGCGCGATCTGCTGGCTCTCGGACCTGCGCGCCTGGGCCCAGGGCATCGCCGGCCTGCTGGCACCGGGCGGGCGCTTCGCGATGGTCGAATTCCATCCCTTCGCGCTGTACTTCGATCCGCACTGGAAACCCGGCTACGACTATTTCAAGCGCGAGGCGAACCTGGAGGCGGCCGGCGTCGGCGATTACGTGGCGGCTTCCGGCACGGGGCTCGGCGCGCGGCACGACCAGCCGGGCGTGGTCGATTTCGCGAACCCGCATCCGAGCTACGAATTCATGTGGGGGATCGGCGAGGTGGTGAATGCGCTGGTCGCGGCCGGGCTCGCGATCGACAGCCTGGACGAATATCCCTACGCGAACGGCTGGAAGGGCTTCGACGACATGGAGGAACTGGACGGGCATCGCATGGTGCCGCCCGCCGGCATGCCGCGGCTGCCGCTGATGTACGCGATCGCCGCGCATCGGGCGGCGGCGTGAACCGCCGAAGCCGCGCCGAGCGCGACGCGCTGGCCGGGCGCCTGCTGGCGCGCGACGAGCTGCCCCTGGTCTGGACCATCGACCGGCGCGAGATCATCCACCACATGTACGTGCTGCGCGACGGCGCGCTGCAGTTGGTGCCGGAATTCCACGATGTCGATGGCTGGCCCGAAGGCGAGGCCGAGCACTACACGCCGCTCCTGCTCGACTGCCACGATCGCGGCGGCTGGTGCCTGGGCAGCTTCGACGGCGCGCGGCTGGTCGCGGCGGTGATCGTCGACAGCCGGCCGCTCGGCGCGAACGGCGAGCTGCGGCAACTGAAGTTCCTGCATGTGAGCCACGACTGGCGCGGCTGCGGGCTGGGCGAGCAGCTCTATCGCGAGGCCGCCGCGCAGGCGCTCGCGATGGGCGCGGCGCGGCTCTATGTGTCGGCCACGCCCTCGCAAGGCACCATCGATTTCTACCTGCGGCTGGGCTTCACGCCCAGCGCCTCGCCCGATCCGGCGCTGTACGCGCTCGAACCGGAAGATCTTCATCTGGAAGGGCCGGCGCTCTCGCCGCGCACCTGAAAAAACGGCGGAACGCCCGATGCTCCGGGCGTTCCGCCGTTCGGCGGGGTCGGCTTCGCGCGGCTCAGACGCGCTCGATGGCCAGCGCGATGCCCTGGCCGACGCCGATGCACATCGTGCACAGCGCGTAACGGCCCTGGGTGCGATGCAACTGGTACATCGCGGTCGTCACCAGGCGCGCGCCCGAGGCGCCGAGCGGGTGGCCCAGCGCGATCGCGCCGCCGTTCGGGTTGACGCGGGGATCGTCGTCGGCCACGCCGAGCATGCGCAGCACCGCCAGGCCCTGCGAGGCGAAGGCTTCGTTCAGCTCGATCACGTCGAACTGGTCGATGCTCATGCCCAGGCGCGCCAGCAGCTTCTGCGAGGCCGGCGCCGGGCCGATGCCCATCACGCGCGGCGCGACGCCCGCGGTGGCGATGCCGAGGATGCGCGCGCGCGGCACCAGGCCATGGCGCTTGGCGTTCTCCTCGTCGGCGACCAGCAGCGCGCAGGCGCCGTCGTTGACGCCCGAGGCATTGCCGGCCGTCACCGTGCCGTCGGGGCGCACCACGCCCTTGAGCTTGGCGAGCGCCTCCAGCGAGGTCTCGCGCGGATGCTCGTCGCGCGAGATCACCAGCGGATCGCCCTTCTTCTGCGCGATCGTGACCGCGACGATTTCCTGCGCCAGCGAGCCGTCCTGCTGCGCGCGCGCCGCCTTCTGCTGGCTGCGCAGCGCGAAGGCATCCTGGTCGGCGCGGCTCACGCCGTAGTCGGTGGCGACGTTCTCGCCCGTCTCCGGCATCGAGTCGACGCCGTATTGCTGCTTCATCAGCGGATTGACGAAGCGCCAGCCGATGGTCGTGTCGAAGATCTCGGCCTGGCGCGAGAAGGCGCTGCTGGCCTTGCCCATCACGAAGGGCGCGCGGCTCATGCTCTCCACGCCGCCCGCGATCATCAGGCCCGCCTCGCCCGACTTGATCGCGCGCGCGGCGATGCCGATCGCGTCCATGCCGGAACCGCACAGGCGATTGACCGTCGAACCCGGCACGGATTGCGGCAGGCCGCCCAGCAGCGCCGACATGCGCGCGACGTTGCGGTTGTCTTCGCCGGCCTGGTTGGCGCAGCCGTAGATCACGTCGTCGATCGCGCTCCAGTCGACATCGCGGTTACGCTCGATCAGCGCCTTGATCGGCACGGCGCCGAGATCGTCGGCACGAACGCTGGACAGCGAGCCGCCGTATCGCCCGATCGGGGTACGGATCGCGTCGCAGAGGAATGCATCGGTCATGGTTGTCTCCGGAACTTCGTTCGGATGGAACGGGAGCCAGGCCGGAAAACTCGCGGCCTGGCTCCGAAGATGTTCTATATACGAACATAAGATCGAATATCGAACTGTTTTGCGATCATAGGGAGGGGGTGCAAGCCTGTCAAGTTCGCGGCCGGCTTTCGTCCTTGGCTTGAACCGACCCCATGCGCTACTCTTCGCACTTGCATCGAACCTCCCCCAGCCCATGAGTACAGACGATCTTCAGGCCAAACCCGGTGACTCCTACGTCCAGTCGTTCGCGCGCGGACTGGCGGTGATTCGCGCCTTCGACGCGCAGCGGCCGGAGCAGACCCTGACCGAGGTGGCCGCCACCACCGGGCTCACGCGCGCCGGGGCGCGGCGGATCCTGCTGACCCTGCAGACGCTCGGTTACGTGGAGGCCGACGGCCGGCTGTTCCGGCTCACGCCGAAGATCCTCGATCTCGGCTTCGCCTATCTCACCTCGATGCCGTTCTGGAACCTGGCCGAGCCGGTGATGGAGCAACTGTCGGCGCACATCCATGAAAGCTGCTCGGCCGCGGTGCTGGACCGTACCGAGATCGTCTACGTGCTGCGCGTGCCGACCCACAAGATCATGACGATCAACCTGTCGATCGGCAGCCGCCTGCCCGCGTACTGTACGTCGATGGGGCGCGTGCTGCTGTCCTCGCTCGACGAGGCCGCGCTCGACGAGGTGCTGGCACTGAGCCCGATCCAGGCGCACACGCCCAGGACCATCACCGACCCGGCCGCGCTCAAGGACGAGATCGCGACGGTGCGCAAGCAGGGCTGGGCGATCGTGGACCAGGAACTCGAGGCGGGGCTGATCTCGCTGTCGGCGCCGATCCGCAACCGGCGCGGCCGCGTGATCGCGGCGATGAACATCAGCGGGAATGCCCAGCGACATACCGCCCGGCAGATGGTGAAGGAGTTCCTGGAGCCGCTGCAGGAAGCGGCGCAGACGGTATCGGCACTGGTGGCGCGGCGTAGTTGAGACAGTCTGCTCCGCTGCAATAAAAAAGGGCTACAGGCCAAACACCTGTAACCCTCTTTTCATCGATCCGGCAATCGCGAATCGAAATTCGGCATCAGCCGATGATATCCACCCAGCCGTGCTGGTCCGCTTCGCGGCCGGTCTGGATGCCGACCAGGCTCTGCTTCAGGCGCTGGGTCACCGGGCCGGCCTTGCCGTCGCCGATCGTGAAGTTGTGCTTGCGGCCCTTCACCTGCCCGATCGAGGTCACCACGGCGGCCGTGCCGCAGGCGAACGCCTCGACCAGCTTGCCGCTCTTCGCATCGGCTTCCCATTGCTCGATCGAATACGGCTCCTCGCGCACCGTGTAGCCGAGATCGCGCGCCAGATCGATCAGCGACGCACGCGTGATGCCGGGCAGGATGGTGCCGGTCAGCGGGGGCGTCTGCAGCGAGCCGTCCTCGAACACGAAGAACACGTTCATGCCGCCCAGTTCCTCGATCCACTTGCGCTCGACCGCGTCGAGGAACACCACCTGGTCGCAGCCCTCGCGCGTGGCCTCGGCCTGCGCGGCCAGGCTCGCGGCGTAGTTGCCGCCGCACTTCGCGTCGCCGGTGCCGCCGGGCGCCGCGCGCGTGTAGGCATCCGACACCCAGATCGCCACGCCCTTCGACGCGTCGCCCTTGAAGTAGGCGCCCACCGGCGTGGCCACCACGCAGAACAGGTAGCGCGCCGAGGGCTTCACGCCCAGCACCACCTCGTTGGCGATCATGAACGGACGCAGGTACAGCGCGCTGCCCTCGGCCGACGGGATCCAGTCGCGCTCGAGGCGCACCAGCTCGCGCACCGCGTTGACGAACAGCTCCTCGGGCAGCTCGGCCATCGCCAGGCGACGGGCCGAATTGCGGAAACGCTTGGCGTTCTGCTCGGGGCGGAACAGGGCGATCTTGCCGTCCGGCAGCGGATAGGCCTTCATGCCCTCGAAGATTTCCTGCGCGTAATGCAGCACGAGCATGGCCGGATCGACTTCGAGCGCCTTGCGCGGCTCGATGCGCGCGTCATGCCAGCCCTGGCCTTCGGTGTATTGGATCGTCACCATGTAGTCGGTGAAGATCTTGCCGAAACCGGGATTGGCGAGCAGCTCGGCGCGCTTTTCCGCGGAGGTGGGATTCGGGTGGCGTTCGATCGGGAAAGTCGGGGTGCTGCCGGTGCTCATGTGGTCGACTCCTGGTGTTCTTGGGAACGGCGGGAACGTCCCGCCGCCGTGATAACCGAACACTGTAATCGACCTGAGCGTTCCGCGCATCTGGGAATGGCCCGGCAGGCGCGGCGAAATCCACGGAAAAATCGGCCGGGATATCACCGCAAGCCCTGAAAACAAGGGCTTGGCGCATCATCGGGCGCGTCTCGCGAGCATTGCGCGAGATGGGGGAAAAACCGCTCGATCGCTGCCGAAAGTGCATTTCGATGCCTGGATACAGGGTCAAAATGCACTTCGACGGTTTTCACCAATTGGTGCAAATCGCTCAGGCGCCGGCGATCGCGCCCAGTTCGCGCATCGCCTGGTCGTCCAGCACCAACTGCCGCGCCGCGAGGTTTTCGCGCAGATGCGCGAGCGACGACGTGCCCGGAATCAGCAGCAGGTTCGGCGAGCGCCGCAGCAGCCAGGCCAGCGCCACCTGCATCGGCGTGGCGCCCAGGCGCTCGGCCACGCCCGAGAGCACCGAGGATTGCAGCGGCGAGAAGCCGCCGAGCGGGAAGAACGGCACGTAGGCGACGCCGTCGGCGGCCAGCGCGTCGACCAGGGCATCGTCGGCGCGATGCACGAGGTTGTAGTGATTCTGCACGCAGACGATCTCGCAGAGCCGCCGGCCCTCCTCCACCTGCGCGCGCGTGACGTTGCTGAGCCCGATGTGCCGCACCAGCCCCTGACGCTGCAGTTCGGCAACCGCGCTCAACTGCGCCTCGATCGAGCCCTCGGTCGGCGCGAGCGCCGAGAACATGATGCGCAGGTTGACCACGTCGATGACGTCGAGCTTCAGGCGGCGCAGGTTGTCGTGCACGGCGCTCTCGAGCTCGGCGGCCGAATAGGCCGGCAACCAGCCCCCCTGGTCGTCACGCCGCGCGCCGATCTTGGTGACGATCACCAACTCGTCGCGATAGGGGTGCAGCGCCTCGCGGATCAACTCGTTGGTCACATAGGGGCCGTAATAATCACTGGTGTCGATGTGGTCGACGCCCGATTCGACGGCCTCGCGCAGCACCGCGATGGCCGCGGCGCGATCCTTGGGCGGCCCGAAGGCGGCGCGGCCGGCCAGCTGCATGGCGCCATAGCCGATCCGGTGCACCGTGCGGCTGCCGAGTGGGTAGGTGGTCTGGGTCTGGGACGAGGCGTTCATCTGGCTGCTCCTTGAAGTGAAAGCCGAGCTTACGCGCTGGCGATTGTCTCGATAAGCCAGCATAATTCGAACGGGTTGTACGAAGGAGCGCACAATGAGTGCCGATTTATCCGATCTGCATGCCTTCGTCGCGGTGGCGCGCGCGAACGGCTTTCGCGGCGCCGCGCAGGCGACCGGCATCAGCGCCTCGGGCCTCAGCGAGGCGGTGCGGCGCCTGGAGACGCGGCTCGGCGTGCGTCTGCTGAACCGCACCACGCGCAGCGTGGCCCCGACCGAGGCCGGCGCGCGCTTGCTGTCGCGGCTCGCGCCGGCGCTCGACGAGGTGCAGTCCGCGCTCGACGTGGTCAACGGCTTTCGCGACCGGCCGGCCGGCACGCTGCGCCTGAACGTGCCGCTCAGCGCCGCGCGCCTGGTGCTGCCCGCGATCGTGCCGCGTTTCCTGGCCGCCTATCCCGATATCCGCCTGGAAGTGGCCGCCGACGAGAGCTTCGTCGACGTGCTGGCGGTCGGCTGCGATGCCGGCATCCGCTACGAGGAACGGCTCGAACAGGACATGATCGCGGTGCCCATCGGCCCACGCGTGCAGCGCATGGCGCTGGGCGCCTCGCCGGCCTATCTCGATCGACGTGGGCGACCGGCGCATCCGCGCGAACTGCTGCAGCACGAATGCATTCTCGGCCGCTTTCCGGGCCGCGCGACGTTGCCCTGGGATTTCGTGCGCGACGGCGAGAAGCTGCGCATCGAGCCGGCCGGGCAATTGCTGGTGGAGCTGGGCGCGGCCTTCGACCTTGGCGTCGATGCGGCCCTGGCCGGCACCGGCCTGGTCTATCTGTTCGAGGATTGGCTTCGGCCGCATTTCGACAGCGGCGCGCTGGAGCGCGTGCTCGAGCCGTGGTGGGATTCGTTCTCGGGGCCGTTTCTCTACTACCCGGGGCGGCGGCTCGTGCCGGCGCCGCTGCGGGCCTTCATCGACTTCATCCGCGCCGAATCGGCGGCTTGAGGAGGCAGCGCGGGGCTCAGGCCTCGTCGAGCGGGCCCGGCACGCCGCCGGCGGTCGCGCCGCTCAGGAACCACACGGCCAGCAAGGGCACGTCGCCGGCGCGCATCGAATGCAGCACGCCGCCGTCGTTGAGCACCAGTTGACCCGCGCCGGGCGTCCACCAGCCGGCGCCATCGCGCCACCATTGCCCGTCGGACAGCACCACATAGACCTCGTCGGGCGGATGGCGATGCACGGGATAGGCCACCCCGGGCGCCAGCAGCGAGATTCCGACGATCAGGCCGCCGAGCGTCGCGAGCCCCGCGCCGCCGATCACGATCGCATTGGCATGCCCGTGCTCGAACGCGACATCGGGCGCCTCGGTGGGCCGTCGATACCAGCGCAACGACGGCGCGAGCCGCGCGATGCCCTGCGCGATGGCGGCCAGCCTCGCGTCGGCGGAGGTTGCGCGCGCAACCGCTTCGGCCAGCCAGGCATCGGCGCTCGGCAAGCCGGCCGCCTCGACAGGCGGCTGCGCCGGCACGATTTCGCAGCCCAGCGCGTCGCGCACCGCGTCGAGATCGTCACGGTCGCGGTGCGCGGCATCGAGATAGGCCACCAGATCATCCAGCCAGGTACGGAGCTGATGCATGTCGAACGGGTTCCTGCCGCGCATTCGCCGCCTCGTCGAATCCGGATCGATCGATGCCGCCGCGCGTCGTCCGGATCGACTCGCGGCAGGGTCCTTGCGGCCCGACCATCCTCAAACGCAGGCGCGCCGCCCCGGCCGATAACGGCCGGGACGGCGCGCGATCTCGTGCATATCGCCGTCAATCGCGGCGACATGCCGGTTTGGCAGAGGATTACGAACGACCGCTGTAAACCGGGAAGCGCCGGGTCAGCTCGGTCACCTGCCCACGCACGCGTTCCAGCGTCGCCGCGTCCTCCGGCGCCTCCAGCACGTCGGCGATCAGGTTGCCGACGATCTCGGCTTCCTTCGCGCCAAAGCCGCGCGTGGTCATCGCCGGCGAACCCAGGCGGATGCCCGA
>NZ_VIUM01000028.1:0-88839 GCF_007828315.1 Burkholderia sp. SJZ089 | reverse complement strand
TACGAGCAGATGCGCGACGAGTATTCGCGCCGCAAGCTGCTGCTCGGCGTGGACCGCCTCGATTACTCGAAGGGCCTGCCGCAGCGCGTGCAGGCCTTCCGCGAGATGCTCGACACCTTCCCCGACACACGCAAGCAGGCCACCCTGATCCAGATCGCCGCGCCAAGCCGGGAAGACGTCGACGCATACGGCCAACTGCGCCAGGAGATGGATGCGCTGTGCGGCTCGCTCAACGGCGACTACGGCGAACTCGACTGGATGCCGGTGCGCTACATCCACCGCAGCCTCGAGCGCAGCTCGCTGCCGGGCCTGTATCGCGCGAGCCGGGTGGCGCTGGTCACGCCGTTGCGCGACGGCATGAACCTGGTGGCCAAGGAGTTCATCGCCGCGCAGGACGGCAGGGATCCCGGCGTGCTGGTGCTGTCGCGCTTCGCCGGCGCCGCCGAGCAGTTGACCGACGCGCTGCTGGTCAATCCCTACGACATCCAGGGCACCGCGCGCGCGATCCAGGCGGCCCTGACCATGCCGCTGGAGGAGCGCGTGCGGCGCCACACGGCCCTGCTCGCCGAGATCCGCAAGCACGACGTGCATTGGTGGACCGCGAGCTTCCTTGATGCGCTGGACGAGACCGGCGCGGCGCGCGAGCGCCGTCAGCCGCGGCTGGTCCAGTCGGCCATCGCCTGAGCCGCGCGCCCCGTGCCGCGCGTGAAACCTGACCGGGATGGCCACCACGCCGCGGTACGGCGTCGAAGCGCGCCTCGTGGCCGCGTGCATCCCGCCGGCCGGCCGCCGCCCGGCTCCACATCACGGCACCGGCTACGCTGGCCGCGCAGATCCCGGTGCGTCTTTCCTGCCTGATCCCGCCGCGCGCATTGCATTTTTTCCAGGCCTCGAGGTTCCTGCCTGGCTCGGCCGCGCCGCCGGCATGCCTCGACATCGCGAGCACGATACGCGCCTGCCGCCGGGACAGGCGAGCGCATGCGCGCGCTCGCTTGCTCGCCAGATCCGCCACCTTCGCGCCCTCACGCGTCGCGTGAGGAAATCGACAAGGGCTTGAAAAAACGCGCCGCGTCCCCGGCATCGCGTTTGCTACGCAATTCCTCATCCCGACCGACGATGCCGGGATCGATCCGGAGGACCCTGCATATGAAGCATTCCAGCACCCAGGCGCCGCGTCGTTTTGCCAAGGACCCACGCCCTCCCGCGCCGCGGCGGGAACCGCTCGCACGCCGCGCGCCGCGCGGCTCGCCAAGCGCGGGCGCGGCATCGGCGCGGCCCTCGCGCTCTCGAGACGGCGGCAAGGACGGCGCCGCGCAGCCCGACCCGCCGCTGCGCCGCGTCGACGACAGCCGGCCCGGCTACACGCGCCGGCGCGGCGCCGACGGCTTCGTCTACTTCAATACGCGCGGCCTGCCGATCCGCGACCTGCGCGAGATCGCCCGCATCAATGCACTCGCGATCCCGCCCGCCTACGTCGACGTGTGGATCTGCGTGGACCCGCTCGGCCACCTGCAGGCCACCGGCCGCGACGATCGCGGCCGCAAGCAGTACCGCTACCATCCGCGCTGGCGGGAGCTGCGCGACGCCGACAAGTACGCGCGCCTGGGCGCCTTCGCGCAAGCCTTGCCGCGCATCCGCGCGCGGGTGAGCCGCGACCTGTCGAAGCCGGGCCTGCCGCGCGAGAAGATCGTCGCCGCCGTGGTGCGCTTGCTGGACAGCACCCTGGTACGCATCGGCAATGCCGAATACGCGCGCGACAACGCCTCGTTCGGGCTGACCACACTGCGCAAGCGCCATCTCTCGATCGAGCCCGGCGCGATGCGGCTGCGTTTCGCGGGAAAAAGCGGCGTCAACCACGACGTGACGATCCACGATGCGCGCGTGCTGCCGATCCTGCACGCCTGCGCGAAGCTGCCGGGGCGGCAGCTGTTCCAGTACCTCGACGCCGAGGGCGCGCGGCACGCGATCGGCCCCGTCGAGATCAACGACTACCTGCGCGAGACGGGCGGCGCAGACTTCAGCGCCAAGGACTACCGGACCTGGGCCGGCAGCGTCAACGCGCTGGCCCTGCTGCGGCGCGCCGTCTGGCTCGATGCGCGGCAGGCGCGCAAGCAGATCGTCGCCACGGTGCGCGAGGTGGCGGCGCTGCTGCACAACACGCCGGCCGTGTGCCGGAGCAGCTACATCCACCCCGTGGTGCTGGAAGCCTTCGAGACCGGCGCGCTCGCCATGCTCGGGCCCTGCACCAAGCGGCGCGGGCTGCGCACCGACGAGATCCTGTTCGCGAGCCTGCTGACGGGCACGACGGCTCGCGCGTAGCGCACCACGCCCGGCGCGCGAACGCCGGCACGAATGCCGCCCGCCTGCCGATGCGCGCATCGCGGGCAACGGCTGACGAAACCTCATGGAGCAAGGAGCACGATGATGAACCAGGCCAATACACCGGCACCGCGAGACCGGAACCGAAACCGGGACCAGGAAGAGGACGAGGACCGGGACGCGAACGACGCGCCGCCCGCCACCCGGCCGGCCAGCCCCTCGCCGTCCCCCGACAAGCGCCTGCCGGACCTGCCCGATCCGGTGGAGGTGGGCGAGGACGGCTGATGGCAGCCGGCTTCGTGGGGGCTTCGATATCCCGAAGCGGGATTGCGTGCATACTCGAACGCGGCCTGGATGACGGCAGCCCGAGCGCACCCAGCCGCGACGCAATCACGAAAGCACAACATGGAGATGCCCCCGTGAATCCCATCCAAGGCTTCAGCGTGGATCCCGCCTCGATCCGCCATGTCGGCCACGACCTGCAGCGCCCCGAATGCATCCTCGCGCAACGCGACGGCTCGCTGCTGGTGGCCGACGCGCGCGGCGGCGTGCAGCGCATCGCCCCTACAGGGGAACAGACGCTGATCCTACCTAAGGGCGCCGCCGCGACCGCCGCCTCGGACGGCCTCACCAGCGGCTCCTTGCCCAACGGCCTGGCGCTCGACGCCGAGGGCAACATCCTGATCGCCAACATCGGCACCGACCGCGTCGAGCGGCTCACGCACTCGGGCGAGCTGCGGGTGCTGTTCGACGGCCTGGACGGCAAGCCGCCCGGCAAGGTCAACTTCGTGCTGCGCGACAGCCGGGACCGGCTGTGGGTGACCATCTCCACGCGTGTCGATCCCTGGCCGAACGCGGTGCGCAACAACCTGGCCGATGGCTACATCGTGCTGATCGACCCGCGCGGCGCACGCATCGTGGCGGATGGCCTGGCCTTCACCAACGAGATCCGGCTCGACCCCGACGAACGCTTCCTGTACGTGGCGGAAACCACCGCGAACCGCGTCAGCCGCTTTCGCGTGCTCGACGACGGCGCGCTGGGCCCGCGCGAGACCTATGGCCCGAGCCGGCTCGGGCCGGGCCTGATCGACGGTTTCGCCTTCGACGCCTACGGCAACCTGTGGTGCGCGATGATCTTCGCCGATCGCATCGTCGCGATCGACCCCGAGGGCGATCTGCACACCCTGCTGGACGACGGCGACGCGGCCGCCACCGCGCGCTTCGACGCGGCCTTCGCGAGCGGCGAGATCGTGCCGATGTCGATCATGGCCGAGACGGGCGGCAGCATCGCGCCCTGGCTGACCAGCGTGACCTTCGGCGGCCCGGACCTGAAGACGGTCTACCTCGGCAGCCTGAAGGGCACCACGCTCGCCAGCTTCCGCTCGCCGGTGGCGGGCCGGCCGATGATCCACTGGTAGGCGGCAACGGCGAAACGCCGACGCCGCCGAGACGGTCGGCGGCGGCGGCGAGCCGGGCCGGGCGCGAGGCCCGGCCGGCGGTTCAGCGGTTCAGCGGTTCAGCGACGATCCGCCCATACCGTCTGCGCGTTGCAGAACTCGCGCAGGCCAAAGTGCGAGAGCTCGCGTCCGAAGCCGCTCTTCTTCACGCCGCCGAAGCCCACCCGCACGTCGCTGGCGCTGTAGCCGTTGATGAACACGCCGCCCACCTCCAGCTCCGCCGCGATCGACTCGGCCAGCGCGGCATCGCGCGTGAACACCGAGGCGCACAGGCCGAAGTCGCTGTCGTTGGCCAGTTGCACCGCGTGCGCGGCGCTGTCGGCGGGGATGATCGCGGCCACCGGCCCGAACAGCTCCTCGCGGAAGGCGGTCATGCCCGGCTTGACGTCGGCCAGCACGGTGGGCTGGTAGTAGTTGCCCTCGCCCTCCACCCTGTGGCCGCCCACCAGCAGCGTGGCGCCTTCGGCCAGGCTGCGCTCGACCTGGCGATGCAGTTCGTCGCGCAGGTCGTAGCGGGCCATCGGGCCGATGTAGTTGTCCGCCACCCGCGGGTCGCCCATGCGCAGCGCCTTGACGGCCGCCACGAAGCGCTCGGTGAACTGCGCCAGCACCGGCGCCTCGACGATGAAGCGCTTGGCCGCCGCGCACACCTGGCCCGAATTCTGGAAGCGCCCGGCCACCGCGGCCGCCACGGCGAGATCCAGGTCCGCGTCGGCCAGCACGATAAAGGCGTCGGAGCCGCCCAGCTCGAGCACGCACTTCTTGAGCGCGGCGCCCGCCTGCGCGCCGATCGCGGCACCGGCGCGCACGCTGCCCGTCACCGTCACCGCGGCGATGCGCGGATCGGCGATCGCCGCCGACACCAGCTCGTTGCCCAGGTCGACCAGCTCGAACACGCCGGCCGGGAAATCGGCCCGCTCGAAGGCCTCGGCCAGCAGCCGGGCCGAGCCCAGCACGTTGGGCGCGTGCTTGAGCACATAGGTATTGCCGGCGGCCAGGGCCGGCACCGCGCCGCGCACCACCTGCCAGATCGGGAAATTCCAGGGCATCACCGCCAGCACCGGCCCGAGCGGGCGATATTCGATGCGTGCCTTCTGGCCCTCCACCTGGGTGGGTTCCGGAGCCAGCAGGGCCGCCGCGTGCTCGGCGTACCAGTCGCAGACGCCGGCCGACTTCTCCACCTCGGCCAGGGCCTGCTTGATCGGCTTGCCCATCTCCAGCGTGATGGTCTCGGCGATGCGCTGCGCGTCGGCCCTGAGCACCTGGCCGAGCCGGCGCAGCGCCGCGCAGCGCTCGGCCATCGGGCGCCGCTTCCAGTCGCGGAAGGCGGCCGAGGTGCGCTGCAGGGCCTGTTCGAGCTCGGCCGGCCCCTGGGCCGGGAATTCGGCGAGCCGGCGGCCGTCGAGCGGGCTGATGGAACGGAATACCTGAGGATCTGCGCTGCTCATGCTGAACTCCATTGGCTTGGGATGGCGCTCATAGTAAGCTCCGCACACGCTCAGAAAAACTGAATAGTTTTGAGCAACTTATTCACGTTTCGAGAATGTCGACATGGATCTCATCCAACTGGAAATGTTTCAGGCGGTGGCGCGCCACGGCAGCATCGCGGCGGCCGCGCAGGCCGTGCACCGGGTGCCGTCCAACCTGACCACGCGCATCAAGCAACTGGAGGAGGAGCTCGGCGTCGACCTGTTCACGCGCGAGCGCAACCGGCTGCAGCTCTCCCAGCCGGGGCGCGTGTTCCTCGACTACGCGAGCCGGATCCTGGGCCTGGTGAGCGAGGCGCGCGCCGTCACGGCCGGCCAGCAGCCGGCCGGCCGCTTCGCGCTGGGCGCCCTGGAAAGCACGGCCGCGGTGCGCATCCCCGGCATCCTGGCCGCCTACAACCAGCGCTTCCCGCAGGTGGCGCTGGAACTCGCCACCGGGCCCTCGGGGCAGATCATCGACGCGCTGCTCGGCGGCGACCTGATCGCGGCCTTCGTCGACGGCCCGCTCGACCACCCCGAGCTGACCGGCTTCCCGGTGTTCGACGAGCAGATGGTGGTGGTGGCGCCGAGCAATCACGCGCCGATCCGCCGGGGCCGCGACGCCGACGGCGATGCGCTCTACGTGTTCCGCAAGAACTGCTCGTATCGCCGCCACCTGGAGCGCTGGCTCGCCCACGACGGCGCGGTGCATGGCGAGATCCGCGAGCTGGAGTCGTATCACGGCATGCTGGCCTGCGTGAGCGCGGGCGGCGGCCTGGCGATCATGCCGCTGAGCATGCTGGAGAGCATGCCGGGCTCGCAGACGGTGCGCGCCTGGCCGATGGGCAAGGAGTTCGGCCTGCTGCGCACCTGGCTGGTATGGCGCAAGGAGACCATCTCCAAGGCGCTGGAGGCCTTCACGCAGTTGGTGAAGGCGAGTGCTTCGGCCTGAGGCGGCCGGCGCGGCTATTCCTCGCGGATCTCGGCGGCGCCCTTGCCGGTCCAGCGCTTGAGCGCGCGCCGGAAATTGGCGACGTCGGTGAAGCCCACCAGCATCGCCACGTCCTCGGTGCTCATGCGGGTGGTGCGCAGGTATTCGATCGCCAGCGAGCAACGCACGTCGTCGACGATCGCCACGAACGAGGTGCCTTCCGATTCGAGCCGGCGCCGCAAGGTCCGGCTGGTCATGCCCAGGGTGGCGGCCACGGCCTCCATGCCCGGGAATTCGCCGGGGCTGCGCATCAGCAGCTGGTACACCTCGCCCGAGGCGCCTGACGAGGTCTTGGCCTGCCCGATCAGCCGGTCGCAGGTGTTCTGCAGCAAGGCTGCCGAGTGCCGATGCGCCAGGTGCGGGCGCAGCTCGAGGATCGCGCTGTCGTAGATCAGTTCGCACTGCTCGGCATCGAAATCGCAGGGGCAACCGAGGTACTCGGCATAGAGCGCGGCATGCGCCGGCGCGGGATAGGAGAAGCGCGCGCGCAGCGGCGGGCAGGCGCGGCCGGCCACGTCCTGCAGATGGGTGACGTGCTGCGTGTACTGCTGCTCGAGCAGGAACTGTTGAAGCTCGTGGGGGAGGTTCGGGCCGAACGCGTCGGGAAAGGTCCATACCGCGCGATCGGGGAATTCCCGCCATTCGATCGTCAGGGTCGGCGTGGCCAGGCGATGGTATTTCACGCCGAGCCGGAAGTAGTCGCGCAGCGACAGGCAGGACATCAGCGCATAACCATACATGCCGTAGGCGGCCAGGTGCAGGCGCGAGCCGGTCCGGAACGGCGTGGCCGGATCGGACGACAGCTCGATCGCGTTGCGGCACACGACAGCGTACTGGCGCACCGAGGTCAGCACCGCGGCATCGTCGAGCTGGTCCACCGACAGGCCGCTGCCGCGCAGGCTGTCGAGCGGCGCGATGCCCTGCTCGGCCAGCACCTCGACCAGGGCCGCGATCTTGTAGGGCGCATAGATGCGCTCGTTGAGCAGGGGGTACCGCGCCGCCATTCGCCTCCCGGGGATGTCCTGCGAGGACATGCAACTGTCCGAAAATGACCTTACCGCCGCGATCGTATCTCACTAATATGGTGGCAACAAGAATCGAGGGCGCGGCGCTCCCGGCGCGCGCCCGGATCAAGGAGACGAACATGCGCAGCATCCTCGCCGCCGCGTCGCACGGCCGACGCGCCACGCCCCCGCCGGGCCCGCCCCGCTGAGCGGAATTCGCCCGCGTCGCGATCGCAACCCGCGCGCGGGCATATCCGGCGCGGCTCGATCCGTACATAGCCGGCAGCTTCCCTTTCATCCACGCTCAGGCTTCCTCATGAATGGCCTGCGCCCCGCGTCGCCGGCGCTTCCGGCAAGGAAATCCTCCATGAGCCAGGCCCATCCCGTCATCATCACCTGCGCCGTGACCGGCTCCGCCCACGTGCCGTCGATGTCGCCTTACCTGCCGATCACGCCCGACCAGATCCGCTCGCAGGCGCTGGAAGCCGCCGAGGCGGGCGCCGCGATCCTGCACCTGCATGCGCGCGACCCCGAGGACGGCCGGCCCACGCCCGCGCCCGAGGTGTTCCGCCAGTTCGTGCCGGCGATCGCCGCCGCCACCGATGCCGTGATCAACATCTCCACCGGAGGCAGCACCCGGATGAGCCTGGACGAGCGGCTGGCCTACGCGCGCCTGGCCAAGCCCGAGATGTGCTCGCTCAACCTCGGCTCGATGAACTTCTCGCTGCATCCGGTGGCCGCCCGCATGCAGGAATGGCGCTTCGACTGGGAGAAGGATTACCTGGAGGGCATGGAGGACATGATCTTCCGGAACACCTTCCGCGATATCCGCAACATCCTCACCGAGTTCCGCGACTACGGCACGCGCTTCGAGTTCGAGTGCTACGACCTCGGCCATCTCCACAACCTGGCCTACTTCGTCGACGCGGGACTGGTGAAGCCGCCCTTCTTCATCCAGTCGGTGCTCGGCATCCTGGGCGGGGCCGGGCCGGATCCCGAGAACCTGGCCGTGATGCGCGCCACCGCCGACCGGCTGTTCGGCCGCGAGAACTACGCCTTCTCGGTACTGGGCGCGGGCCGCCACCAGATGTCGCTGGTCACGATGGGCGCGATCCTGGGCGGCAACGTGCGGGTCGGGCTGGAGGACAGCGTGTACCTGTCGCGCGGCGTGAAGGCCCGCTCGAACGCCGAGCAGGTGCGCAAGATCCGCCGCATCCTCGAGGAGCTGTCGTTCGAGATCGCCACGCCCGCGCAGGCGCGCGAGCTCCTCGGGCTCAAGGGACGCGAGCGAGTCACGCTGTAGGCCCTGCCGCAAGACCATCGGACACGAACCATAAACACATTCCGGAGACACCCGCCATGACTGCCGCCACGCCCGCCGCCGACCTGGGCGACACCCACCGGCTCGCGACCCGCAAGGCCATGACGCGCCTGCTGCCGCTGATGGGCCTGATCTACTTCCTGTCCTTCATCGATCGCACCAATGTCGCGCTGGCCAAGACGGCGCTGGCCGCCGACCTCGGCATCGGCGCGGCCACCTACGGGCTGGGCGCCGGCATCTTCTTCATCGGCTACGCGCTGCTGGAGGTGCCCAGCAACCTGGCCGCGCATCGCTACGGGCCGCGCCGCTGGATCTCGCGCATCGCGGTGAGCTGGGGCCTGCTGTCCACCGCCATGATGCTGGTGCGCGGCGACGCCTCGTTCTACCTGCTGCGCGTGCTGCTCGGCATCGCCGAGGCGGGGCTGTTCCCGGCGCTGATGTACATGGTGACGCTCTGGTTCGCGCCGCGCGACCGGGCGGTGGCGGTCGGCTGGATCTACACCGCGCCCTCGATCGCGCTGATCATCGGCAGCCCGCTCGGCGCGGCGCTGATGCAGCTCGACGGCACCGCCGGGCTGCGCGGCTGGCAGTGGCTGTTCCTGCTCGAAGGCCTGCCCACCGTGCTGGTCGGCATCCTGCTGTACTTCAAGCTGCCGGATCGGCCCGCCGAGGTCGGCTGGCTGACGCCGGACCAGGCGCGCGCGCTCGAACGGCACGCGGTGGCCGAAGTGCACGGCCAGGGCGCGTTCGGCTCGGCGCACTGGATCGCCGCGCTCAAGCGCCCCACCACGGTGCTGATCGCCCTGATCTACTTCATGAACCAGGTGGCCTTCGTCGGCCTGTATTTCTTCATCCCCTCGATCGTGGCGCAAATGCACGTGAGCTCGCCGCTGCTGGTGGGGCTGCTGTCCAGCAGCGTGGGGATCGGCTTCCTGATCGGCGTGCTGTGGCTGCCGCGCCTGCATCGTCGCGTGCGCAACGACTGCGGCTTCCTCGGCGCGCTGACCGCCGGCGTGCTGGCGAGCGCCCTCGCCTTCGTCGCCACCCGCAGCCAGGCGCTGCAGGTGCTCCTGCTCGGCGTCACCGGCTTCTTCGCCGGCGGCATCCTGCCGTCCTACTGGGCGGTGGCCATGAAGCGCCTGCAGGGCATCCAGGCCGCCGCCGGGCTGGCTTTCATCAATACCGTCGGGCTGCTGGGCGGCTTCGTGGGCCCCTATCTGTTCGGGCTGGCGGAGAGCGTCACGGGCCGCAGCGACGCCGGCTTCAAGGTCGTGATCGCGGCCTCGGCGCTCGGCCTGTGCCTGGTGCCGCTGCTGGCCCGCGCGATCGATGCCGAATCGCGGCCGCGGGCGGCGGGCAGCGGCCTCTCGCTCGACGACGAACAGCCGCAATACCCGGGGCGATGAAGCGCGAGCCGGCCATGCCGGCCGCCTGCATCGCGTCGATTCTCGACCTCGCGACTCCCGTCGCGCAGCCGCCGGCCGCTCGCCGGCCGAAACGCGCGACGGACCACCTCCTATCGCCCACACGGGCAAGGCAGTCATGAACACATTCGAGCTTCTCAAACCCCGCCCCGGCCTGCGCGTGGTCGTCTCCGGCGCGGCCTCGGGCATCGGCGCGGCGATCGCCGAGGCCTTCCTCCAGGTGGACGCGCGGGTCTGCATCTGCGACGTCGATCCCGCCGCGATCGAACAGGCCAGGGCGCGCCACCCTGGGCTGCACGCCACGCTGGCCGACGTCGGCGACCGCGCCCAGGTCGACCGGCTGTTCGACGAGGTGTCACGGCACTTCGGCGGCCTCGACCTGCTGGTCAACAACGCGGGCATCGCGGGGCCGACCGGCGGGATCGAGACCATCGCCCCCGAGGACTGGGAGCGCACCATCGCCACCAACCTCAACAGCCAGTACACCTTCCTGCGCCGCGCCGTGCCGCTGCTGAAGGCGAATCCGGACGGCGGCGGCATCATCGCCATGTCCTCGGTGGCGGGCCGCCTCGGCTACGCGTTCCGCACGCCCTACGCGGCCAGCAAATGGGCCATCGTCGGGTTGATGAAGTCGCTGGCGGTGGAACTGGGGCCGAGCGACATCCGCGTCAACGCGATCCTGCCCGGGGTGGTCGAGGGCGAGCGGATGGATCGCGTGATCTCCGCGCGCGCCCAATCCACCGGCACCAGCTTCGAGGCGATGAAGGAGCAATACCTGGGGAAGATCTCGCTGCACCGCATGGTGAGCATGGCGGATATCGCCGCGATGGCGCTGTTCCTCGCCTCGCCGGCCGGGCGCAACGTCTCGGGGCAAGCCATCGGCGTGGACGGCAACCTCGAATATCTCTGAAGCCGCCGCGCGGCACGCCCGTTCAGCGGCTCGCCAGCTCCCGCAGGTAGGCGCAGAACATATCGGACATGGCCCCGGCACAGGCCTCGATCTCGGCCGGCGTGCGCGGGCGTTCGGAAAACTGCTTGCCGACCAGCCGCAAGGTGGCACCGATCATCTCCCCGGCCAGTTGCAGCGTGGCCGGCGACGCGCCGGGCAGCACCTCCAGCATGAAGCGATCCAGGGTGCCGGCGCTCGAGGCCCGGACCTCGCGCGCTTCCGGCGCGTCGCGATACAGCGGCGCGGCGTCGTTGAGCGCCACCCGCATGTCGGCTTCCTCGCATTCCGAGAGGATGAAGGCGTGCACCATCTTGTGCAGGCGCTCGGGCGGCGGATCGCGGCGGTCCTCGAGGATCGCGCGCAGCATCGCGGTGGTGCGGCGCCATTCGTCGGATTGCAGGCGAAACAGGATCGCCGCCTTGTTCGGGAAATACTGGTAGACCGAGCCCACGCTGACCCCGGCCTTCTCGGCCACGCGCGCGGTGGTGAAGCGCGCCGCGCCTTCCCTGGCCAGCACCTGGGTGGCCGCCTCGAGGATGGCCGCGACGAGTTCCGTCGAGCGTGCCTGTTGCGGCTGCTTGCGCACCGCAAGACGGGGCGTGCGACGCGTGCTCATGAGGTGGCGGCGGCCAGGCCGGTTCGCGGGTCGACATGCGGCGCCTGGGCCGGCACACCCTGGTCGAGCGCCTCGATCAGCACCTCGCGGAACCAGTCGACGAACACGCGCACGCGGTTGGGCATGCGCTGGCTCGGGTAGTAGACGATGTGCACCGGCTTCGGCGGCGGCCGATGCGCGGGAAGGATCTCGCGCAGGGTGCCGGCGTCGAGGCAGGGCTGGAACGCCAGGCGATAGCCGAACGCGATACCCAGCCCGGCGACCGCGCAGGCCAGGTAGGCATTCGCATCGGCCGCGCTGGCGCGTTGCCGCAACGCGCCCCGCACCACGCTCTTCTCGCCCTCGTCCCATTCGCCCGGCGCGTGCACGCCATTTCCGACGATTGGATGCGCACGCAACTGAGTCAACTCGCGCGGCTCCGCATGCCGGCGCAGATAAGTCGGCGCGGCACAGAAGATCTCCGCCGCGTGGCCCACCGGGCGCGCCACCAGGCTGGTCTCGCGGATCGCGCCGACGCGCAGCGCGCAATCCACCCCGGCCTCCACCAGGTTGAGCTCGCCGTCGGCCGTCACGATCTCGACGTCGAGCGAGGGATAGGCCTCGAACAGCAGCGGCAAGGCGGGGATCAGCAGATGCTGCGCGAACGGCGCGGGCAGCGCCACCCTCACGCGCCCTTCCGGCACGCCGGCCGCCAGCTCGGTGCTGCGATCGAGCCGGTCGAGCTGGTCCAGCAGGGCCACGCAGCCCTCGTAATAGGCATAACCTTCCGGCGTCGGGCCGACGCTGCGCGTCGAGCGGCTCAGCAGCCGCAGCCGGGTGCGCTCCTCCAGGCGCCGCATCACCCTGGACACGGTCGGCGTGGTCAGTTGCATGGCCTCGGCGGCGCGGGTGAAGCTCAGCAGCTCGACGATCTTCACGAAGATCCGCATCTCCTCGACGCGGTCGTTGACGGTTCTCATGCTCATGTCCTCATGCAAGCGCGGCGGCCATGTCGCGACGGCCGCCCGTTTCAGTCGATGCGCTCGTGCGCGTCGGCCTGCCCCGCCACCCAGTATCCCGAGAACTTGAACCACTTGGCGGGATGGCCGCGATCATCGACGAAATGACGGCGCAGGGCACACGCCACGGTCGCCTCGGCGGCCACCCACAGGAAGGTATCGGCCTCGACCTCGATCTCCCGCGCCGCGGCCAGCAGCGCATCGGGCCGATCTGCCTCGGACAGCGGCCGGTAGGCCCAGCGCGCATCGAGCCGCGCGGCGCTCTCGAAGTGCTGCCGCTCGGCGGCGCCGGCCACGCTGACCAGGCTGGTGATGCGCGTGCCGGCGCTCGCCTCCTCGATGCGGCGGCCGATCGCCGGCAGCGCCGTCTCGTCGCCGATCAGCAGCCAGCGACGCACCTGCGGCGAGATCACCGCCGAACCCTTGGGGCCGCCGATGCTGAGCGTGTCGCCGGGCCGCGCGGCACGTGCCCAGTTCGAGGCGGGGCCGGCGTCGTGCAGGGCGAAGTCGATCACCAGCAGGCGCGCGTCGACGTCGAAGCGGCGCACGGTGTAGTCGCGCCGCGATTCGAGGCCGGCGGCGCGGGTGAAGGACAGCTTGACGCGATCATCGGGGGCGAGGCTGCGGAAATCCGCCAGTTCCTCGCCGGTGAAGGTCACGCGCGCCATGTGCGGCGTCAGGCGCTCGACCTGCGTCACGCGCAGCGTGCGGATCTTCACGTCGTGACGGATCCGCTCGATCCGCGGCGCCTGCGCGCCGCCATGCAACCAGGAAAAATTCATCGCGTTCTCCTTGGGCGGTTCATTGCGCCACGGCCACGCGCGCGCGGCGCAGGTACAGCGCGATCAGCAGCCCGGCCAGGGCCGCCAGGCCGCCGGTGAGGAATACGTGGCCGTAGCCGGCGCGATCGGCGAGCAGGCCTGCCACCGGCCCGGTCAGGCCGTAGGCGAGATCCTGGAACGCGGCGAAGGCGCCCATCGCGGTGCCGCGCAGATGCGGCGCCACCAGGTGCACCACCTCGCGGCCCATCGCCGGAAACACCATCGAGCAGCCGAGCCCGGTGAGGAAGGCGCCCGCCAGCGCCAGGGCCGGGTCGTGCGCGCCCCAGATCAGGAACTGGCCGACCGTCTCCACGGCCAGCGAGCCGATCGCCACCGGCAGGCCGCCGATGCGGTCGGGCAGATGGCCGAAGCTCAGGCGCACCAGCACGAAGCCCGCGCCGAACGCGCTCAGGCCCAGGCCGGCGTAATGCCAGCCCTGCTGCAGGAAGTCGAGCGCGAAGAAGGCGCCGATCGCGGCGAAGCCGATCCCCTGCAGGCAGACCACCAGCCCATGCAGCCAGACCTGGCCGACCACGCTCAGGAAGCTCGGGCGCTCGGCATGCGGATGCGGCGCGACGCCCGCCATGCCGGCGATCGCCGCGAGCCCGAGCAGGGGCAGCACGGCGCTGATCGCCATGGTGCCGGCGAAGCCGACGCGATCGAACAGCAGCAGGCCGAGCGGGCCGCCCACCACGAACGCGCCGTAGAAAGCCGCGCCGACCACGGCCAGCACCTGGCCGGAGCGCGCCGGCCCCATCAGGCCCACGCCCCAGGTGATGATGCCGACGCCGACCAGGCTTTCGCCGACACCCAGCAGCAGGCGCCCGGCGATCAGCGTCGCCAGCGCGGCCGGCGCGGCGCTCGACAGGCCGGCGAGCAGCGACACCGCCGCGCCCGCGGCGTACAGGAGCATGCCGCGCGCCACGGCCGTCTTCGCGCCGTGCCGGTCCGCCAGCTTGCCGGCGTAGCCGCGCGTGAAGATCGTGGTGAAGAACGCGACGCCCACGCCCAGGCCGGCCCAGACGTTGTCCAGGCCGAGCTGGTGCGTCACGAACACGGGGATGACCGGCAGCGGGATCGCCACGCAGAGATAGGAAACGAACAGGACCGCGGCGAGCAGGTAGAGCCGCGCTCGCGATGCATCGGCTTGCGAATGTGTCGACATGATGAGTTCTGCGAAGGAAATGAATGCGGATGACGCGCATGAGAGGCGCGCGCCATGAATCGAATCTCGCCGTGCCGGCGCGAAACACCCGCGAGCAGCTGGCGGGGACGGCCGGCGAAACCCTCGTTTCGCTTCCGGCCTGCCCCGAATGTGACGAATCCGTCGCACTCAAGAATACGATCGATCCCTCGCGTTTCCTACTCGCATCGCGGCGCGGCGTAACGGTGCATCGCGATCGGCCCGACAGCCTTGCCGGCAAAGGGATCGAGGCAATGGGAGCGGGTCCGGGCGGCGCCGGTCGCGGCGAGCTTATTCACATTTTCCCGCGCCGATCGGGATACCGGAGCGTGCTTCCGGTCGTCCTTTCAGGCGGTCTTTTTCACCGACTCCGCCGACTCGCGCGATGTCGCCGACGGATCCGCGCTCGCCATCAAGGCCGCGATCCGCCGCGCCGTATCGGTCGACGGCGCCGGCGCATACACCATGATCCGCATGCCCGGCGCATCGGGTACCTCGAGCGAGAGCGCGTCGAGTTCCAGCCGCCCCGCCCGTGGATGCGCGATGCGCTTGCGCCAGTCGCTGCGTTCGAGCACCTCGTGCTCGGCCCACCAGAGGCGGAAATCCGGGTCGCTGTCGATCAGTTCCTCGACCAGCTCGCGCAGGAACACGTCCTCGGCCGGCCGCAGGATGTAGTCGCCGCGAAACTGCGCGAGCACGCATTTCGCGTAGGCGTCCCAATCGAGAAACAGCGAACGCGCGCCGTCCTGCTGGAAGGTGAACCACAGCAGGTTGCGGCGCGGCGCCGGCATCGCGCCGAAGTCGCCGAACACGCGCCGCGCCGCCTCGTTCCAGCCCACGTAATTCCAGTTGCCGTCCACCACGTAGGCCGGCATCGCCCCGAGCTGGTCGAGCATGCGGCGCACCGTGCCGGTCACGTTCTGCACCACCGGATAGGGGCCGGGCGGCGTATAGTGATTGGCCAGTTCGAACAGGTGCCGGCGCTCGTGCGGCGGCAGCCTCAGCGCGTTCGCCAGGCTCTCGACGGTCTTGAACGAGACGTTGACCTCGCGGCCCTGCTCCAGCCAGGCATACCAGGTCATGCTGATGCCGGCCAGCTCGGCCACCTCCTCGCGCCGCAGGCCGGGTGTCTTGCGGCGGCTGCCGGCGGGCAGCCCCACATCCTCGGGCCGCAGCCGCGCGCGGCGCGTCCGCAGGAAATCACCCAGTTCGTCCAGGCGTTGCTGCTTTTCCATTTCGCTTCTCCGGCAGCCACCCTGTCAGTGCCAATACCAGGAATGGCAGTTGCTGGATGCACCGCTTGATTCATGCCACATTCCGCGCTCGGCCGGGACGGTGCCCCATCACCCGAGTGCAGCGCGCGATTATAGATGGCGCGCCGGAACGCGGCAGCCGGCCGGCTCGATCAACCCTTCTCATCCGAGGCTTCATTCCATGGAAAAACGGGCACTCATCATTGGCGCGAGCGGCATCGTCGGCTCCAACCTGGCCGAGCAGTTGCGCTCGAGCGGCTGGCAGGTCGCCGGCCTGTCGCGCGGGCGCACGGCCGTCTCGCCCGACATCGAGCCGATCGTGGCCGACCTCGGCGACGCGGCTTCGGTGCAGGCGGCGCTGGCGGGCCGCAGCTTCAGCCACGTGTTCTTCACGGCCTGGGCCCGCCAGGCCACCGAGAAGGAGAATATCCGCGTCAACGGCGCCATGGTGCGTCATGTGCTGGATGCCGTGGGGCCTTCGGGCAGCATCGAGCATGCGGCGCTGGTGACCGGCCTCAAGCACTACCTCGGCCCCTTCGAGGCCTATGCGACCGGCGCGGTGCCGCTCACGCCGTTTCGCGAGGAACAGGGCCGGCAGCCGGTGGAAAACTTCTACTACGAGCAGGAAGACCGGCTGTTCGAAGCCGCGCGGCGCCATGGCTTCAGCTGGAGCGTGCATCGCCCGCACACCATCATCGGCCATGCGATCGGCAATGCGATGAACATGGGCGTGACGCTGGCCGTCTACGCCACGCTTTGCAAGCAGACCGGCCAGCCCTTCCTGTTCCCGGGCTCCGAGGCACAGTGGAACGGCCTGACCGACATGACCGACGCGCGGCTGCTGGCCCGCCACCTGGAATGGGCGGCCGGTTCCTACAATGCGCGCGACGAGGCCTTCAACGTCGTCAATGGCGACGTGTTCCGCTGGAAATGGATGTGGTCGCAACTGGCCGGCTATTTCGGCATCGAGGCGGTGCCCTTCGACGGGCAGTTGCGTCCGCTGGAGGCGCGCATGGGGAGCGCCGGGCCGGCGTGGCGCGAGATCGCCGCCCGTTTCCAGTTGCGCGAGCCGGAACTCGACAAGCTGGCCTCGTGGTGGCATACCGATGCCGACCTCGGCCGCCCGATGGAAGTGCTGACCGACATGAGCAAGAGCCGCAAGGCGGGCTTCCTCGATTACCAGAGCACGCCCGATGCGTTCTTCGCGCTGTTCGAGCGGCTCAGGGAAGAGCGCGTCATTCCGCGCTGAACGGCGTAGGGCGTCGCGCCGGCCACCCGCCAGGCATCTCGGCACCACGCGGCCCGCGAAAGCGATCCGATGGATCGGGCCTGGCGCGCGCTCAGCCAAACCGCATCAAGCCGCGCCCATCCACCGCAGCACCTGCTGCCAGCGCGGCGCCGTCATGGCCTCGAACCAGTCGTCGTGATTCGCCCCGGGCAGCAGCATCAGCCGGCTGCCCGGATGCAGGCTCGCCAGCCGCTCGGCATGCGCCACCGGGATCAGCGTGTCGCGCACCGAGCCGATCACCACCAGCGGCCCGCGATAGGCCGACAGCGCCGCGATCGAATCGAAACCATCGTGCAGCATCCAGCGCACCGGGAACATCGGGTACTTCTCCCCCGCCACCGAGGCGAGCGTGTCCCAGGGCGTGATCAGCGCCACGCCGGCCAGCACCTCCTCGTTGCCCTGCACCACGCGCGCCGCCATCCCCGCGCCGAGCGATTCGCCCACCAGCCAGACCGCGCCCGGCCAGCGCGCCAGCGTGGCCGCCAGCGTCTCGCGCGAGGCCCCGAGCGCGGCGCGCATGGTGCGCGCGCCGGCGCGCCGGCCATGGCCCGGGTACTCGGCGATCACCACGCGATAGCCGGCATGCACGAAGATCTCGGCCAGCGGCAGCTTGGTTTCGGCCGATTCCTCGTTGCCGTGATAGACGATCACGCTGCCGCGCGGCGCGACGCGCTCGGGCGTGACGAGGTAGCCGGCGTATTGCCCGTCGACCTGCCAGGGCTCGACACGCTCGCCGGGATGCGAAACGCTGGTGGGATCGACTGCGGGCGGCGTGGCCGGCAGCAGCATGCGGTCCTGCAGCAGGTAGAGCGCCGCCCCCGCGGCCAGGTAGGCCGCGACGGCAATCGCCAGACAAGAAACGAGAATCCGCTTGATCGACATCGCGCGTCAGGAGAGTGGAGACGCGCCAGTATAAGGAGTCGATCGAGTTCGTGACGGCACGGGCCGAACGAACGTCGCCGCGCTTCCGGCGGCGGGACGACGCTTCGTGCCGATCAGTTCGCCGCCGGCACCGAGGTATCGACGCCGAACCACTGCATCGAGATCTTCCTGAGCGTGCCGTCCTGCTTCATGGCGCTGATGGCGTCGTCGAGCGCCTTGGCGAACTTCGGGTTGCCCTTGCGGAACGGAATGCCCATCTCCTGGCCGCCGCCGGGCACCACGGCGCCGGCGCGCAAGGGCAACTGGGTGGTCTTGAGCAGGTACGGCACCATCAGGCGGTCGTCGAGCGTGGCGTCGATGCGGCGGTTGACCAGGTCGCTCAGCTTCTCCGGCGCGCCGGGATAGGTCTGCGCGTTGATGCCGGGCACCGCGCGCGCCATCGCGTCGTAGTTGGTGCCGAGCGTCACGCCAAGCTTCTTGTCGCCCTTGAATTCCGCCAGGCTGCCGAACCGCCGGTCGTCGTTGGCGCGCTGGATCAGCTGGGCCGCCGAATAGACATAGGGCTGGCTGAAGTCGAGCGCCTGCTTGCGCGGCGGGGTGATGGTCACCTCGTTGACGATCACGTCGTACTTGCCGGCCTGCAGGCCGGCGAGGATGCCGCTCCATTCGGTGGCGATGAACTCGGGCTTCACGCCCAGGCGGGCCGCCACCGCCTTGGCGACGTCGACGTCGAAACCGACCAGCTTGCCGCTGGCGTCGCGCGAATCGAACGGGGGATAGGTGCCTTCCATGGCGATCTTGAGCACCCCCGCCTGCTTGACCGTGTCGAGGAGGTCGGCGGCCCGGGCCGCGCCGGCCGCCACGCCGAACCACGCCGCGAGGCATGCGAGCTTGAACATCGGCTTCGAAACCTTCATTGCTTGTCTCCCTGACGAAAAGCGGAATATTTTTGGACAGGACCGGCGCACGTCGGAACAGAACCGGTTGTCATGTTCCGCAGCGCATCGGTCAGCGACACGCTTAATCGAATCGACAGGAAAAAGGCTTCCCGATGAATCGAATCGGCGAATGCATGGATGCGCTCAACTCGCGTCGCCCTGCCCGCCCTGGTACGCCGGCCAGGCCGACTCGATCGCGCGCAGCGCACCCAGCACGATCGAGCGGTTCAGCGCGGCCGCCAGCACGCCGTCGCGTTCGGCATAGGCCTCGCAAAGCCGCTGGTGATCGGCGCACGAGCGCTGCATGCGCCCCGGCAGCGAGGTGCTCAGGTGGCGCAGGCGGTTGGTGCGCATGCGCATCGAATCGAGCACCTGCTTCACCACGCCATTGCCGCTGATGCGCAGCTCCTCGTCGCGAAACGCGACGTTGGCCCAGAAGTAGCCATCCACATCGCCCTTCGCCGCCACCTCGGCCAGCCGCTCGGCGGCGCGCCGCAGCGTGGCGATGTCCGCCTCGTCGGCGCGCTCGGCGATCGCCATCGACACCTGCCCGTACAACAGCGCGCGCAGCTCGTAGATCTCGCGGATCTCCTTCAACTGCATGGTCGCCACGCGCGGGCGGCGCCGCGGCGGCCAGTCCACCAGGCCCTCGCGCACCAGCGCGAACAGCGCCTCGCGCACCGGCGTGCGGCTCACGCCGAAGCGCCGCGCCAGGTCCACCGAATTGAGGTCGTGGCCGGGCGCGAGCCGCCCCTCGATGATGCCGCGCGCCACCCAGTCGACGATCTCCGCCACCGGCGTGGTTTCCTTGTCTTCGTCAGGCAGGCTGGTGCCTTCGTCCAGATCCATCGGGCAGTCCTCGAGGGCGCAAAAAAGGTCCGCGATTGTAGCAAACCCGGTTTGGCGGCTTGCGGCTTGGCTCATGCCAATTCCGTTAAGTGTATACACTAATCAGGAATTACTGCGAATTCTTTCGGTTAACTGGCATCATCTCCAAAAAAATGTCGACACTCAATCGAGACGTCGGTATCACTTCATTCAGGAGACGCCATGTACATGGAACAGGAGATCGCCGGCTCCGCGCGCCAGCGCGAGGCGAGCGTCTCGGCGCGGCTGGACCGCCTGCCGCCGACCCGCTACTTCCGCGGGCTGGTCGCGCGCATCGCGATCGGCGGCTGGTTCGAGTTCTACGAGATGTTCATGGCCGCCTACATCTCGCTCGGGCTGATCAAGGGCGGCATGTACCACGCCACCACCGAGGGCATCTTCGACGTCAACGGCTTCGCCAGCTTCCTCGGTTCCTTCTTCGCCGGCATGTTCGTCGGCACGGTCGCGCTGGGCGGCTTCACCGATCGCTTCGGGCGACGCGCCGTGTTCACCGGCGCGATGCTGCTCTACTCGGTCGCCACCTTCGCGGCCGCGTTCCAGGTCTCGCCCGAGGCGATGGATGCCTGGCGCTTCGTGGCGGGCCTGGGCATCGGCGTGCAGCTGATCACGGTCGACACCTATATCTCCGAGCTCACGCCGAACCACGCGCGCGGCAAGTACATGGCCTTCAGCATCCTGGTGATCCTGAGCTCGGTGCCGACGGTCGCCCTGCTGTCCTACGTGCTGGTGCCGCATACGATCCTCGGGCTGGACGGCTGGCGCTGGGTGATGATCATCGGCTCGGCGGGCGCGCTGCTGATCTGGCTGATCCGTCGCGACCTGCCGGAATCGCCGCGCTGGCTCGAGTCCAGGCAGCGCGTGGCCGAGGCGCGCGCGATCGTCGAGCGGATCGAGAGCCGGGTGGTGGCGGAAACCGGCCAGCCGCTCGCGGCGCCGAAGCGGGACGCCGCCGCGCCCGAGCAAGGCCAGGGATCCTGGTCGGAGATCTGGCGACGGCCCTACCTGGGCCGTACCCTGATGCTGTCGCTGTTCAACTTCTGCCAGACCTTCGGCGTGTACGGCTTCGGCGCCTGGGTGCCGGTGCTGCTGTATTCGAAGGGCATCACCATCACGCATTCGCTGCTCTACACGATGGTGATCGCGATCACCACGCCGCTGGGCGCGATCGGGGCGATGGCCTGTGCGGAGCGCATCGAGCGCAAGTGGCAACTGGCGGCCTGCGCGGCGGTGGTGGCGGTGGCCGGCGTGATGTTCGGGATGGTGCGCGAACCGGCGCTGATACTGCTGTTCGGCAGCGCGGTGACGATCGCCAACAACTGGCTGATCGGCATCTTCCACACCTACCAGGCGGAGCTGTACCCGACCCGCATCCGCGCGCGGGCGGTGGGCTTCGTGTTCAGCTGGAGCCGGCTCAGCTCGATCTTCGTCGGCTTCTGGGTGGCGGCGCTGCTCAAGCACTATGGCGTGCCGGCCGTGTTCGTGCTGATTTCCTCGGCCATGCTGGTGATCGTGGTGGCGGTCGGCGCGTTCGGCCCGCGCAGCAACGGGATTCGGCTGGAGGAGCTGTCGCGCTGAGCGGCGCCGCCAAGGCGGCCCTCGATCCCGTGGATGACGAGCGGGACCGCCGCTTCACGGACCGTGCGACGACGCCGGCGCGCTCACTGCAGGCGCGGCCCCGCCACGCACTGATAGCTGGCCGCCGCGTTTCGATCTCCCGCGCCGCGATACCGCGGGTAAGCCGGATAAACGCACACGGGCCGTTCGAACGCGACGCCCGAGGCCGGGTTGTCGTCGACGTACTTGGTCGCGATGAAACCGTCCGGCGCGACGCCGCCCTCCACCCACGCGCGCAAGCCGGCCACCACGTCGCGGCTCGCATCGCCGCGCAGCGGCGGCACCGCCCCGCCGATCGTGTTGGCGCCGGGGCCGCCGCCGCAATGATCCATGCCCGGCACCATCACCACGCGGAAGAACGGCGTGGTCGCATCGATCCCGCCCCGCCGTGCCGCGACCTGCTCGAAATACTCGATCGGCAAGGTCTGTGCATTGAGCGAATCGACCCAGCCCTGGGTCATGATCAGCTTGCCGCCGCGCGCGGCGAACGCGGACAGGTCGGGGTTCGTCGAATTGATTTTCGGCGTGAGCATCGCGTCCACGCGCGCCGCGTCCTGGCCGAAATCGAAGCGGGTCCAGTCCCAGTTCGGATCGCCGAACACGGTATTGGCCAGCAGCGGCTGCGCGTAAGCGCCGATCAGCGCGCCCTGGATCGAGGCCCAGTGCCGCTCGCTGCCGAACGCGAAGCCCGGGTAGATCTCGCTGCCGTCGACGGTATTGCGCACCGGCGAGTAGAGACGCTGCGCCTGCCGGACCTGCGCGGCGCTCAGGCAGCGCGCCGGATCCTGGCCGGCCGCGCATTGCAGGCGCGTGACGTCGAAGCTGCAGGCGAGCGGATTGGCGAGGAAGCCGTCCCCGGCGGCCTGGCTGCCGCCGCACTGGTTCAGCACGGCATCGTTGAGCAGCGCCATCGCGGCCGGCGTGAGCGTCGCCTCGGGCTGCGTGCTCGGCAGCAGCCCGCCCCACAGGAAACTCTCCATCAGATGGCTGTAGCCCATGCCGGGCGAGCCCGCATGAATGCCGTCGTAGTCGTCGGGATAGAACTCGGCCTCGGCCATCGCCTCGTTGCCGCCGGTCGAGCAGCCTTCGAAATAGGCGTGCTGCGCGCCCTGCCCGTAGAAGGCGTGGACGATCGCCTTGGCCGAGACCGTCATCAGGTGCACCGAGGTCCGTCCCCAGTCGCGCAGTTGCACGGGATCGACCGCCCAGCCGAGCACCTGCCCGATCGCGCCCGAGGCGCCGCCGAGATGGCCCGTGTCGGTATTCGCCGCCGCGTAGCCGTTCGCGATCGCGGACATCAGGCCGCCATAGACGATCGCGCCGCCGAATCCGCCCGAGCCCGTGCCGAGCAGGCGCCCGTTCCAGTTCGAGGCCGGCAGCCAGACCTCGATGCCGACGTGCTCGCCCGGCTCGCTGCCGACCGTGGCCACGACACGGCAGAACGCGGCGGCGGCCTTGCCCGCGCTGCCGGTGATCGGCTGCAGGTCGGCGCCCGCCGCGACGAACTGCGTTTGCTGCACGGTGGTATCGGTGAAGCGCGTGGCGGCCAGGTTCGCGCAGCCTTGCGCGTCGGGGGAAGTGGCGACGTCGTCGCTCGAACAGCCGCCCGCGGCCAGGATCATCGCGGCGAGCACGAATGCGAGCCGGATCGTTCGCGATGCGAAATATTGGAATGTCATCCCTCGTCTCCAGATTGGACTTGTGATCTGTCAGGCGACCATCACGGGAGACGACGCGGCGCCGGCCGCGTGGAAGAGAAATGCATCGGCGCACCGCGCTCGCTGCCCCTGTCTGACGAGAAGCAAGCCTAGAGGCGATGCGCCGATCCAACAATTGAAATGATTTTATTGCAGCGATTACGGATGGTGATGCTTGGCTCGCACGATTGCCGCCGCACAGGCGGCTTCGCCCTCAGCCCGAGGTGGTCGAATCGCGCAGCAACCCGAGCCGCACCAGGCTCTCGGCGGTCGCGACGATCGCCTCCTCGCGCGAGCGCGGCGCCCAGCCCAGCAGGCGCCGGGCCTTGTCGGCGCTGGCGTTCATGTCGACGCCGAGCTGCGGCAACAGGATCCGCATCGAGGGATTGGCGAGCGCGATCAGGCGCATCAGCCAGTTCGGCAGCACGCGGGTCGGCACCCGGCGCGCATCCGCCCCCATGCGATCGCGCAGGACGCGGGCGAGCTCGGCCATCCACATGCTTTCGCCGGCGATCGCCAGGAAGCGCTCGCCCTTGGCGGCGGGATGCGTCATGGCGAGCAGGTGCAGGTCCGCCAGATCGCGCACGTCGACATAACCCGAGTTGATCCTCGGGCATCCCGGCTGGCCGTTCATCAGGCTCGTGACGATGCGGATCGAATGCGAGTAGTCGGGGCCCAGCACCGGGCCGAGCACGGCGGTGGGGTTGACGGCCGCGAGTTCGAGCCCGCCCCCTTGCCTGGCGATGAAATCCCAGGCGGCGCGTTCCGCGAGCGTCTTCGACTTCTGGTACGGCGCGATGGGGCTGGACAGGTCGCTCCAGTCGGCCTCGGTGAAGGGACGGGGATGATCCGGCGCGTGCCCGACGCCGACCGCGCCGAACGCGGAGGTCAGCACCACGCGCGCGACGCCGGCCTCGCGCGCGGCACGCAGCACACGCAGATTGCCGTCCACGGCGGGCCGGATCCACGCCGCTTCGTCGACCTGGTCGCCCGACGGGGTCGGCGAGGCGCCGTGCAGCACGTAGCGGCAGCCGGCGGCGGCCTCGGCCCAGCCGCGGTCGTCGCCCAGGTCAGCGGCCACGAAGGCGAGGCGCTCGCCCGGCTCGGCGCCGCCGGTCCTGAGATTGGCCCGCACCTCGGCTTCCCGCCCGGGCGAGCGAACCGTGGTCCGCACTCGATAGCCGCATCTGAGCAGCGCCAGGATGCAGTGCTGGGCGATGAAGCCGGTGCCGCCCGTAACCAGTACCCATTCGTTGTTCATGTCGATTTCCTGAAGGCCGCCCGGCGGCCGATGGTCGTCGCGGCCCGGGCGGTGCCTCGGGCTGGGACAAGGAAACGCGAGATTACGGATGAGTTGCCGAGCCGGGAATGCTCGAACGTGCGCTTTACTTGCGCGATCGGACGGGAAACCGCGCCGGTGTGGTCAGGCGCGTTCGCGAATGGGCCGGGAGATGACGATGATTAAACGGATCGCGGCGGCGCCACCGGCAGGCATCGCGCCGCCGCGATCCGGGGCGACGCCGATACAGCCGGCGTCGCGCGCTCAATCGCGCGTCGCGCCCCTGGCCGGACGTCCGGCCCAGTAGCCGGCCAGCAGCGAGCCCGACAGGTTGTGCCATACCGAGAACAGCGCGCCGGGCAGCGCGGCGATCGGTGTGAAATACAGTTTGCCCAGCGTCGCGGCCAGGCCCGAGTTCTGCATGCCGACCTCGATCGCCAGCGTGCGGCACACGGCTTCGTCGAAGCCGAGCAGGCGCCCGCCCCAGTAGCCGCCGAGCAGGCCGATCGCGTTGTGCAGCACCACGCCGACCATCACGACCAGGCCCACCGAGGCGATGCTGTTGCGCGTGCCGGCCACCACCGCGGCGATGATCAGCAGGATCGAGACCATCGACACCAGCGGCAGGTAAGGCTCGATCGCGTTCACCGCGCGGCGCAGCAGGTGGTTGACGATCAGCCCGACCACGATCGGCAGCGCGACGATCTGCAGGATGCTCATCAGCATGCCGTGCACGTCCACGGCGATCGAGGCGTCGACGTACAGGCGCGTGAGCAGCGGCGTGGCGAATACGCCGACCAGGGTCGACAGCGCGCTGATCGTGACCGACAGCGCGACGTCGCCGCGCGCGAGGTAGATCATCACGTTCGACGCGGTACCGCTCGCCACGCTGCCGACCAGCACCATGCCGGCGGTCAGGTCGGGCGGCATGCGCAGCAGCCTGGCGAGCGCCCAGGCGGCCAGCGGCATCACCAGGTAGTGCAGCACGATGCCGGCGATCACCGGCGCGGGGCGCGTGAAGACGCGCCGGAAATCGGCGAGCGACAAGGTCACGCCCATCGACAGCATGATCAGCGTGAGCAGCGCGGTGACGTGCGGCGCGACGGGCGAGAAGGAAGCCGGCGAGAAATAGGCGGCGAGCGAGATCAGCACGGCCCACAGGGGGAAGAGTCGGGTAACCCGGGCAAGCATGAGGCGAATCCTTGGTCGGTCTTGTGTTGGAGGCGAATGGCGGTGCCGCCCCGGATGCAGCGGGCGCAATCGGCCCGGGCGAGCCTGGCCGGCATCTCGATCGATGCGCGAGGCGCGGAGCCGATGGCGGGTTCGCCGCCGATCGGCCGGATGCCGGCCCGGGTGGGGAGCGGCACGCGTCCGGGAGAAGCACGAAACCGGCGATTCTACTCCGCGAGCGCTCTCCATCCCTTCCGGTGCCGGCGCCCTGCCACGGCCAAGCTCGGGGCCCGGCGCCGACCGCCCTGCAAGACCGGCCCGGATCTCGCCGCCGCGGCCGCCCTCGCAAGATCAAGACCCAATCGTCCTCAACGCCCCTTGCTCGCCGCCGCCACCCACTGATCGAAAGTCGCCTTGTTCGCGGCGATCCACTGGTCCGCCAGCGTCGTGACGATCGCCGACGATCCATGCGCCTGGCTGATCGCCAGCTCCCAGTTCGACCAGGTCGACGAGGGAAAATGGATCTGCTCGACCAGCGCGCGCACCGGCGCATTCGCGGCGATGAAGCCCTTGTTGGCCACCGCGCTGTAGTTCCACGAGGCCATTGCCATCCGGCACGGATTCGCCCCGCCCGCGCAGCCCGGCACGTCCTTCACCAGCGCCGAGCCCGCGTTCGGCACGTTCGGCGGCAGCGCGTCGGCCGGCGTGGGCAGCCACACCACGTCCTTGCCCGGCACCAGCTCGCTGGTGGTCCAGGACGGGCTCCAGGCATAGAAGAAGGCCGGCTCGCCGCCCTTGATGCGCGATACCACGTCGGCCATCAGCGCCTCGTACTTGCCGGTGACCGGCTTGACGGTCTGCCGGAGCCCGAACTTGTCGAGCTGGTAGTTCACCACCTCGCCGCAACTCCAGCCGGGGTCGCAGCTGATCAGTTGCGCCTTGCCGTCGTTGCCGAACAGCGCGGCGATCTTAGGGTCCTTCATCTGCTCGAGGCTGGTGATGTTGTGCGCGAGCGCCGTCTTGCGGTCGATCAGGTAGCCGTTGATGCCGCCGCCGTCGATCTGCCCGCGGCCCACCTGCACGGCGCGATCCTGCACCGCGCGGAAATCCGGGTCGCTCTGCGGGAAGTTGACGTCGGTTTCCAGGTCGACGTCGCCCTGCGCGACGGCCTGGAAGAACAGCACGGTGCCCATGGTCTTGAGCTTGACCTCGTAGCCCATCGCCTTGAGCGCCTTGATGGTGATCTGCACCGACACGTAGTTGGCGCCGAGGCCGTCGGTCTGCGCATAGTTGATGGTCTTGCCGGCGCCCGGCAGCTCGGCGGCGGATGCCGTCGCGCCGCCGGTAGCGAACATCGCGGCGCACGCCAGGGCGGCCAGCGCCGGTTTCAGTCTGTTCATGATCGATCTCCATGCCTGTCTGGATAGGGTGTGCTGCATGCCGGCACGCCAGGCGCGCCGGTCTGTTCTTGTATTCCACTTGCCGCCAACCGCCTCAGCGGGCCGACAGGTTCGCGTCGGACGCCCAGGACGGCAAACCATCCACCTTGGTCTTGACCACCTTCGTCACCACGTAGGTGAAGTACCGCTCGATGCCGAGTTGCGCGCCGAGCAGGCCGTCGATGAACTGCTGGTAATGCTCGATGTCGCGCGACAGCACCTGCATGACATAGTCCACGCCGCCGCCGGTGGCCAGGCACTCGACGATCTCCGGCGCCGCCGCGACCCGCTCCTCGAAGCGCCGCATGTCCTGCGCGGTGTGCCGCGCGAGCATCACCTCCACCACCACGCGGCTGCCGGTGAACGCGCCGGCCCAATCCACTTCCGCGCGATAGCCGCGGATCAGCCCTTGCGCCTCCAGGCGCTTGACGCGCTCCCAGGCCGGCGAGATCGACAGGTTTACCTCCTGCGCGAGCCGCGATTTGGTGATGCGCCCCTCGGTCGAGAGGATCCGCAGGATCGCGATGTCGTAACGATCGAGCTTGATCCGCCCCGCCCCGGCGCCTGCCTGTTCAGCCTTCATGGTCTCCCCCTATCCTCGACTGGATGACCTACCTTAGGGGATGCCAAAAAGCCGTGCTTCCTCCGAATCGAGGAAGGCGGGCCGCGGTGCTCCGTCGTTCACTAGCAGCGCCGCCCGGCTCTCGTGCGTTCCGCGGGTTTAGCTGGCGCCGGCCGCGACGCGATCCGCAACCTGGTCGACCGCCTGCCTCACCCGCGCGACGATCTCGTCGGCCTCGGCGCGCGTCATCACCAGCGGCGGCGCGAAACCGAGGATGTCGCCGTGCGGCATGGCGCGTGCGATCACGCCGCGTTCGAGCGCGGCCGCCGACACCTGCGCGCCGATCTTCAAGGCCGGATCGAAGGGCAGGCGCGCGTCCTTGTCGGCCATGAATTCGAGCGCGGCCAGCATGCCCACGCTGCGCACCTCGCCCACCAGCGGATGCGCGCCGAACTGCTCGCGCAGGCGCTCGCCGAAATAGGCGCCGACCTCGGCCGCGTTACCGGCCAGGTTCTCGCGCTCCAGGATGTCGAGGTTGGCCAGCGCGGCCGCCGCGCAGACGGGATGCCCCGAATAGGTCCAGCCGTGCCCCATCGGGCCATGCTCGCGCGAGCCGCGCGCGATCACCTCCCACACGCGCTCGCCGACGATCACGCCCGACAGCGGCGCATAGGCGCTGGTCAGCCCCTTGGCGACGGTCACCAGGTCCGGCTCGATGCCGTAATGCTGGGCGCCCATCCTCGAACCGAGCCGGCCGAAGCCGCAGACCACCTCGTCGGAGATCAGCAGGATGTCGTGGCGGCGCAGCACCTGCTGGATGGCGTCCCAGTAGCCGGCCGGCGGCGCGATGATGCCGCCGGTGCCCATCACCGGCTCGGCGATGAGGGCCGCGATCGTATCCGCCCCCTCGCGCGCGATCAGCTTCTCCAGTTCCTCGACGCAATACGCGACGAATTGCGGCTCGCTCATGCCGGCCGGCGCCTTGCGATACCAATGCGGGCAGATCGTATGCCTGACGCGATCGATCGGCAGGTCGAAATGCTGGTGGAAGCTCGGCAGGCCGGTGAGGCTGCCGGTCACGATGCCCGAGCCGTGATAACCGCGCTCGCGCGAGATGATCTTCTTCTTGTTCGGCCGCCCCAGCACGTTGTTGTAGTACCAGACGATCTTGACCTGGGTTTCGTTGGCATCCGAGCCGGACATGCCGTAATAGACCTTCTTCATGCCGGCCGGCGACCAATCGATGATGCGCGACGAGAGCGCGATGATCGCGTCGGAGGAATGGCCGACATAGGTGTGGTAATAGGCCAGTTCCTTCGCCTGGGCATGCATCGCGTCGGCCACCTCGGTACGCCCGTAGCCGATGTTCACGCAATAGAGCCCGGCGAACGCGTCGATATACTCGCGCCCCTGGTGGTCCTCGATGCGAATGCCCTTGCCGCCGCGAATGATCTTGCCCGGCAGGGCGCCGCAAGCATGGTCGTAGGCATGGGTCGACGGGTGCATGAAATGTTCGCGGTCCTGGTCGAACAGCGTGTCGAGCGGCTGAGTCATGGAATCTCCTGTCGGGCTTGCGTCAGGCCATCGGCGTCACGGGCAGGCCGAGATCGCCGAGGCAGAAGTACTTGGTTTCGGTGAACGGCTCGAAGCCCTCGCTGCCGCCCTCGCGGCCGAGCCCCGAAGCCTTCATGCCGCCGAACGGCACCGGCGCGCCGGTGAAGCTAGAACCGTTCACCGAGATCATCGCGAAATCGAGCCGGCGCACCAGCTGGAAGATCAGGTCGGCGCGCGTCGCGCACACGTAGGCGGCCAGGCCGTATTCGGTATCGTTGGCCGCCGCGACCACCTCGTCCAAGGTGTCGAAGACGCTGACGGCCGAGATCGGCGCGAAGTTCTCCTCGTCGACCACGCGCATGCCGGGCCGCGCGTCGGCGATCACGGTGGGCTCGAAGAACCAGCCGCCCAGCGCATGCGCGCCGCCGCCGGCCAGGATGCGCGCGCCCTGCTCGCGCGCATCGGCCACGCGCGCGGCGGTGGCATCGAAGGCGGCCTGGTGCATCAGCGGCCCGATCCGCACGTCCGGCTCGAACGCCGGGCCCACCTTCAGGTCCCGTACGGCGGCGGCATAACGTTCGAGGAAGGCCTCGTAGAGCGGCCGCGCCACGTAGATGCGGTTGGCGGCGCAACAGTCCTGGCCGGAGGTCTGGAACTTCGCCTCGACCGCCACGGCCACGGCCCGTTCGAGGTCGGCGCAGGCGGTGACGACGAAGGGCGCGTTGCCGCCCAGCTCCAGCGCCACCTTCTTGATGCCGGCCCCGGCGACGGCCTGCATCACCAGCTTGCCGACACGCGTCGAGCCGGTGAAGCTGACCGCGCGCACGCGCGTATCGGCCACCAGCGTCTCCATCGCCATCTGCGGCTCGCCGAGCACCACATTGAACACGCCGGGCGGCAAGCCCGCTTCCTCGGCGAAGTGGGCCAGCGCGAGCGCGGAGAACGGCGTCTCGTGCGCGGGCTTGACGACCACGCTGCAGCCGATCGCCATCGCCGCGGCGGCCTTGCGGGTGATCATCGCCATCGGGAAGTTCCAGGGCGTGATGAGCGCGGCCACGCCGACCGGCTCGGCGATCGTGCCCAGTTGGGCGCCGTCGATATGGGAGGCGATGGTGCGCCCTGCCGGGCGCCTGGCCTCGTTGGCGAACCACTCGATGAAGCTCGCGCCGTAGCGCAGCTCGCCCCGGGCCTGCGCCAGGGGCTTGCCCTGTTCGAGCGACAGCAGGGCCGCGAGATCGTCGAGATGGCGCAGCAGCAGCGCGTGCCAGCGCAGCAGCAAGGCGCTGCGCCGCGCCTGGGGCACCCAGCGCCAGCTTTCGTGGGCGCGTTGCGCGGCATCCACCGCCGCCACGATCTGCGCCCGATCGAGCATCGGCACCTGGCCGATCACCGATCGGTCGGCGGGATTGCGCACCTCGAGCGTCGCGCCGCTGTCGCTCGCGAGCCAGCGGCCGTCGACATGGCACAACGAGCGGATCGGGACGGGATGTCCGGTAAGCATGGCATCGACTCCAGAAGGAACGGTATGGCCATTACTATGTCCCGGCGGGCTGCCCGAAACTTTTGGTTCCGGGGCGCCCGGCTTGCGGTTTTTTCTGCTTGTCGGGCGGCGCGCGGAAAGAACCGGAACCCACGCCGCCCTGCCCGGTTCAGCCCAGCGCGCCCTCGCTCAGCAGCACCTCGTGCGCGGCCTTGAAGGCACCGAGGCCGTGAGGAATCCCGGAATACGCCGTCGCGTGCAGCAAGGCCGCCTTGATCTCCTCGACGCTCACGCCGTTGTTCAAGGCACCCTTCACATGCAGCTTGAGCTCGTTGGTATGGCCGGCCACGGTCAGCAGCGCGATCTGCATCAGGCTGCGGGTGCGGCGGTCCAGGGTGTCGTCGCCCCAGGCCCATCCCCAGGCCCAGGCCGTGGTCGCACGCTGGAACGCCATCATGAAATCGTCGGCCTTCGCCATCGAGGCATCCACATACTCGGCACCCAGCACCTCGCGGCGGATCGGCAGGCCCTTGCGGAACAGCGCGTCGTCTTCGTTCATCTCCATTCTCCTTTCGTCGGGCGAAAAAAAAGCGCACGGCTCGCCGTGCGCCCGGTCGAGGCCATGCCTTACTTCGCCTGGCTGGCCACCGTGATCCATTGATCGAGCTGCGCCTTGTTGCCGGCCATCCAGTCGCCGGCGAGCTGCGTGATCAGCGCCTGGCTGCCGCCTTTCCTGCTGATCGCGTATTCCCAGGCGGACCAGGTGGTCGAGGGGAACTTGATCTGCTCGATCAGCGAGCGGATCGCCGGATTGGCCGCGATGAAGCCGCGGTTGCCCACGGCGCCCCAGTTCCAGGACGCCATCGCCATCCGGCAGGGGTCCGCGTCGCCGGCGCAGCCCTTCACGCCGCTCACCAGCGGCGAGCCGCTGTTGGGCATGTTGGGCGGCAGGGCCGCTTCCGGCGTCGGCAGCCACACCACGTCCTTGCCCGGCACCAGGCTGCTGACGGTCCAGGACGGGCTCCAGGCATAGAAGAAGGCCGGCTTGCCCTGCTTGATGCGCGCCACCGTGTCGACCATCAGCGCCTCGTACTTGCCGCGCACCGCGCGCACCGTGTCCTGCAGGCCGAACTTCCTGAGCTGGAAGTCGACCACGTCGCCGCAGCTCCAGCCCGGATCGCAGCTGATCAGCTGCGCCTTGCCGTCCGAGCCGAACAGCGCGGCCAGCTTCGGGTCCTTGAGCTGGGCGAGATTGGTGATCTTGTAGGCGTCGGCGGTCTTCTTGTCGATCAGGTAGCCGTTGATGCCGCCGCCCACGATCATGCCGGTGCCGACGATCTGCGCGTCCTTCTGCACCGCGCGAAACGCCAGCTCGCGCTGCGGGAAGTTCACGTCGGTGGCGAGGTCCTCGTCGCCCTGCGCCACCGCCTGGAAGAACAAGGTGGTGTTCATGGTGGTCAGCTTGACCTCGTAGCCGAGCCGCTTCATGGCCGCCATCACGATCTGGGTGGCGACGTAGTTGCCGCCGAAACTGTCGCCCTGCGAATACTGGATCGTCCTGCCCTTGCCGGGCATGTCCTGCGCGAACGCCGGCACGCCTGCCATCATCACCGCCGCGAGCGCTGCCGCGCCGCATGCTGCCGCCAACCTCTTCATCGAGCTACTCCTGCGTGTGGATACGATCGTCCATGGACGATGCTTGCTGGGAATCGATCCGGCGCCATGCCGGCGACCGGGAACACGGCGCGGCCGCCCCGTGCGGCCGCGCGCTTGCGCTGCATGACTTCAGAGCGCCTGCTTGGGATCGCTGCGCTCGGGCAGGGCCGGCGCCGCGGCCTCGCCGCGCCCGCCGCCGCGTACCAGACGCGCCAGCACCGAGCGCAGCGAACCGCCCGCGCCGGGCTGCGAACGCGCGAGCTTCTGCGTTACGCGGTCGAGCATCATGGCCAGCAGCACGATCGCCACGCCGCCGATCGCGGCCTGCCCCACGTCGAGCCGGCCCAGGCCCTGCAGCACCACCAGGCCGAGCCCCTCGGCGCCGATCATCGAGATCACCACCGACATCACCATCGCGGTCAGCACGGTCTGGTTCAGGCCGCCGAGGATAGTCGGCACGGCCAGCGGCAACTGCACCTCCCAGAGCAACTGGCGGCGGTCCGCGCCGAACGCGAGGCCGGCCTCGACCAGCTCGTGGTCGACCATGCGGATGCCGAGGTGGGTGAAGCGGATCAGCGGCGGCATCGCGGCCGTCACCACCGCCACCTCGCCCGACACGGTGCCCACCCCGAACAGCATCACCACCGGCACCAGGTAGACGAAGGTGGGCGTGGTCTGCATGATGTCGAGGATCGGCTGCACCACGCGCCAGACCCGCTCGCTGCGCGCGCAGGCGATGCCGACCGGAATCCCGATCACCGCGCAGAAGGCGATCGCGGTGACGATCAGCGCGAGCGTGGTCATCGCGTCCGACCAGACGCCGAGCACCGCGATGGCCAGCAGCCCGAGCAGGGTGAAGGCGCCGATCGCGCGGCCCGCGAAGCGCCAGACCAGCAGCGCGCAGACCAGGCAGAACAGCGGGAACGGCACCGCGTGCAGGGCGTCGATATTGGCCTCGAGCAGCTTCTGGATCGGCCACTTGACGGCCAGGAACAGCGGACGCAGGTGCAGCGCGATCCACTGCACGGCGGCCTGGATCCACTGCGCGATCGGGAATACCGCCAGATCGTCGGCTTTAAGCATGATGAGCTCCGTTGACGCTGCCCGCGCCGATGCGTGCGAGGACCTGCCCCGCTTCCAGCCGGCCGACCAGCCGGCCCGATTCGTCGAGTACGCCGAGCGCGCGCGCCGTGCCGAAATGGCCGGCCACGTCGATCAGGCGCGCATGGCCCGGCACGCAGGCGAATGCGCCGTCCAGCGGCGGCAGCGCGGCGCCGTCGCGCAAGGCCTGCAGTTGCGTGTCGCCCACCGCGCCGAGCATGCCCAGCACGCGCGCCTCGCCGTCCACCACGAAGGCCGGCCCCGGCCCCGCGCAGCCGAGCACGGTCCAGCCCTCGCCGCGCACCAGCGGCGCCAGCGGCGTCATCGAGGCTTCGGCGTTGAACAGGCGCGAACGATCGACCTCGCGCGTGAAGGCGGCCACGTAGTCGCTGCCGGGCGCGGTCACGATCGACTGCGGCGTGCCCTCGCGCACCAGCTTGCCCTCCGACATGATGGCGATGCGCGTGCCCAGCTTCAGCGCCTCCTGGAAGTCGTGCGTGATGAACAGGATGGTCTTGTTGAGGCTGCGCTGCAGGCGCAGCAGCTCGTCCTGCATCTCGGTGCGAATCAGCGGATCGAGCGCGCTGAAGGCCTCGTCCATGATCAGGACGTCGGCGTCGGTGGCCAGCGCGCGCGCCAGGCCCACCCGCTGGCGCATCCCGCCGCTCAGCTCGTGCGGCATCTTGCTGGCCCAGCGCGCCAGGCCCACCACCTCCAGCACCTGCTCGGCGCGCTTGCGGCGCGTCGTGCCGTCCACGCCGCGCAGCTTCAGGCCGAACTCGACGTTCTCGATCACGCGCCGGTTCGGCAGCAGGGCGAAATGCTGGAACACCATCGAGATGCGCTTGCGGCGCACCTCGCGCAGCTCGCGCTCGCCCAGCGCGCAGAGGTCGACGTCGTCGAGCAGGATGCGCCCGGCGCTGGGCTCGTTGAGCCGGTTCACGCAGCGCGCCAGGGTCGACTTGCCGGAGCCGGACAGGCCCATGATCATGTACATCGCGCCGGCCGGCACGCTCAGCGACACGTCGTCGAGGCCCACCACCTGGCCGGTGTCGCGCAGCACGTCGGCCTTGCTGGCGCCCTGGCGCAGCATGCCGAGCGCGCGCTCGGGGCGATCGGAGAACACCTTGTACAGATGCTCGATTTTCAGGCGTTCAGTCATCAAGCTCACTCCTTCGGTGGAACGGGCCGGGCACCCGGCTCGGCCTGCCCGGTCGGCAGTTGTTGCAGCGGCGAAAACGCGGTCGGCACCAGGATCCGGTTCTCGGCCTGCTCGATCAGCTCGGACAGGCGCGGGACGAAGGCCTGCCAGCGCGGGTCGGCGGCGAGCCGCTGGCGGCGCAGGCGGCGGTCCTCCAGGTCGGCATAGCCCCACCAGTGCACCACCTGGGACAGGCAGCCGATCTCGGTGGTGAAATACCCGAGCAGGTTGCCCAGCGCCGGCTGCTGCATCGGCAGCGCCTCCTCGGCGACCAGCTTCAGGAAGCGTCCCATCGCGCCGTTGCGGATCCGGTAGATGCGCTCCTCGACGATCATCGGGCCGCCTCCCCGCTGTCAATCAGGAACGCCCGCATCAGCGCGGCCACCTGCTCGGGCGCCTCGTTGAGCAGCGAGTGGCGCAGATTAGGCAGGATCGCCAGCCGCGAATCCGGAATCCGTTCATGCATGTAGCGTGCCATCCGCGGGTTCGAGCCGGCGTCGTGCTCGCCGGTCGCGATCAGGGTCGGCATCGCGATCTGGTCGATCAGGCCGCCGAAATCGGTCTGCGCCAGCACCCGGTAGGCCGCCGCGTAGCAGTCCGGATCGTTCCGCGCGTTGCGCCGGCGCAGTTCGTCCACCAGCGCCGGGTGCCGCGCCTGGAAATCCTCGCTCAGCCAGCGCGACAGCGAGGCGTCGTAATGCGCGCCGCGCTCGCCCGCCTGCAGGGCGGCCAGCCGCTCGGCCACGCGCGCGCGCTCCTCGGCGGTGCGCCCGGCCACGGTGGCCAGCAGCACCAGCCGGCGCAGCCGCGCCGGATGCGTGAGCGCGAGCCGCTGCGCGATCAGCCCGCCCAGCGAGAAGCCGGCCAGGTCGAAGCGGGCGAAGCCGGCGTGATCGGCCAGTGCCAGCACGTCGCCGACGAAATCGTCGATCTCGTAGCGCCCCTTCACGCGCTCGGAGCGGCCGTGGCCGCGCAGGTCGAAGCTGAGCACGCGAAAGCCGCCGCCCAGCGCGTTGATGGCGCCCTGCCAGGCCTCGAGATAGGAGCCCACGCCGTGGATGCAGACCAGCTCGCGCGGCCCCTCGCCCTGCAGGCGATAGGCCAGGCGCACGCCGTCGACGTCCAGGCTGCCCTCGATCGCGTCGGGCGGCGCCTCGGGAAGTGCGTCGCGCATGGCTCAGGCCCCCGCCGCCGCGGCCTGGCGCTCGCGCTCGCGCGCGGCGAAGTGCGGCATGATCTCGTCGATGAACAGGCGCAGCGTCTTCATCTGCAGCTCGAAGGGCAGGTTGAAGGACAGGCCCAGGCAATACTGGTCGACCCCCTCGTCCTCGTAGATCTGCAGCTTGCGGATCACCTCGTCGGGGGTGCCGAACATCAGGTTGTCGCGCACCGCGGCGGGATCGTAGTTGGCGCGGTTGGCGACGGTCTCGAAGGGCACGGCCTCCGGGAAGCCGTTGTGCACGGTGCCGATGTTCTGCATCAGGTTCTCGAAGTAGCGGCCGTAGTCGACGCTGTGGCGCACCGCGGTCTGCCAGTCCTCCTCGCGATCGTAGACGCAGGTGCGCCGCTGCATCATGAAGCGCGGGCGCGGATGCTCGGGATGGTCGGCCACCGCCTTGCGGAACTTCGCGCCGAGCACGGCCACCTCGGAAGGCGGCGCCGACAGCGGCGTGGACAGGATGTTGGCGCCGATGCCGACCGCCCAGTCGAAGCTGCCGGGGTCGCGCGTGGCCACCCAGATCGGCGGATGCGGCTGCTGCAGCGGCTTGGGCACCGAGGTGGCGAGCGGGAAGCGCCAGTAATGGCCGTCGTGCTCGTAGTCGCCTTCCCACAGGCGCTTGACGGCCGGCACCAGCTCCTTCATGTAGGCCACGCCTTCCTGCTGGGGAATGCCGCCGGCCATCCGGTCGAACTCGTACTGGTAGGCGCCGCGCGCGATGCCGAACTCGAGCCGGCCGTTGCTCAGGTGATCGCACATGGCGGCCTCGCCGGCCAGCCGGATCGGCGACCAGTAAGGCGCCACCAGGGTGGCGGTGCCCAGCCGGATGCGCTCGGTGTGCTGGGCCAGCCAGGTCAGTACCGTGAACGGGTTCGGCGAGATGGTGCATTCGATGGTGTGATGCTCGGCGGTCCACAGCGTCTCGAAGCCGCCTTCGTCGGCCACGCGCGCCAGCGCCAGCAGCCGGTCGCGCGCCTCGGTCATCGACGCCTCGGGGGAGAACCGCTCCATGCTCAGTGATACGGCGAATTTCATAGATGCCTCGTGTCGGATGGAAACGCGCGTTTCAACGCAGACGAATGACGAACGGGTCCTGCATCGCGCCCGAGTAGTCGAGCACCACGTTCTTGAGCCGCGAGAACTCGCGCATCACCTCGAAGCCGCCGCGCCGGCCGTAGCCGCTGTGCTTGAGGCCGCCGTTCGAGGACATGTAGGCGGCCGAGCGGTAGGTGTTGATCCAGACCGTGCCGGCGTCGATGTCGCGCGCGAAGCGCATCGCGCGGTCGATGTCGCGGGTCCAGATGCCGGAGGCCAGGCCGTATTCGGTGTCGTTGGCCAGCGCCATCAGCTCGGCCTCGTCGTGGAACGGCACCACGCCCACCACCGGCCCGAAGATCTCCTCCTGCATGAAGCGCATCGAATTGGTGGCCTGGGTCATCACGGTCGGCTCGAAGTACCAGCCCTCGGCCAGCGCGCCCGTGTTCGGGCGGCGCCCGCCGGCGGCGATGCACGCGCCCTCCTCCACACCCGAGGCCACGTAGCGCTGCACCTTGTCGAGCTGGGTGGCCAGCGCGAGCGGCCCGATATCGGTGTCCTCGTGCATCGGATGGCCCACGCGCACGCGCCGGGTGCGCTCCACCAGGGCCTCGACGAAGCGCTCGTAGACGGAGGCCTCGACGAAGCAGCGCGAGCCGGCCACGCAGGTCTGGCCCGCCGCGGCGAAGATGCCCGACACCACGCCGTTGACGGCGCGCTCGATCTCCACGTCGCCGAACACCACGTGGGGGGACTTGCCGCCCAGCTCCATCTGGCATGGCACCAGGTTCTGCGCGGCATTGCCGGCGATCTTGCGGCCCGTCACGGTGCTGCCGGTGAACACGTACTTGGCGACGCCGGGATGGCGCGTGAGCGCCTCGCCGGTGGTGGCGCCGTCGCCGGTCACCACGTTGAACACGCCGGGCGGGATGCCGGCCTCGATGGCCAGCTCGGCCAGCGCCAGCGAGGAGGCGGTGGCGTGCTCGGAAGGCTTGACCACCACCGTGTTGCCGATCGCCAGGCACGGCGCGAGCGTGCCGGTCAGCATCATCAGCGGCGAATTCCACGGGATGATCATGCCGACCACGCCGATCGGCTCGCGCAGGTTGAAGTTCAGCATGTCGAGCTTGTTGACGGGGATCGTATCGCCCTGCAGCTTGTCCGCCATGCCGGCGAAATACAGATAGGAATCCGGAATGGCACGCATCTGCGCGCGCATCTCCTTGAGCAGCTTGCCGTTGTCGCGGCATTCGAGCAGGGCCAGCGCGTCGGCGTTCTCGAGCACCAGCTCGCCCAGGCGGCGCACCAGCTTGCCGCGCTCGGTCTGGGTCATGCGCCGCCAGGCGGGGTTCTTCAACGCGGCCTGGGCGGAACGCACGGCCGCGTCGACGTCGGCCGCGTTCGACTGCGCGAACTCGTACCAGGGCGTGGAGGTGGTGGGGTCGTAGCTAGGGGCGTAGCTGCCGCTGGCCGGCTCGACGAAACGGCCGTCGATGAAATTGCCGATGCGGGCATGCTGCAGGGTTTCGACTGTGGTCTTCATGAAATGTCCTTGGTCATCCAGCCTGGGTTCAGGACTGCACGTGATGGCGCCACGGCTGCGCGGCGCCAACCGTCGCGACGCGGCCGCCGTCGTGCGAGCCCATGTAGATCGAATAGCTGCCGCCGCCGGCCGTCTCGCGCACGAAACGGCGCAGCATCGCGCGCATCTCGACCGAGGCGATTTCGTCATAGGGAAGCGCGTCCGGGGCGAAGAAGCGGAATTCCGGCGGCAGCGCCAGCGCGCCGCGCGGCTCGGCCAGGCGGGCCCGGTAGATCAGGTAGCCGGAATCGTCGCCGTCGGTGTCGTAGACGGAATAGAGGAAGGTGTCGTCGGGCACCAGCGCCAGCGAGCCGCCGCCCGCCACCGGCAGGCGGGCGTCCACCAGCCGGCGCGGCGCGGTGGGCAGCACCCAGCCGCCCTTGCCGTCGGCCACCAGCAGCACCTCGCCCTGCGCCTCGATCAGGTAGCCGACGATCATGTCGGTGGACGACAGCCAGCCCGGCGGCAGCGGGTCCTTGACCTGCGCGTAGCGGCCGCGGCAGAAGCCCAGCGGCGCCGCGGGGCTGGTGCCGAAGGCCTGCACGCGGCCGATCAGGATCAGGTGGTCGCCGGCCTCGACGCGGTCGTGCATCGAGCAGTCGAACCAGGTCAGGCAGTCGGTCAGCACCGGCGCGCCGGTATGCACCACGTCGTGGTTGATCGCGGCGAACTTGTCGGCCGCCTTCGAGGCGAACAGGTTGGAGACGTCCACCTGGCTGTCGCTCAGCAGGTTCACCGCGAACTTGTCGGCGGCGGCGAAGGCCGGGTAGCTCGACGCGCCCGCGCCGACGCAGACCAGCAGCAGCGGCGGATCGAGCGAGACCGAGGCGAAGGAGTTGGCCGTCATGCCGCGCGGGCGGCCCTCGGCGTCGAGGGTGGTGAGCACCGTCACGCCGGTGACGAAGGTGCCGAAGGCACGGCGCAGCGCCTTCGGGTCGATGGGGGTTCGGTTATCGGATACTGCCGCTTGCATGGCCATTCACCTCGTACATCGTTGTCCTGAGGTGAATGTAGGTGGCTGAAATCGGGCTGGCTTCCTGCGGATCGAAGGAGAACCGGGGGAACCTCACCTGCTGTTCGTCGGACCGGGAAAACCACTAGTGGAGACTTCGCGGGCGAACTCGTGACGGAGCCCGCGACGCGCGCGGGCCCCGCCGGCTGGCGCTGGCGAGGGCGTCCCGCCTAGTGCGCGCCGTGCGCCGCCGCGGCCACCGGCGGGCTGCCGCCCTCCAGCAGGTTGTGCAGTTGCAGCGCGAGCTCGATCGCGAAGCGCCGCTCGGGCGTCTCGACGTCGATGCCGAACAGGTCCGAGATGCGCGACAGCCGGTAACGCAGCGTGGTCACGTGCAGGCCCATCGCGTCGGCGCATGCCTGGCTGCGGCAGCCGTGACGGATGTAGATCGCCAGCGTGTCGAGGTAGGAGGCGCGATGGCTGGCGTCGTATTCGACGATCGGCCCGATGGTGCCGGTGATGAAGGCGCGCACGTCGGGCGAATCGGCCGCGCCCATCAGCATCGGCAGCGGCCCGAGGTCGGGCACGCTCAGCGCGCCGGTCTTGCCGAACGAGCGCGCCACGCGGATCATCCGCCAGCAGCGGTCCCATTCGTTGGCCAGCTCGGTCAGGCCCGCCACGCGGTCGCTGGCCACCAGGGTGGGCTCGCCGCCGAACAGCGGGCTCAGTGCCGCGCACAGCTGGCGCGCGAAGGCGTTGATGCTGGCCAGCGGCCGCTGGCCGTCGTCGGGCAGCAGGCAGACCAGGCCGCCGCCGACCGTCACCGGATGCGCGGCCAGCTTGTGCTGCGCCGCGATCAGGCCTGCGGTGCGATGGCATTCGGCCGAGCGGTCCAGCGCCGGGCCCTCGCGGCGCGGATAGTCGACCACCAGCAGGCGCATCGGCGCGCCCAGCGCGATGCCGAGCCGGCGCGAGCGCTCGACGATGTCCTGCTCGTCGCGCCAGCGCCGCTCGACGATCTCGAAGAACAGCTCGGTCAGGGTGCGCGTCTCGGCGCGAAAGCGGATCACGCTGCGCATCAGCTGCACGCTCATCGCGAACTTCGCGCTCTCGATCGCGAGCGCCTGCAGGTCGCCCTCGGCGCGCCCGCCGAAGCTCAGCAGCGCACCCACCGTGTCGCCGTCCACCGCCAGGGGCTCCACGTCGGCCGTGAGCGGCACCCCGCCCGGCAGCGCGAAGCGCACCCGCCGCAAGGCATGGCGCGCGATCGCTTCGCGCGCGGTCTCGCGCATCTGACGGCCGGTCTCGCCGTCGAGCAGGGCGCGCCAGGCGGCGCCGTCGAGCCCCTCGACGGGTGGGCGCGAGGCCAGCAGCTCGCCGCCGTAGAAGTCGATCACCAGCACCGGCGAGTCGAGCAGGTCGGCCAGCATGCCGGTCAGCGTGTCCATCGAGCCGCCCACCAGCACCTCCTGCAACATCGCGCCCTGCACCGAGAGCACGCGTCGCAGTTGCTCGGCGGCGGCCTGCTGGGCGCGCTGGCGATGGGCGCGCTCGATCGCGATCGCGCCGAGGTGCACCACCAGCTCCATGAAGGCCAGGTGCTCGGGCGCCACGTCCACCACCTTGCGCGCCGACACCACCAGCACCATCGGCCGCCCCTCGGCATCGCAGCTCGCCATCGGCAGCACCAGCACGGTGCGGTAGCCGCGCTCGGGCGCCTCGCGCCGGTAGCCGAGGAATTCGGTGGTCTCCAGCGCATCGCGGATGTAGACCGGCTCGTTGCGCTGCAGCGCGACCAGCGCGGGGCTGGTGGCCAGCTCCCAGCGGTCGGCCAGCGCGCGCTTGAGCAGGGTCGGGTCGCGCCGCGCGATCACCAGCGCGTAACCGTGCGCGATATCCACGCTCATGATCGAGCCGAGATCCCAGGAGCCGTGATGGCAGGCCAGCTCGATCAGGCTGTGCAGCAGCGTGTCGACGTCGGCATCCGCATTGATTCGGCTGGCGACGTCGCGCAGGGACGACATGAGCGACAACGTATCCGGCATCGAGAGCTCCTGTTGGGCGTGGCTGACTATACGACTTATCGCAGTGTCAAAAAAGTCGTGCTTCCCCCGGAACGGAGGAAGACGCTCGAATTGACGCTACTTAGCATGCCTCGCATCGATCACGTCATCCGATGGGAGTGCTGATGAATACCGATTTGCAAGTGCGCAAGATCTCGACCTTCGTCGAGGAACTGATGGTCGAGGGCGGCCGCGCGGCGCCGCGCCCGATCACCACCGTGGTGGTGGCCGCCGTGCTGAAAAACCCCTGGGCCGGGCAGGGTTTCTGCGAGGACCTGCAGCCGGAGATCCGGCGCCTCGCGCCGCCGCTGGGTGCCGAGCTGACGCGCCGGCTGGTGGCGCTGATGCCGGCCGCGCGCGTGCAAGCCTATGGCAAGGCCGCCGTGGTGGGCGTGAACGGCGAGATCGAGCACGCCTCGGCGCTGATCCACACGCTGCGCTTCGGCAACCTGTTCCGCGAGGCGGTGGACGGCACCGCCTTCCTGAGCTTCACCAATACGCGGCTCGGGCCGGGCTCGATGGTCTCGCTGCCGATGATCCACAAGTCGGCCACGGGGCAACGCTCGCACTTCCTGACGGCGACGTTTCAGATCGCCGACGCGCCGGGGCCCGACGAGGTGCTGGTGGCCATCGGCGCGGCCGACGGGGGGCGAGCTCACCCGCGCATCGGCGATCGCTTCATCGACATGGCCGAGATGGAGGCCCCCAAGCCGGCCGAGGCGCAGACCTGGGGCGACTGAGGCGCGGGCGCGCCCTCGCGGCGCGCCCGCTCCGAGCCCCGGCGCTTCCGCTGCGCTTTTCCTCCGATTCGCAGCCAACCCCGGCGCGCCGCGCGGCGCGCCCGCTCCACCGTTTCCGCCGCCACGGCACCCGCCATGAACGACATCATCATGCTGGCCACCCGGCTGCCCGCCGGGCAGGAGGCCGAGTATCGCGCCGCGCTCGCCGCGGCGATGCCCGCCGAAACCATCGTGCCGCTGCGCGAGGCCGATGCCGATGCGCGCGCCGGCGCGAGGATCGCGATCGTGGCGCGGCCCGATCCCGCCGAACTCGCCGCCCTGCCCCGGCTCGCCTGGATCCAGAGCCTGTGGGCCGGCGTCGAGCAACTGGTCGAGAGCCTTCCGGCCACGGCGCCGCCCGTGGTCCGGCTGGTGGACCCGGAAATGTCGCGCACCATGGCCGAGGCGGTGCTGGCCTGGACCTACTACCTGCAACGCGAGATGCCCGCCTACCGCGGCCAGCAGCAGGCGCGCGAATGGCGGCAGCGGCCCTATCGCAAGCCCCAGGACATACAGGTCGGTATTGTCGGCCTCGGCACGCTCGGGGCGGCCGCCGCGGCGCGCCTGCTCGAGGCGGGCTTTCGCGTGGCCGGCTGGAGCCGCTCGCCGAAGCGCCTGGCCGGCGTGGACACCCATCACGGCGCCGAGGGCCTGGCGCGCCTGCTCGGCGCGAGCGGGATCGTGGTGTGTCTCGTGCCGCTGACCGACGAGACGCGCGGCCTGTTCGACCGGCGCACGCTGGCGGCCATGCGGCCCGGCGCGGCGCTGATCAACTTCTCGCGCGGCCCGGTGGTGGTCACCCGGGATCTGCTGCAAGCGCTCGATGCCGGCCGGCTCTCGCATGCGGTACTCGACGTGTTCGAGGTCGAACCGCTGCCGGAAGCCTCGCCGCTCTGGGCCCATCCCGCCGTGACGGTGCTGCCCCACATCTCGGCGCCGACCGACCTGCACACGGCGGCGGCCGTGGTCGCGGCCAACGTCGCCGCCTATCGCGCCAGCGGCCGCATCCCGGCCGGCGTCGATCTCGCGCGCGGTTACTGAGCCGGCGCGAACCCTTTCGTTTCATCCGGCCCGAGCCGCGCCATCGGTCGTCTTCGTCCGCTGGTGTGTGCCCGCACGCCGGCGCAGTGCCAGCAAGGCTTCGATTCATGCAACACGACCAACCACCAGGGGCAATCATGAGCAAGGCAGCAGGCTTGGAAACACGCATCGCGGCAGCGGTGGCGACGACGCTGGCGCTACTCGCCGGCAGCAGCACGGCGGCGCAGGCACAGAGCAGCGTCACGCTGTACGGCATCATCGACGAAGGGCTCAACTACACCAGCAACGCGAAGGGACACGGCACCTTCCAGATGAAGAGCGGCGACACCTTCGGCAGCCGCTGGGGCATCGCCGGCTCCGAGGACCTGGGCGGCGGCACGCGCGCGCTGTTCCGCCTAGAGAACGGTTTCGACGTGAACAGCGGCGCCTTCAAGCAGGGCGGCCGCGAGTTCGGCCGGCAGGCCTGGGTCGGCCTGCAATCGGACCGGCTCGGCACGCTCTCGTTCGGTCGCCAGTACGACCCGATCATCGATCTCTGGAGCGGCCTGACCGGCGCGGGCGGCGTGAGCGGCGACGTCGCCTCGCATCCGTTCGACAACGACAACGCCGACTTCGATTTCCGCGTCAACAACTCGGTCAAGTACACCAGCCCGAACTTCAACGGCCTGAAGGCCGAGGCGATGTACGGCTTCAGCAACGACACCGGCTTCGCCAACAACCGGCTCTACAGCGCGGCCCTGCAATACAAGCTGGCGGGCCTGACCGCCGCGCTCGGCTACCTGAAGATCGACGCGGGCGGCTCGGCCAACGGCGCGGTGTCCACCGACACGGTGTTTACCGGCTCGTCCGAGCAGAACATCGTGGCGGGGCTGTCCTACGCGTTCGCGGCCACCAGGCTGGGCCTGTCCTACTCGCATGTCGACGTCTACGACCCGACCGCCAATGCCTATATCGCCTCGACGGCCACCCAGCCGCCGGGCGGGCGCTGGCAGTCCTGGAAGTTCGACAACTTCGAGGTCAATGCGAAGTACTCCTTCACGCCGTCGTTCTGGCTGTTCGGCGCCTATACCTTCACCGAGGCGAACCTGCATGCGAGCACCGGCGATTTCGAGCCGAAGTGGCACCAGCTCTCGCTGATGCTCGACTACGACCTGAGCAAGCGCACCTCGCTCTACATGCAGGCCGCGTACCAGCACGTGGTCAGCGCGCATACCGGCACGGCCTTCGATTTCGCCACCACGCCCGCCTCGGCCGGCGCCTCGTCGGGCGAGAACCAGACGCTGGTGCGGCTCGGCATGATCCATCGCTTCTAGGCGCGCACGCGCGCCGTTTTCCGCGGCCGGTGCTCCCGATGCGCCGGCCGCGTCCCGATCCCCCGGCGGATCCCTTTTCGAGGTAGCAGATGCAAAAAGACCTTCTGGTCGACGCCGATCGTCGACACCTGATTCACCCGGCCGTGGCCTATCGCGCGCACGAGGCGCGCGGCGTGACGATCCTGGACTCGGGCCATGGCGTATGGCTGCGCGACGCCGACGGCCGCGAACTGCTCGATGCCTTCGCCGGGCTCTGGTGCGTCAACACCGGCTACGGCCAGGCCAGCATCGTCGAGGCGGCGATGCGCCAGATGAGCCGGCTGCCCTACGCCACCGGCTATTTCCACTTCGGCTCGACGCCCGCCATCGAACTGGCCGAGCGGCTCACCGCGCTGGCCCCGGCCTCGCTGTCGCGCATCTACTTCACGCTGGGCGGCTCCGACGCGGTCGATTCCGCGGTGCGCTTCATCACCTACTACTACAACGCGATCGGCAAGCCGGCGAAGAAGCACTTCATCGCGCTGGAGCGCGGTTACCACGGCTCGTCATCATTCGGCGCGGGGCTCACGGCGCTGCCGGTGTTCCATCGCGGCTTCGACCTGCCGCAGGCGACCCAGCACCATATCCCCTCGCCCTATCCGTATCGCAGCGCCGCGCCCGACGATCCGCGGGCGATCATCGCCGCCTCGGTCAAGGCACTCGAGGACAAGGTGGCGGAGCTTGGCGCCGAACACGTGGCCGCCTTCTTCTGCGAACCGGTGCAGGGCTCGGGCGGCGTGATCGTGCCGCCGACGGGCTGGCTGAAGGCGATGTGCGAGGCCTGCCGGCGGCTCGGCATCCTGTTCGTGGCCGACGAGGTGATCACCGGCTTCGGGCGTACCGGCCCGCTGTTCGCCTGCGAGGCCGAGCAGGTCGAGCCGGACCTGATGACGGTGGCCAAGGGCCTGACGGCCGGTTACGCGCCGATGGGCGCCGTGCTGATGGCCGAGCACGTCTACCAGGCGATCGCCGACGGCGCGCCGGCCGATGCGCCGATCGGCCATGGCCAGACCTATTCCGCGCATCCCGTCAGCGCGGCGATCGCGCTGGAGGTGCTGCGCCTCTATCACGACGGCGGGCTGCTGGAGAACGGCCGCACGCGCGCCCTGCAGTTCGGCGCCGGGCTCGATGCCCTGCGCGAGCATCCGCTGGTGGGCGACGCGCGCCATCGCGGCCTGCTCGGCGCGCTGGAGCTGGTCAGCGACAAGGCCGCGCGCACGCCCTTCGATCCCGCCGTGAAGCTGCCCACGCGCCTGTTCGACGCGGCCAGCCGCAACGGCATCATCCTGCGCGCCTTCGGCGACGGCACGCTCGGTTTCGCGCCGGCGCTGTGCCTGAGCGAGAGCGAATGCGAGGAACTGTTGGCGCGCGTGAAGCGCGTGCTGGACGAGGTGCTCGACGAAGCGGAGGTACGGGCGGCGCTGAGAGGCCAGCGCGTGGCCTGAGCTTGCGCGCGCGCCGCGCCGCGTGATCAGGGGTCGCGCCGCCGATCAGGCCTTGCTCGTCGAAGCCGCTTCGTGAAGCTCGGCGTCGCGTGCGCGACGGCGTCCATGCCAGCGCGCGTAGGCGGCCGCCGCCAGGGGCGCCAGCAGCGAGGTGACGATGGTCGAGGCCGCGATCTGCGGCGTGGCCATCGCCACCAGCGAACCCAGGCGCGGGTCCACCGCCGCGATCGCGGTGGGCGTCGCCACGGCATTGCCGGCGGTGGTGGCCGCCGCCATGCCGGCCACACCGGTGCCGCCGGCCAGCCGCGAGGCCAGCACGTTGCACACGGCGCCCGCGGCCAGCGTGATGAGCCCGAGCAGGATGCCGGACAGGCCCGCGCCGAGGATCGCGTGCAGGTTGATCTGCGCGCCGAGGCCGAAGGCGAAGAAGGGGATCAGCAGGTCGCCGCCGGACTTGAGGAAGCGCCGCATGTCCTCGTCGAGGTTGCCGAGCACCATGCCGATCACGATCGGCAGCACGGTGGCCACCAGGTCGATCACGGGGATGGTCGCCAGCCCGGACAAACCGAGCGCCACCATCGTCACGAACGGCCCTTCGAGGATCGAGAGCACCGCCAGCGCGCCGCGATCGACCTCGTCGCCGAACTGGCGCGTCACCGCCGCGTACAGGCCCATGTTGGCATTGGTCACGGCGGCGATGATCGCCATGCCCGACAGCCCGAACAGGCCTTGAGGCCCGCACAGCCGGCTCACCGCGAAGCCGATCGCCACGCCGCTGGCCAGCTTGGCGAGGGTGATCGCCGCGCCATTGCGCAGCGCCCGGGGGGCGGTGCGCAACTGGATCTCCGCGCCCATGCAGACGAAGAACACCGCCAGGATCGGCAGGGCGCCGTGGGCGAGCTGGGTGGAGAAGCTGCCGATGGCGAGGACGTGCGGCGCGAACGTGTTGAGCACGCTGCCCCACAGAAGGGGGATCACCATCATGCCGCCGGGAAAGCGCTCGATGGCTCGTTTGATCTTCATGCCGAGTCTCCGTCCGGTGCGCGCAGCCTGGCGTCGCGTCACCGGCATTTGATTGGTATTGCGAATCGAATCGATCGCGGCGGGCCGCGTCCTCGCGCGTGGCGCCCGCCGTACCGCCTTACATCTGCGCGCCGATCATCCAGGGCACGAATTCCTCGTTGCCCACGCCAAGCGCCTCGCTCTTGCTCTTGCCGCCCGAGGCGACCTCGATGATCATGCGGAAGATCTCCTCGCCCTTCTGCTCGACCGAGGCGCCGCCCTCCATGATCTCGCCGCAGTTGATGTCCATGTCGTCCACCATGCGCCGGTACATCGCCGAGTTGGTCGCGACCTTGATCGACGGCGCCGGCTTCGCGCCGAAGCAGGAGCCGCGTCCGGTCGTGAACACCACCAGGTTGGCACCGCTGGCGATCTGGCCGGTCGCGCCCATCGGGTCGTAGCCCGGCGCATCCATGAACACCAGCCCGTTGGTGTCGATCGGCTCGGCGTAGCGGTACACGCCCATCAGCGGCGACGAACCGCTCTTGGCCACCGCGCCGAGCGACTTCTCCAGGATCGTGGTCAGCCCGCCCGCCTTGTTGCCCGGCGTCGGATTGTTGTCGATGCTGCCTTTTTCACGCTCGGCATACGACTCCCACCAGTGGATGCGCTCGACGATCTTCTCGCCCACCTCGCGGCTGACCGCGCGACGCGTCAGCAGATGTTCGGCGCCGTAGATCTCCGGCGTCTCGGTCAGGATCGCGGTGCCGCCGTGGCTCACCAGCAGGTCCACCGCGGCGCCCAGCGCGGGGTTGGCGGTAATGCCGGAGTAACCGTCGGAGCCGCCGCATTGCAGGGCCACGCTCAGGTGGGAGACCGGCAGCGGCTCGCGGCGCGCCTGGTTGGCCAGCGGCAGCATCGCCTCGACGGCGCGGATCGCGGCGTCCACCGTCTTCTGCGTGCCGCCCTCCTCCTGCATCACCAGCGGCACCAGCAGCGGCCCCGGCTCCACGCCCTCGGCGACGAACATCGCGCCCATCTGGTTGGCCTCGCAGCCCAGCCCGATGATCACCACGCCGGCGAAGTTCGGATGCCTGACGTAACCGCCGATGGTGCGCCGCAGTTGCTGGATGCCCTCGCCGTGATGGTCGATGCAGCAGCCGAAGCTGTGCGTGATCGGCACGATGCCGTCCACGTTCGGGTAGGCATCGAGCACGCCGGGCGCCGCGAAGTGCTGGCTCACCAGCTTGGTGACGGTGGCCGAGCAGTTGACGGTGCTGATCACGCCGATGTAGTTGCGGGTCGCCACGCGCCCGTCGGCGCGGCGAAAGCCCTGGAAATCGAGCGGCGCGGCGGCGGGCGAGACCGGGCGGAGGTCCTCGCCGAACGCGTAGTCGCGATTGAATTCGCCGATCGACAGGTTGTGCACGTGGACATGCTCGCCGGCGCGGATCGCCTGCGTGGCGAAGCCGATGATCTGGCCGTAGCGGCGCACCGGCGCGCCCTGCGCGACGTCGCGGCAGGCGATCTTGTGGGCGGGCGGAATCTCGGCGCTTGCGACAAGATCGTCGAATTCGGCGAGAATCGTTCCCGCGGCGATCGCGCCGCGCGCGATCAGCACGTCGTCCTTGTCGTGCAGCTTGATGGCGAGCGTGGGCTGGCTCATGTGATGCCTCCTGATTGTGGGGTCGAGCTGCCGGGCCGCGCCTGTCGTGTGGAACGCCGCATGCGCTGGACCGGATGCAGGCATCATCCGGCGAAAGCCGACGGCGGCGCAAATTGGTCAGGCCACTTTTCCGGGCGGCCGGCCAGGCGGGTCAGGAGTGGAGCTGGGTATGAAAAGCACGGGTGCGCTGAATCGGACTGTCCGGCAGATCGAGACCGGTATTTCGGAGGGACGATGGCTGGCCGGCGAACGCCTGCCGGCCGAACGGGCGCTGGCCGAGTCGCTCGGCGTGTCGCGCGCGACGGTGCGCGAGGCGATCGGCCGGCTGGTCAGCAAGGGCTTGCTGGAGAGCCGGCACGGCAGCGGCGTCTATCTGCTGGGGAACAAGCCGGTGGGCACGGCGGCGCCGTGGATGCAGCTGATCGCGGAAACCCCGCCGCTGCGCTCGGAAACGCTCGAATTCAGGATGGTGTTCGAATGCGCGGCGGCGCGCTTCGCGGCGCAGCGTGCGTCGGCGCATCAGGTGGAGCGCTTCGAGGGGATACTCGAGCGCATGCAGGCGGCCGTGCGGCAGGCCGATGTCGACGAGGAAGCGCGCACCGATTGCGAATTCCACGCCATGCTCACGGCGGCCTCGCACAACCGCATGCTGGACCAGTTCTATGCCGGCGTGATCACCATGCTGCGCGAGCATATCGCCAGCAATACCTACGACGCGACCGTCAACAACCTCAATGCGGCGGTGCAGGCGCGCGATCGGCTGCTCCAGCACGAAACCATCTATCGCGCCATTCGCGACCGCAATCCCGATGCGGCGCAGGACGCGATGTTCGCGCACATCGACTACGTGGGGCGGCAGTTCAACGTCGAGTTGGGCGGGTAAGTGGGTGAATAAGCAGGCGGGTAAGTAGTCGAATGAGCGGCCGGCGCTTTCCGCGAAACGCGGCCTGCGCCCTTGACGGGACGCGAGGCCGGTTTCGCCTGCCTTCCGGCGGAAATCAGCGGAAAGGATCAGCCGGAAAACGCAGCTATATCTGCCCGAGCAGGACCAGCACGATCACGATGACTAGCACCACGCCCAGCAGGCCGCTCGGCCCGTAGCCCCAGCTGCGACTGTGAGGCCAGGTGGGAATCACGCCGACCAGTATCAGCACGATGATGATCAGTAAAATCAGTCCCAGTGACATGTCGTACCTCCTTGGATTTGTATGAATGACGCCTTGTCCGGGCGAATCCCTGGCCGGCCCCTTCGCGGCACCGCGTTCAGGCGGGGGCCGCCTATCGGTTCGGGTTCACCGGTGGCCGATGCGTCAGCCTGGTTCCAGCAAACCTCGTACCCGGCCGCCGGCGGGCGCCGGCCGGCCGATTCGCGGCGTGCCCGGGGCACCCGGGACGCTTTGCCCGGAGCGGCACGCAGCCGGCGGCGAAGCGGTGGCGCGCCATGGAACGGATGTTCGCGCGTCATTCATCATCCTCGGGAGCGAGGACGCTCGATCCGGGTCGTGCCATCCGGCAGGTACATGAGCGACGGTAAGATTTTCACGAAGCCGCCCGGAACGACACGGGCGGACTTCGCCCGGCCGGTACCCGCCCGCGGGCCTCACTTGTCGAGGCCGCCCATCAGCACATACTTCACTTCGACGTACTCCTCGATCCCGTGGTAGCTGCCTTCGCGGCCATAACCGGAATGCTTGACGCCGCCGAAGGGAATCGACGCGGTCCCGACCGAGCCGCTGTTGAGGATCACCATGCCAGACTCGATCGACCTCGACAGGCGAAGCGCCCGCCCCAGGTCGCGCGTGAACACATAGGCGACCAGGCCGTATTCGGTGTCGTTGGCGCGCTTCACCACCTCGTCCTCGCTCGTGAATCGATAGACCGGGAACACCGGACCGAAGATTTCAGTGCGGGCGATCTCCATCGTGTCGTCGAGCCCGGTCAGGATGGTGGGCTCATAGAACAGGCCGCCCTTCGCATGCGGCTTGCCGCCAAGCACGAGCTTCGCGCCGGCCTGCCTCGATTGCTCGACCAGTTGCGCAACCTTGTTGAAACCGGCCTGGTTGATCATCGGGCCGACCACCGATTCCTCCTGCATGCCCTGGTCCACGCGGATTGTCGCGACCTTCTCCGCCAGCGCGGCGACGAATCGGTCGTGGATGCGCTCGTGGACGTAGATCCGATTGGGCGAGATGCAGACCTGGCCGGAGTTGCGCAACTTGGCGGCGACCAGCCCCGCTACCGCCCCGTCGAAATCGGCATCGTCGAACACGATGAACGGCGCATTGCCGCCCAGCTCGAGCGTCATCTTCTTGAGGTCCTTGCCGCAGGCGCTGGCCAACAGCTTGCCCACCGCCGTCGAACCGGTGAACGACAGCTTCCGGATACGCGAGTCGCTGGTGAAGAGCTCGCCGATCTGCTTCGGATCGCCCGTGACCATTTCGAACACGCCTTCCGGGATGCCGGCCTTGCGGGCGTATTCGAGCAGCTTGTACGCAGTCAGCGGTGTCAGCTCCGACGGCTTGATGATCATCGTGCAACCGGCGGCAAGCGCCGTCGCAATCTTGCGCGTGATCATCATGAAGGGGAAATTCCATGGCGTAATGGCGGCTGTCGGACCCGCCGGCTCCTTGACCACCACCACCTGGGCGTTGGCGGCGTGAGTCGGAATGGTGTCGCCATACACCCGCTTGGCCTCTTCCGCGTACCACTCGACAAAGCCCAGGCCGTAATCGATTTCTCCCATGGCATCGGAAAGGCATTTGCCGTTCTCCCTGACCATGATTTCCGCGAACGCGCGCTTGTCGTCGCGCACCAGTTCGAACCAGCGACGCAGCAACTCGCCGCGCTCCCTGGCGAGCTTTTTCGACCATGCCGGGAAGGCGTCGCAAGTGCGCGCGATCGCGGCCCTGACCTGGTCCGATGTCATTTCCGGCGCCTCGCCGACGAAGCTGCCATCCGCGGGATTGGTTACCTTGATCATGATTCAGGATTCCTTTGCAAGTCAGTTTGGGAAGCGAAAAAAACCGGTGATTCAAACGCTCGAGATGGGATCGGGATGCGCAATCAAGCTTAAGGCGACTGGCCGATTTCCACGATGACGCGGTGTCTATTTCTATTGCCTGATCCTATGTTCGCGGCCTCGACGGACATTCCGCCGTCAACGGCCGGCCGGCAATTCGTCGCCGGCGGCCCGCACCGGCGACGCCTCGGCGGCGGCTGCGCACCGTCCCGCCGCTTCCTGCCCGAGGCCCCAGAGAGCGGTCACGACCAGGCAAGGCGCCATCGCCAGCATCGAGTACACGACGCCCGCCAGTTGATTGCCCGTCAGATGGACAAAGAACAGGCTGATCAGGGGAAGAAATCCGCCGAACAGGATGTTGCCCAGTTGCTGGGACAAACCGAAACCGGTGGTCCGGCTCTGCGGCGGAAACGATTCGGCGATAAAGGCCGGCAGCGGCGCCATGATCATGGCGGTCAGGATGGCAAGCACGCTGATCAGCGCAATGACGGCGCCCCACTCGCCGGCCGATACCGCCGCGCGAATCCCGGCGAAGCACGGATATGCCGCGACGATCCAGAGCGCAATGCCGACCAGGATCACCTTCGCCCGGCCGATCGCATCGGACAGGCGTCCGAACACCGGGTACATCGGCGCCGCGATCAGGATCGCCACGCCCAGGCAGAGGCTGGCCCGCGTCTGCTCCACCTTCAGGACATTCTCGAGAAAATAGAGCATGTAGACGATCGACGTGTACAGCGACACGGAGGTCCCGCCCTGGGGGCCGAACATCGCCACGAAGATCGCCTTCCAGGATGTCTTGCTGCCCAGGGTGTCCTGCAGCGGCGACGCCGACAATCGTCCGGCATGCTTCAGCGCCATGAAGGTCGGCGTTTCGGACATGCCGAGCCGAATCCAGGTTGCAATCACGACGATCGGCGCGGAAACGAGAAACGGAACCCGCCATCCCCAGGCGCGGAAGTCCTCGGCATCCAGCGCGAACCGGAGCGTGCAGACGATCAGCAGGGCCAGCAACAGGCCGATCGTCGCCGTGCTTTGCAGCACGCTGGTCGCCATGCCCTTCCTGCCCGCCCCGGCATGCTCCATCACGTAGACGACCGCCGAGCCGTATTCCCCTCCCAGCGCCACGCCCTGGACGATGCGCAGGCTCAGGAGCGCCGCCGGCGCGGCGGCACCGATGGCCGCATAGGTGGGAAGACAGCCGATTCCCACCGTCCCGACCCCCATGATCACGAGCGTGATCACGAAGGTCTTCTTGCGCCCTATCCTGTCGGACATCGGGCTGAAAATCAGCGTGCCCAGCGGCCGCGCGACATAGGCGATGCCGAAGGTCGCGACGCCCGCCAGGCTCATGACGAGGCGATCGGTAGCGGGCAGGAACAGCTCGGTGAGCGTCGAGGTCAGCGCGACATAGATGAAAAAATCGTAGTACTCGAGCATCGTGCCGATGCTCGAGCTGGCAATGATCCGGAACATACCCGGCCGGCGATGCCCGGCCTCGTGATCGGCGAACATGCTTGTCTCCTTTGACTCGAACACGGGCTGTCGTGCCACTTGGCGCGGCCGCAGCTCTTTTTTCGCGTGCTTACCGATTGCGCCTGGCCAGCGCCTGCTGCTCGTTGAATTCCGTGACCCGCTGCTTGTGCTCCTGGCCGCAAAGCAGGATGGCCTGCATGCTGGCGGCCATCTCGAGCGCGGCAGCCAGGGGGATCTGCGCCGATTCGCGAACCAGTTTCCTGGCCATGCGCGCGGCGCCGGGCGGATGCGCCGCGATACGCGAGGCGAGCGCCAATGCTTCGTCGTCCAGGTCATCGTCGGGCACGACCCTGGTGACGATGCCGAGCCGGCAAGCCTCGTCGGCATCGATGAAGTCGCTGGTCAGTGTCAGTTCCAGCGCCTTGGCCGGCCCCACCACGCGGCTCAGGAACCACGCGCCGCCAATGCCCGAGATGAGGCCGAGGCGCAGGAAGCTTTCGGCGAACAGCGCACGCCGGCCGGCGATCCGGATATCACACATCAGGGAGAGGTCGAAGCCGGCCCCGATCGCCGCGCCATTGACGGCACAGACCGAGGGCACCTCCATTTCCTGAAAGCCACGGGTGATGCGGTGCAGGCTGCCGTGCAGGCGATCGCGAACCTCGGTGGCGCCGCCTTCCATCAGATCGCCGCCGCTTTGCATGTCCTTGACGTTGCCGCCGGTGCAAAAATGCTTTCCCGCCGAGCGCAGCAGGACGCAGCGCACGTCGTCTCGGCGCTTGACGGCTTCCAGCTCATCCGACAAGGCTTCCGTCATGGCGATCGTGAGCGCATTGCCGTTCCTGGTTTCGTTGAGCGTGATGGTCAGGATTCCGGATTCGAAGGACGTCGCGACCAGCTGGCCGTCCAGGTTGTCATGGGAGGACATGGTTGAACCTCTCGTTCAAGGTGAAATGCCGCGCGAACGCCGGCAATCAGCGGTTGTCGAATTTCGCGGGACGCCGTTCGATGAATGCCGCCATCCCTTCCTTCTGGTCCGCCAGGGAAAACCCGGCGTGAAATGACCTGCGCTCGAACAGCAGCCCTTCGGAAAGGGAGGTTTCGAAGGCGCGGTTGACGGCCTCCTTGATCGCGACGATCACCGGCAGGGAATGCCTGGCGACCTGCCCGGCGACGAGCATCGCCGCATCGATCAGTTGGTCCGGGGCCACCACCTTGGCGACCAAGCCGCCGGCAAGCGCTTGCTGCGCGGTAATGGGCTCGCCGGTCAGGCACATCAGCATCGCGCTGGCCTTGCCGAGCGCGCGCGGCAGCCGTTGCGTGCCTCCCGCGCCGGGCACGATGCCCAACTTGATTTCCGGTTGGCCGAATATCGCGTCCGAAGCGGCGATCACCACATCGCACATCATCGCCAGCTCGCAACCGCCGCCCAGGGCGTAACCCCGCACGGCGGCAACCAGCGGCTTGCGCAAGGTACGCAAGGCATCCCAGTTGCGCCCGATGTAATCCAGCTCGAACGCCGTGGCGTAGTCGAGTTTCGACATGCCGACGATATCCGCCCCCGCGGCAAAGGCCTTGTCGGAGCCGGTGATGACGCTCGCGTGAATGTCCGGGTCCGTCTCGTTGATCGTCAATGCCTCGACAAGCCCATCGATCAGTTGGTCGGTCAGCGGGTTCAGTGGATTCCTCGAGCTCAGGCTGATCAGCGACACCTTGCCGTGGCGCTCTTGTTTTATGCAGCTGTCCGTCATTCCTGTCCTTCGTTACCGTAATCTGCCTGGGCGGGGCACGGGGAGCACGCGTGAATCACGCCTTGTTCGAGCAGCGCGTCGATTTCCTCGCGGCCGATGCCGTGTCGTTCGAGCACGGCGATGGTGTGCTCGCCTTTCAGTGGAGCGGCCCGGTCGGCCTGGCCCCGTGACGTCCCGGAAGGCCCGAGGGCGAAACCGATCGTCCGCATGCGGCCCGCCACCGGGTGATCGACCATGCGGGACAGCCCGCTTCCCGCGTATTCGTCGGATGCCACTACTTCGTCATACGAAACAATTGGTGCACACATGATGTCTCGCGCGGCGAGACGCTCCATCCACTCGGCCGTGGGGCGCTCAGCCAGTTTTCCGGCCAGCAGTTCGTGGAGCGCCGCTCGGTTTCGTACGCGCAGCGCGTTGCTCGCGAAGCGCGCATCCGCCACGAGCCACGGCATGTCCAGTTCATCGCACAAGGCGGCCCAGCGCGCCGGATGATAGGCCACCACCATGATCCAGCCATCCCGGCTGGGAAACGCCTCGTTCGGCGCCGCGTAGGGCGCGGCGCTTCCCAGCCGGTCCGGGTTGCGCCCCATCGCGAAATACGCGGCGAAACCCGTTTGCTGCAGCATCACGGTGGCGTTGTAGAGGCTGATATCGAGGTGCTGGCCGCCCTTGCCGTCGCGAACGCGGTGCAGCGCGCCGAGGATCCCGATCGAAGCGAGATAACCGCCGATCATGTCCGCGATCGGAACGGGAACCTTCAGGGGATCGTCGTTGGCGGTGCCCAAGGTACTCATCAGCCCGCTGGCGGCCTGGATCACGCCATCGACTCCGGGGCGCCGGCGATGCGAGCCCTGCTGGCCAAAGGCCGAAATGGAGCAATACACGATGCGCGGATGGGCGGCGCGAATCGAGTCGTAGTCGAATCCCATCGACTTCATGACGCCGGGCCGGAAGTTTTCCACCAGCACGTCGGTGCTATCCAGCATCTTCCGAACCAGACGGCGGCCCGCTTCGGTCTTCAGATCGATCGAGACGCCGAGCTTGTTCCTGTTCACGCTCATGAAGGTGGCGCTTTCGCCCTGTATCCAGGGCGGTCCGATCTTCCTTCCAAGTTCGCCATCGGGAGGCTCGATCTTGACGACTTCCGCACCGAGGTCCGCGAGCGTCATCGAACAGACCGGGCCTGCCAGCACGTGCGAGAAATCGAGCACCCGCACGCCAGCCAGACTATCTGTCAGCACGTTGAATGTCCTGTCTGCCGGCTCGTCACCTCGACAAGCCACGAGACGAGCATAAGGACCGCGCACCGACGCGACAAACGACTTTATCTCAGCGACTTTTTGACTTTTTGTTAAAAGGCCCGTTCCTGGGCGACGAGCGCCACCAGCCAATCGCGAAAGATCTCGAGCGCTTTCGAGGCGCGGCGCTTGCTGGGCCAGACGAAATAGTAGGTATGCGCGCCACGGTCGAGCTTGAACGCGAAAGGCGCGACCAGGGCGCCGGAATCGAGTTCGGCGCGCACCAGCGCTTCCTGCGCGATGGCGATGCCATGCCCTTCGATCGCGGCCTGATAGGCGAGCAACGAGGTCTCGTAGCGCATGCCTCGTCGCGCCGGGTGCGGCGGCCGTCCCGAGGCCTTGAGCCAGAGCAGCCAGTCCTCCGGCCGGGCCAGCGAATGCAGGAGCGTCTGCCCCTGAAGCGGCGAATCCTCGTCGACCAGGCGCGACGGCGCCGCCACCGGGACCAGCAGGTTCGGAATCAGGCGCCGCACCTCGACGTCCTTCCAGTCTCCATCGCCGAGCTGGATTCCGGCATCGATATCGTCGCGACCGAAGTTCAGGGGCGCTGACGAGGTGGTGAGCTGGACCTCGATGTCCTCGTGCAATCGGTGGAAATTGGCCAGGCGCGGAATCAGCCAGCGCACCGCGAAGGTCGCGGGCGATCGGATCTTCAGGATGCTCGCGCGGCGGGTGGTGGTGCGAATGCTGGTCGTGGCGTCGCGCAGCGCCGCGAAGATGGGCATCAGTTCGGCGAGGTAAGCGGCTCCCGCGGCCGTCAGTTCCAGGCGCCCTTTCAAGCGTTCGAACAGCTCGACGCCGAGATAGCGCTCGAGCGTCTGCACTTGGCGACTGACGGCCGCCGGCGTGACAGCCAGCTCCAGGGCCGCCTTGGAGATGCTCAACAGACGGCCGGCAGCCTCGAAGGCGCGCGTCGGGTTGAGCGGCGGAAGCGACTCTCGTGGCTCCATGAACCATCCGGGCTGGGTAGTGGTCGCCGCAATTCTGTGCCAGAACGAATAATTGGGCAATATTGCCGGCCAGGACGCATCGGGCTTGCGCTGGCGGCATGCCCTGGTCAGGGCGAGGCCACCGGAAGCGCTCGCCGCCGAGTGCGGAAGAATGCCCAGAGCATCGCGCTCGCGTCCGGGCCGCGCGCCGCGTTGAACGGCAGCCGATCGTCGCCGCCGCTCCAGGCGTGGCCGAGCCCTCGCACCATGCAGACTCGCACGATCGCGCGCCCGCGGCGCCGATAGTCGACGACCAGGCGGTCGCCATGCTCGGTCATCACGCGCGTGCCGCCCGTCGCCTCGCCGCTCGCGTCGACGAGGCCATTGACGCGCAGCCACTGCCGCGCCGCCTGCTCGGCATTGATCTTCGCGACCACGCCATCCAGTTCGCCATGCACGATCAGCACCGGCATGCCCGGGTAGCGATCGAGCTCGATCGCCGCGTCGATCAACGCGATCGGCTCGTCGCGGCTGCCGTGCTGCATGACGCGCAGCGCATGGATCGACGAGCGCGCGGCACCGGCCAGGGCGCCCGAATGAAGGCCGAGCGCGGCGAACAGCGAGGGCTCGTGCAGCCCGAGCTGCGCGGCCAGCCCGGCGCCGGCCGACATGCCGGCCAGGTAGACACGCGCCGGATCGAAGCCGTGCAGCGCGATCATCGCGCGCACCAGCGATGCCACCGCATCGGCATCCGAGCCGGGCGCGGGGGCCGGCGGATCGAACCAGTTCCAGCAGCGATGCGGATGCCTGCCGGTCGACTGTTCCGGCAACAGCACCGAAAAACCATGGCGGTCGGCGAGGCGGTCGATGCGCGTGCCGAGCGCGAACGCCTCGGCGGTCTGCTTGCAGCCGTGCAGCATCACGACGAGCGGGCCGCCGGGCTTGGCGAGCGGCGGACGGTAGAGCAGATAGGTGAGGTGATTCACGAGTTGGCCCGGTGCCGGCCGGGCCGAATGGAACGAACGGGTCCACGTGCCCAGCGGCGACAGCGTCGGCCGGGAGCGCGCGCCGCGGCCGGTTTTCGGTGGTTTTGGCGAGGTCGGCGACGGCGTGTGCAAGGAACTACCCGCTCTCTTTCGTGGAGCGGACTTCGGCTTGAGCGTGGAGGGCTTCGACAGCGGTTTCACCGGCTTGATCCCACTGCCCCGTTTCGGCTTGCGTGTCGCCGGGGTCGCGAAGGCAGCGAGCAGCTTGAGCCAGGCGTTGGAGGATCGACGAGGCATGTTCTGGCAGCGGGCCTCGGCGCCATCGGCGCCGCGACGCGCGTCGAGGAAGGATTAAACAGACGATACAGGAAGACGGATGACGCCATGGGCTCGATGGGACCGGCTGGATCGGCGACGTCGGCCAATACGTGCCGGACAGGCGCGGGACGCCGGCGCCGGCAATTTCCGCGCCTCGTCCTTCCTGCTGATCATCGTCGACGATCGCGAGCCTTTCCGGCCGCCCTCGCCCCGGCCCGCGGTATTCCCCGCCGCCACGATCGCCGTTGACATGGAAACCGATCAGTCCATATAATGCGTCCATCTTCCACGAGGCTCATCCATGGCAAACCCCGCTGGTCTCGGCCGTCCCCGCGAATTCGAACTCGACGACGCCGCGCGCGACGCGATGAACGTGTTCTGGGACCGAGGTTATGAAGGCGCGTCCCTGCCCGATCTGATCGCGGGCACCGGGCTGTCGCGCGGCAGTCTCTACAAGGCGTTCGGCGACAAGAAGGGCCTGCTGCTGGCCGCGCTCGACCTGTACATGGCCGACGGCCTCAAGGCGACCGCCGACATCCTCGCGCAGCCCGGCGCCGTGAAGGACGCCATTCGCGATTCGCTGCTGCGCTACGCCAGCCTCTCGGTCGGCGCCGCCGGGCGACGCGGCTGCCTGGTGGTGGCGATGACCACGGAGATGGCCGCGCACGATGCCGAGGTCGCGGAACGCAGCGGCCGCATGTTCCGCCGCCTGCAGCAGCTTTATGCCGGCGCGATCGTGCGCGGGCAGGCGAGCGGCGAGATTGCCGAACGCGACGAGCAGGTGCTGGCGCGCTTCCTGGTCTGCCAGATCGAGGGAATGCGCGTGCTGGGCAAGACCGGCATGCACGAAGCGGACATGCTCGCGCTGGTCGACAGCACGATGCGCATCCTCGACTGATTTTTTTGCTCAATTTGGAACCGAATGGTTCCGTAACAAGGCTCATTCATGTCCTCAAACACGCCCCTTTCACCCGATCCGCGCCGCTGGGCCATGTTCTCGATCCTGTTGGTCGGCGCCTTCCTGCCACCCCTGGATTTCTTCATCGTCAACGTCGCGCTGCCCTCGATCCAGGGGGAACTGGGCACCTCCTCCTCGGCCGAGCAACTGGTCATTTCCTCCTATGCGGCGTGCTATGCCGTGACGCTCATCACCGGCGGCCGGCTGGGAGATCTGTTCGGCCGCGGACGCATGTTTTTTCTCGGCCTGACCGGCTTCGCGGCGGCATCCTTGCTGTGCGGCATCGCGTGGTCGCCGTGGACGCTCATCATCGGGCGCGCCTTGCAGGGCGTGACGGCGGCCATCATGGCGCCGCAGGCACTCGCCTCGATCCAGGCGATCTTTCCGGAAACGGAAAAATCGCTCGCGCTGAGCCTCTATGGCGCGGTCTTCGGCCTGGCCTCAGTGATCGGGCAGGCGCTGGGCGGCATCCTGATTTCGCTGAACCTGTTCGGCATGGCCTGGCGCACGATCTTCCTCGTCAACCTGCCGGTGGCGATCCTGGTGGTGCTGTTCGGCATCCCCCTGCTGAAGGAGACGCGTGCGGAACACGCCCGCAAGCTGGACCTGGTCGGCACGGCGCTGTCGATGGCGACGCTGGGCGCGCTGATCGTGCCGCTGATCGAGGGGCGTGCAGCGGGTTGGCCGCTGTGGTCATGCCTCTGCCTGGGCGCGGTGCCGGCATTGGCATGGATCTTCTGGCGCTACGAAAGCCGGCTTGCCGGCAGGGGCGGCGCCCCGCTGCTCGATCCGACCGCCCTGCGGGCGCCGGGCCTGGGCCGTGCATTGCTGGTCGCCCTGCTGTTCTATGCGATCGCCGCCTTCTTCCTGCTGTTCTCCGTCTACCTGCAAAACGCCCTGCACGTCGACGCCTTGAGCGCAGGCCTCGTGTTCCTGCCGTTCGGCGCGGGCTTCCTGCTGGGCCCCTTGTCCACGCCGCTGGCCGCGCGCCTGCTCGGCGCCTATGTCAATCCGTTCGGCATGGGCCTGGAAGTGCTCGGCTTTGGCGGCCTGGCCGGCTTGATCGCGGCCTCGCCGGTCGGCATGCCGCCCGCCTCCGCGCCGCTTGCCATCGCGCTTTTCACGATCGGCTTCGGACAAGGGCTCGCGCTGCCGACGCTGATGCGGATGGTGACCGGCCGCGTCGCGCCGACCATGTCGGGCATGATCGCCGGCATCGCCAGCTCGACCCTGCAGATCAGCACCGCGCTCAGCGTCGCGGTCATCGGCGGAATTTTCTACACCGTGCTCGGTTCGCGCCAGGACCCGGCGTCGATCGCGCACGCCTTCGTGGTCGCGATGCTCTGTATCGCCTTCTGCCTTGCCGTCGGCGCCACGCTCAGCCTCACCCTCGCTCGGAAACCCGCGATACGGAGCCCGGCGGGCGCCCGCCTCGCGGCGGCACTCGAGCCGGGCAAGCGCTCCTGATAACCGGTCTCGGCAGGTATCTCACACGATTTATTCGCATTGCAAATCAAACGACGAAGCGTCGCCGGTCGCCACGCGCGACGCTTCGCATCCGAACCGACCGTCCATCAGTCTGAATTGGAGGCTTTCCATGTACTTCATCGTTTCCTATCGTCGTGCCCCAGGTATGCGGTTCGATTCCCGATACTATGTCGAGCAACACATCCCCCTCGTGGAAAAAACCTGGAAGCCGTTTGGGCTCGACTACATCGACGCGTTTTTCCCATCCCGGGCGGACAGCGACGTGATCGTGGTGGCGATGTGCCGTTTCAAGGATCGCGCGGCACTGGACGCCGCCCTCGCGGCCGAGGAAACCGCAATCATCATGGCCGATATCGAGAAGTACACCGATGGCGAGCCCGACCGGCACGTCACGGAGGTGTTTCAGCTTTCCCGGTGAGCGAATATCCGCCGGCTTCAGAACACCAGGACCAAGGTCGTATAGGCGTTGAGCGAGCTGCCTCGCTTCGGCGAGAACGTGGGATTGTCCGTATAGATCAGCGCGGATTGAAGATACACGCCCTGCCTCACGCGGTAAGCGTAGGAGATCGACAGATTGGTCGTCGCGTTCGCGTAGTCCGCGCCCGACAATGCCGCATTGCGCTTCAACCAGTTGCTGTACTGGTTCCTTGAAATGCCGAAGGCAAGAAGATCGTAGGGACGAGATTCGAACGGCGCCAGGCTGTAGATCGAAGCACCGAACGCGATGGGCAGGTATCTCACGCTGCCGGCCTCGACGGACAGCCCCGCCTCGCGGGGGGATCACTCGCAGCCGCAAGGTTTCATCGATCTCTCGCACAACTTCCCCGAACACGCGCCGGGCATGGCCGGCGCGCATGCGCTGCTGGGGACCCAACTGCGCGTGGAAGATGCCGCGCGCCTGCTCGCCACGCAGGTGGATGCCGGCCATGTCGCGCACCGCGCCGCCGCGGCACGCTGGCTCGACAGTCGCGGCGTGACGGCCATGGCGGACCACCTCGTCGTGACCTGCGGGGCCCAGCATGGCCTGTTGCTCGCGCTCGGCGCGCTGACGCGGCCCGGCGACATCGTGCTGACCGAGGAGCTGACCTATTACGGCCTGAAGTCGGCCGCCGCGATGATGGGGCGTTCGCTGGTGGGCGTGCGCATGGATGCCGAAGGCCTGCTGCCGGAAGCGCTCGACATGGCTTGCCAACGCTCGGGCGCGAAGGTGCTGTTCTGCTGCCCCACCCTCCACAACCCCACCACCGCCGCCATGAGCGCCGGCGCGAGATCGTCGAGGTCTGCCGGCGCCGCGATCTCCTGATCGTCGAAGACGACGTCTATGGCTGGATGCCCGAGGAAGCGCTGCCCTGCCTGGCGATTCTGGCGCCGGGGCGCACCACCTACGTGACAGGCCTGTCGAAGCTGGTCGGGCCGGGCTTGCGCATCGGTTTCGTCATCACGCCGCCGCAGCATGTCCACGCGCTGGGCGTCGCGTTGCGCGCCACCACCCTGATGGCGTCGCCGCTCAACGCGGCGATGGCGACCAGCGTATTGGAATCCGGCGAGATGACCCACATCGTCGAGACGATCCGGGAAGAAACCCGGGCGCGACAGGCACTGGTCGCGGCGAGCCTGCCGGCATCGGCGATCGTGACGCGCCCGGGCGCGTTCTATTTCGGACTGCGTACCGGCAACCACCAGACCGGGCAGGGTTTCGCCCGCGCCGCGGAGGCAGCCGGAATCGGCGTCACGCCCTACGATCTTTTCGAGGCCACGCCCCTGACAGGCAGCACCCTGGTACGCGTGTGCCACAACGCGGCCCCCGATCGCGACAGCCTGCGCCGGGCCCTGGCGGGACTGGCGCGGATGCTCGACCAGCCGGTCGCGGCGCCCCCGTTCAGGCAGGGGATCTGAGCACCGCACGAAACAGGCGTCGTGCGAAGCAGCGGCAAGCCATTCGCTCGCTCGCGGTTCGCGCGGACCCGAGCAAGTGCAAGGAGTTCGCCATTACACAACGCCAGTCACTGGCGAGCGCTGGCGCTCCTCGCCTCAACCGATACCGAGCGCCTGCAACACTGGCAGATGAAGCTCGGCGAAGCGCCTGGCCTGTGCCACCCGTTCCGCCAACGAAACCGCCGTATCCCCGGGTGGCGCCGCGACATTCAGCACGCCTTCGGCGAAGTCGGCCCACTGCACCGGGTCCGGTTTGTCCTGCCTCCGCGCCAGCAGGAACAATTGTGCAACGCGCGGCATCAGTACCCCCGAGCCCGCCACCGGGCTCGCCAGGAATCCCACCTCGTCGCTCGTGCGCGCCGCTTCGCAGATCGCCACATTCAGACGCTCCGCACCTGCGCGAGCACGGTCGATCTGTTCGTCATCCTGCGCATTGAGCAGCGCTCCCGTGCCGATCAGCAGTGTGACGGCCTTGACGATCCGCTCGAGCGTGACGCCGCGTGTGCGAAGTGCCTGCTCGATATCGCCAAGCGCGGTGGGTCGATGCTCGGCCAGCAGGTCGAGGATCGGGCCGTACAGGGCTTCGGGCAAGGCCGCCTCGCCCAAGGTGCCGCGTACCTTCAGGATCACCGAGGCCCGTGGCAAGGCCAGGACCACGCGATGTGCGCGCAAGGCGGCATCGCGCGCCGCATCGTCGAGCCGGCGCGGCGCCTTGATCCAGTAGTCGCGCCGCAGCGACCGGTTGAGGCAGACATCGCGCACGGTCTCGCGCAAGCCGATGTCGGCGATCTGCGCCAGCATCGCGCGTTGCGCAGCGTCGAGATGGATCTCCTCCGCCCGGTCGCGGTAGTCGGCGGAGCCCGCGTAGGTCAGCCCGGCATCCGCCAGCGACGCATGGACCTCCTGGAACAACATCGCGCGCCAGTCACGATTGAAATACTCGTGCGCCAGATAGCGCGGGTCCGCCCGCGACAGGGCCTCGACGCGTTCGGCCAGCAGCGGGTTCACCACGGCGTAACCGGGCTGGGTCGCAAACACGCCGCGAACAAAATCGATCGCGGCCTTCACGCGCATGGCGATCGCCTGCTCGGTGGGCACGGCCTCACGGGCCTTGACCGCATCGGCCGCGGCGTTGAAATGGAAATGCCGGTACAGCAACTCGCGCACCGGCAGCATCGGTGTCCAACCCGGCTGCGTGTTGTAGCTGAGATAGAGCACACCGCCCGGTTTCAGCTTGCGAGCGATGAACTCGCCGATCAGAGCGCGATTCTCCTCGGAAACCCAGCTCCAGATGCCGTGCATGCCGATGAAATCGAAATCAGGCAGGTCGTCGCGCAGGCAGAACGTCGAAAAACTCTCGCCGGACAGGCTCGCCTGCGATCCGGCATGCTGCGCGAGCCGTTGCGCGAAACCGGCGTGGGCCGCGTTGAAGTCGGTGCCATGCCAGCGCGTGGTGGAGCCGGCCGCATGAATGTTGACGCTGACGCCGTAGCCGAATCCGAGCTCGCAGGCGGTCTCGACGGCAGGTACCGCGAAGCCCGCCTGCAATAACGGAAGCTTCAGCCGTAGCGGGTTCAGTTCGTCGCAATAGCCGAACGTGTAGGCCACCTCGTCCACGCTGCCCACATTCCAGTTGTTCATCTGTCGTTTTTCCAGGGGTTTGCGGTTACGGACGACGATGCCTCTTTCACGGCACGCGAGCCTTGAGACTAGCTGCCTGGAGCTGTCCATGAATCTTGCAGTATCTCTTTCAGCAAGCGATGCCCGTCCAGCCTCCCCTGCAGAGGATGCACAGACTCTGTGCCGTTAGTCGTAACGTGCCCGCGGAATAAAGCATAAGCTGTCCGCGAACAGCTTCTCTACCATCCGTCAGCCTCTCCGCAGTAAATCATAAGCTGTCCCATGGGTAGGAAATAAAGCATAAGCTGTCCTCTAAAATCACCGATAAAATACTCTATGTTTTCCACTCTGACGCAACAAAATTGCCACTAGCATGGAAGAACCGCTCGAGGAGCGGCCTCGGTGGGAAAGCTCGAACGCACGCTAAGAGCCCACCGGGAACAAGGAGATTGCCATGCCAATCTGGACACTCGCGTCCGTGACCGACGAACCCGAAGTCTCGCTAACGCGATGGAGAATTCTGGAGACCGAGGACGGTGCGCGACACTTTGTCGGTGCAGACGAGCGCGACCACACGGGGCGCGTCAGTTCCAGAATCGTCGCGTTCGACCGTCACACCTTACGCGGCAAGACTTGCTCAGGGCGCATTTACCAACTCATTGGAGCGGCCGGCTGGTCAAGAGACGCAGACTACGTGTGGCAACGGTGGTGTGAGCTGAACAGCGTGGCATCGCACTGCGACGTTACAAAGCAACTGCTTGTCGGAGCGGCGGATGACAACCCCATATGAGCGCTCGAAATCGGTCATCGAGACGCGCGAGTTTTTACAGATGCTTGCATCTGCCGGCGACATAGCCAACCGTAACCACGTGCAATTAGTCGCGGTACGGCTGCTTCGGCACTACCCGCTCGACATCGACCTTGAGATGTCTGCTGCTGCATTACCAGGCATTTGGGCTGTCCCAGAACGCTGACGAAGTGACGTGGCAGGAATCAATGACATCCTTCCGTTACGAGCCTACATCTAGCATGCCGTGGCACTCCGAAAGGGAGGTCAGTACGTGCACTACGAATTCCAGTTCACGCGGACCTATCAGTAATTCTCGCGTTTCAGCCATGTGCATCCTTTCCTGGCGCACGTCCGACAATGCACTATGGTGCCATCTGCCCCACTCCCCCCGTATTCATACGAACTCGAAATGACTTTGTGCACACCAAGCCGACAAAGCATTCTTCCAAATGCGCCACGTAGTTTATAAAACATAGTTTGTAGCGAAGATAGGCATCAAACCATATATTAACGCACATAATCTTCCCTCGGCTCAGAGGCAACTGACGTCAAACTTTGCAACTGTTGGAACATGCAACCCAGTTCGCAAGCAATGGCTACCGACAAGGCACGAGGCAACGCCAACCCAGACAGAAAGGCCCGCAGTCAGCACAGCCACTCCGCCGAGGATGGCAGCGTAGCCAATTGCCATGGCCCCCGCCCGCAGGCGAACTAATGCTGGGATTTCCGCATAGTGAAAGTCCCCAGGCGCGGTCGCCAACGCGAGCACCACGTGCGTCGGCGAATGTGGCAGGAATCGGGAAGCAAAGCTTCCCAATTCGAGGGTTTCAATCACGACACCACAAACGGTGCCATGTGAAAGCAATGAATGCAGGGCTTCAGGTACATGAACTCGCCAAATCCTATGAGGCTCCCCGTTGTTACGAAAATACACCGTCAGCTCGTACAATCCAGAGATTGGACATCCAGCGCCATCGTGAGCTAATTTCAGCTCAGCGGCACAGACTTTTAGGTACGTTCGGTTCATACTCAGGCCATCGGTAATGAATGCAACCGTATAGCTCCAGAGAGGCTTGCAAAAGCAGGCCGACCACAGCTCTGAGCATAAACCTCAGGGCAACCCCATTTATATCGGACGCCCGCAGCCTTCAGGTCTGGAAGAAATTCGCGAAACGCCCACCATGACAAAACGGTGTTTACGCTGACTCACACCATACTCCACAAATGCACCATCGTTCCCCATCGAAATTGCGACCTCCGGACGTGAGCTGGCGGGCGTCTTCGCCGTCCCCTATGCTGAGGCTACGCCCCCGCACAAGGGGGCAAACAAACACAAACATCAAGACTGGGCCGGTTGCAGCTGCTCAAATTCCTCAACGAATGGCTGACCGGAAATGCGGACATCGCGCAATGCATCTGTGCACACGAGAGTCATCGCTTGCTTCCAGGTTTCGCTTTCTCTGACGTGCGAAAACTGTCGGCCCAGTGCCGCCAAACAAACTGCAGCCGCCTGTCGCATTCTCGGACGACATTCGAATTCCACAATATCGTCGCCCGGTTCGCAGTCGGAGAAATGCAACATCAAACTCAGAAGCTCAGCAGCAAGTCGATGTGCCTGTTGTTGAAAATGTACAGCGGCTCCAAGCCGAAGGAGCTCTGCAATATGCTCGAGAGCGAGTGGCGTCTGCGGTCGTCTTCGCCACGCCAAGGCCTCAACTAGAAACGCGACGTAGCTTCGCGAACCGTTTGTTGGCAACGAAAGGCGCAGCAACCAAAACCCCGCAGCGTTGAATCCGAAACTGACTGCCTGCGCATCTTCTCCATGCCGAACGGCATTGGCCGTCAACTGAATGACGACGTCCTCGCGCTCCGGCCACCACGACAGTCCGGTGAACAGGAGGGGGACGAGAGTTTTTCCTAACCGCAACCCAGCGGACCACATCTCGGCAAGCCAACGAGATAAGTCCGATGCGTTTGCTCCGGTCTTAGACAGATTTGGGACGAGAATTCGATGTACAACGTGTGCTATGAGCGTCAATCGATTAACGACTATCTGTGCGCCAAACCGTTCGTTCGGTTTTCCTGCGTATTTGTCGGTCAAGGCTCGCCCCTCCGTTTCCCACCACGCCCTCAGCTTCGCCAGCATGGCCGAAGCGTCATTGGATGACCACGCGAATCGAACGAGTCGATTTCCGGTCAGAAGGATGTTTCCAAGAAGCGCTTCCGACGTACTTCCGATTGACTGCTGCGGTTTGCCGTCCAAGTCCTGAGCGTGTGTGACGAGGTTCGAAAATGGTTCGTCTATCAGCCATTTCCTGAATAGCGATTCAACGTCCACTCCTGGGACCGAAGGCCACACCAACACAGCGCCACGATAGAAGCCCGCGTAGCTCGGGAGAGCATCGTGTGGGATGTTCCTCCACACGAATTCGGCGAACGCTCGTTCCTGGTCCGCCGACATCGCGCCATTGCGCCAAAGCCAGTCTAATCGCTCCAAATGGAAGGCTTTCGCATCTTCATCTTCCGCTTCTGCCTGACGAGATTGGTCTAGGACAACATCGACCGCCTCGGCGCATCCCGGCTCTGCTGACACGCCACTCACTTCATAAGGAAGAGATTCAACGGCAGTCGGCCAATCGCGGAATCGCTTCAGTAGAGCCGAGTCAGGGTTTAGCTTGAGCAAGTCAAGACTACGTTTTCGCAGCACTACTGGCTCCAACAGTTGCACCACGCGCTTGAAAAAGATTGCGAATGCTCTATGCAAGCTCGTGTTCTCGCGAAGCGCTTCGTTAGCATGCCACCCCATCGCATGCTGGATGGCACTGTCGGCATCTGCACTACCTAACCTCAACAGCAACCTTGACGCTAGTTCCAAATAAAATCGAATTGAAGTCTCGGTTCGCCGGTCCCAGTCTCTCGACGAGCGATTCATGCACGCATTTACCCCTCGAATCGAAAGTTGGTACAGCTGCATCGCACGCTCCTCGCTCAAGCGTGCGACTTGTGCGCGCGTTAGCGGCTCCAGCGATGTATATACACTTCCGCCATTGGCGCGAGTGAGAATTCGGAGACACGCCGATATGGGAGATACGAACGATAGGATTCTGAAACTCGAGACGAGATGCCCGCCGGATAGCGATACGGGGCCCACAGCCGGCACATAGCCTACTTCCTCCGTCAGACGAACGTACGCTCTCGCGGCCAACACAGCGTCGCGGCCGAGCGGCACGCTCCATCGATTTTCAGCAACAACCCGCGAGTCGAATTTGACGGTTAGCTCCTCGAGTACTTTCGCCGTTCTTTCAATTTCGCAGGAGAGACGGTCCAGTTGCATATTGGGATGCTCAATATGGTCCCGCGCATTCTCGTCACGATAAATGGTCTCTTCGCTTTCTCGCCTTGTCGAATCGACTTCCTCTCGGAGAATCAAGTCGTGCAGCGTCACATCCGGTGTTAGGGTGTGTTGCTCCTTGCCTCGCTTCGGCGGTGGTCCCATCGCAGCTTTGCCTGCGGATTCTTGTTCTGCGGCATAGACAGCGGCCGACATTGCGTCTAATACACGCTCAGCCCAATGCTCTCGAGACACTAGGGGCAGCGTTTCTCCTTGTGCCTGTATAGCCTCTCGGATTTGATGTAGGCCATTCCGAACGATTTCTCGTCCGCGCCGAATTACACCGAGTTCTCCAAAAATTGCTCCGACTCGAATCCTCCAGTACAAGTCCGCACGTTTAGCGCTGACCTCGAGTTTCTTGAGGGACAGCATCGCCTGCTCGGGGTCCAGTCGCTCGATATAAAACAGGACCTCCTCGTAGAATGCTTGGCATTCCATCTCTGGATTCCTCGCGCGCGCAGGTAAGCTCTCAAGCTCGCATTGCCATTTTTTGAATTTTTCGATGTCACCGCGCTGTCTCGCGCTCCTCATTAAAGCTACCGTAAGATTGCCTCGAATAAATTCGACCTCGTCTCCCCAAGGCTCAAAATCTTTGTCCTCAACTCCGCCGACGCTTCCAGACGCGCTGTCGGCAGTCCGCTTCGCTTCTAGTGCTTGCTCAATGTCAGCAGCGCGCAGTTCGTCGACGTCTTCAAGGGCGACACTGAGTATCCATGTGACCTCGAACAAAAGAACAAGCCGGAATGTCGGCGACAATTCGCTTGCCAATTTACGGTAGCTCATCGTTGTGGTCGGTAAGCCGGACCATAGACTAATGCGTTCTCTGTTGCGTTCGGGGGCGACAAGCCAACCCGGATATTGTTCTCTATTCGACTTGGAGAATCGAGCCCACGCAAGCAACTCCTGGCTGCCGAAATTCATCCTTTTTGGCGTGGGAGGGTAGTCATACGGCCAAAGTGCCCGACGAGGGGCAACCGTTGGAGTCCAAAATTCAAAGAGCTTCTCAAACGCCTGAGCATAGTCTATCTGCCCTTCCTTCTTGCCAAGTTCTTCGATGGGTATCGGGAAGATGTTGCGCCGCTCAAGAATGAGCCGCTGCCCGTCCGGAACCGCACCGACGGTGATGAGGTAGATTGGTGGCGTCTGCGCGCCGAGTCGGTCTCTGACCCACCCGGTCCACTGAAGAAAGTTCGGGTCGTCTCCCGAGAATCCGATGAGACAGAATACGTTTTCCAGCATAGCCTGCTGAACGGTATTCATGAATGGAGCGAACCGACTCGGGTAGCACCGGTAGTCTTCCTCTGTCAGAATTAACGGGGAGCCGCTGCGCAGACTGCCGTGCAATTTGACGACACGCGGCCTCCCATTGCTCTTTGAAAAGGGCACTTCTTGGGCGGCAACCACTACTTGATATCGCTGCTTGATTTCCGGAATGAACTCGCCCCGGTCCTGGTCGAGCGCTCGCTCCAACAGCGTGTCATAGTTCGTCGTGTAGACGTCGGCCCACGGCAATGACAGAAGCTTGGTATGAAGTCGTCCCGGATTGATGACGCCCGCGTCCGGCAGCAGTTGATGGAGTCGTGCGTCCAGTTGCGCTCGCCCTCGCGCGACTGCGTATTCTTCCGCCAATCGAAGCATGCCGCTAATTCCACCAAATCGCTCGGCAGCCATACGTCTCGCGTCAACCGATGGATAGAGGTCTGCAAGGAGAGCATCCATCAGCAGGGACCACGTTGGCAGCCGGTTCCCGTGCTCCGCATTGCGGCTAAAGCCGGCTCCGACCATCACGGCTGCATGGCCGCTTTCCAAGGCTTCTCGAATCCGATAAAGATGAACCCCGTTGGGAATCTGTTCAACAACTTCTTGTATGGTCGAATCGTCTTTCATTCTCTTGCTCTTGGACATTGCATCGTAAGTCACGCCACCCCAGTGACCGGGTTCCCGCCTTCGCCTTTGAAGTACGCCGCTGCGGCGAGCTACATCTGTAGTGCTCCCTCAACGGCCGACGTCGATATTGAAATCGCTTTACTTCCGCCGGCGAAGCACCCGTTTAGAAGAAAGCCTGCGATGTAACCCATGCGACCGCCATGCCGGCAACCGCCGCACCCAAAATGAAACGAACCGCGAGTTGTCTGACCCGCTTGCGGCAGGACTTCGCCATCCCGATTCGTTCTTCCGTAAGCACACGACGGAGGCGCTCGACTTCCTCATCGGCGAGTCGTGCGCGCTCCTCAGCCTTTTTACATGCGAGATTGCGCTCTCGCACATATTCCGCAACGTCCTGTTCCACGATGTTACTGCTCCACTTTTCACGAGGAACGAGGGCACTCGTCATCATGTCCCGCGACTTCCCTGCCGCTCGGGTCGTGGGGTCGTTATAGTCAAATACGATGCCGAATTGCTCGTAAAATATATTGCGCCGCTCCTTGTTGTCACCGACAGCCTGAACCGAAAGGAGCGTGATGGTATTGACCATGGTGTCAGTTGAGAACTGCTTGGCCCAAGAGACGATGACATTCATCAGGTAGGTACCTATACCGTTACCTTCGAGACCCGGTAGCGTCAAGTCGACCGCGCCGTTATAGAGCGTGTGTGACGTCAGTGAAACCGTCTTCATCCCCGAGTCGTAGGAAGCGTGGAATGTCCCTTTGCGCACATGAGGGCTGAGGTGGCATCCACCTACCAAAATATACCTTAGCGTTAGCTTCCGGTCCTGCGAACCACCTCTCCCATCGAATGGGTCCTCTTCGCGACGCTCGACAAGTAGCTCCGCCAGAACTTCGGCGTTCTGGCTATCCCTCGGACGAACAATAAGGACCACTGCTGGGGCGGTCAACAATCTGGGAATGACTACGGTCATGCAACTCCTTGTAAGCCGGCTTTGACAGTTGGTCGCATTGCTCTGAGACGAGCAAAGGTGTCCGTTGATAACGACGGTCTCGGCAAGCAGCGCCCATCACGACTCACAAGCGAATGCGAAATCGTACGTTGGCTCGCTTGAAGCCGTTTCAGCGTGAAGGGCTAGCCGAATCGACGACGTTCGTGTGCCAACTCCACCAGACGCGCCGCTAGCACCTCATTCTCGTGGTCTGGCTTCGCGTCGTAATGCAGCACGCTGCGAGAAAGCCCGACAAGCCGGCAGGCGCGGCGCTCGGAGATGTTGACCTTCTCCCGAATCGCCGATACTGCTTCGCGTTTGGCTTGCGGGCTCAGGGCTTTCCCTTGACGACGACCTTCAACGCTTCCATATCGAGCATTGCTTCGGCCAGCAGCTTCTTCAGCCGGGCATTCTCCACCTCGAGGTCCTTGAGCCGGCGGGCTTCCGAGACTTCCATGCCACCGAACTTCGCACGCCAAGTGTAGAACGGCGCATCACTGAACCCGTGCTTCCTGCACAGTTCCTTGACCGGCATGCCGGCCTCGGCTTCCTTCAGAAACCCGATGATTTGCTGTTCCGTAAAGCGCTTCTTCATGTTCGTCTTCTTCTCCGAAAACGAACTTTACTAGACTCCGGCTGGCCCTGTTTGCAGGGGGCAGGTCAGACGTGCCCGAAGGATTTCCCCGCAAGTCAACGCCTGCAGTCCTTTCTGGCACCCAACCGAAGGTGTGCGCCAGGTTGTCACATGGCATCTATGTTGCGGACAAACGGCCGACGAGCGCCACGAACGCTGGCTCACCTGCGAAGACCTCGCAAGACAGTTGAATTCCGTGGCGAGGAAAGACGCGCAGTTGCATCCACGGCACTCACAGCAAGAGACGCTCGAGCGCGTCCGGGTGTCGGTTGCTCGCAAGGCGTGGGCATCACCCGGCGAACTCGCATGGCTCATGCGACGTTTGCAGGCGCTGCTCGGCTGGTGAGACCGGAATTTCTGGATTGGCTGGAAACGGTCCCCTTGTTGCCGCCCAACCTGAGAAGAATATCGAAACCATGTCTCCTGTATCGCCCAAGACGGATTCCGGTTCGAGCCCGCCGGCACTCGACCTTCGGGCGCTCCGACAATTGGTCCGAATGCAACGAGCTACGTGCGTAGCTTAGCCTGCTCGACGCCACCGACGCCATGAACGTCGATGCACTCATCTTGGGACAGCTCGAAGAAGGGCCGGCTGTCGATACCGGCGCGCTGCTCACTGTGCTGACAGGACTCAGGGCGAGCGTGCCGCGCGGCTAGAACAGCGCCGCGCGAGAGCAGGAAATCGCCCCTCCCGGTCATCACACGTTCTGCCGGTATCGCACGCGTGCAGGCGCTGGCCGATTTCGGGTTGCCTGGCTATTGGGACCTTTTGAGACGATTTACGAACGCGTCTGCCACTTCCTTCGCCGTGAGGTCCTCGATGGACCGTTTTTCCAGCAGGGTGCACAGCGCGTAGATATACGCCTCGCCAAATGCGGTGGTGAGCGCTGCCGCCGTGGTCCCCGAAATGGCGCCTCCGACCACGCTGCCTACGCCGGGTATCAGCTTCAGCAGAGCCCCCACGGCGGCCCGGCCCGCGAGAGTGCCACCAATGGCGCTCATGGAAGAGCCCACTAGGGTGCCGATGAAACCCTCGCTCAGGTTCAGTCCGAAGATGGCAGAAATCGTGGCAATCATCGTGACCTGAACCGGCACGATACCAATCGCATCGGAAAATGGAATGGGGATGGCGCCAATGCCAGCGGCCGATAGTGCGGCCGCTCCCACTGCAAGGTGACTTCGTTCGGTCTTTTTCGACAAATCGACCTTCTGGGCCGCCACAAACGCGTTTGCTTGACCCTCAGGAAAAAGCTGAGAGGTGACCTCCACCAGTTCCTTGAGACCCACGGGTGGCAGCTCATGGCCCTCATCAAGCGTCTCCCGGATTGCCCTGACCCTCACGACCTGCTTGCTCGCAGGCAGCAGCCGCTCCACTTCCTTGTCAAAGCCGTTATTCGACCGCGCCTTGGTAATGACAGCGACCGTGGGGATACGGTACCGGGCCAACAGTTCCAGCAGGTCTGCCTCGGCCTGCTCGACACGTCGCGAGTCCTCGGCAATGCAAATCCAAGCGACATGCACATGCCGCCTGGCGTCGTCCGAGCCGTTGCGTTCGCGAATCGCTTCTTCCAGTTGCTTCTTCGTGTTTTCATAGTCGGCCACCTCGATTCCCTTCGTATCGATGATGGTCAGGGGGATGCCGGCCTTGGTGTATTCGCGGGTATTTTGCGTGACCGGTTGGCCAATGCCCGTCTTCGCCAAGTTCCCCTGGAACACGGCGTTGACCAGCGTGCTTTTTCCGACGCCGGTCTTGCCTGCTATCAGCACGTTGGCATGACCTACCTTCGCTTTCGCGGTTTTCAACGCATCTTCGATAATTTTCTGGAAGTCTTGTGTCATTTACACCTCGGGTTCCCGCCTGTCACACGTTCCTCGTGACATTGCCGTTATCTGTATCGGATTGACATGCCGTCCATACGGGTTATCGGTCGAGGCCGCGAATTCTTTAACGCATGCTCTCGCAGTCGCCGTCTGAGCAGATGACCGCGCTCAAACTCGTCAGTTGCCAAGTCTCTTGCCCTCCGTACTCGCCTTTAACGACTTTTGCTCCACTCCAGCCCAACTCAAAGGGAATTGGCGGCAGAGGATTGACCGGCACAAAATAATCAATGGACTGGTCAGTGTGAACATCGCCCCCGGCATAGCCATCCGCTTCGCGCATCGCTTCTGCTTCACGGTCATTCGGTTCCTTATTTCACCGTTTCCTCTTTTGACTCGATGGTGATGGTGAAAGGCCGCTCAACAGCCTGCAACCATTCGGTGATTGCTTGGACGCATCTGCTCACGCCTTCACCGCCAACTGAAAACTCGCTTATCGTGCCAACGCCGTATTTCTGCCAGGTCTCGCGATAGGTCAAGCTTGCTACACCGGCGTCCGCGGGCAAAAGCAACAAGCAATAATCCGGGCGGCGCCCGCCTAGATATAGGGCGTCGTGGTAAATGTGCGCCGACGCCATCGCATCTAGGACATTTGCTCTTCCACTACGATACTTCGAGTCGAAGATGAAAGTTTGCGGTCCACTCTCATCAATCACGACGACAGTGATATCCGGGCGACGCTCACGCGACAAACTCCATCCGGACTTCTTACTTTCAAGTCCAACGGATGGGAAAGTCGCCTGAAACAAGAGTTCGACTCGCCGTCCATCGGGCAAAGTCGCGTGCATTGCCACGTCAGCATTGGCATACACCGATTGTCCTATAGAAAATCGGGTACCAAGCGCCTGTGTCAGCGAATCGACGATTTCGACATAACACCAAGTCTCGTACACCCCCCAAGACGGACCAACATGTAGAAATTCATGCGATGCGTCCTGCCGCGTCCCGACGCGAAGTGTATCTGTACCCGTACGATACGCTCGAGCGTAGAGTGGATTGGCCGATATCTGCGTCAGTCCAGCAGACGTGGTTTCAGCCTTGCTTACACCCTTGAACGGATAGACGGAAAAAAGCCGTCGCGCCTCGGATTCGAGCGTGCGCAATATGCCTAACCTGCGGTTGCGCCTGGCGATGGCATCCGACTTGGACAATTCTCCATCGTCCGACTCAACCCAGGCCTTAAGCTCAAGCAGCGACTGGCGGAAGCGATTGAGAAGCGCACACAGTGCCCGATTCGCAGGTGTATCTACTGTCACAGTGGGAACTTGGACCTGCACCTGGATTGTTTCGACGGACTCACCTTCGGATACTTGCCCTGCCGCAAGCGCAATGATGCGCCGGTCCCTCATTGCTTGCGTGGGCAACCGCTTGACTCGGGCCAACGGCAGCGCGTTTGTGACTGGTTTCAGGTTCGCATGCGGAGTCCGCACAATCGCAGCGACACATTCCAGAAAGCTAGACCCGTGCTTTCTCATGCGCTCCCAACGCACATGCATGTCGAACCGCCCACCTGTTCCGTTTCGCCCAAAGCTGAGACAAGACGAAGCATTTCCCAAGAGGAATTGCTCGTCGAATGCTCGAATCGCGGCAATCATCGAGCCGAACTGCTCATCGCTTACCTTGTGGGTAGCCGGAGAAACTTCTAGGAAAAACAAAGACTCGATGCCCGACGCACCAGTGGCTACGACTTCGACACGACCGGCGAAGAAGCCCGGAGACCAACTGAATTTCCCCGGAGACTCCTGAACCAGAGGAACGTCGTCAATGTAAAGGCTTCGGATTCCGGCATCCTCAATCGCGAGCTGGTACTGACTATCCTCCCGCAATCCGCGCAACAAGCCGCCGACCTGGACGCGCCCAAGCTCGCGAAGCAATCCATTTGCCTCGAGAACGACGAGATGGGGATTCTGAGCGCTCATCGCCAAAAGCGGGTTGAACCGGTTTCTGTGAGGTCCTGCATCATCGACGCAACCTTCACCTTGCAGCGCTTCAGGTCATGTTTGATACAGACATTCCGCACGCCCTCCATCGCCTTAAGGAACCGCGCCGAACTCTCCCCTCTGAGTTTCGGTAACACTTTCGCGTAGAGGACGTCGTCGAGCGCAACGTCTCCGGAAATCCCGAGACCCGCTGAAAATGCGAGGTAATTCACGACATCGTCAATCGTCCGCCAACCGAAATGCAGACGGATAGGTGCGAGCTCCGCCATCAGCTCCTGCAGGATGGTCTGCGCCTGCTGACGCAGTTCAACCTTGTCCAGAACAGACCATCCCGGGAACTTCGCAACATCGATATCCCAGAATTCCAACGTATATGCACGGTCGAGGACTTTGTCCGACAATCCATGGGTAGTTTCGTCCATGTTGACGGTACCAATAAGTGCCAGATTCGCAGGATACTTTATCTGATTGGGCACGCCGCAAGCCTCCTCGTCCATCGAATGAAGTTCAATGAGACCTAACGTCTCCATAGCCGACAAAATTGGGGCAAGGTATTGTTCTGGATGTGATAAGTTCATTTCGTCCAGAATCGCAACGTGAGGCGTAGTCGGGTTCTCCGCTGCCCGCAGAATGAGGTCAAGAAACGGCGTACCGATATAGGTATTCTGCTGAATCGGGTGGACGTAGCCAAGCAGCGGACTCGTATCGAACCACCCAGGTTGAATTGGGATAACCTTCACGGATTCCTGTCCAATCGGCTGCTCCCCACACAACGCATCCGCATAATTGACAGCGAGCTGCGTTTTCCCCGAACCAGAGAGGCCGGCCATGACAGCGAAATGTCGAACAGGATGAAACCACAGTCCTGCGTGTAACTGCTCAACAAGGCCATTGTCCCAACGCAATTTCCCTGCTGCCGAGTCCGCAAGGCGCAGCTTCAGCGTTGCCCACTCTGGCAGTACAAGTTTGCTATCAAGGTCGGTCTGGATTTCGACAACCGTCTCACCCACCTTGGGCAACTTGGGCGGTTCCCAGGTGATTAGTTCATCCCATCGGCGCCCCGTCTCCGTGAGCGAGTAACCAGTCGATGGCGCATATGAAATAACCTCGAGGCTGACCAGCCAACCCAACAATGCAGTCGGAGCAAATGCAGTGGTCCAGCCTGGATTGACTGTTTGCAGGAACGCGACCAGCTCCGCCTTCGACTTCGGAGCATGAGACAATTCTCGAATTGTGTAGTCGACACCAAGTACCTTAGTCAGGAGCTGGTCGGCGAGTTCTTGCGGGTCCTGAGATTCGAGCAGGTCAATACCTCGAGCGCTCAGTTGGTAGACCTCTCCGTTGCGACGACAAAGGTCGAATTCGCGCATCACAACATTGATAACAGTTCGAACACTGCTTTCAACAAGCGTGGGATTGGATTGTCGGATAACGTCACAAAACTCGTCGTAGGTGAGGCCGTCACCATCCAAAGCTGGAAGGTATCCAAGCAGCGTCTGGAAATATCCTTTGATTGCCGTCAGGCCCTTTCTGCGCAATGCAGGCGGGAGCGGCTCGAGTTTGTCGTCGCTGGCAGCGTGGCTCGGCGGAGGCACATTGGGCGACTCTTTATTTACTTCGTCGAAGAGTAACCATGGCAAGCACATCCGCCGGATGTTGTCCTTCAGGTCGACCGGTCGACTCCCAATCGCCTCGTCAATTCGGCGACGCAACTCAAAATGCATGTGGGCAAACGACTCCCCACGGGCTCCGCCTGTCTCTTTGTACAGGACACGCAGAGGCCCTCCTGCCGCAAGGGTAGTGAGACGATATGGATAAAGCGCACATAGTGCTCGATTCAGCTTGAGCATTGGCCGTCGTCCGCACAGCTTCACCAGTCGTGAAGCTGCCTCCTCATGAAATTCGTCTAGGCGAATTTCGGCCAGGCTGTCATCCTCAGGGAGTGGCTTAGAAGCATTTTCCGCAAACCAGTCAACGAACTCTTCATTGTCGAGCGCCGGAGCCATAATGACATTGCCTGGCCCTGTCGCAGAAACGGTCGTGTCGTCAAAGAGCCGTTTCAAGAAATCCCGATTCTTGAGCCTTTCCTCACCCGCGCCACACGATTCGACGAGCAAGTTCTCAAGTCTCTGGTGCCATTCGAAAACCCATGCCGGCGGCGATGCCAGCAGCGATTGAACGCGCTGACGGAACAGTTCTTTATCTGAGAGCTTTCCTGCCATTACTATCCCCGATTCAAATCTATAAAATTGGCGTCTTTGCCCGCTGGTAAAAACTATGCAGTTTCGTCTAGTCAAAACTGTTTGTCGGAGAGTCTACCGTGCAGTCGCACTCAAAAGCGAGCTAGACCTCGTCGATAGCAGGTTCGACATGGTATCCAGCCAGACTTCGTAGCCGACTGCGGGGGGAGGCAACTCATTGTCGAAGCCATCGTGACGCACGCACCAGATAACAGCAAGCGGGCTCAGCTCGACCTCCTCGCGACTCCCGCACTCGAATTCGACTTGTCCGACGCCCCACGTGACATCTCGGTCGAAGCCATCACATACCGCGTCCATGTCTATTCAGGTACCATCGCGGGCGCAGAATACGTGTGCACCGATGCGCGATTGCACAACAAATATCTAAATGTTCAAGTTACAGTGCCCGGCACACGGGCGCCGATAGTGAAGAGCGACGTGAACATCACCGACAACGGGGTGCCGGATTGACTCAAGAGACCGCAAACATCACGCTCGTACGGGACATCGCTGAGGCCATAGAGCAGGAAATTGCGCTGGCCATCTCCACGAGACGTGGAAACCTAGCGCCTACGACAAAGAGCTCCCCGAGGTCGACTGAATAGTTGATATGAGGCGAGCGATATTCCCTGGCTGGTTGCCCATCGCTCTACCGATTGTTCCTGGCACCAGGCTGCATCAAAGCATAAGCCTTTCGCAAGCCGCCGCGCAATGTGGCATGCCATAGTTAAGCTGAAAGGAGAAAGCAAGCAGGATTGTTAATAACGCACCGTGTTTTGCCACCGATACACTGAGGTACCCTCCAGCTTTCGCCAGCTTCGGGCATTTCGCTCATGGCCACCCAACCGTCCATTCCACTCGGTAATGAAGATGCAGCCGGTGCATCCAGGGGCCAGGAGGTCACCGAGCTGCTAGGCGTCCAAGGCGTTGTTACCTCGGCTATCCTGGGCACCCGCAAGAGGCTCCGTCTTTAGCGACGCGGGATGGCGTTTATCGTCTTGCCGGTCAGTCGAAAGCAGACCTTCGACTGTAGCACCGCGACCATGCTCACCGGCGGCATTCCTTGCTGCACCGTTCGCTGACATTGCATTGGTCGATTCCATCCGTCGAGTCCCGGCACGCGACGACACCATTGATTTGAAGCCCGGGTCGAACTTGACGTCCTCAAGCAGCTGCACTCCGATGAGGCGTTGCCGGTCCGCTTGCGACAAGTCTTTCACCCGTCGCTTCCAGTGGTCGCGAAAAGCTACATATTCGCCGTTCAGTTCCGCGTCCAGATGGCGGAACACGCGCATGTCAGTGCAGAACGAGAAGGCGCCACCCCAGGCCCTCACCGTGTTCGAAACGCGCCATAGCGTATAGAGCAGCGTCGGGTCGTCCTTTGCGGAAAACGGTTCGCCCGAAACGGCTTTCAAGTGACGCTGGCTCGCGACGCCCGTCGCATAGAGCTTGCGCACCTTTTCGATGAGCGACGAGCGTGCTTTTTTCCCCGGTCGAATGGCATCTGTCGTGACATCACATCCAAGAAACGAAAAACCGCGAGACGTTTCTCCTTCTGCTGCCTTTTCGGTGCCAGTGCGCTGCGCCCCCCGCGCTGGCGGCTCATAAGCGTCAAGACCATATTGCGCCAGCTGCTCCTTCAGCATCTTGAGCGCCTTTCTGACCTGGCTTCTGTTCGGGCCGAAGATTATGACGTCATCGATGTAACGAACCGCCTCGAACGGCATCGTGTTGAGCATTTCGTCCATCTGGTGCATAAAGAGGTTGCACAGCAGCGGTGACAAACAAGAACCCTGAGCAACACCACGCTCAGCCAGCGGAAAGATGTCTCCATGCTGCTTCAGCTCGGCGAGATTGCTTAGTTCGACGGCTGTTGCGCTCACAAGGAGTCGATTGAATTCCGGGTCCCCCGTCTGGTCGGTGATTTGTGCCAGCAACTGTTCCCGGGGGACTTGAGTAAAAAAGTCCTTGATGTCAGTACGGACGTAATACGCGTGTTTAATGCCGGCGCGATAGGCTCGTTCAATCGCTTTCGCAACCCCTCCGTCAAGCACGCCGCCAAGGTTGTACGACATTCGGTGGATTGACCGTACAAGCGGTAACGCACTCAACACGTTCAGGATGGTTCTTTGAACGATTCTCGATTCAATCGGGGCGATGACGAGTGGGCGGCGAGTCGTTTTGCCTGGCTTCTTGATGGCGATACCACGCGCCGGCGCGAACGCGAAGCGATAATCGGCAAGTTGCCGGCGGATATCGGTCAGGTTTCGCTCGAGGTCCTGCTTGAACCTCTCAGCCTCGTCTCGAGTGTTTTCCGAGGTGGACGATGTAGCATTTGCCAGTACCGTCAGTGCCGCTCTTCGCAGGTTCCTTTTATTACAAACCTTTCTGTACAAAGCGCCCATGTTCCGCATGTTGTAGATGGGAACGGGGCCGCATTGGTTCGCTTGCCCCAAGCCCGAGAGGTCAGCTTCCTGCGGGCGGGCCCATTAAAGGGCTGACCCGTCCGGCGACAATGTTCTGCGCGCCGGCGCACCCATGCGAATTTGCGGTACCGGAGTCCGGCCCACTCAGCACGAGGCACAGGGATACAACACCAGCCGCGATGCGGCCGACCGCGCGCCAAACGCTGGCACGTTTTTGCTTTCGCCTTGGAACACCACCTTCGCCTCCAATTCTAGGGTTTTTGCCCGAGCCGGCAAGCGCCGCGAAGCGTCAAGGCCGCCCAAACCTGAAAACAAAGTCTACCGACCGTCCAATGCGACCTCAAAACGGCTGAAGCTACGGTCATCTGGTCGACTGCAGGGCTTGGGCTGCTTCCTGCGGGCGGGCCCATTAAAGGGCTGACCCGTCCGGCGACAATGTTCTGCGCGCCGGCGCACCCATGCGAATTTGCGGTACCGGAGTCCGGCCCACTCAGCACGAGGCACAAGGTTGCTGTACCCGATTATGGGGGCTACCGCCGTCTTTGCAAGTGCAACCAGCACAGAATTGCTCCCTGACCGCGAAATCCAACCTACGGTTCCGGCTACACTAGTCCGAGACAATAGACAGGAAGGTCGGCCATGTCCCACCATTGGTCATGTTGGTGATTTTGTACTGTTCCACCATGCTGTTGGCCTGCGCCTCAAGGCTCCCGCTAAAATCGAAATACAACTGGTCCCGATATGCCGCCTTCGGTTGCCAGTAGCCAACCCCCTGGTCCAAGATGAGTTTCGTCTTCCTGCCGGAAGCCCAAGACACGGAGATGACTCGGCTGTGTTGCAGGTCATAAGACTTCTCGACCATCCTGACTTGGGGTTCAACCGACACCATAGTTTGCAGCCACGCCTTGACCAGTTCCATCATGTCTTCCGAGCGCCCCCAGTCATGTTTGATGCTGTTGCTGACTTGGGTGGTGGGCTGAGGGCGCAGGGTTGCGATTTCCAGATGGCGCAGCCCACTATTCTTGAATAATGATAGGAATCCACCCGCTACCAACAGTGACCATGGTGATTTGAGATATCGGTCGCTGTAGCTCACTTCGGTTGCCCGGTCGTGTTCTATCAGGTTCGCAAGGGCAGGTACCTTTTCGCTGATTAGCTCGCGCAGTCGCGAGACCAACGACGACACCGGTCCATTGAGTTCAGTCACGACCTCGAGAACAGTTACACCTGACTCATCGGTATACCAGCCTGACAAATCAAGCGGGGTGAGGTCCAGAGGCTTGACCTGACTGGTGGACACCCAAATGCTGCTATCGCTCGTCCGTAGCCAGTCTTCCCCAGGAAGACCCGCCATCACGTCGTTGGTAAAGAGCGTCCGTGTGGTTTCGCCATTGCAAACCTGCGCGATGGCAGGAATGCCCAATGCATTCCGTGCAGTGTCGTACTCGCAAATATGCACACCGAGCCGGCCCAAGAAACTCAGACTGCGCCTGTTCTCCGATGAAAGAAGCGTTACCGATGGCACGACAATGTAAACTTCAAGCGAATCCTTCACTTTCCACGTCAGTATCCTGTCGCGGAACGATGGATGGTCAAGGTCCCACTCTCTGGGGTCGCCTTTCAACATCAACTGAATTTCCGTTGCACCTCTGTTAATACCTTCGCGGATGAAGCGCTCGGGACTAAACGAACAGTAGGTCGCGCCGGAGATGCTCTGAAACTCTCCCGGCAGCTCAAGGTGACGCAGGAATTCGTTGTCATCGAGCCATTGCTTTGCTGCACGCCGGTCAAGTTCCTCCTGTTCAACACGGCTGTCACGGCTCGCGAGGCACGCGGAACAGACATTCTCACACTCCCGCGGACAGTCCAGCTTGTTGGCCGCGCGCGTGAGCAGGTGTATCACCTGTGGCAATGCAGCCAAAACAAACCCCGCACCACCACTTACCTGATCGAAAAGCTGAACTACCGACCTAACTTTTCCGGTTGCCGTGTCTCTGTCGAGCCGAGTTCCGAAGCCCATTTCCGTGCTCGCGACACCAATTTCGTCCGCAATAGCGTCACGCAACGCCACCGCCAGCGTGGTCGCGATGATAATTTCTTGCTGTGAGTCGCCAAGCCACTCCCCGGTTGTTGGGCTCCGCAAGACAAGTTCGAGGACGTCCGTCGCAGTGTGATACCCGAGGTGGATATTGGCCTTTACTGCTGCGCCTGAGCAGGTCTTATCCCGCTGGCTGCCCGTTGCTCCGCCGACCGGGCGATGGAACTTATCCGGACGGAGGGACGGCGGAATTTCGCCGTCGTGCGTCATCGATTCCGCTCGACCGCACGCCAGACATACGGCATATCCGTTTTCATGCTCGCCGGACGAGTGGTAAAAGACGCTGCCATTGTGGCCAAAATGCAGGTAGCCGCAACGGCTGTCCGGTAGTGCGAGAAGTTCCCCATCGAGCTGGATTCGGGGAGGGGCCACCCTGACGAACTTCTGTGTACTGATGTCGTTGGTCGTCGACTCGTAAAAGTCCGTGACAAAGCCCGACGGTCGCAGGACCAGCTTCCGGTCAGTGACGTGAACGGGATGGTCGCATCGCGTACAGCGAATGCTGTCGCTGTTGGAGTACGCGTTTTCTGTGATACCGGCGGCCCCGCAATGGCCGCACCGCCACGCGATATCGAACTTCTGCGCCTCATGCCTGGCGCCGCCGGAGTGCCAATGTAGCCCGATGCCCGCAGAGCGATAGACCCGACCGTCAATCACGATTTGTGCGCCCGGTGCGTACTCACGAATCGCGATGTTCAATCCACGTGTGGGTTGCTCCTTGGACGTGAAGATGTTGTCTTCACGACTCTTTTCTTCGCGTTGGCGGCTACGCTCCTTGAAATCTTCAACGTTATAGGTATTCAGATTCACGACATCAGTCGGAAAGCCGTAACCGGGCAAAAAGGCTCGCGCGGCCAGGTCACGCAGCAGGTACTCATCCTCATGACGTTTGAGTTCAAAACCGAGCGCCTTCTTGTAAGGCTCGTCGACGGCGGAGGCCAGGAGCTCAACCAGCTTTTGATGCTCGGAACACCAGCGTGACTGGATTGGCAGCAGGGTCGTCACGGCATTGTCGATGATTGACGTCAGCGAGCGCGCTGCCAAGCTGGTTCCACGCGTAATATCCGCGATGCTGCCATCGAGGCCCTCGGGGTTGCTTTGCATCCAGTCGATGAAGCGCGTACAGGCGGACGTCTCGCCACCAAAGAACCAGTTCAACGTGAGTTTCGTTCGGTCCGTTCCGGCGTTGCCCATTGTTCGCAGGAATCGACCAAGCAGCGCAGAATTGACGTGCCGCTGTACGATTCGCTCCGAACTGAGCGTGATGCCGGGTGCCGGAATTGCAGTGATGAACGGCCACTTCGGTTCCCGAAACGCCCGCTGGTTGTGCGGGTCCGCCTTGCATAGCGTGTAGGAAATTGAGCGGGCTTCGTTTCGGCGGCCGGCTCGGCCGGCTCGCTGCAAGTAGTTGGCCGGATGCGGAGGGACATTGTTCATGACGACGGCCGAGATACCCCCTATGTCGACCCCCATTTCCATTGTGGTGGAACAGTTCAGCACGTTGATTTTGCCGCGCTTGAACATGTCCTCATAGGTTTCCAACCGGGTCGAGGATTGCTGCGCCGAATGTTCCGCAGTGCGATAGTAGAACCCGCCCTCGGCAGTCCGGTCACAAAGGTCAGTCCAGAGGTTTTGTGACCTCAATTGCTGGATTTGTGGATTTTCCGCAACGAGTCGGCGAACCTGTGACTGCGCAGCCTCGGCATCGCCGGCTGGGGATAGCAGCGAGAAGGTGGGGAGTTGCACCTTCCGGCAGCGGTAATCGCCTTCGCGAAAGCGGTCCGGCACGTATGGCGTCAGGGCGCGAAACGCCGTATCGAACATGCGGTGAGTGAGCGGACACACCCAGGCGATAGAGGGAAGCGAAAAGGTCAAGGTGTTGAGGTTGAGTGTGTAGCCCCCTTCAAACTGCTCGAGTATCGTTGCGCCTACCAGAGCCGTCCACGCCTGCTCAAGGAAGTGGTTAATGATGTCCTGGTCATCGGGGTGGCTCCGGTCGAGGTTACATCCCAGCTCAAGCAATTTAACGAGGCGATGAGCCCTGCCTTGCCTGAATTGTGGCCATTTCTTGAGCGTGGCGCTTTCCTCGGCCTCCCGCTTCGGCGGTATGAGGACCTTCGACGTGAATCGTGCCCCCATCCATCGCTGCATCGTGGGGTCGAGGCGGATGAACGTATTTTCGCGGACGTGAAAGTCGAGCGCTACCTTGAGAAAATCCTTCCAGTCTTGCAGAGTCAGGTTGGAGGAGGTGGTTTCACCCGGGAGGGGAGCCGCTTTGCGGTCAAACCATAATGCTGGCGCCGAAGCAATGCTATCGAGCCCACGATAGCTCACGCGAATCAGACCCAATGTCTCAGTGCTGTTCTGATTCTTGGGGCGCCGCGCATATTCTCGGGCAAGCAGCAGCCGCGCCATCGGTGCGGCGGCGTCGTGCCCGTCGAAGAGTTCAGGATTTGCGTACTTGTTGTAGTCCCGAATCGACAGCGCGATGTCTTTTGACGTTGCGAGTTCAGTGACCATGTCGGACCAAGACATTTCGCTGGTCCCACTTGTGGACACTCCGGACTTCGTTTCCTCTGCCGCCCGGAGCATCTGTGCGGCCATGTCGTTCATCCCCATACTCTGAAGGCGCTTCGCCTGTTCGATGAGCGCTTCGTAGCGGACGGTAGGAATATCTTTGGGTTTTGAATCGAGCTTTGCCTGGGCGTTACGCAGTATTTCAAAGACGAGTCCGCGTAGCCGAGAGCGCTCCGCTTCCTGCTGCATGCGCACTGCCATGCGGGCGGTCCCTTGACGGCTATCGGTAAACGTAATGAGCTTCCGGCCTCGCCCCGGAAGCTCTTCGGGCGATTTTCCTTCGCAATCTTCTGGCGTCGGGTCGGGGCAGAATTCGAGGACCGTGGGTACTGCGTTTGCAACATAGAACGGGGCGCCGAGATAGGCCTTGCGAAGCGGCCCATGTGAACCGGTGAAACTCGCTTCACACCTGCTGCAGCTCGCCAGCGATTCCGGTGCAACAACAAGTTCTCTAGTATCCGGTGACGCGAGGGCGCCTACATTGAGGGTTGATAGGTCGACCTGTAGCGGAAAATACGGTTCATGTTGGGTATCTGCCGCAGCGATGACGAACTTCTCGGCGGCCTGCCGCCGCGAAGGGCCGGATGACAGGTCGATATCCGGTTCGTCCTCGGCCGGGCTTTCGTAGCTGAGCGAGAACTCATCGCTTGCGTACGGACTGCGTTGCAGCAGTTGCCCCCCCCGGTCTTCAGCGAGCAAATGGGGGGTCTTGCATTCGTCACAGAAAGCAAGCTCGAAGACCGGCGCATGACAGTCACAGCGAGAGCGTTGCGTGACGTAGACATTGCCGAACGGCCATGCTTCAAGCCCAGTCGGTTTGGCGCTGCACCGGGCATCGATGCAGGCCCATAGGCCGTGCAGCATGCGCTGAAAGAGATGAATGCGCAGCTTGATAAACGGTGGCTCGTTGGCTGCGGGCCGTGTCCCGCTCATCAGGTCGAGCCACTCTAGCACCTCCCGTTGTCGTTCAGCCAAAGTCTTGCCTTGCAGCCTATTGTCGCCGATATCAACGAGTTCATTCAGGTCAAGCGGACGCCCTTTGCTGACAATGCCATGGCGAAGTGCGCTGGCCACCGGATGATTGGCGAGTACGGAAAAGCGGGCGGCCGAAACTTCCTGTTCGGCGTCAATTGAGCACGCCGCTTCATAGTTTCGCAGGTCCGGTGTTCCCATGCTACCGACGTCCGGTACCTTTCGTGAGCCTCCCACCACGACTACCTGCTCGGGGTGCACCCCGGCCAGACTTGCAAGATACTGTTGCAGTCGTTCATTTGCGTTGCTGTCGGCAATGGTGGCCGAAGTCGCAACAAATCGGATTTCTTCGGGATGCTTTCCGAAAGCCTGCACCACGCGTCGCAGAAGCAATGCTAGTTCGGCAGCCTGGGAGCCGACATAGGTGTGAGCTTCATCCAGGACTATCCAGCGTAGGGATTGGTGTTGCCGTGACAGCTCGAGAATGGGTGCATCCACCTGGCGAACCAACATGTACTCAAGCATGGTTGCGTTGGTCATGAGCACCGGCGTCGGCTGTCTGCGCAGTTCCTCCCGCGACAATACCTCGTTGGGCCTTTCGTGCTGCAGCTTGCGCACTTCGCTTGCGCTTTCCGCAGTTTTGCCGTTATACAAGCAGAAGCGGATGTCGGAGCCAAACGGCTTCGTCCAGGCGTGGAGCCGTTCGCGCTGTGAATTGATAAGCGCGTTGAGCGGGTAGAGGAAAAGCGCGTGTACGCCGACGAGTGGCTGCCCCATCTTTGCACGCTCACGGACCAGGTCCTCAAGTATGGGCACCATGAAGCATTCCGTCTTTCCGGAGCCCGTGCCACTCGTAACGACGGCGGATTTTGGAGTGGGCGCCAGAAGCGTTTCCCATGCTTTTAACTGATGCACGTAGGGATGCGAATTCGGTGCGAAGCGGTAGGGGCCGTCCGCGCTTTGGAGCGTATCGAGCAGACTTGCCGACAGCAGCTTGCCCCTTAGGTCATTCAGCGTTGTTTCCTCGGCTTCCTGCCATCCAAAGGTGTGCTCGAAAACAGGCGGAGCCAGAAAGCACCCGTCGGAGCCAAGCTCGCTGTTCATCTGCGTGCCAAGATGGCGTCGCAGATTCTCGTCGTTGATGCCGAGAACGCTCAACGTAGCTTCCCGGGTGCGACTCAGACTTTGTTCAATCAGGTTGGTAAAGTACTTCATTCGCTTCCTCAGACCGGTGCTGATGCAAGTAGATAGGAGACCATCATCCCGTGAACCGGGGTATACCAGCTGCTCCTGTCAAAGTCGGACACCATCTTGATGGCAAACTTCACATAGGAACGGCTCTCCCTGAGCTCTTCGATATGTGCAATCCCGGCAGTCACATACGCCATGAATATCGGCAGGAAGGTGACGGCATCAGTAAATTCGACCATCGACAGGTTGGTTATCTGTTTTGGAAGCGACTGCTTCCTTATCCATTCCTTGAGCGGAAAGCCCAGGTCAGTTGGCCAACGGTTGTTGCCCTCGTGCGTTTGGCGCAACTGTTGGTACCAGCCCGGCAGGATGACTTCGATAGGAAGCTTGGGCAGGCTGGTCGGGTCATGCGTCTCCAGATAGTTGCCAACCTCCTTGAACCCTGACACCACGGCCGGAAGCATGGCTTGGCGATTCTTCAGCAAGCTGCCCAGCAAGGCCTCTGGAACACCCTGTCGCATGAGCCATTCGCGAAACCGGGCATAGGCGATTGCCCAACTCGGCAGCGGGATGCATTCCCATATCACTGCAAGTTCGTCCCGAATGCGTTCGCAGAACACCTCGTCGAATTCAAGCCGGAATACAGCAATCGCGAGGGCCGACGGGTTGCGTGACAGCGCGAGCCAGGATTCGAATACGGAAAGGGGAAGATGACGGTAGTGCTGTCGAAGGTCTGCGAGATACTGCCAGCCGCTGTGTTCTAGGTCCGTTGCCATATCAGCAATCTGCCGGCTGATAACATCTGGCTGCCTTACGGGATGAAATACCCGCGCCGCAGTGTGCAGCGAACGGATTTCGGCTGGTACGACTGTGCTGGCCGATTGTTCAGGTACGTAGAGGACAGGTCGGAACTGCGTTGATGATTCGGGTCCCGGATAGATGAGCCACGGACCATCGCGACGCATCGTTGGTGGCATATGGAACCGACCAGTACCTGCTCCTTCGCTGGTCATTTCGGCGATTTCGACGCGAGCCTGTTTCGGGTCGGTGAGGAGCATCGCCTCAACGTTAGCCTCCGACTGCAGCGTGCCACCAGACGGGTTCGTCAGCCCGAACGTTTCCTTGTCATCCCATCGAACCGCACCGTTATAGCGCCGGACGTCGAAGCGCAGGAGCGGCTGATTCGTTTCCACAGTGACGCGCAGATAGGCATCCTGGTCGTCTACCGCGCCGAGCATCTGTAGCATGTCAGCCTGATAGCTAACAGGCCGTTGAAATACCTCGACCGATTCGTCACGATATAGCCACCCTGATCCCGAGACGCGAAGACCGCATGCGAGGCGCCGACAGCTACAACGA
>NZ_VIUM01000027.1:0-88997 GCF_007828315.1 Burkholderia sp. SJZ089 | reverse complement strand
GGATCGACTCGGCCTCGAGCCAGTCGAGGTGGCCCATCCGGCTGGCGGTGCCGGCCGGCGATGCGAAGGCGGATTGTTCGAGCGTCGTGCTCATGCGACCGCCACGAGTTCGCCCGAGAGCTGCTCGACGTCCTGCGTGAAGGTACCGAGAAAATCGTCGTCGTCGTAGAAGGCCAGGGCCTGGCGAAACATCCTGTCGCGACTTTCCCAGCGATTCGTCACCGGATACTGCGAAATCCGCGCATGGTCGTCGTGCGAGATGTGCAGCGCATGGCCCTCCTGGATGCGCGTGAGCCCCGCGCCCAGCGTGAGCCGCGAGATCATGTCCTGATCCTCCCAGCCCCAGCCGTGCAGGCGGCCGTTGTAGCCGTTGACCGCCAGGAAATCGTCGCGCCGCACCAGCAGCAGCCCCGGTGCCTGGCGCGTGCCGTCCTGCGCATCCTCCTCGTTGTCGACGATCGCCAGTTCGCGCCCGTTGCGGATCTTCACGTCGAGCCGATATCCGAACCGCACCACGTTCTTCGCCTGGCGCGAATTGCGTTCGGTCTCTCGCACCCCTTTCAGCGTTGCGAACCGGCCCGGCTCGGCGCCCAGACGCGCGACCAGCGCGTCGATCGAGGCCGGCTCGACGATGATGTCGCAATCGCAGAAGAACAGCGTGTCGTGCCGCGCGAAGTGCGCGCCGAGGTTCTGAGCACGCGTCTTGTGGAAATACAGCTGCTCGCGCAGCTCGACGACGCGCACCGCGTCGCGATACATGTCGGTCTGGCGCGCGACGGCTTCGGCGTCGCCGCCGAAGTTCACCACGATCACTTCGCCGCCGACACGCCGTGCCGTCTCGACCAGCCCCGGCAGCGCGCCGCGCAGTTCCTCGCGATTGCGCCACGTCACAATGATGGAAAGCATGGGATCAATCTCCTCCGGCCGACGGCCGTGACATGGGTATGGGTAGGCGGCCGCGCATCAGGCGTGGCGCAGCGCGAAATCCTTCAGGAAGGCCGTCAGCCGGCTCACCGCCTGCTCCGACACGGCGTTGTAGAGCGAGGCGCGCAGGCCGCCGATCGATCGATGTCCGTTCAGACCGGAGAACCCCGCCTCGGTCGCGAGTTCGAGACAGCGCGCATCGAGTCGCGCGTCGCGGAAACGGAACGCCACGTTCATGGTGGAGCGGCATTCGCGCCGCGCGTGCGCATCCACCACTTCGCGCAGCTCGTCGAGCGTGGCGTACAACAGCGCCGCCTTGCGCGCGTTGCGCTCGGCCATGCGCTCGACGCCGCCCACCTCGTCGCGGATCCAGCGCAACACCCGCGCCATCACGTAGATCGCGAGCACCGGCGGCGTGTTGTAGTTGGAGCCATGGCGGATGTGGGTGCGATAGTCGAGCATCGGCGGCAAGGTATCGGGAATGCGCTCGAGCAAGGCATTGCGGATGATCGCCACCGTCACGCCGGCCGGCCCGAGATTCTTCTGCGCATGCGCATAGACCATGCCGTAGGCGCCGACGTCGAACGGCCGGGACACGAAATCCGAGGACATGTCCGCCACCCACGGCGCGCCGTCGTCGTCCGGCACGGCCGGGAACTGCAGGCCCTCCACCGTCTCGTTCGACACGAAGTGCCGATACGAGGCGCGCGGCGCCCACTCCAGCTCGGCCAGGCGCGGCAGCGTGCGATAGCCGCTCGCCGCGCCGTCCCAGACGGTGCGCATCGCCATCACGCGCGAGGCCTCGTCGATCGCCTTGCGGCTCCAGTAGCCGCCCGTCACGTAGTCCGGCGGCGGCGCGCCGGGCACGCGAAAGTTCATCGGGATCATCGAGAACTGCAGGCTGCTGCCGCCCTGCAGGTACACCACGCTGTAGTCGTCGGGAATGCGCAGCAGCGCGCGCAGGTCGGCCTCGCTCTCCTCCAGCAGCCGCGCGAACCACCGGGAACGGTGGCTCATGCCGAGCACGGACAGCTTCGTCTCCGGCAGGGCCACCACCGCCTGCTGCAACTCGTCGAGCACGCAGTCGGGCAGCGCGCCCGGGCCGCCGGAGAAGTTCAGTTGATTGGGATGCATGGAGCAAGACTCCTGGATCGTTGGATGAGGCGATGACGGGTCATTTCTCGAGCAGGCCCGCGGCAGGACGCGGCGCGCCGCGCCGCAGCATGGCGTTGAGCGGCTCGGAGAAGTGGCGGAACACGATCTGCGCGACCAGCGCCGCCACGCAGAGATAGAACAGCAGCCAGAGCGGCTTCGCATAAAGCCCGACGTTCTCGCGCGTCACGTACTCGCGCAGCACGCCGAGCACGATGATGTGGAACAGGTAGAGCTCGTAGCTGCGCTGCCCGAACCAGCGGATCACGCGCGCCACGCCCCACGCGCGTGCCGGCCGCGCGCTCGCCGCCTCGTGCTGGAAGCAGTACAGCAGCACGGCGGTGCACAGGGCGACCACCGACACCCCCCACACCACGTGCTGCATGATCGGCCCCGACAGATAGGTCACGGCCAGCACCAGGCCGGCCGCGCAGCGCAGCGCGACGCCGGTGCTCCGCGCGATGCGTCGCGCCGGCAGCAGCGCCACGAGGCTGCCCATCGCGATCGCGTCGAAGCACGACAGATAACCGTACAGCGCCACGATCTCGTCCTCGGCATGCAGGCTCCGGTAATACGGCGCGAACAGGATCGGCACCACCAGCCAGATGCCGATGTAGCGCGGCCGGCGCAGCAGCAGGAACACGATCGGGAAGCTCAGGTAGAACACCTCCTCCACCGATAGCGACCAGAGGATGTTCATCGCGTAGTTGAAGTAGCCGACCTGCGCCATCAGCACGTTGTGCCAGAACGTCAGCACCGAGAGCACCGCCACCGGCATGCTCGCCGTGTCGGGCTTGTTCACGAACGAGCGCATCTCGAACAGGCTCAGCACCACCATGATGGCCAGCGCCAGGACCAGGCAGGGCAGGATGCGCGAGGCGCGGAACCGATAGAAGGTGCCGGGCCGGATCCGCGTGGGCGAACCGAAGCGGCGCAGCGAGGTGGAGGTGATGAGGAAGCCCGACACGGTGAAGAACATGGTCACGCCATAGTTGCCGTTGCGCGCCACCGCCTTGATCGCGTCGGACAACCATGGCAGGTCGAACGGCAGCAGATGCAGCCGATAGGTCAGGTGGAAATGCAGGATCAGCACGAGCAGGATCGCGATGCCTCGCAGCATGTCCACGCCGTTGCTACGCTTGCCTTGGTTCATTGGGTTTCCTGTTGTTGGAGCGGCGGCGATGCCACCGCCTGTAATTCGGCGCGGGTGCGCAGCATCTGCCGCGCTACCTGCTCGACGGTCTCGATCGACCAGACGCACGGCAGCGGCGCGCCGCCCGGTATGTCGTCCTCGCCATCCCGTGCGCCGGTCCGCACCGTGCCCGAGGCGTCCAGTTCCACATGCTCCCGGGCACTCCATTCGCGGTTCAGCGCGACAGCTGCCTCGAGCTCGAGGCCCGCGGGCAGATCGAGCGAAAGCCGGCCCGCCTCGATCGCGACCGGATAGCCGCCCGGCAGCCCGTTCGGGCCGGGAGCATGGCCGGCGTAGCTGGCGATGCGCCCGAGCAGCGCGGCCAGCAGCATGGCGCCGGTCGCGCCGGTGACGCGGTTCAGCGACGCGTCGGCGGGCAGCCGCGGATCCGGCAGGGCCCTCGCCTCGCAAGCCCGCGCATCCACCCAGACGCGCGGCGCCTGACGGCGCCCGTGCCCGGCGATCGCCGCGCCGACATGCCAGTGATGCGCGAGCATGCGCAGGCGCGCGCCGGGCGCCAGATCCATCTCGGCGTGGTACGCGGCGGCCAGCGTCGCCACGTTGCCGATGCCGCACACGACATCGTGGCCGAGCCGCACCAGGATCTCGTTGACCGCGTCGGGGTAGCAGGCATTGACGAGGCGGCTGCCGGGGGAATGCGCCGCGATCGCGCGCGCCACGCGCAGCGCCAGCACCACCTGCAGCGGCAGCGTCGCGCCATAGCCCTGGGCGCGGATCGTCGCGGCCCAGGCATCGCGCCCGGCGGCGATCCCCCACATCGACTGCAGCGAGGCCACGTTGAACACCAGCGCCGGCCGCAGCGCGGCCAGCAGGCTGTCGAGCGCGCCCGCCGCATCCCAGTCGAGCCGATGGCCGACCACGCGATGCGGCGTGCCATGCACCACGGCGCGCGCGTTGGTGGCCTGCACCAGCCAGGCCAGGCGCGCCGCGTTGCGCCCGGCCAGCACGATCCGCAGCGGCCTCGCGCCCGCCGGCAGGGTGGCGAGATCGAACAGCACGGCCTCGGCGAGCGAGCCGGTGCCGGTCACCAGCAGATCCGCGCTCATCGGCCCGCCTCGCGGGCGGCCCGCGCGCCGCTCCTTGCCCCGCGCCCGCCGCCGCGCAGTTCGGCGGCCAGGCGCGCGGCGATATCGTCCGCGGCGAGCCCGTGGCGCTTGAGCAGCACCTCGGTCGGCCCGAAATCGCCGCTCCAGTCGGCCGGCCAGGAAAACACCGGGTCGCACACCGCGAACCCCTCGGCATGCAGCAGGTCGGCCAGGCCGCCGCGACGCGTGTGGTCGTCCACCACCCAGAGCCCATCCACGTCGCGCAGCAGGGCCGCGAACTCGGCAGCGGGAAACGGCGCGAGCCGCGTCAGGTGAATCACGCCGGCATCGACGTCGAGCTCGCGCAGCCGGCGCGCGGCGTCGAGCGCGACGTGCGTGAACAGCCCGCAGCTCACCAGCGCGAAACGCGCGCGCGCGCCGATCCAGCGACATTCGGCAGGCTCGCCGGGCAACGCGCCCAGCGGTTCGCGCGGATAGCGCAGATAGGCCGGGCGCTCCCGCGCCAGCACCGCGTCGACCACGAATCGCGTGTCCGCCTCGCAGCCGGGCGTCCAGATATCGAGGTTCGGCAGCGATCCGATCGCCGCGATGTCGTTGAGCGCCTGGTGGCTCTTGCCGTTCGGCCCGCCGCAGCCGCCCGCGTGCGAGCCGACCAGCGTGACCGGCACGCCGGTCTGCGCGAGCCCGACGCGAATCTGGTCGTAGGCGCGAAAGCACAGAAAGGCCGCGAACGAGAACACCCACGGCCGCAAGCCGCAGGCGGCCATGCCGGCCGCGGTCGACACCATGGTCTGCTCGGCGATCCCGGCCATCAGGAAGCGCTCCGGGTGCGCCTGCGCGAAGCGGTCCACACCGTAGGAATCGGCCAGGTCGCCGTCCACCACCCAGATCCGCGGGTCGTGCCGCGCCCGCTCGACGAGCGCCTGCGCGCAATGGGCGGCGGGCCTCATGCCGGCTCCCCGGCCGCCATCACGGCGTCGCGGAACTGCGCCTCGGTCAGGCTCAGGCAATGCGACAGCCCGGGCGCGTCGGCGAAGGCCGGAATGCCGTGGCCCTTCTCGGTATGGGCCAGCAGCACGCCGGGCTGGCCGCGCCGGCCCAGCATGTCGCGCATCGCGGCCTCGAGCCCGGCCGCGTCGTGCCCCGGCGCCTCGCTGACATGCCAGCCGAACGCCTCCCACTTGCGCGCCGCGTCGGGCAACGGCGCGGGCTCGATGCCCGGCATGCCGTGCCAGCCCATCTCCTGGTAACCGTTCAGGTCCAGCACCGCATGCAGGTTGTCGACGCGGTAGCGCGACGCCAATTGCGCGGCCTCCCACACCTGCCCTTCCTGGCATTCGCCGTCGCCGAGCACCACCCAGACGCGCGCGCCCGTGCCGCGCAGCGCGAGGGCCATGCCGAGTCCGACCGACAGGCCCTGGCCGAGCGAGCCGGTGGAAAAGTCGATCGCGTCGCACAGGCTCATGTCGGGATGGCACGCCAGGCGGCCGCCGTGCTGCCCGTAGCTGGCCAGCTCGGCCTCGGGCAGCGCGCCGACCGAGGCGAGCGTCGCGTACAGCGCGACCGAGGCATGCCCCTTCGACAGGATCAGGCGATCCGCCCGCCCCTGGGCGCGCCGCGCCGGATCGCGGTCGAGAATCCGGTGATGGAGCACCATCAAGCTGTCGAGCACGCTCATCGCGCCGCCGAAATGGCCGCCCTGCGCGCCGTGCAGCATCGTCAACACGCGCTTGCGGCTCTCCCGTATCTGAATCTCGAGGTTCATCGAATCTCCCGGTTCTTGAAATCAGTTCAGCGCAGCCGCGCGAGACCGTGCTCGCTCAGCAGCGCGTCGCTGCGGATGGCGCGCCAGCAGGCATCGAACGCCGCCAGCGCCTCGGCATCGGCGCCGCGCGTCGACAATCGCTCGCGAGACAGGCCGGAGCCCGCCTGCGCGTCCCTGCCCAGCGCCGTGGCGATGGCGTCGCCGCGCGCCGCCAGGGCGGCCGGATCGGACACGATGCGCCGCAACGCCGGCAGCGGGCCGGCCAGCAGGTCCTCGTACCAGACCGGCTGGGGCCGCACGCCGGCGCGATGCAGGCGGTCGAAGGCCTCGACCGATACCTTCAGCAGCTCGGCCAGCGTCTCGCCGCGCTCGCCGAACGCGCGCGAGGTGGAGCGCACCCAATCGTCCCGCTCGCGGAACATGAAGACGTAACGCGCCTGCGGGAAGGCCTGCAGAAACACGTCCACCGCCCGGTTGCAGCGCGCGCGCAGCTTGATGACCGGCGCGCGCCCGCACGCGAGCGCGAGCCCGCACACGGCGGCGCGCACCACGCTCGGCCCCCAGCGCCGCGCCGCCGCCAGCTCGGCGTCGTCGTCGACCCAGGCGACGTTGGTCAGCACGTCCGGCTCCGAGATCGCCGGCTCGCCGGCGGCGGCCAGCAGGCGCGACAGCAGCGTGGAGCCGCAGCGGCCGATCGAGAACACGAAGGTCGGCGTCAGGCCGGCATCGTCGTGCCAGGCGTCGAGCCGCTCGAACGGCAGCTCGGCCAGCCACTGCACATGGCGGCGCTGATGCTGGTAGAGGAAGGGCACGTCGCTCAACGCGGCATCGCCCTCCCAGCGGCCATGAACGAGCCGCTCGGCGCGCCAGTCCGCGTACAGCGGCACATAGCGCGCGCGCTCGGGCAACTCGGCCAGCGAGGCGTGGCGCGCGACGACGCGGCTGTCGAAGTCGCCGGGGCGCACCATGCGGGTCGAATCGGCATGGCGGACCCGCAGCACCTGCTTGACGCACACCGGGCCGGATGAATCGGCGGATGTCATGCTTGCACTCCTGTCAGGATGGACCGGGCCCGCCTCGCCACAAGGCGCCGAGCAGCCGCTGCGCCTCGTCGGTGAAGCCCTCGCCGCCGTTGGTGCCGCCGGCGTACTCGCCGAACACCGGCCCGCGGTCCGAATCGAACAGGTCGACGCGCACGTGCTCGATGCCGGTCCAGCCGCGGTAATAGTCGGCGAGCTGTTCGGCCAGCGTGATGACACGGTCGAAGTGCGCCGGCCGCGCGATCTCGCGCTCGATCGGCTGCGCGCTGTGATAGAGCGCGGCGCGCCGCCAGTCGCGGTCGTAGTCGTAGGCGACGCAGCCCAGGTCGTAGCCCACGCTCACGTAGTGGATGTACTCCACGCGACCGTGGAAGGTCAGGCACTTGAACTGCGACACGCAGGGCGAGCCGTCGCGGTTCTCGACCATCTCCTCGACGATCACGTGATTGTTCAGGCCGCGATAGCACCATTGGCGCGCGAAGAAGGCGCGGATCTCCTCGGGCGCGAACGCCGCGCCCGTCTTCAGGTCGGTGCCGCGATCCATCAGCATCAGCACGCCGGTCTGGCAGCGCGGCTTGATCACGTAGCGTGGCGGCAGCGCGGCGAAATCGCAGTCGGCCACGTCGCCCTGGAAATACAGCTTCGGCAGGTAGGCCTCGAAAGCCTGCAGATGCGTGCGGCAGGTCAGCTTGCAGTCGAGCTGCGTCTCGCTCGCCACGCGCCGCATTTCGTCGGGCGTGGCGCCGGCCTGGAAGATGCCGCGGCGATCGTCGTAGTGCGGCCAGCGCTCGCGCACCTTGTCTCGGAAGGTCGTGCTCACGGGCGCGCTCCCTCAGGCTCGCCGCGCACGGGCTACCCAGCTCTCGCGGGAGCCGCTGCGGTAGTCCTCGAGCTCGCTCCAGTCGGTGAGGCCCTGCGCGTGCCAGTCGACCCGCTCGTGATCGAGGCCGTAATGATCGAACAGCATCTCCACGGCCGAGCGATTGGCCCAGCCCATCAGGCCGCTCTGGCGCGCGGTGGCGCCCGGCGCCGCGGCGTCCTCGTACAGCAGCACCAGGTTGCCGGTGCGGCTGCGCTCGCTGGGCAGCACGTCGTCGAACCAGCCCTGCATGCGCGTGAGCAGCGAGCGCTTGCCGAAGCCGCCCTGCTGCATGTTGCGCACGAAGGCGTTGACGCGGCGGTTGCGCAGCCGCTCGCGCAGGTTCCAGCGCTCGCGCGCCACCCAGGTGTCGAGGATGAAGGCGCCCGGCGCGATGCGGCCGATCTCGCGCATCACGTCGATATGCTCGATCAGGTGGCTCAGCACGCCGAAGCAGAGGATCGTGTCGAAGCCGCCCGGCTCGACCGAGCGCAGGTATTCCACGAGATCGCCGGCCACCACCTCGTAGCGCTCGCGCGCATGGCCGCCCTGGGCCAGGTTCGCGCGCGCGGCGTCGAGGTGGCTTTCGCGCACCTCCACGCCCACCACCTTGGCCGCGCCGTGTGCGAGCGCGGCGTGCATGAAGCGTCCGTCGTGGCTGGCGAGATCCAGCACGCGCTTGCCGCGAAAATCCTGCTCATAGCCGCTGATGAGCACCTTCGCGCGCCAGTTCAGGCGCTGCGCGACCGCGCGCACGGTGCTGGAGGCGAGATAGACGGAGCCGGAGAAGTCGACGCCGGATTGCATGGTCGATGAGTTCATGATGAGGTTCGGATTCAGGTAGGAGAACCACGGCCCTGCCGGCCGTGGCGCAATCGATCGCGCCTCGCGCGACCTCGTCAGGCAGGTTCGGCGGCGGTGGCCGCCTCGCGGGTCACGCCGAACGGCACGTCGCCGCGCACGCACACGCGCCGCGCGAAGCGCCGCCCGGCGCCGTAGTCGTCCACCGCGGTGTGCATGGTGCAGCGGTTGTCCCAGAGCGCGACGTCGCCGTTCGACCAGTGCCAGCGCACCGTGAACTGCGGCTTCTCCATCTGCGCATACAGGTAGTTCAGGATCGTCGCGCTCTCGGCGGAATGGAAACCCGCCAGGTGCGAGGTCATGAAGGGATTGACGAACAGGCACTTGCGGCCGGTCTCCGGATGCACGCGCACCACGGGGTGCTCCGCGCCGAACAGGTTGCTCAGGTCGATGTCGGTGCGGCCCTTGCCCTGGAAGGCGCCCGGGCGCTGCGAATACTGCTCGGTGGTCATGTCGTGCACCGCGCGCTGGCCTTCGAGGAAGGCCTGCATGCCCGGCGACAGGCTCTCGTAGGCGGCCTCGAGGTCGGCCCACATGGTGTCGCCGCCGCTGGCCGGCGTCTCCATCACGCACAGCACGCCCAGCGCGGTCGGCGCCTTCGCGACGCTCAGGTCGGTATGCCAGATCGACGCGCGCCCGCTGGGCACGTCGGCGTCGAATACCGTTACCTCGGGGCGCCCGTCGGGCTTGGCCGAGAACGAGGGGAAATTCGTCTCGATCTCGCCGAACAGGCGCGCGAACGCGATCTGCGTGTCGACCTCGAGCGCGGGCTGGTCGGTGAAGAACAGCACCTTGTGGCGCAGCAGCGCCGCGCGGATCTCCTCGATGCCGCCGTGCTCGACGATGCCCGCCAGCGTACGGTTGCGCACTTGGGCGCCGATGGTGCCGCTCAGCGGCCTCAGGTCCAGGGTGGTCATGGGCTCAGCTCCTTGTAGTCCTTGCAGTGTCGGTGTCTCGAAGCTCGTCGTGAACGGCCGGGACGGCCTCCCGGTCGAAGCGTTCGAGCGCGAATCGGTACAACTCGATGTCGAAGCGATTGCTGTGTTCGACATGCTCCCGGCAGGCCGGGCTCAGCGTCAGGTCGCGCGCGTAGCTGCCCTCGTTGCGCCGCTCTACGCCGGCCGCGGGCCAGCCGAAGCGCGCGCAGAAGCGCCGCATCGATTCGTCGAAGCGCTCGGTCAGGCCGAAAGCCGCGAACCGCTCGACCAGGTTGTGCTTGGCCATCTCCAGGTGCTCGGGACCGACGCGCGCGCGCGGCGAATCGAAATGCGCGCCCGAGACGGCCCGCACCTGGGCGTTGTCGAGATCGATGCTCGCCTCGCTGGCGAGGAAGCGCTCGAGCCCGATGCGGCGCTGGAACAGGTACGCATGCAGGTAGTTGAGCGGCTCCTTGAGCGCGTAGAAGTAGTACGACACGAGCCGCGAGACCGGCTCGCGCAGCAGCGTCACGTAGCGGCTGCCGTGCTCGCTGTCGTCGAAGCCATACGGGAAATGGCCACGCAGCATCGCGTACGAGGCCTTGTCCGCCTCGTCGAGCGCGCGATACGCATCGATCCGGCCGTTCACCACCGGATGCTCGTCGTCGACGTAGAACTTCGCGATCCTGGCGCCCGCGTGGAGCTGGTCGAGATGCTCGCCGAACGCGGTGCCGGCCGTGCGCGGGATATGGACGAAGGCGATGCGGGAGCCCGACGCGCTCATGCCACGGCCTCCCTGTTCGTGGCCTGCGTGGCCTGCGCGGCGTCGCGCCAGACGTCGCCGAGCGCGCGCGCCAGCGCGTCGGGACAGTCGCGCAGCAGGTAATGGCCGATGCCGGCGTACTCGACGAGACGCACCTGGCGGCCAAGATTGAGCCAGTCCTCGTGGCGCTGCGCGTACCCCTCCACCAGCGGGTCCTCGGTGCCCACCATGCACCACACCGGCACGTCCAGCGCCTCCAGCGCGCCGGCCTGTATCTCGTCGTTCAGATGATCGTAGTAGACGTCGGCGAGCCAGCTGTCGTAACGGAAATCGTGCAGGAAGAAGGCCTGCTCGTCGGCCTGGGCCGGCAGGGTCGCGCCCATGCCGCCGAGGAAGGCGAAGATCTGCGCGTCGCTGCGGGTATCGGGCTTGCCGTGACGCATGCGCATCAGCGCGCCGCCGATGCAGAGCGCGCGCAGGTCGGCCTTGCGGCGCGAGAGTTCGCGTGCGATCGCGATCGCCAGCGCCGAGCCGTTGCATTGCGCGAACACGATCACCGGCAGCGTCGTGGCCGCCAACACGTCGTCGCAGACCTGGCCGGCCAGGCGCCGAATCTCGGCCAGCAACGCCGCGTCGTCGCCCACCGGCGTGCGCGGCAGCTTCACCGCGAACAAGGCCAGGTCGGACTCGTGCTGGCCCACCGCGCGGCTGATGTCGACGAAGCTGACCGGGCCGCCGGCCGCATTGGCCACGCACACCAGCACGGCCTTCGCGCGCGCCGTGTCGCCCGCCATCAGCACCACCGAGCCGGACTCGGTGGGCGCGCGCTCCAGGTACTCGGCCAGCGCCTCGATGCTCGGATGATCGTAGATGTCGGTCACTTCCAGGGGCGCGCCGTACTTGGCCGCGATCCGGATCGCCTTGAACGAGTCGCCGCCCAGCTCGAAGAAATCGTCGTGGATGCCGAAGCCGTCGTGGCCGAGCACTTCGGCGAACACCTCGGTCAGCCGGCACTGCACCGGCGTATGCGGCGCGACGCGCGCCACCCGCGACGGCTCGTGGCGGAATTCCTCGCGCAGGCGGTTGCGGTCGATCTTGCCGCTCGGCAGTTGCGGCAGCGCCGTCTCGAAGCGGAACACCGAGGGCACCATGTAGGGCGGCAGCTTCGCCTTGAGCGCCTCGACGATCGCCTCGCGCTGGTCGACCTCGTGCGGCACCACGTAGGCGCACAGGAAGGCCTCGCCCCGCTCGGGCTGGATCAGCAGCACGGCGGCCTGGCGCACGGCCTCGATCGCGCGCAGGCTGGCCTCCACCTCCTCCAGCTCGATGCGCATGCCGCGAACCTTCACCTGCCGGTCCTTGCGGCCGTGGAACATCAGCACGCCGTCCTCGCGCATCACGCCGAGATCGCCGGTGCGGTACAGGCGGCCCTTGTAGCGGTCGGGGAACGGGCTCTCGACGAAGGCCTTGGCGGTGGCCCCCGCCATGCCCACGTAGCCGCGCCCCACGCCCACGCCGGTCACCACGATCTCGCCGCGCGTGCCGATCGGCACCGGATTCAACTGCTCGTCGACGATGTAGATGTCGAAATTGGCGAGCGCGCGGCCGATCGGCACCGGATTCTCGATCACGTCGCCGGGCGACATCAGGTGGTGGGTGATGTCGTCCGAGGCCTCGGTGGGCCCGTAGGCGTTGAACACGTGGGTGTTCGGCATCAGCGCGAACCAGCGCTGCAGCAGCGCGGCATCGATGGTCTCGCCGTTGACCATCAGGTAGGTCATCGCCTCGGGCCGCGGCAGGCCGGGGTGCGCCTCGAGATGCTCGACCAGCGCCAGCAGGTAGGTGGGCACCACCTCCAGGATCGTGATGCGATCGTCGTGGAGCCGTCGCAGCAGCCCGTCGATGTCGTGCACGGTGCGATCGTCGTAGACGAAGGTCGTGCCGCCCTGGGCCAGCGCGATGAACATCTGCCAGACCGACACGTCGAAGCTCATCGACGCGTTCTGCGCGACGCGGCACTGCGCGTCGATGCGCATGTCGTGCGCCTTGTTGACGATGTTGTTGAGCATGCCGATGTGCTCGATCATGGCGCCCTTCGGCTTGCCGGTCGAGCCCGAGGTGAACAGCACGTAGGCGAGGTCGTGCCCCGACACGTGCACGTCCGGGTTGTGCTCGAGCGTCGCGTCGGGCGCGGCCAGCTCCTCGAACACGAAGCGGCTCACGCCGGCGGTGGCCGGCTCGACGGCGGCCACCGCGGCATCGGCGATCACCACCGTCGCGGCGGCCGATTCGAGCATCTCCTGCATGCGCTGGGGCGGCAGCACCGGATCGATCGGAATATAGGCCGCGCCGATCTTCCAGATCGCCAGCACGGCCACCGCGAGGCGGTCGCTGCGCGTGATGCGCAGGCCGACCAGCGAATCCGTGCCGAGTTCGGGGCAGGCCTGCATCAGGCGATTCGCGAGCCGGTTCGCGGCGCGATTGAGTTCGTCGTAGGTATAGCGCTTGCCGTTGCAGACGAGCGCGCAGCGGGTGGGCGTGTCGGCCGCGTGATCCTCGATCAGGTGCGGCACCAGGTTGCGCCCCAGGCGCAGTTCGCCCTGCCGGCAGGTGCGGCTCAGCCCCTCGCCGGATGCCGGCGCCGGTGCCGGGCTCCCGCCCGCGAGCAGGGCCTCGACGGGCTGTTCGAGTTGGTCGGGAAGGCGGTTCAGTGCCGCGTTCAGATGGTCGGTCATGATCTCGATGTCCTTGATGTGGTACCGCGTACGATCGAATGCGATGTCGAAATGCAGGCGGGCGCCGGGTTTTACCGTCACGGTCAGCCCGTAGTGGGTGTCGTCGATGAAGTCGTAGTCGCGCATGCCCAGCGCCGCGCGCGCGTCGTGCTCGGCCGCCGGATAGTTCTCGACCACCAGCAGCGTGTCGAACAGCGGTTGCCCGGCGCGCACGCCCGATTCGCGCTGGATCTCGACGAGATCGAGCAGGCCGTGGGACTCGCGCTCCACGTGCCGCGCATGGACCGTGCGCAGCCAGTCGCCGAGCGTCGCCCGCGGGTCGATGTCGACGCGCGCCGGCAGCGTCGCGATCAGCGGGCCGACCATGGTGTCGATGCCCGGCAGCTCGACGTCGCGCCCGGAGGTGGTGACGCCGAACAGCGGCGAGGACTGCCCGCCGTGACGCCCGATCACCAACGCCCAGGCGGCCTGCAGCACGGCCGCGAGCGTCACCCTGCTGCGCCGCGCCGCCTCGACGAGGCGCCGCGTGCCGACTTCGTCGAGTTCGCGGGTCACCACCGCGGCATCGGCCGCTCGCGCCTCGAGGCCGGCCTGCTCGATCGCGAGCACGGTGCGCTCGGTGCGCGCGCCGAGCTGTTCGCGCCAGTAGCGCCGATCCTCGTCGAGCGGCCGGGCCGCGCGCCATGCCACGTATTCGCCGAACTGCACGGCCGCGGGCAGCACCGGCTCGCGCCCGGCCGCCAGCGCCGCGTAGGCCAGCGCCAGGTCCGCCCAGATCAACTGCAGGCTCCAGCCGTCGAGGATCGCGTGGTGATAGGTCCAGACGAAGCGGCGGCCGGCATCGTGCCGGATCACCTGGAAGCGCATCAGCGGCGGCTGGCCGAAGTCGAAAGGCGTCGCGCGATCGGCGAGCAGCAGCGCGCGGAACGCCGCCTCGCGCGGCTCGGCGGCGAGACCGCGATGATCCGTTTCGCGCCACGGCAACGGTACCGAGGCGGCCACCAATTGCAGCGGCTGCTCGCGCTCGAAACCGACGAAGGCGGTACGCAGGGCCGCGTGGCGCGCCACCACCCCCTCCCAGGCGCGCCGCAGCACGTCGAGCTCGACGTGCTCGCCGAGCGTCATGTGCACCTGGTTGACGTAGGCGCTGGCGTGATTCGGCATCAGGCTATGGAACACCATGCCCCACTGGATCGCGGTGGCCGGATACAGCGCGTCGAGCGCCGGCTGGCTGGCGTGCCAGCGCGCCAGCTCGTCGCGGCTCGCGCCGGCGAGCGGGAAATCCGCCGGCATCGGGCACCAGCCCGCTTGCGCGGCGCAATGCGCGGCAAGCTCGCGCAACGCCACCTCGAAGCAGGCGCCCAGTACCTCGACGTCGGCGGCATCGAAGCACTCGCAGGCGTAGTCGATCTCGAAACGCAGGCTGCCGTCCTCCACCCCGCCGTTGATGCCGAGCCGGTGCTCGCGCGGTCGATCGGGCGTGATGTCGTCGCGCGACACGGTGCTCAGCACCCGGATGTCGGCCGCCTCGTCGGCGCTCACGTCGAACTGGCCGAGATAGTTGAAGACGATCTCCGGCGCGTTGCGCGTCGCGAGTTCGGCCAGCTCGGCATCGGCCGCGAGATGGCGCAGCACGCCGTAGCCGATGCCGTGCCGGGGCGTGGCGCGGTACTGCGTCTTGACCGCGGCGATGGTCGCGGCCAGCTCCGGCTCGCCCTGCGATGCGGGCAGCGCGAGACGCTGCGGGAAATAGCTGGTGAACCAGCCGAGCGTCTCGCCCAGCGCGGGTGGCTCGTGCTCGGGCAGGTAGTGCGCGAGCGCCTCGGTCTCGCGGCCGTGGCCCTCCAGCGCGATACGCAGCGCGTCGAGCCCGCGCCAGCGCCAAGCCGCGATCAGCAAGGCGGCCAGCAGCAGTTCGACGGTCTGGGTTCGATAGGCGTGATGTGTGCCCGTGAGCAGCTCGCGCGTCGCCTGCGCGTCGAGCGCAACCTCGACGATGCGCGTGCCTTGCCGGCTCTCGCGAGCGGGCCCGCCGCGATCGGGCAGCAAGGGCGAGACCGGCTCGCGCAGCGTGCGCAGCCAGTGCTCCCGCTCGGCCAGCAAGGCCGCGCTGTGGCGCGCCGCGAGCAGCGCGCGCGCCCAGGCCTGAAAGCCGTTGCCGCGTGCGCGGCGTTCGATGCCGCCCTGCGCGCGCCATTGCGTGAAGCCAGCGCGCAGGTCGTCGAGCAGCACGCGCCACGACACGCCGTCGATCACCGCGTGATGGGCGGCCAGCAACAGCCGGCCGCGCCGCGCGCCGGCGCGCGCCAGCGCCGCCACGAACAGCGGCCCGCCCGCAAGCCGAACGGCGCGCCGCGCGGCGGCGAACAGCGCCGGCTCGTCCGTGCCGTCGGGTGCCTGGCCGACATCGTCTTGGCACATCAGGCGTGCGCTGTCCTCGCGCGACGCCGACGCGGCGAAGCTGGCCCGCCAGCCCGACGCATCGCGCACGAAGCGCAGGCGCAGCGCGTCGTGGTCGGCCACCAGCGTATCGAGCCATGCCTCGAGAAATGCCGGCGTGAGCTCGGCCGGCACGTCCAGCAGCCGTGATTGCTGGTAGTGATCCACGTGCTGCTCGTCGATCGCGAAGAAGCCGTGATGGATCGGCAGCAAGGGCATCTCGTTCGCACTGGCTTGCGCGGCGCCCTGGCTCGCGCCGTGGCCCGACGGGTGGACCGGCTCGTGGCGCGCGTTGGCGGCCAGCAGTTCGATGCTCGGGAAGCGGAACAGGTCGCGCGCCGAAAAGGCGATGCCCTGCTGGCGCGCACGTGCCGCCACCTGGATCGACAGGATCGAATCGCCGCCCAGTTCGAAGAAATTGTCGGTCACGCCGAGTGCCGGGGCGCGCAACACCGCGCGCCAGATCTCCCACAGCACGCGTTCGGTCGCGTTGCGCGGGGCGAGCGCGCCGCCGGCATCGCCGACCGGGTCCGGCAGCGCCAGCTCGGCGAGCGCGCGGCGGTCGAGCTTGCCCGCGATGCCCTTGGGCAGCGCCGCCACGAAGCCGAACGCGCCCGGCACCATGTAGTCGGGCAGGCTCGCCCGGAGCGCGGCCGCCAGCGCCTCGCGGGCGGCCGCCGGATCGGCCGCGCCCTCGCCCTGCGCGAGCGCGACGTGCGCCACCAGTTGCGCGCGGCCGTCGTCGTCGCGGCGCACCGCCACGGCCGCTTCCGCGACGAGCGGATGGGCGTTCAGGGCCGTCTCGATCTCGTCGAGCTCGATGCGATAGCCACGGATCTTGACCTGCTGGTCGACGCGCCCCAGGAACTCGATCTGGCCGTCGTGGGTCCAGCGCGCGAGGTCGCCCGTCAGGTAGAGCTTGCCGCCCGGCGTGAACGGATCCGGCAGGAAGCGCTCGGCGTTCAGCGCGTCGCGGTTGAGGTAGCCGCGCGCCACGCCGGCGCCGGCGATGTGGAAATCGCCGGGCATGCCGACCGGCACCGGCCGCAGCAGGCGGTCGAGCACGTGCACGCGATAGTTGCCCAGCGGCCGCCCGATCGGCACGCGCGCGCTCGCGAGGGGCGCCGCGTGCGAGTAGGCGGTGGTGAACACGGTCGCCTCGGTGGGGCCGTAGACGTTCTCGATCGCCGCGGGCCGCAGCACCGCCAGCGCGCTATTGGCCAGCGCCACCGGCAGCTCCTCGCCCGCGGCCAGCACGTGGCGCAGCCGGTGCCGCGCCTGGAAAACCGGGTCCGCGGCGGCTTCCCGCACGAACAGGCGCAGCATCGACGGCGTGAAATTGACGTGCGTGACGCCGAACCGGCACATCGCCGCCATGATCAGGTCGGGCGAGCCCTCGTCGCCCGGCGGCAGGATCGCGAGCGAGGCATCGCCGACGAACCAGCCAAACAGCTCCGGCACCGAGACGTCGAACGCGTAGTTGGTCTTCAACAGGTAGCAGTCGCCCTGACCGAGCGGATAGCGGGCCTGCACCGCGTCGAGCAGGTTGGTCACGTTCGCGTGCGTGACGGCCACGCCTTTCGGCTGGCCGGTGGAGCCCGAGGTGTAGAGCAGGTAGGCGGTGGCCTCGGGCGCGACGGCCGGCATCGCGCGCGCCGCGCCCGGCTTGGCGGGCGGCTGGGCCGCATCGAGGCACAGCACCTCGATCGCGTGCGCGGCGAAGCGCGCGCGGCGGATCGGCTCGACCGTCAGCAACAGGGCCGCGTCGCTGTCGCGCAGCATGAAGTCGATCCGCTCGTCGGGCAGGCGAGGATCGATCGGCAGATACGCGCAGCCGGCCTTGAGGGTGGCCAGCATCGCCACCAGCATCTCGAACGAACGCTCGAAGCACAGCGCGACATGGCGCGGTACACCGCCCGTCACGGCAAGCAGGCGGGCGGCCAGCGCGTCGACGCGCTCGCCCAGTTCGGCGTGGGTCAGCATCGCCTCGCCCAGGCGCAGCGCAGGCGCGTCGGGCATGGCGCGGCGGCGGGCCTCGAAGCGCTCGTGGATCAGCGCGCTGCCGCGCGACTCGCATGCTGTCGCGTTCCAGCGCTCGATGCTGCCGAGATCGGCGGGCGGGGTGCAGGCGAGCGTCGCGACGCTGGCCTGGGGCGCGGCCGCGATCTCGCCGAGCAGCACTTCGTACTGTTCGAGCATGCCGGCGATCGAGGCCGGCGCGAACAGCGCGGTGGCGTATTCGGCCATGCAGGCCAGGCCGTCGGCGTGATGCGCGATCTCCAGGCTCAGGTCGTACTTGGCCGCGCCGGCGTCGTGGGGCACCGCCGGCGGCAGCTCGCCCTGCCCGTCGTCGCGGCGCTCGTTGTGGAATTCGAACATCACCTGGAACAGCGGCGTGTGAGCGGTGCCTCGCGCGGCGCCGGCCAATTCGATCACCTCGCCGATCGGCAAGGCGCGCCGCTCGTAGGCGTCGAGCGTGTCGCTCGCCACCCTGGCGAGCAAGGCGCTGAACGGCGCCTCGTCGTCGATGGCCGCGCGCAGCACGACCGGGTTGGCGAAGTAGCCCACCTTCGCGTCGTCGCGCCCCGTCTCGCGCAGCGACATCGGCGTGCCGAGCACGAACGCAGGCTGCCGGCTGTAGCGGTGCAGCAGGATCTGCCAGCCGGCCAGCAGCACCATGAACAGCGAGGCCCCGTGCGCGGCACCAACCGCGGCAAGCCGCTCGGCCAGCGCGGCGGGCAGGCGCCGCGCGGCGACCGCGCCGACGCCGTCGCGCACGGCCGGACGCGGAAAATCGGTCGGCAGCTCGAGCAGATGCGGCACGTCGGCGAGCCGGGTGCGCCAGTAGTCGCGCAGCGCCTCGACGGCGGGCGCCGACGGCGGCGGTGCATCGACATGGCCTGCGTCCGCGGCAGCGCTTACGCCAATGCCATCGCGCGCACGATAAGCATCCACGATCTCCCGCGTGACGATCACACGCGAAGGCGCGTCGAACACGATGTGGTGCGCCACGAACTGCAGCACGTCGCCCGCCTCGCCGAACCGGTGCAGGCGCACGCGGAACAGCGGCCCGGCATCGAGCGCGAAGCGCGGCCGCGCGAATGCGCCGAGCGCGGCGCGCAGCGTCGCCTCGTCGGCCGGCGCCACCTCCGCCTCGGACCAGTCGAGCTCGATCGTCTCCCGCACGCGCCGGCGAAGCGCCGCGCCCTCGCCGTGGAAGCTCGCCCGCAGCATCGGATGGCGCGCCGCGATCGACGCGATCACGCGACGCATCCGATCGGGATCGAGACGCCCGTCGCGCGCGGCGTCGAAGCGCAGGGCGAACGACAGATGGTAGGCCGCGCCATCCTGGACCTGCTCGGCCAGCCACATGTCGCGTTCCGACGCCGATGCCGGCGCGTCGCCCGGCATCGCGGCCGCGCAGGCCCGGGCGGCATCGCGCACCGGATCCCGGGTGGCGCCCGGCGCGGGGAGAAGCACGTCATCGTGCGTCGCGTCGCCTGCCTGATCGCGCGGCGCTTGCCTCGATGCCGCGGCGCGCTCGCCGAGCCTCGACAGTTCATGAAGCGATCCGCAGCCGAGCACGTCGATCCGCTTGGCGTCGGGCGCCACGCATTCGCGCACGATACTCACCAGCAGTGCCGGCTCGATCGTCCGCACGGTGCGTTCGAACAGGTCTTCGTCAGGCTCCGTGCCGCTCATGCCGAGATGCGCCGCCAATCGTCCACGCAGCGCCGCGATCGGTTCGATCGCGTTGATGTTGCCTGCCTTGTCCATCAGTAATCCTATTTGACAGATATTCCATGCGGCCCTGCCGCGCGCTTGCCCGCCCTCAGCACGGCACGCGCTCGCGCTGCGGCAGCACCAGGGTTTCGGCGAGCCGTCGCACGTGGCGCCGCAACTCCGGCACCGCCGTGGCCTCCCAGTCACGCGCCTGCAGCAAGGGGCCGACGTAGTAGAGCCAGTCCGAAGCCGTGCCGCTCGCATCCAGCACGGCCCCGCTGTCGGCGACGGCGAAACCCATGCCGATCGCGTCGCGCCGGATCAGCCCGTCGGCGTGCAGGCGGCCGAACAGCGAATCCGGCGCGTCGCCGAAGTCGGGCGCCGGGCCGGTGCAGTTGATCACCGCCGCGACACGCAGCGGCTCCGGCACATCCGCGCCGCGCCGGCGCACGGCAAGCTCGATGCCATCCGGCCGCCATGCATAGCCGGTCACGCGCCCGGCCGTCAGCACCAGCGAGCCGCGTTCGAATTCGGCATGCAGCAGGGCCGCGGGCCCGGGCGCGCAGCGATGACGATGCACGTCCCAATAGGCCCGCAGGTGGCGCAGGAAGCGGCGCCGCTCGCGATCGGCGAGGCGGCGCCACAGCAGCGGCGTGGCCTCGCGAATCGAGCCGATCACGTCGCGCCAGTCGCGGCCCGTGCTCGCCGCCTCGGCCAGCGCCTCGCGCATCATCCGCAGGTAATGGCGAACCTCGGGACGCGCCAGCATCGCCGCCGCCAGCCGCCCGTCGTAGTGCGGCGGCGCATCCATCTCGCGATGCGCCTGCGGCAGCAGCCCGTGGCGCGACACCACGCGGATCGGCGCCGTGTGTCCCCGTGCGCGCAGGCCGAGCACCACGTCGACCATGGTCAGCCCGCTGCCGACCAGCAGCACCGGCGCCGCGCCGTCGATGCCGTTCAACGCGCCGGGCCGCCACGGATCGCTCACGTAGCGCCCGCTCTCCAGGACCTCGCGCGGCACGCTGCCCGCGGGCGGCTCGCCGCGCATCTGGTTGCCGTTGCTGATCACCACGCAATCGGCATGGATCACCTCGCCGTCGGCCATCGTGATCGCGGCGGGCCGCTCGCCTCGCGGCGGCGCGATGGCCACCGCGCTGCCGACCACGCTGAGAAAGCTCACGCCCTCGCAGGCCCGCTCGATGCCCTCGGTCAGGCGGGCCTCAAGGTAGTCGCCGTAGAGACGGCGCGGCACGAAGCTCGCACGGGTGTGGCGCGAATCGCGCTGCTGCGCGTAGCGATGGAAATCGTCGACGTCGGCCTCGTCGGCGCTCATGCGCCCGGCGGGCACGTTGAGCAGGTGGTCGAGCGTGCGCGTGCCGTAGGCCACGCCTCGCGCCATCGCGCCCGAGCGGTTGATCAGCAGCAGCCGCAGCGGCCGCACCGGCGGCGAGCGCAGCCAGTGCATCGCCAGCGTCGCGCCGCAAAAACCCGCGCCGATAATCGCAATTGTCGTCATGCCTTCCTCGTCTCGATTCGCAAGCTGGGGGAAAGATCGTTCATGCCGCCTGGCCCGCGCGGCGGCTAGCGCGTCGCCAAGGCCTGCGGCGCCTGCCAGCCGCCGCCGAGCGCCTTCGCGAGCCGCACCACGGTATCGGCCTGCATGCCGCGGATGCGGGCCGCCTCGCGCTCGCCGGCCAGCGCCGCGCGCTGCGCCTCGATGACGTCCAGGTAGGTGACCATGCCGTTCCGATAACGCGCGCTGGCGAGCGCCAGCAGGCGCCGCGCGTCGTCGACGGCACGGCGCGACTGCTGCGCCGCCGCCTCCAGCACGTCCAGGCCGGTGACGGCGTCCTGCACCTCCTGGAAGGCCGTCAGCACCGAGGCGCGATAACGGGCCTGCGCGGCGTCGTAACCGGCGCTCGCGAAGCGCTTGCGGGCCGCGCGCCGGCCGCCGTCGAACAAGGTCTCGCCGATCGACCCGCCGAGCGACCAGACCAGGCTTGGCACCGTCGCGAGCGTGGCGAACTGCGCGCTTTGCCAGCCGATCGACGGCGACAGCACGAGGCTCGGGAAATAGGCCGCGCTCGCCACGCCCACGCGCGCGTTGGCGGCGGCCATCGCGCGTTCGGCGGCGGCCACGTCGGGACGCCGCTGCAGCAAGTCGCTCGGCATTCCGGTGGGCAGCACCGGCAGTGCATAGGCCTCGCGATTCGGCGCGAGCGAGAACTGCGGTGCGGGCTCGTCCACCAGGGTGGCGATCACGTGTTCGTAGCGCGAGCGCTGGGTTTCGAGCAGATGCAACTGCACGCGGGTGGCGTCGAGCTCGGTCTGCTGCTGCAGCACGTCGAGCTCGGACACCTGTCCGAACTTCCACTGCTGCTGGACGAAATCGAGCGCCTTCTGCTGCCACTCGATCGAATGGGTGACGATATAGCGCTCGTCGTCGAGCGCGCGCAGCGCGAAATACGCCGAGGCGAGCTGCGCGGTCAAGGCGAGCCGCGCATTGGCCAGGTCGTCGGCCGACTGCTCGGTGTCGGCCACGGAAGCCTCGACCGAACGGCGCACGCGCCCGAACAGGTCGACCTCCCACGACAGCCACGCGCCCGCCTCGAAATCGTTCTGCACCGTGGAATAGTTCGGCGAGTCGTATTCGGTCAGCGGCCGATTGGCCGAAATGCGGCGACGCTGCGCGGCAAGACCGACGCCGGCTTCGGGCAGGCGCGCGGCGGCCACCGCCGACAACTGCGCGCGGGCCTGGTCGTAACGCGCGGCGGCCTCGCGCAGCGTCTGGTTGCGCTCGAGCACGCGGCGCTCGAGCTCGTCGAGCTCGACGATGCCGAACGTGGTCCACCAGGCGTCGTCGAGCGAGGCGCGCGACGGCTCGGCCGGGTGCCAGTTGGCGTATGCCGGATCGATCTTCCAGGCTTGCGGCACGGTCACGGCCGGCCGTTGATAGTCGGGGCCGGCCGCGCAGCCGGTCAGCGCGACAGCCAGCGCGGCGGCGCACGACAGCGCGCTCGCGCGCGCCAGCCACACCAGGCGCGGGACTCGCGCGGCGCCGGTGGCGCGATGCCTCACGGATCGAAGAGTGATGGATCGATGGATCACGGATCGATGCCTCGTCATGACGAACTTTCCCCGGGCATGGCCGGCGCGGCCTGCGCCGGCAGCACCAGCCATTTCGCCAGCATGGCGGCCAGCGCCATCAACAGCGCGGAGACAATAAAGACCAGCCGGATCGACGTGGCCGTCGCCACCAGCCCCCAGAGATAACTGCCGATCGCCAGCCCGCCGACGATGCAGGAATGGAACAGCGACAGCGAACGCCCCGCCACCCAGGCCGGCGAGGCAGTCTGGATCGTCAGGTTGTAGGTCGATACCACCGCCACCCAGTTGCCGCCCGCCATCGCGAGGCCCGCCAGGGCCGCCAGCCGCGTGGGGCTCCACGCCGCGATCGCCATGCCCGCGGCAAAGCTCAACGTACAGAGCGCGAGCAGGTTTTCACGGCCCAGCCGCATGCGCAGCGCGGCGCCCCCCAGCGCGCCGGCCGCCGCGCCGGCACCGAAGGAGGCGAGCAGGATGCCGTAGGTGGTCGCGTCGCCGCCGAAGCGCTGCCGCGCGAACAAGGGCAATAGCGCCCACACCGGGCTGCCGAGAAAACCGAACGCGGTGCTGCGCAGCAGCGCGGCGCGCACGCCCGCGTCGCCGAAGCAATAGCGCATGCCCTGCCCCAGCATCGCCGCCAGCGGTTCGCGACGGCGCTCGCGCACCACGCCGCCGCCGCGCACCGCGCGGGCGAGCACGCCCACCAGCCAGGCGCAAGCCAGCACGCTGATGCCGAACGCGGCCTGCGGCGACAGCGTCGCCACCACGAACCCGCCAAGCGACGGGCCGGCCGTGCGCGCGATATTGAGCGAGAAGCTGTCGAGCGCGATGGCCGCCGACAGCTCGCGCGCCGGCACCTGCTCGGTGACGGCCGACTGCCAGGCCGGCTGGAACATCGCGCCCGCGCAGCCGCCGAGGAAGGTGAACAACAGCACCCAGGCCGGCGTCACCACGCCCCAGGTCGCCAGCAGGGCCAGGCACAGCGCCGCGCCCAGCATCACCGACTGCGATACCAGCATCACGCGGCGACGCTCCCAGGCATCGGCCGCCACGCCCGACAGCAAGGCGAACAAGGCGATCGGCAGGGTCGAGGCGGTCTGCACCAGCGACACCATCGCCGGCGACGGCGCCATCGAGGTCATCAGCCAGGCCGCCGCGACGGTCTGGATCGATCCGCCGACGTTGCCGACCAGGCTCGCGCACCAGATCGTCCTGAACGCGCGATAGGCGAAGGGGCCACGCAGCGTGGCGAACCACGAGCGCCGCGCGGGCTGCCCGGCCGCGCCGGCCGCTGCAGCAAGCCCGGGATCGGACTTGTCGCGCGATTCGAGCAGGTCGCTCATTGCGACTCCTGCAGATGCGCGGCCAGCGCCTCGACCGTCGGATGGCGGAACAGGTCCGCCAGCTGCGCATCGATCTCCAGTTCGCGCCGCACGCGCCCCAGCAACTGGGTGCCGAGCAGCGAGTCGCCGCCGAGTTCGAAGAAGTTCTCGTCGATGCCTACCGTCTCGCGCCGCAAGACCTCGGCCCAGTAGCCGGCCAGCGCGCGGTGCAGCGGCGTGCGCGGCGCCTTGCGCGCGCCGCCGGGCTCGGGCGCACGCGGCACCGGCAGGGCCTTGCGATCGAGCTTGCCGTTCGGCAGCAGCGGCATCTCGGCGAGTGGCACGACCCGCGCCGGCACCATGTAGTCCGGCAGGCACGCGGCCACGTGCGCGCGCAGCGCGGATACGTCGACGGGACCGGCCGCGACCACGTAGGCCACGATCGAGACCGGGCCGGCGGGCGTGTCGGCGCGGGGCAAGACCACCGCCTGCCGGACCTGCGGGTGCGTGGCCAGCGCGGCCCGCACCTCGCCGAGCTCGACGCGCATCCCGCGGATCTTGACCTGGTCGTCGACGCGTGCGAGATGCTCGTAGCAGCCGTTCGCGTCGCGACGCAATACGTCACCGGTGCGATAGCGGCGCGCGCCGCCGCCCTCCGGCGCCTCGCCGAAGCGCTCGGCGCTCAGCTCGGGGCGGTTCCAGTAGCCGAGCGCGACGAAGGGGCTGACGATCGCCAGCTCGCCCTCGTTCGCGCCCGGCTGTCCCTGCGCATCGAGCAGCATGGCCTGGACGCCCGGCACGGGCCGGCCGACCGGCAAGCGCACCGCATTCGCGTCGGCCTCGAGATCGGCCACGTATTGCAGCGCCGTGGTGCATTCGGTCGGGCCGAGGCCGTTGATCAGGCCGCATCGGGGCCCGCCATGACGCGCCACCAGCGCGACGTCGCCGCCGACCGCGGCCTCCCCGCCCAGCACCACCCAGCGCAACGCGGCCGGCCGGGCGAAGCCGGGAAACGCGGCCCGCAGCACGCTCGGCGTCGAATGCCAGATCGTGATGCCCTCGCGAACCAGCCACTCGCCGATGCCGTCCACGCCGCGCCGCCGCACGTCCCATACATGCAGGCAGGCACCGCTGAGCAGCGTCGCGTGGATGTCCATCACGGAAGCGTCGAAGCCGTAGTACGGCAGCAGCGTCATGCGATCGTCCTGCTCGAGCCCGAGCGACGAGGCATAGCAGGCCGCGTGGTGCAGCACGTTGCGGTCGCATTGCATCACGCCCTTGGGCACGCCCGTGGTGCCCGAGGTGAACAGCAGGTAGCTGATCGCCTCGGGCCGCCGCGCCTGCAACTGCGTGCCGGCTTCAGGCAGCGACGCGTCGTCGATCACGCACACGGCCAGCCCGAGCGACGCCGCCAGCGCCGCATGCTCGGGGCCCGCGAGCACGATCCGGCAGCGGCATTCCCGCAGCACGGCCTGCAGGTGGGCGAGCGGATGGTCGGCGATCAGCGGCACGTAGAACTTGCCGGCGCCGAGCACGCCGTACAGCGCCGCGATCATCGGTGCGCCGTGCCCGTAAAGCAGGGCGACCGGCTCCTCGCCGGCACCGCCGGCGGCCAGCAAGGCCGCCGCGATGCGCGAGGCGCGCGCCGCGAGTTCGGCATAGGTCCAGCGGCGCCCGTCGTGCTCGACAGCGGGCGCATCGGCTTGCCGCGCGGCAATCTCGGCGAAGCGCGTCGTCAGCGAATCGGCCGATGCGATCGCCCCGGCCGAAGCGGTCGAGAAACGGCGGGCGAACGGGTCCCCCGAGGCCGGGTTCGGGTCATGCCTGCCGGCCGGGTCGTGCTGGGTCATATGGCTCTCGGTAAAGAATGCGCAAGCGGGCGGACTCGCGCTCAGGCGGCGGCCACTTCGGTATCGCCGGTTCGTGATGCGGGCTGGAACAGCCCTTCGTAGTGACGGCTCAGGCAACGCGCCGCGGACTCCACGTCCATCGCGGTGGTATCGATGTGGATGCGCGGCGCGTGGGGTATCTCGTAGCCGGAATCGATCGCGGTGAACGAGGCGATCAGCCCGGCGCGCGCGCGCCGGTACAGTCCCTTGGGATCTCGCGCCTCGGCCACCGATGGCGGGGCGTCGACGAACACCTCGACGAAACGCTCTTCGCCGATGATGGCGCGCGCGGCATCGCGAAATGCCTGCTTCGGGGAAATGCAGGACACGATCACCACGCGACCGGTGTCCGCCATCAGCGCGGCGACCTCGGCGATGCGCCGGACGTTCTCGGCGCGATCGGCGTCGCTGAAGCCGAGGTCGGCGTTGAGCCCGCCGCGTAGCGCGTCGCCGTCGAGCACGGTGACCGGCCAGCGCCGCGCGCGCGCCTGCTGCTCGAAGCGCGTCGCGATGGTGGTCTTGCCCGCTCCCGAAATGCCGGTCAGCCAGAACACCAGCGGCACCATCGCCTCCTGCGCATCGCCCTGGAGCGGCGCGGCGGCCCCGCCGTCGTCCAGCGGCATCGCCGCGCCGATATCGTCGAGCGCCACCTCGAGCGCCTCTCCCGGCGCGAGTTCCATGCGCCGCGGCAACCAGCCGACCGCACGGGCACGCCCGATCACGATGCCGTCGTGGATCAGCTCCTGGGTCCATACCACCGCGTCGGCGCGGCCAGGCTGCTCCGCGCGCAACGTCAGCGATGCCGGCGCCTGGGGCGGCACGGCAGCCGAGTCGGGCCGCGGGCCCCGCGATTGCGGTTGGCAGCTTAGGAACGCCACGCTCGCATGCAAGGGGCGCAGGCGCTCGGCGCTCACCCGCTCGCGAGCAGGTGCCGCCGCGGCCACGCGCTCGAGCGCGGGACCGAAATCGACCGCGTAGCGCTCCCCCAGCTCCCGGGCACGCGCCGCGACATCGGCATCGAACCAGGCCGCATCGCGCCATTCCACCAGTTGCGCGCTGTAGCGCACGGTGTTCGGCAGGACCGAGGCCCGTGACGTGCCGAAACGCTCGAGCAGGCTCTCGAGCCGCTGGCCGTAATGCAGATCCACGCCGTTCGCACCGATCTTCACGGGGCCGAGCACGAGGTCGAAACGCGCGCCCTGCGCGGCCAGCGCCGCCTCGTCGGCGAATGCGAGCCGATCCGCGACATCGCCGTGCCGCAGGCCGATCCGCGCCAGGGGCGCATCGGGATCGCACAGCACCGTGACCCGGGCGGCACCGTAACGCAGCGCCTGCAGCCCCGCCGCGCCCGAGCCGCTCGCGTCGAGCACCTCATGCACGGCCCCGATCGCGCGCCGCATGCCGTTGGTCGCGGCGATCGGCAAATCCGCGGCACACAGGAATTCATGGCATGCGCGAGTCAAGGCAATGCCGCGTCTATGCTCTCTCATAGCACGTTCGTCTTTGGTTTGATTTGTCACGGTACGCGTATCGCGGATACGCGGGCCCTCGGAATGGCTTTCGTCTTTTTTTCAAACGCAAGCGTATCGAATCGCTTGAATCGTTTCGCTCGAATTGTTTTTAAGCAGCGATTTTATACATCACTTATTCCGGATACACAAGCCCTTATTCGTCCTGTTCATAAGGCGGGAATCGTTGCGCCGCACCATTCCCTTCCTGTTGAATCCGGTCTCGTCGAGCGAATAACAAAATGACACGAACAGACGTGCGCGTGATAGTCGAAATATCCGCATCGTGCAATCGCATTCACGAAAATTTAACGAGGAAATTTTCTCCGGCGATTCATCACCCGTTTCGTTGACAAAATCGAAAAGGTGCTGTTGAATTCGTCAACTCGAAGTGACAGCAGACGGCATCGGCATCCCGCGAAGCGGGCCGGAACGCCTGGTCCCGGGTCCGGGCGAGGGGTGTGCAACACCTGCGCGCGGATCGTCGAAACCATCGCCGGCTGGCGGGTGAGAGAGCACCCGCCAGCCGGATCGACCAACAACGCAGAGCGCCGGGAGCGCCGCATGCGCGGCATGCGGCTGGCCCGACGAACAGTAGAAAGGCGCGACATGAATGCCGAGATTCATCGACGTGCAGATGCGGCCAATCCCAGTGTGGTGCTGCTTCCGCCCGATATCCTGCGTCCCACCGAAGAGATCCTCGCCTCGCGCTTCCGGGAAGTCAGCGAGCGTCTGTTCGCGGCCGGCGTCTGGCAGGAGCCGATCCTCGTCGAGCAGGCGTCGCTGGTGGTGATGGACGGCCATCATCGCCGCGCCTTCGCGCTGGCGAACGGCTTTGCCCGGGTACCGTGCGTGCTGCTGTCCTATGCCGAGGTGAGCGTGGAATCGCGCCGCGAAGACCAATGCGTCACGCCGCATGAGGTGATTACCCGCGGACTCGAGGGGCGACTGTATCCGGCAAAATCGACACGCCACATCATTCCCGGCTCGGCAAGGATTTCCTGTCATTTTCCTCTCGAAAGACTGAGATATTCCTGACTAACCCGGCTGCATTCGATTTCCCCAACGCGAGATTTAATTCGATTCGTCCGTCCGCCCTGTTTTAAAATCCGGCGCCGGCCCGATCATTCCCGATTGATTTATTCAGGTGCCACATGAAATTCGGCTCGATCGAACAGATAATCAACGACCGGATATTTCTGCGACTCGATGAATTCGCGGCGGGCCGGCAGGTTTATCTGAAACTGGAAGGCTTCAATCCCGGCGGCTCGATCAAGATCAAGACCGCGCTGGCATTGATAAAAGATGCGGAACAGAATGGCCGACTGTTCACGAAAAGAAAAATGATTGAATCGAGTTCGGGCAATCTCGGCTTGTCGCTGAGCCTGATCGCGGCGGCGCGCGGCTACCGGTTCACCTGCGTGGTCGACGCCAATACCAGCCAGCAGGCGATCGGCGTGATGCGCGCATTCGGCACCGAGGTGGTGGTGATCGACCGTCGCGACGAACAGGGCGGCTTTCTCGGCAACCGCCTCGCCTACATCCGCGACGCGCTCGCGCGCGACCCCGACCTGACCTGGCTCAACCAGTACCAGAACGCGGCCAATCCCGCGATCCACGCCGACATGACGGCGCGGGCGATCCACGAGGAATTCGGCCAGGTCGACCACCTGTTCATCGGCGCGGGGACCACCGGCACGCTGATGGGCTGCGTCGACTATTTCCGGTGCCACTCGCCGGGCACCGAGATCATCGCGGTCGATTCGGTCGGCTCGATCACCTTCGGCACGCCCGGCGGGCGACGCCACCTGCCGGGGCTCGGCTCCAGCGTGATGCCCCATTTCTTCGACGGCAGCCGGATCGACCGCTTGCTGCAGATCCCCGAGCCGGAAACGGTCTGCGCCTGCCGCGACCTGGCCCGCCGCTACGGCGGCCTGTTCGGCGCGTCCACCGGCACCGTGCTCGCCGGCGTTCGACGGCTGGCCGGCGAACTCGGCCCGGACGCGACCATCGTGGCGATCGCGCCCGACCTCGGCGGCCTGTACGTCGACACGGTCTACAACGACAACTGGTGCGACGACACCTACGGCCAGGCATGGCGCGACGCGCTGGGCCAAATCCACGTCATGGAGAATCTGGAAAATGTCTAATCGGCCGCGCGCGTTCAGCGTGATCGGCGGCAGCTACATCGCCGAACTGCTCGCCACCTCGAAACGCGACATCATCGACATCGTCGAACACGGCTACCGGTTGCACGAGCTCGGCGGCACGAATAATCCGGACAGCTATTTCCTGCGCTTCGACGACAAGCCCGAAGCCCGCATCATCGCCTTGCCCGCGGCGATCCGGGACGTCGATCGCGCCCGCTTCGTGTCGGGCATCAAATGGATCGCCAGCTATCCACGCAACATCGAGGCGAACCTGCAACGCGCCTCGGCCGTGGTGGTGCTCAACGACTACGAGACCGGCTACCCGTTCGCCTGCCTCGAGGCCTCGCAGATCAGCGCGGCGCGCACCGCCGCGTCGGCGGTGCTCGCCGCGACCCGGCTCGGCCCCGCGCAACGGCGCGCGACGAGCCTGGGCGTGATCGGCGGCGGCGTGATCGCGAGCACCATCCTCGAATACTTCAAGGCGGCCGGCTGGCATTTCGACGAGGTTGGCATCCACGACCAATCGCCCGAGCATGCCGAGGCCTTCGCCCGCAACCTTTCCTCGCGCGACGTCTATCCGGTGCGCACCTGCAGCGCCGCGCAGGCGCTCGGCGCCGAGCTGGTGGTGCTGGCGACCACGGCGGGCGCGCCGTGGGTGCCGGCGGACTATCGCTTCACGGCATCGCAGCGGGTCCTCAACGTGTCGCTGCGAGATCTCGAGCCCGACACGCTGCTCGCCGCGAACAACCTGTTCGACGACGTCGAGCACTGCATGAAGGCCAACACCTCGCCCCATCTCGCGCAGCAGCGCTACGGCCATCGCGATTTCGTCTCGGGTACGATCGGCCAGCATATCCTCGGCACGCTGCGCCTGGACCCCGGCAAGCCGGTGATCTTCTCGCCGTTCGGCCTGGGCGTGCTGGACCTGGCCGTCTCGATGTTCATCCACGAGCGCGCGCTGGCCGAGGGCGGACAGCATAGCATCGACGATTTCTTCGCGAGCACCGAGCGCTGGAGCCAATGATCGCCCGCGCCACGACACGCCGGCTCGCGCCGAGCGCGTCGCGCGCCCCCTCGCCTTCCTCGCCGCGACGCCGCCAGGCGCCGCGGCGCATCCTTTTCCCGTCGACCTCAGCAACCGCACGCCCATGTCTTTTGCCACACGCCGCCATCTGCTTGCCCTCACAACGACATCGCTGATCGCGGTCGGCTTGCTCGCATGGCTGGCCCGCTCGCCCGACACGGCGCATGCGCAGGCAGCCAAGGCCGCCCCCGCCGTGCCCGTGACCGCGGCCACGGTCGGCGCGATGGACGTGCCGGTCTACCTGACCGGGGTCGGCACGGTGACGCCGCTCTACGACGTCACGGTGCGCAGCCAGGTCGACGGCCAGATCACCGGGATCCATTTCAAGGAAGGGCAGCAGGTGCGCGAGGGCGACGCCCTGGTAGACATCGACCGCCGCGCATTCCAGGCCCAGGCCGACCAGGCCGCGGCGCGCCTCGCGCAGGACCAGGCCACGCTCGCCAACGCGCGCCTCGAGCTGACGCGCCACGAGCGGCTCGCCGAGGTCAACGCGACCTCCACGCAGGCGCTCGAGGCACAGCGCGCGCGCGTGGACGAACTGGTCGCGCAGGTTCGCGGTGATCGCGCGGCGGTGGCCAACGCGCGCGTCTCGGTGGATTACACGACGGTACGCGCGCCGATCTCGGGACGCGTCGGCTTCCGGCTCGCCGACCAGGGCAACATCGTGCGCGCCAACGACACGCCGATCCTGACGCTGGTCACCACCGCACCCATCACGGTGATGTACGCGCAGTCGCAGAACGCGCTGCCCGACATCCAGGCCGCCATGCGCGGCGGCAAGGTGGAGGTGGTGGCGCTGAACACCGATGGCACCCGCGTGCTGTCGCGCGGCCACCTGGAGACGATCGGCAACCGCGTCGACGTCAACAGCGGCGTGATTCGCCTGAAAGGCAGCTTCGCCAATGCCGACGGCGCGCTCTGGCCGGGGCAGTCGGTCATGATCCGCACCGTGGTGGACACCCTGCGCGACGTGCTCGCGGTGCCGGACGACGCGATCCAGACAGGGCCGAACGGTCATTTCGTCTACGTGATCGGCGCTGGCGACACGGTCGCGCCGCGCCCGGTCCGGCTCGGGCCGCGCGTGCTCGGCCATGCCGTGATCGCCAGCGGGCTGAAGTCAGGCGAGCGGGTGGTCGTGCAGGGCCAGTACCGGCTGCAGGACGGCGCGCGGGTCGCGGCGACACTGCTGCCCCCGCCCGCCGCGCCGCTGCGCGCGGATACCACCGCCGACGTCCCCCATGCGCTCGATGCGGGCTCGGGCAGCCTCACGCTGGGTGCCGACTGAGATGCGTACCAACCTGTTCGCGGTGTTCATCCGCTACCCCGTCGCCACCTGCCTGCTGACCGCCGGCATCCTGTTCGCCGGCCTGGCCGCGTACCAGCATCTGCCGGTCGCGCCGCTGCCGCAGGTAGAATTCCCGACCATCCAGGTGTCGGCCGTGCTGCCCGGCGCCGATCCGGAATCGGTCGCCTCGACGCTCGCGCAGCCGCTCGAGACGCAGTTCGCGAAGATTCCGTCGGTGGTGCAGATGACCTCGCAGAGCACGCTCAGCTCGACCTCGATCGTGCTGCAGTTCGCGCTGGACCGCAGCATCGACGCCGCGGCCAACGACGTGCAGGCCGCGATCGACGCGGCCGCGGCGCAACTGCCCGCCAACCTGCCCTCGCCGCCCACCTTCCAGAAGGTCAATCCGGCCGACGCGCCGATCCTGCTGCTCAGCGCGACCTCGGACACCCTGCCGCTGACCACCATCGACGATTACGTGGAAACGCGCCTCACCAAGAGCCTGAGCCAGATCGACGGCGTGGGCGCCGTGTCGATCGGCGGCCAACAGAAGCCGTCGATCCGGATCCAGTTCGATCCGGTCAAGCTGGCCGCGCGCGGCCTGTCCTCGGAGGAGGTGCGCCACGCCCTGGCGGCGCTCTCGGGCGTCAATCCGAAGGGCATCTTCAACGGCGCCACGCGCTCCTACACGATCTACACCGACGGCCAGCTCACCCAGCCCGCGCAGTGGAACGACGCGATCCTCGCCTATCGCGACGGCGCGCCGATCCGCGTGCGCGACATCGGGCGCGCCGTGCTCGGCCCCGAGGACAACACGCTGGCGGCCTGGATCGACGGCAAGCGCGCGGTCTCGGTCGGCATCTACAAGAAGCCCGGCGCGAACACCGTGGCCACCGTCGACCAGATCCGCGCGCGCCTGCCGGAGCTGACCGCGTCGCTGCCGCCGTCGTTGAAGGTGCGCATCCTGGCCGACCGCACCCAGACCATCCGCGCCTCGCTGCTCGACATCGAGCTGACCCTGCTGCTCAACGTGGTGCTGGTGGTGGTGGTGATCTACGCCTTCCTCGGCAGCGCGCGCACCACCATGATTCCCGCCATCACCGTGCCGGTGTCGCTGCTCGGCGCCTGCGCGCTGATGTGGGCCTGCGGCTACAGCCTCGACAACATCTCGCTGATGGCGATGACGATCGCGGTGGGCTTCGTGGTGGACGACGCGATCGTGATGGTGGAGAACATCGCGCGCCACGTGGAGCACGGCGAGCCGCCGATGCGCGCCGCGCTCAAGGGGCTCGACGAGACCAGCTTCACGATCGCCTCGATCAGCATCTCGCTGGTGGCCGTGCTGCTGCCGCTGCTGCTGATGGGCGGCATCATCGGACGGATGTTCCGCGAATTCGCGGTGACGCTGTCGATGACCATCCTGGTGTCGGCCTTCGTCTCGCTCACGCTCACGCCGATGATGGCCGCCTACATGCTGCGCGGTAGCGCCAGCGATGCCGAGCGGGCGCGGCGGCCCAGCCGCTTCGAGCGCGCCTTCGCCCGCCTCGCGCGCGGCTACGAGCGCGCGCTCGACGTCGCGCTGAGGCACCGCTTTCTCACCCTGTGCCTGTTCTTCGCCTCGGTGGCCGCGTCGGTGCTGCTCTACGCGGGCATCCCGAAGGGCTTCTTCCCGCAGCAGGACACCGGCGTGATCACCGGCGTGTCCGAGGCCTCGCAGACCATCTCCGTCGAGGACATGGCGCGCCACTCGGCGGCGCTGGCCGCCATCATCCGCGCCGACCCGGCGGTCGAGCACTGCCAGATGGCCGTCGGCGGCAGCGCCTACGCGGGCACCACCGTCAACAACGGCCGCTGGTACATCACGCTCAAGCCGCGCGGCCAGCGCGACGCCAGCGCCGACGAGGTGATCCGCCGGCTGCGCCCGCAATTCGCCAAGGTCGCGGGCGTGCGCATGTACCTGCAGGCCGCCCAGGACCTGATCATCGGCGCGCGGCTCGCGCGCACGCAGTACCAGCTCACGTTGCAGAGCGCCGACGTGGGGCTGCTCACGGGATGGTCGCCGCGGGTGCTGGCGCGCCTGTCGGAGCTGCCGCAGCTGCGCGACGTGGCGAGCGACCAGCAGGTCAACGGCTCCGCGCTGAGCATCCGCATCGACCGCGACCAGGCCGCGCGATACGGGCTGACGCCGCAGGCCATCGACGGCACCCTCTACGACGCGTTCGGCTCGCGCCAGATCGGCCAGTACTTCACCCAGCTCTCGACCTACAAGGTGGTGATGGAGGCGCTGCCCTCGCTGCAGCGCGACCCCTCCACGCTCGACAAGATGTACCTGAAGTCGCCCTCGGGCGAACAGGTGCCGCTGTCGGCGGTGGCGCGCTGGACCACCGACACCACCCAGCCGCTGTCGATCAACCACCAGGCGCATTTCCCGTCGGTGACGATCAGCTTCAACCTCGCGCCTGGGGTCTCGCTGGGCGAGGCGACCGCCGCCATCGACACGGCCCTGGCGGCGATGAACCTGCCGCCCGCCATCATCAGCGCGTTCCAGGGCACGGCGCAGGCCTTCCAGAGCACGCTCTCGACCATGCCGATGCTGATCGTGGCGGCGCTGATCGTCGCCTACCTCGTGCTCGGCGCGCTGTACGGCAGCTTCGTGCATCCGTGGACCATCCTCTCCACGCTGCCGTCGGCCGGCGTCGGCGCGATCGCCACGCTCTGGCTGTTCAAGTACGACTTCAACCTGATCGCCCTGATCGGCGTGATCCTGCTGATCGGCATCGTGAAGAAGAACGGCATCATGATGGTGGATTTCGCCATCGTGGCGACACGCGAACAGGGCATGAGTTCGTACGAGGCGATCCGCAACGCCAGCCTGCTGCGCTTCCGTCCCATCATGATGACCACCATGACCGCCCTGTTCGGCGCGCTGCCGCTGATCGTGGCCGACGGCATCGGCTCGGAGCTGCGCCGCCCGCTCGGCTACGCGATGGTGGGCGGCCTGATCGTCAGCCAGGCGCTCACCCTGTTCACCACGCCCGTCATCTATCTCTACCTCGACGCGCTGTCCAACCGGCTCGCGGCCTGGTTCCGCCGGCGCGACGCGTACTCCTCGCGGCAGCCGGCGCGGCAAGGCATCACCCAGGATTGAGTCCGCCGGACGCGCCGATCCATGATCGACCTGATCTACCATAGAGGGCCTGCCCTGGCCCGCTCCCGCGCCGAGGCGCCGCCCGTGATCCTGGCGGCGTTCGCGCAGACGGCCCGCCGCATCGCGGCGCGCGGCCGCCGCGGGCCGTCAACCGGAATGGAGATCGATGAACATGCATTGGCTATCCGCCGTCCTGCGCGCTGCCGCGGGCGGCATCGTCTGCGCCGTGCTGGCCGCGCCGCCGGCCTGCGCCGCCACGCCGGCCGCGACCGGCGCCGCGCAAGGCGGCGATGCGCGCCACGACGCGCTGCAGGCCACCCTCGAACGCTTCGCGCAGGCCGCGCGCCCCGGCACGCTGGGCGTGGTCGTGCTGGACCTGGACCGGCCCTCCCGCTGGCAGGTCAACGGCACGCTGCCGTTTCCCATGATGAGCGTCTTCAAGGCGCCGCTCGGTGCCACCGTGCTGGACCTCGCGGAACAGGGCAAGTTGCCGCTCGGCCAGCGCATCACGATCACGCGCGACCAACTGCGCGGCGGCCACAGCCCGATTCGCGAAACCTTCCAGGGCCAGCAGATGAGCTTCACGGTCGACACGCTGCTGCGCGCGGCCGTCAGCGACAGCGACAACACCGCCGCGGATGCGCTGCTGCGAGCCGTGGGCGGCCCGGCCGTCGTGACCGGCTGGCTGCGCGCGCATGGCATCGAGGGCATGCGTGTCGACATGGACGAGGGCGAGGTCTCGCGGATCTTCGGCAATCTCGGCGCATCCCCGGCCCCGCCGCCCGCGGAAAGCGCGCAGCAACGCAGCCGGCGCCTGCAGGGCGGCCTCGATGCCTACCTGGCCGACCCGCGCAACCGCACCACGCCACTGGCCGCGGCCGAATTCCTGCGCAAGCTGGCCGGCGGCGAGCTGCTCCCACCCACCGCCACGCGGCGCCTGCTCGGGCTGCTGCGGGACCAGACGACGCCGCGCCGGCTGCGCGCCGGCCTGCCGCCCGGCGTCAGCTTCGCCGACAAGTGCGGCACCTCGCTGACGGTCAACGGCACCACCGCCGCGTTCAACGATATCGGCATCCTCACCTGGCCCGACGGGCACCGGCTCGTGATTGCCGCCTTCCTGAGCGCCTCGCGTGCCTCGCGCGCCGAGCGTGACCGCCTGTTCGCCGACCTGGCGCGCGCGGTGGCGAGCGCCGCGGCCCGCTGACGATTCGAGCAGCGCCGCGGGCGGGGAACGCGGCCGGCCTTCAGGGACGCTAGGCCGGCGTGCCCCGCTCCGCCCCGCCGCCCCCGTGCAACGCGCAGCCTGATGGCGAGCGCGACCTGCCTTTCACGCTGCTGCGCGTGGCCACGCTCGCACTCGACTACGCGAAGGCCTTCACCCTGCCGCTGCTGGTATACGAGCAGAGCAGCGGCAGCACCCTCGCCGTCGGTATCGCCTACTTCGTGGAATTCCTGCCGCGCGCGCTGCTCTCGCCGATCTTCGGCTCGATCGTCGATCGCAGCAAGGGCAAGTGGCTGGTCTACGTCGTCGAGATATTGCGCGTCGTGCTGATGCTCGCCTGGGCGGTGCTGGGCCGCACGCAGTACGGCTGGACCCTCTCGAGCGCGGTGTCGCTGTGTTCGGGGATGACGCTGGTGTACTACGAGGCGAGCGCGGGTCGACGGCTCGGACCCGAGGCGCTGCAAGGCTTCCAGGTCCGCTCGCAATTGCTGGAGCCGCTGGCGCGCCTGGTGGGGCCCGGCGCGGCGGCGCTGGCCATCGCGCATCTGTCGCCGCTCGCTGCGGTCGGCGGCATCGCGCTCGGCTACGCGCTCGTGCTTGCCGTATCGTGCGCGTGGCGCGGCGCCACCTCGATCCTGGCCGCCGCCATCCTCGACAGATGGACGCCGGCCGAGGAATGGCGGCGCTTCGCGACGCTCGCCGCGAACGCGCGCCTGCTCACGCTCACCCTCGCCGCCGGCTTGCTGAACGTGCTGTTCGGGGTGTTCCAATCGCTGATCGCGCCGGTCATGATCGGCCACTACCGCATGCCGCTCGCCTACAGCGCCTTGCCGAGCTTCGTCGGCGGCACGATTTCGTTCGCGCTGTGCATCCTCGTGCCGCGCCTCGCCGGACGCCGGCCGCCCGCCGATTTCGGCACGCTCGGCACCGCCAGCCTCGCGGCGGCCGCCGCGCTGTGCGCGCTCGACGTCGGACCCTGGGCGTTCTGCGTGGCGTTCGGCTTGCTGATCGTCGGCAGCGCCCTGTATGGCATCTTCTTTCGCCACATGCGCTACGAACTGATCCCCGCCAGCCAGATCGCCCAGGGTATCGGCGCCACGACCTCGGTCACCACCGCGTTCCTGCCGGTGGCCGGCCTGGTCACCGCCTCCACCGTCGCGTTCTCGCCGGTGCTCGTGATCGGCGCGCTCGGGCTGGCGGTAGCGGCCGCGCTGTTCCTGTCGATCCGCCATGTCTGCCGCGCGAACCCGCCGCGCACCACGCCGCTCACGCCCTCCGATTCCTAGCACGGCGCCTAGAACGATGCGCCGAGCGTGGCGAACAGGTCGTAGCTGCGGCGCCGGGCGTTGCCGAAATCGGTCAGTAGGCCGAGCTTGCCGCGCCAGTAGCGGTTCGCCTGGAAGCTCGCCGCCATCGACAGCCGGCCGTAGGTCGCGCTGGCGCCATCCACCGCCGTCTCGATCGGCAAGGCCGGCGCATAGCGCTGCGAGGTTTCGAGCACGCGGCTGTCGAAGGCGTCGTGGCGCAGGGCGGCCTCGACCTCGAACTCGCCGCCGCGCAGCCCGGCCGCGGCGAGCGGCAGCGTCATGCGCAGCCCGGCCCCGCCGCTCGCGCCTTTGAGGCGCTGCACGCCGACGTTTTGCACCAGGATCGGATCGCCGGTTTCGGTGTAGCCGCGCATGACGAGCTGCTGGTAGCCGATGTCGGCCACCGGCCCGAGCCGCGCGACACCGAGCGGGTACAGGTAGCCGAGCTTGAACACGGCGCCGAAATCGAAGCCGCCGGTGCCGCCGTCGAGCGACGGCGCGAGCACCGCGATCCGCTCGAGACGGTAGCGCTCCCAGCCCCCGCCGACATAGACGCGGGTGAACAGCCCGGCGCGATCGAACGCATGATAGACGCCGAGGCGATAGGCATGCAGGCCGAGTTCGCCCTGCCCGTTGTCGAGCGAGGCGCCGGCATTGCCGCTCGACAACACCGCGCCGATGCGCGATGCGCCCGACAGGCGGTACTCGGCGCCGACCGAGACATTCTCGACGTTGCTGTCGAATGCATCGATGCCTGTCGCCGCACCATGGAAGTCGCGTGTGTAGCCGCCCGCGACCGCGATCGACACGCGCTCGGACAGCATCGTGCGCGCCGGTCCGCCGGCGCCGCCTTCGGCCATCGCGAGCGCCTGCTGCGTGCTGGCGCGCACCGCGTCGAGCCCCATCTCGGGCGCGGTGGCGAGCGCGGCTGGGGCATCGAGCTGGTTGGCGATGTAACGCGCGATGTATTGATGGACGCTGGTCATGACATGGGTGCCGTCCGCGGTCAGATAAGTGTTCTGCACCGCCACCGAGCCGCTATTGCAAGCCGGCACGACGCGGCACTGCACCTCCGGCGTGTCGTTGAGCCCGTAGGCCGCCGGGTTGGCGCGCATCTGGTTGAGCAGCCCGGCGACGTCGAACAGATGCACATTCACGCCGCGCCGCGAGAACTGCGCGAGCTCGCCGGGCAGCTTGCCGTTGTAGTCGACGTAGCCGGGCCGGCTCCCCGCGTCGTCGTTGAGGTTCAGGACCACGAACTGTCGGGCGCCCGCATCGACCAGCCGCTGCAACTGCGTGTTCAGGTTCGACAGCGTATAGGCGCTCATCTGCGCGATGTCGGTCGGCCGCGGCACGCCGAGGAACGGCTCGATGCCGTTGAGCGCGGCCTTGGTCAGGTCCTGGTCGTTGGTGCCGATCCAGATGCCGACCAGATCGTTGGCGCCCAGCCGCGGATGCGCCGCCAGCAACTCGTCCACCTGGTCGATGAAGCCCGGCATGTTGCGCCAGGCCGGCTGGTTCGCCACGATGTTCAGGTAGCCGCCGTGGCCGCTCAGCGCGCCGTTGATCGCATAGTCGTCGTCCGCCCTGAAGTTCGCGCCGATCAGGCCCGGCAGGTATTCCGCCCAGACCGGGCCGTCGGACGAGCGGCCGTCGCGGAAGATGGTGGAAGTGGCGTTGGGCAGGATTCCGGTCAGCCTGACCACCCGGCCGTTGTCGGTCAGGCTGTCGCCGAGTGCATAGAATTCGTAGCCATGGGCCGGCACGCACGCGGCGCAGGCCAGGCTGAAGGCGATCGCGCGCAGCGATCGTGAAATCGGATTGGACAGGTTCATAGGGCGCAGTGCCGTGGGTCGGGGTGACGAACGCGCGAGGCGAGCGCCCGCCAGCAGGCGCCCGGCAACCCGATCGCGCAGTGGGAGGATCGCTCAGTCGGCGTAGGTGCCGCGGAACTCGCTGGCGAAGCGATCGACGTCGCATTCGGCCAGGTGATTGATGCCGGCGGCAAGCTTGCGCCCCCCACCGGTCGCGAAACCGCGACAGAAATCGTCCGCCCCGTGCTGCCTGCCGGCCGGCACGCGCACGCTCACCACGTAGCCGCCGCCGCGCCGCGGGCTCAGCACGGCGAGCGCGCGCCCGGGCCGCTGCTGCATCAGCTCGTTGGCCAGCACGCCGCTCACACGGCGCGCCCAGCGCTGCGAAGGCAGCACCAGCATCGCGACGCCCGGCAGATCGTATTCGGGCTGCACCGCGCAGGCCTCGTGCAGGTCGCTGCGGTAACCCTCGGCCAACACCGCCAGGATGCCGGTGCCGGCCACGAAGGTGAGTGGATCGGCATAGGGCAGCATCGCCTCGGCCAGCACCTCGGGCGCATAGAACAGATCGGCCGGATCGTCGCCGTAAGCGTTGTAGTTGAGGCAGCGTCCCAGCAGCGCGAGCGCCTCCACGGTGTCGGCGGCGAGTGCATGGCGATGCGCGAGCGCCGCGCCGAGCCGCGGCAGCGAATCGCCGAAGGCCGCGGCCACCGCCCATTGCGCATGACGCCCGCCGAGATAACGGTCGACCAGCGTGCTGGTGCAAACATTGGTACTCGTATCGATATGCGCCTGCAGCGCGGGATGAGACGGCACGCTACCCGCGAAGTGGTGGTCGAAATAGCGAATCGCGGCGCCGCCCGCGAGCAGCCGGGCGACGTCGTCGCGATTGCTGTCGTGCGACAGGTCGAGCACCGTCACGCAACAATCCGCATCGGCATTCACGCGCGCGAGCAGGCGAATGTCGCGCTTGACGCCCGTCACGAGCGCACTGCCCTCGCCTTCGACGAGCCGAAGCTGTTGCAGGGCGCAAAGGCCGTCCGCGTCGCCGTTGAATACGTGGATATGCGTCGCGCGTTCGCACCATGGAATCGTCGCGTCGGTACCGCGATGCGTGTCGGCCGCATCGTGCGGTGCCAGTGTGTAGTCGTTCGTCACCACACGGCCCTCTCTTTTCGTTATTGACATGGGACCGGCAAGGGGAAACCGATGCGCTCGCCGGTCGATCGCACCGTCGTGATCGCGGCGCTGCATCGTTGTACCGCGAGTGGTACCACGAGGTCAATGCGATCGGCTGGCCCGCGATGCAGTGATTCCCGTGCCCGCCTGCACATGCGCAGACATCGGGAGCGCCGCCGCGCCCGTATCGCGAACCGGCTCAACCGCCCGCGGCGGGATGCAGCGCAAAGTGCCTGCTGTCGACACCGCGCCACTGCGTGACTTCGGCTCCTCCCATCAGCCGCGAGGCCCTCAGCATCGGGCCGACGAGCGCATACAGCCGGTCCGCGTCGGGGCCGTACATGTACAAGTAACCGTCGTTGCCGTCCAGATGCAATTCGGTCTCGCCAAGCTCGCCCGCATGCGCCCGCTCGATTTTCACGCGCAAGCTTTGCTCGAGTTGGCGCAGCCGCGGCAGGTCGCGCTCGTAGAAGGTGAAATGCACCATCATGACGGGAGCGGACGGCTTGGCGGACAAGGTGGCCGATACGACGGGGACGGACGAAGCGGACGATGCGGACGGCGTGGGCGAAGCCGCCAGCGCGCCAGCGGCAAGCAGCGCGATGCTCAGGAAGGCGGCAAATTCTCGGGTTCTCGACATGGCTGGTGGTGGATTCACCGGATGGATCGTCATTGTCGGGGATCACCGTGGCGGAGTCGAGCGCTACCCGGATCCATCGCACGCCACGGCGGTTCATGCTGCCTCCTGGAGCAGAACCGACGCCTACGCTATGCACTCGAGCGTAAGCTTTGCCGCGAATGGTCTCCAGAGCAAGTGAGCGGTTGGCTCAAGAACCGATATGCCGATGACGAGGCGATGCGCGTGTCTCACGAGACGATCTATCGCAGCCTGTTTGTGCAAGCGCGCGGCGTTCTGAAGAAGGAACTGCAGTATCACCTGCGGACCCAGCGAAAGATGCGTCACTCCCGCTCGTCCAGCACGAAGGGCGCTCGCAGTAAGATTGCTGACGCGGTTTCGATTCACGAACGACCACTTGAGGCAGCCGACCGTGCGGTACCTGGTCATTGGGAAGGCGATCTCGTCAGTGGCGCCAACAATACCCATGTCGCCACGTTGGTCGAGCGGCGCTCGAGGTTCACCATCATCGTCAAGGTAAAGGGAAAGGACACGGTGAGCGTTGTGGCGGGCCTGAAGCGCGAGGTTAAGCGGCTGCCGCAGCATCTACGCAAGTCGCTCACCTGGGACCGAGGCATGGAGCTAGCGAGCCACAAAGACTCCACGATCGCCACGGACGTGAAGGTCTATTTCTGCGACCCGCGAAGTCCTTGGCAACGTGGTACCAACGAAAACACGAACCGACTCCTGCGTCAGTACTTGCCCCACGGTACGCAACTTGATCAATACTCGCAGGCGGAACTGAACAAGATCGCAGCGCGGCTCGATGAAAGGCCCAGAAAGACATTGGGCTTCATGTCTCCGGACGATAAACTATGCCAGGCTGTTGCAGTGACTCATTGAACCTACCATCCTCGGCCACCGCCTGCGGTCCGCACTCCTTCACCTGGCAATACCACATCGTGGTCCATTCGATGTCGTCGGCCATCAGCGCGAGCGCCCGGGGCGCGTCGCCACGCTCGGGCTCCGCATAGAAGCTGTGGACGATGTCGACCGGGGTAATCATGGTGGTGTCTGCCTTCTGAACGTGAGGAAACGAGGGTCGCCCAGCCCGATGCGGAGCGCTTCCCAGCTCATGTCGATCAACCGTGGGCGTAACGTAGCACCACCGTTAGCAACCTTTCAAAGTATATTTTTACGGTTACCAAATCGAGACGAGCGAAGCGGCGACGCGGCCGGGTCAGGCAGGTGATATCGATGGAGGAATGTGATGAAGCGAACAAGCGCCGGCATGCCGGCGCTTGCAGGTGAAGCGAGGGAGGATGGAAGGTCGGTGCCTTGTCGTGGCGCGCTGGCCTATTGGATCGCGTCGGGCTTGACCTCGATCCAGTTGCGATCGGCCGTCACGCGCTGCCCGAGCGCCTTCTGCCGCGCCGCCGATTCCGCCCGCCAGCGGCGCATCTCCTGTAGGTTCTTGTCCTTCTTGTCGACCCAGACGCGCACGCCGCCATGCTCGACGTCGGTGGCGTTGAGCAGCATGTAGCCATCGGATTTCGGCGTATCGCCGGCCACCAGCACCGGCTTCTTCCATTGGTCGATATAGCCGACGATCGAGCCGAGCTTGCCCTCGTACCAGGTCATCGGGTTCATCAGGTAGGGGGTGATCACCAGCGAACGGTTGCGCATCTCGTCGTAGTCGCCCTTGCGTATCTGGATTCGCGAGGTGGTCAGCGCCTGCGTTTGCGGATCGCGCAGCAGCGTGGTAACGCCGATCACGTTCTGCGGCTTGACGTTGTAGCCGTATTTCGGATCCGCCACCACCATGCGCGTGAGTTCCTCGTGCGCGGCCGTCATCACGTAGACGGCGATGCCGTTCTCGCGCAGCTTGTTGTACAGCTCCTGCATGCCGGTGAAGAAGCGCGGCGGCTCGACTGTGCCCTCCTCCACCTTGTCGCCGCTCCAGTAGCGGATCGGGATCGGCTTGCGCGTGGCCAGCATGGCGTCGATCTGCGTCTTCAGCTCGGCCAGCGACAGCCCCGAGAAGGCCTGGGCGATCCACGGGTAGCAGACCAGGTCGTCGATCTCGCAGAGCCGGTAGTAGTAGCTGGTCAGCGATTCGCGGTAGTCGGGCGTGTCCTTGAAGGGGATCAGCTTCAGCGAGGGATCGAGCGTCTCGCGCGTGAGCCGCCCGTTCTGCTCCAGGTAGGGGAGCAGCGATTCCTCCAGGTCGTAGCGGTAGGTGGTGTTGTCGGCGTCGAATACCGCGTAGTCGCCGCGATTGGCGTGGGCGGCGATCATCGCGTCGAGCTTGCGCGCCGCCTCCGGCGGCCAGTGCGCCAGGTCGGTGGCGCCCGCCGAGGCGGCGAAGGCGAACAGGGCGAGGCTGGCGGCGGCAAGGCGCCGGACGGATTTCGGCATGGAAGGCTCCTGGGGATCGCTGCGGCAGCGTCGATTGTGCAGACGCCCCGCGATCCGAAACGTCACGAAAACGTCACACACTTGTCTACCTGCGCCATGCCGCCGGCAGGCAGCGCCCCGGGGCCGCTGCCTGCCGCCTGCCTCAGCGTTTCGCCACCGCCGCGCCGTCGCCCAGGTCCACCGCATAGGCCAGCGCCAGCTTGCCGAACTTCAGCGCATGGTTCGCCTGCCGGTCCGAATTCGCCAGCGTGTCGTTGACGGTATGGATATACGGGCTGTCGTTCTGGTCGGCCTCGAACGGGAACGAGGCGCGATAGCCCTGCGCGGTCCACGAGGCATGATCCGAGCACGCATAGCCGCACACCGAGGTTCCCACCGAGAGCTCCGGCAGGTAGGTCTTCGCGAGCGTCTGCAGATAGCTGTTCTGCGCGGCGTTCGTGTAGTCGGTGATCAGGTAGATATCCTTGGCGTCGCCCTTGTAGTTCGTCATGTCGAGCTGCAACACGCCCACCACGTTGACGTTCTGCGCGCGGAACTGCTTCGCGATCTCGTTCGAGCCCAGCAGGCCGGCTTCCTCGGCCGAGTAGCCGATGAACTTGATGGTGCGCTTCGGCTTGTAGTTGTTGGCCAGCATCACGCGCAGCGCCTCGGTCAGGCTGGCGATGCCGGAAGCATCGTCGTCAGCGCCCGGCGCGCGCGTGTTCTCCGAGGTCCGGCCGACCGTCGAATCGAGGTGGCCGCCCAGCACCACGGTGCCCGCCGACGGGTCGCTGCCCTGGATGGTCAGGATCACCGACTTCTGCGCCCACTTGCTGTGCGTGAACTGCTCGACCGTGATGTCGCCGCGCGAGCCGGCCAATTGCTTCCACTGCTGGGCCAGCCAGTTCGAGGCGGCCACGCCATGCGAGGTGGTGTAGTAGCGATTGGTGAAGTTGGTCGAGAGCGCCGTGATGGTGCTGACGATGTTGCTGGCCTGCAGTTGCTGGACCCATACCGCGATCGGCTGGGCGCTGGCGAGCGCGAAGTCGGCGGCGGCGGCCTCGGCCTGCTTGGCCTGCGGTGGCGGCTGCAGCGCGCGCCGCGCCGCGCCGAAGGAATCGTGCACGATGAAGCCGGGCCCGTGGCCGCGCCCGTGATGCACGGCGTAGGCGAGCTCGCCGAGCACGGCGTCGTCGACGCGCGCGATATGCACGGTCTCCTCGTGCGCGGCGCCGTCGGCGGTCTTGCCGGCGGAAAGCGTGGTGCTGTAGAGCGAGGCCGCGCCGGCATCGAGCTGCCGGAGCTGCTGGAAGGCCGGATCGCCGAGCGTGATCCAGACCGGCGCCGCGTGCGCCGCGGCCGCGAACAGCGCGCCGCACAGCGCGAGTGCCAGGTGTTTCGGTTTCGGTAGAGGCATGGTCGTCCCGTCAAGGGTCATGATGTCGAGAAATCGGCGCGCGCCGCGGGTCGTGCGGCACGCGCCGGCCAGGCGATCCTCAGGACTTCTGCGGCACCGTCACGGCGTAGGTGCAGCTCTTGTTGTAGGCGTTCGCGATCGCGTTGATCTGCGTGCTGCTATAGCCGAGCGCCGAGGCCGCCGTGATCACGGCCTGCGCGGCCGCCTTCTGGTTGGTCGAGCCGTTGGTCATCGACAGGCCCTTCAGGAAGGCCTTGTCCATCGCCTGGCCGCCGATCGCGTCGCGCGCCACCAGATTGCACGAGGCCCAGTACTGACCGGCCGTGTGGATCTCGGAGCTGCGGATCTGCGCATAGGTGCGGCCGACGTTGTAGTTGGTCACGCGGCCCGGCCAGAATTCGTTGTGGCCGTCCCAGTTGTAGACCCAGTTGTACTGCGCGTCGGACGGGCTCCACTGGTTGAAGTCGCGGCTGTAGCCGGCCGCCAGGTAGTCGCCCACGCCTTCCGACAGGCCTTCCGATTGCGATAGCCCGCCGTTGGTGATCCAGTCGTGGATGCCGTGGCCCAGTTCGTGGATCACCACGTCGGCGTCCTCGGCGTCGTCCACGCCGCCCTGGCCGAAGGTCAGCTGGCCGCTGCCCGACGAATAGGCCGAATTGTCGTCGCCCGATTCGCCGTGCGGATCGAACTGCACGCCGCCCGTGTACTGGTAGGGCAGCGCCTTGATGCCCAGCGTCTGGTTCACGTAGCGCAGGAAGGTATCGATGTGGTAGTAGGCGTTGACGGCCTCGAAATAGAGGTTGCCGCGCGTGAACTCGAAGGCCGGCGAGGACTGCACCGGGCAGGCGTTGTCGCGCGGCGCATCGAAGTCGACGCAGGAGGCGAACGGTCCCGACAGCGAATAGCTCGCGCCCGATTGCTTCAGGTCCTTCAGCGTCACGCGCACGCGGGCGGCGCTCAGCTGGGTGGAATCGGCGTTGTTGTTGTCCTTGTAGCCGGTGCTGCCGTAGCTGCTCTTGGTGGAGGACAGCGGATCGGGACGGAACACGTAACCCGAGCCGTCGACGGCGTAGAAGGCCTTGTCCTCGGCGCGCAGCACCTCGCCGCTGGTCGCGTCGATCAGCAGTTCCCAATCGCCCTTCGGGCCGCCGTCGGGCCGGCCGCGCACCTTCCAGGCCGTGTGCGTGCCGGCCGCGTCGCGGAACGCCACCAGTTGCGCCTCGGCGTCGCGCAGCTCGCCGATGCCGAGATAGCTGCGTGCGCGATCGAGCGCCTGCTGCTGGTCCACCGCCTGCGTCTTCGACGCCTTGGGCGCCACGCCGCCGATCGCATTGCTGGCGACGTACAGCACGCTGCCGTCCTTGCCGATCGTCACGGCGATCTCGCTGCCGTAGACGGGCAGCCCCGCCGCCACCTGCCGCAGCCGCACCACCGTGAAATCCGGGTCCTGCCGCTGCGACACCAGCTCGAGGCCGGCCAGCGCAGTCGCGTCCAGGCCAAGCTGCCTGGCCTGCGTGGCCAGGAAATCGCGGGCGGTCGCCTCGGGCGTCGAGGCGGTCTTCTTCACGCGGTAAGCCGGGTTCGCGAGCGTGACCGACACCGCGCCGGTGCCGCTCGGCGCGGCCTCGCCGCCGGCGGCGGGCTTGGCCACCCCGCGCATCAGGCTCTCGCGCAGGTTCTCGGCCTGCGGGTTGCCGGTCTTCGACTGTGCCGCGACGCCATGCACCATGCCGAGACCCAGTGCGATGCTCAATGCGAGCGGCAATGCCTTGCGTGCTGTCTGCATGTGTTCACCTCTTGCTACGGTTAGGTTGGAACCGCGCCCGGGGCGGGTCGCGGGTACGGCAGGTACGACCAGACGCCGCGCGGCGGCAAGACGATGCCGTCACGCAGTGCGGGACTGCGATGCCTTGATTAGTGAAACTAAGTATCTTGCGCGGGCCGGGCGCGCGAAGCGGGCGCGCTGACTACGAGGTGCCGGAAGGCGGCGGGCGAACGGAGGAAACCGGGGATTGGCCGCTTGCTTGCATCGTCATCTGATACCCCTCGATGGATCGAAACGTCGATGGTGCCGCGGCAGCGATGCGTACCGATTGTGTCGGCCGGATTCTCGTGCAGCCCGCGGAAGTGTCGGACATATTACAGAATATTTTCTTGGAGATTGCGAATTATTTTCGATACTTCTTTCGTTGAAATCCTCCATTAACAAAATGACCGCCGCATGCCGCTGAAGCGGCATGAAATACCAGCCGCATCGCCTTGTCGCTTATGGCGCGGCAGGAACGAATCCATTCCATTTCGCGTCGATTGCGCTGCCAATGCGGATTCTTTTATTTATGGCAATTGATCACGATTCGATTAAAGATAAACGCGATCATCGACGGCAGGCTGAATGGCGCCGGTAAAGCGGCATCCATCGCGATAGCCGGGCGAACCGGTTCCGGCCGCGGCCCGCGCGAACCCGCGCGTCAGCACTGGCACCGATGGAAGCGGTTCCGCCCCGCCCCTACAATGCGCCATGGACATTCGTTACGTGCAGAGCTTCGTCGCGGTGCTGGAATGCGGTTCGATCGCCGAGGCCGCGCGCCGGCTCGACCTGACCGCCACGGCGGTGTCGGCGCGCATCCATTCGCTGGAGGAAGCGCTCGGCGCGCAACTGGTGCGCCGCTCGGGCCGGCGCGTGGTGCCGACCGCCGAGGGCCTGAAGATCCTCGACAGCGCGCATGCGGTGCTGCGCTCGGTGCGCGACATGCAGGCGGTCGCGCAGGACGGCCGCACCGAGCTCGGCGAACTGCGCGTGGGCGTGTTCGTCTCGGCGATGGTCAGCCTGCTGCCTTCGCTGCTGCAGCGCGTCTACGCGGCTTACCCGGGCTTCCGGATCTTCGTCGAACCCGGCGCCTCGGTGGAGTTGTGCAGGAAGGTCGGCACGGGGGAGCTGGATATCGCGATCGTCGTCGAGCCGCAGTTCACCATCCCCAAGACCTGCGAATGGCGCATCCTCACCGAGGAACCGCTGGTGGTGGTTGCGCCCGCAAGCATGGCGGGGCGCGACGCGCACGAGCTGCTGCGCGCCGAGCCCTTCATCCGCTACGACCGCAACGTGCTCGGCGGCCAACTGGTCGAGCGCTATCTGCGCGACCACGATCTGCATCCGAGGCAACGCCTGGAGATCGACGGCCTGCTGGCAATCGCGGCGCTGGTCGACAAGGGGCTCGGCGTGTCGCTGCTGCCGGACTGGCCCTCGCTGTGGACCAGCGGCCTGGCGATCGCGCGGATCGCCCTGCCCGATCGCGCGCCGGTCAGGTGCATCGGCATGATCATCGCGCGACACACGCCGCGCCTGCCGCTCGCGCAGGCCTTCGCGCACGAAGCGGCCGAGTTGTTCAGTCCCGAACGCGATGGCGGTGACTGAGCCTTCGACATCGACACGCGCGCATCACACCGGCGTCAGCGGCGCCTCCCCCGCCAGCACGCGATGCACGTTGTCGAGCATCAGCCGCAACATGGTGCGGCGCGTCTCGTGCGTGGCCGAACCCGCATGCGGCGCCAGCACCACGTTGGGCATCGACATCAGCGGCGAATCCGCCAGCGGTTCGACCTCGAACACGTCGAGCGCCGCGCCGCGTATCGTGCCGCGCGCCAGTGCACTGGCCAGCGCGGCCTCGTCGACCACCGAGCCGCGCGAGACGTTGACGAGATAACCCGCGGGGCCGAGGCTCTCCAGCACGTCGGCGTCGATCAGGCGATGCGTGGCCGCGCCGCCGGGGCAACTGACGATCAGGATCTCGGCGTGCCGCGCCAGCGCCGCCGCCTCGCGGAAGTGGAGATAAGGCACCGGCTTCGGCTCGCGGCCGCAATAGGCGAGTTCGACGCCGAACGGCGCGAGCCGCTTCGCGATCTCCGCGCCGATGCGCCCGAGCCCGACGATGCCGACGCGCTTGCCGGCCAGCCCCGTGGTCAGGGGATAGGCCGCGCGCGTCCAGTCGGAGGAGCGCACATGGCGGTCCATCGCCGGAATCTCGCGCAGCAGCGCCAGCAGCAGGCCGACCGCCAGCTCCGCGACGGCCGCGTCGAGCACGCCCGGCGTATTGGCGACCACCACGCCATGCTCGCGCGCCGCCGCCAGCGGAATCGCGTCGTAGCCGACGCCCGAGGTGGCGATGATGCGCAGCGCCGGCAGACGCTCGAGCCAGGCCGGCGCGACGGGATACCGGCTGCGCGTGACGATCGCGCGGATCCGGCCGGCGAGCGTCGCGTCGCGCGCCAGGTCCGCCTCGACGTGGCATTGCAGCTCCGTGTCGATCGCCTGCTGCAGCTCGGCCGGGAATTCGCCGATCCGCAGCACATGGGGACGTTCCGGCCGGCTCATCGCGGGTCGCGCTCCCTGGCCCCGGCCTGCAGGCTCGCGGCGCGCAGGAAATCGAAGTCGACGCCTTCGTCGGCCTGCGTGACCGTCTGCAGGAACAGCTTGCGATAACCGCGCTCGGCGCTCGGCCGCTCGATCGGCGTCTCGGCCGCGCGCCGCGCCAGTTCCTGGTCGGATACCAGCACCGACACTTCGCGCCGCGCCACGCTCAGGCGGATCCGGTCGCCGCTGCGCACATGGGCCAGCGGCCCGCCGATCGCCGATTCGGGCGTCACGTGCAGCACGATGGTGCCGAACGCGGTGCCGCTCATGCGGCCGTCCGAGATCCGCACCATGTCCTTCACGCCGGCCCGCGCGAGCTTGCGCGGGATCGGGATGTAGCCGGCCTCGGGCATGCCCGGCGCGCCCAGCGGCCCGATCCGCTTGAGCACCAGCACGTCGTCGGCGCTCACGTCGAGCGCCTCGTCGTCGATCCGCGCCACCAGGTCCTCGATGCTCTCGAACACCACCGCGCGCCCTTCGTGCTCCATCAGCCGCGGATCGGCGGCCGACTGCTTGATGATCGCGCCGCCCGGCGCGAGGTTGCCGCGCAGCACCGCCAGGCCGCCCTGCGGATAGATCGGCCGCGCGAAGGGGCGCACCACGTCCTGCTCGAAGCCTGCGCCGCTCGCCTCGATCCGCTCGCCGAGCGTCTCGCCGGTCACCGTCAGCGCATCGAGGTGCAGCAGCGGCTTGAGCTCGCGCAGCAGGGTGGCCACGCCGCCGGCCTTGTGGAAGTCCTCCATGTAGTGCTGCCCGGTGGGCTTGAGGTCGAGCAGCACCGGTGTCTCGCGGCCCATGCCGTCGAGCGCGTCCAGGTCGATGCGATGGCCGAGGCGCCCGGCGATCGCGGCCAGGTGCACGATCGCATTGGTCGAGCCGCCGATCGCCAGCAGCACGCGCAGCGCGTTGTCGAAGGCCTTCGGCGTCAGCACGCGGTCGATGGTGAGCCGCTCGGCCGCCAGCTTCACGGCCGCCGTGCCGGTTTCCTCGGCCGCGCGGATCCGGTCGGCGGTCACCGCGGGCGGCGTGGCCGCGCCGGGCACCGTCATGCCGAGCGCCTCGGCGATGCAGGCCATGGTGCTGGCGGTGCCCATCACCGAGCAGGTGCCCACGCTCGCCACCAACTGGTTGTTGACGTCGGCCACCTCCGGCTCGTCGATCTCGCTGGCGCGGAACTTCGCCCAGTAGCGGCGGCAATCGGTGCAGGCGCCCACCCGCTCGCCGCGATGCGAGCCGGTCAGCATCGCGCCCGTCACCAGCTGGATCGCCGGGATGCCGGCCGAGGCAGCGCCCATCAGCTGCGCGGGCACGGTCTTGTCGCAGCCGCCGATCAGCACCACCGCGTCCATCGGCTGCGCGCGGATCATCTCCTCGGTGTCCATCGACATCAGGTTGCGCAGGTACATCGAGGTCGGCGAGGCGAAGCTCTCGTGGATCGAGATGGTCGGGAAGTCGACCGGCAGGCCGCCGGCCAGCATCACGCCGCGCTTCACCGCCTCGATCAGCTGGGGCATGTTGCCGTGGCAGGCATTGAAGCCGCTGCCGGTGTTGACGATGCCGATCACGGGACGATCGAGCGCCTGGTCGGTATAGCCCGCGCCCTTGATGAAGGCCTTGCGCAGGAACAGCGAAAAGCCGGCGTCACCGTATGAGGTGAGGCCGCGCTTCATGCCGGTGGCTTCGTCGTCACCTGGATTGCGCTTCGTCTGCTCGGAGGATCGATCGTCCATCATGTGTTCCTTGCTGGTGTCGCTGGTGTTGCCTGTGGCGCGGGCCTCGAAGGGCTCGCGCCTCCTTTGGAGTGCTGCGTGTTTCGTTTCGCGCGCTCAGGTGCGCCGCGCGGGTGCCACGCCCGGCATCGCGAAGCCGGCCGCGTCGAGCTCGGCCTGCAACTGCGCGGCGGCCGCCGCGTCGAGGGCCGTCAGGGGCGGGCGCACGATGCGCCAGCGCTCGGCGCCGCGCCAGTGCGCGAGCGTGGCCTTCATCGCCGGAATCATGGGCCGCGACTGGAAGATCTGGCGGATCGCCGTCACCGCCTGTTGCTGCGCCCGCGCCTGGGCACCGCCATCGCCGCCCAGCGCGCAGAGCCGCGCGATGGCGGCCGGATTCAGGTTGGCGGTCGCGCTGATGCAGCCCGCGCCGCCGATCGGCAGCGCCGCACCGAGCAGGGCCTCGCTGGCCGGGAAGATATCCAGGCCGTCGGCCGCGAAGCGCTCGATCATCGCGCGCGTGTTGTCCCAGTCGCCCGATGAATCCTTCACGCCGGCGATCGTGTTCGGGTAGCGGCGCAGCAGCCGCTCGATCAGCGCCGGCGTGATCGGCACGCCCGACAGCGCGGGGATGTGATAGAGGTACAGCGCGAGCCGCGCGTCGCCTACCCGCTCGATCACCTCCGAGTAGTAGGCGAACAGGCCGTCCTCGCCGAGCGGCTTGTAGAAGAACGGCGGCAGCATCAGCACGCCGGCCGCGCCGGCCCGCACCGCGTGCCGCGTGAGCCGCACCGTGTCGGACAGGGCCGAGGTGCCGGTACCCGGCATCATCCGCGCGGCCGGAACGCCGGCCGCGAGCAGCGCCTCGGTCAGCTCGATGCGCTCGCCCACCGACAGCGAGTTCGCCTCCGAATTGGTGCCGAAGATCGCCAGGCCAGCGCCGCTCGCGACGAGCCAGCGGCAGTGTTCGACGAAGGCCTCGGCGTCGGGCGCGAGATCCTCGCGAAACGGCGTGAGCACGGGCGCGAGGACGCCGCGCAGGCGAGGGAGGGAAGAAGCGTTCATGCCTGGATTTCCTGGAGATCGGGAACGGGGCCGGCGCGGCGCGGCTGGCGCGATGCTTTCATCGGTTGACGATCCGCGCGGGCAGGAAGACGACGATCAGCAGCGCCGACAGCGTCAGCGTGCCGGCCACCAGATAGAGGCCCGAGGACAGCGTGTGGGTCTGCGTCTTGAGCCAGCCGATCGCGGCGGGGCTGACGAAGCCGGCCAGGTTGCCGGTCGAGTTGATCAACGCGATGCCGGCGGCGGCGCCCGTACCGCCGAGGAACGAGGTGGGCAGCGCCCAGAACATCGGCAGCGCGCAGATCACGCCGACCGTGGCCAGCGTCAGGCCGATCATCGCCAGCGTCAGCGAGTTGCCGCCGAACGCGCACAGGCAGAAGCCGGCGGCGGCCAGCAGCGCCGGCGCGCCGACGTGCCAGCGGCGCTCGCGGGTGCGATCGGCGTGGCGGCCCACCAGCAGCATCGCCACCAGCGCGCAGGCATAGGGGATCACGGTCAGCAACCCGACCATGAACGGGTCGGCCACGCCCGAGTTGCGGATGATGGTGGGCTGCCAGAAGCCGATCGCGTAGGAGCCCATCACGATCCCGAACAGGATCAGGCACAGCAGCCAGACGCGCGCCGAGCCGAATACCGCGCCCACCGAGCCGTGCGTGCGCACGGCGGCATCGCTGCCCACCTCGTCGGCGATCACGGCCTTCTCGTGCTCGCTGAGCCAGCTGGCCTGCTCGACGCGATCGTCGAGGAAGAAATAGATCACCACGCCCAGCACGATCGCCGGCAGCGCCTCCACCACGAACAGCCACTGCCAGCCGGCGTGCCCGGCCGCGCCGTTGAAGGCATGCATGATGTAGCCCGACAGCGGCCCGCCGACGATGCCCGACACGGGATTGCCGGCCATCAGCACGGCCACCATCTTGCCGCGCCGGTGCGAGGGGAACCAGTAGGTCAGGTAGAGGATCATGCCGGGGAAGAAGCCGGCCTCGGCCACGCCGAGCAGGAAGCGCACCACGTAGAACATGGTGGGCGTGGTGACCCAGGCCGTCACCAGCGAGAGCACCGCCCAGCTCACCATGATCCGCGCGATCCAGCGGCGCGCGCCGAGCCGGTGCAGCAGCAGGTTGCTGGGCACCTCGAAGAAGAAGTAGCCGACGAAGAACAGGCCCGCGCCGAAGCCGTACACCGCCTCGCTGAAATGCAGGTCGCCGAGCATCTGCAGCTTCGCGAAACCCACGTTGACGCGATCGAGGTAGGCGACCACGTAGCAGATGAACAGCAGCGGCATGAAACGCCAGGCCGCCCGCCGGAAGGTCGCGTCGGCGGACGGCCGGGCCGCCCCCAGGGGTATCGCGGGGTGAGTCGACATTCGCTTGTCTCCGTGTGCCGGCGCGCGCCCGGACTAGGCTCGCCGTCTTGCGAGCGCGTCTCTGGCGGACGCGCTTCGTCGGTACCTGGATCGGCTCAGGTACGGTCCGCCGGAGCGTGCTGCGGGAATCGCTCGGTTTCCGGCGTTGCAGCGAGTATTGCAAGCTTCACCAGGCCGAAAAAGCAGGGATTGCGTCGTTCAGACCTCAAAATTTTTTCTGTTTGGCGTCGAGGCTCGGAACGTGGACTTCGTGGTTTCGAGGGGAAATGGCACGGCTCGCTCGAGTCAATCGAGCCAGCATGACGAATCCAGAACAAGCACATCGCGGCTGTCCACTGTCCATGGACCGTGGACAGCCGCGCAACATCGCGATCGGAATCCGGCTCAACCCTCTCTGCCCATCCCCAACACCTCCCCCAGCTCCCGCTCGATCGCGCGGCACCCGCGCTCGCGCCACTGCGCGCTCGAGATCTTCCCCGTCACCGCGCCGACGAAGCGCGTGCCGGCCGCCGCCGCGGCCTGCTGGTCGGCCGTGTGATCGCCGACGTAGAGCGCCTCGTCGGCCTTCACGCCGAGCAGGTCCAGCGCTTTGAGCAAGCCTTCGGGATCGGGCTTGTGCCGGCCGACATCCTCGTGGCCGACGATCACCGTCACCAGTTGGGCGAGATCGAGATGGCGCAGGATCTGCTCGATCCGGTAGCGGTACTTGGTCGAGACGATCGCGACCGGGATCCGCCGCGCATGCAGCTCGGCCAGCAGCGCGACCGCGTCCGGGTAGAAGCGCGTCATGCCCACCATCACCCGGTCGGCATGCGCGACGAAGCGGGTCCGGTAGCTGGCGGCCAACGCCGCATCCTCGTTGCCGCTCAGGAATGCGAAGGTCTGCTCGAGCGTCAGCCCGATCGAGTCCTCGATGCGCTCGCGCGGGGGCACCGCCTGCCCCATGTCGGTCAGCGCCGCCGCGGCGCAGAAACAGATCGCATCACTCGAATCGGCGAGCGTCAGGTCGAAGTCGAACAGGTAGGCGCGGGGGGAAAAGGACATGGTCGGGCAAGGCAAAAAGGGCTTTCGATCATAACGGATCGCGCCGCGCGACGCCGCTTCGCGTCGTCCCCGCCAAGCTCGGGCACGGCGCCGACGCGGCGCGCGTTTGTCGCCTACAATGCCCCGAGCTTCGCCGCCTCGCGCCCGCTCCGGGCGCGCCGGTTTCCTCCATCCACGCCCCGTCGCCTCACAGGTATGACCCAGCCCACCCCCGCCCCGCTGTCGCGCAGTACCGATCCCGAATTCTTCGCCCTCCTGGCCGACAGCTATCGCCGCCTGCTCGGCAAGCCGCTGGTGCCCGACAGCGTGCCCGCCGAGGCGCGCGCGGCCTGGCTCTACGACAGCGCCCCGTTCGGCATCCTCGCGCACAACACCGAGGCCGATCCGGTGTTCGTCTACGGCAACCGGCGCGCGCAGGCCATCTTCGGCTACGACTGGCAGGAGCTGACCTCGCTGCCCTCGCGCCTGTCGGCCGAGGCGCCCGAGCGCAGCGAGCGCCAGGCCTTCCTCGACCAGGTGGGCGCACACGGTTATGTCGACAACTATCGCGGCATCCGCATCGCCAAGTCGGGCGAGCGCTTCTGGATCGAGGGCGTGACGGTCTGGCAACTGAGCGATGCCGACGGCACCTGGCGCGGGCAGGCCGCGCTGCTGCCGAACGTGACGCCGATCGAGGCCGCGCGCTGAACCTCGCCCGGCGCCGCCGGGCCGCCTGTCGATCGACGGAATAAGCGCGCCCCGCCGGGCGTTCTGCCTCTGAACGGAGCGTCATCCCCGACGCCTCCCCCGCTTCGGAGCGCAGTTTGATGAAACCTACGCGCAGCACCGCCCGCCGCCGGCTCGCCGGCGCCCTGCTCGGCGCCTGCCTGGCCGGCACGATGGCCCTGCTCGCCAGCCTGCCGGCCGGCGCCGAGCCGGCCATCCACCTGAGCGACGTCGAGCGCAATTACCGCCGCCTGCTGGAGGTACTGCAGCACAGCCCCGCCGCGCTGTCCGACCCGGCCCAGCGCACCGAGCTCACGCGCGCCTCGGCGCTGTTCCTCGCCGCGCTCAAGCGCGACGGCAGCGCCCGCGACGCGCTGGTCACCGACACCCGCAACATCGTCGCCTCGCTCGGCGACGGCAGCTTCAGCGCGGCCGGCAGCATTCGCGCGCTGCAACGCGACGCGGCCGCCGGCAACGCGCTGCAATCGGGCCCCTGGGACCCGAGCACGCTGCCCGGCGCGGCGATCGCGGCACCGATCGGCATCAACCTGGTGCAGAAGCACGAGGGCGACTGCGTCGGCATCTCGGTGGTCAAGGCCTTCTCGACCACGCCGACCGGCAAGGACATCCTGCATCGCGCCGTGCGCCAGCTCGGCCGCGACCGCTACAGCGTCAGCCTGCCCGGCGATCCGTCGCGCACCTACACGCTCGCGGCCGACAGCCTCGACCAATACGGCACCGGCGATCCGGCGGCGGCCGCCATCGTCGGCGCGATGTTCCAGTATTTCCATCTCGACCCGGCCAAGGGCTCGCTGCCGACCAACAAGGTGATGGCGGTGCTGGCCGGCGGCTACGGCACGCATGCGCGCCTGGCCGATCGCGACAGCAGCAGCCAGGACATCGTCGGCTTCCTCGGCCAGCACGCCGACGAGCTCGGCTCGCGCGTGGCGATGGTGTTCGGCGGCAAACCCGACCGGCACGGCGACTGGTCCAGGGGCGACGGCCATGCCTTCGCGGTGATCCGCGTCGACGTGCCCGGCAACATGGTCTATTACACCAACCCGTGGAACGAGTCGGTGGTCAGGAAGATCGCGCTGTCCGATCTCGCCAGCCAGGCGGCAGGCACCTCGGCCGACTTCGAGTTCGTGCGCTTCTAGGCCGGCGCGACGGCTTCAGACACGGGCTTCATACCCAGGCTTCACACAGGCTTCAGAGCGAGCCCGGCCACCGGTCCGGGATTTCAGTGCCGAAGGCGTGCCACGCCTTCGGCTTTTTTTCGTCGGCGTCGCGGCGAGATCGAACGTCGAACGCCCGACCTCGCTCAGGCGGCGGCCCGCTCCCGCACGCGATAGACGCAGCGCCGCGCGCCCGCCGGCACGTGCTCGACGCGCTCGATCGAGGCCGCGTCGCCGAGCATCTCGCGAAAGATCTCCAGCTCCGAGCGGCAGAACCCCTGGCAGGCGGTAGCCGCCGCGCAGATCGGGCAATGGTTTTCGATCAGCAGCCAGCCGTCGCCGTCCTCGGCGCGCGCCCATTCCGCGAAATACCCCTCGCGATCGCGCAGCTCGGCCAGCTTCGCGAGGCGCGCCTCGAGCCCGGTCACGCCCGCCAGCGCGCGCGCATAACTCTCGCGCGTCTCGGTCTCGCGCGCGCGGATCAGCAGGTCGAGCGCGGGCTCGCCCAGCGTGCCGCGGATGATGCGGATCAGGTCGACCGTCATGTCCGCATGTGCGTCGGGGAAATGCCCGTGCCCGAGCGCCGTGAGCCGCCAGACCCGCGCCGGCCGCCCGACGCCCTGCGGCACGTTCTCGGCCGCCACCAGGCCCTCCGCCTCCAGCTTCTTCAACTGCTGCCGCGCTGCCTCCGAGGTGGTGCCCAGGCAAGCACCCAACTCGGCCGATTGCTGCGGGCCGCGGCGTTTCAATATGTTCAGCACGCGCTCGGAAACAGGTAGCGCGGGCTGCGGAAAGGATTCGTCCATCGATCGCCTGTCAATCAGGGGGCTTGTTCAAAGCAGGAAAACAATCGGAGCCAGCGCAATATTTACCCGAATAAAACAAGGGAATTCTTGACTAACTGTTCCACCAAGGCAAATCATGTGCGCGATTCTTACAAAATGCCTGGGAGATTGTCATGCCCCGTTCCCTTCTATTTCCGGTTCTCCACCGCCCAGCCCGGCGGGCCGCGCGATGAGCCCGGCCACCCCCACCTCCTCCTGGGGCGAGCTGCTGTCCGGCCGCAACGGCCTGCGCTCGATCGCGCTGGCCGGCGGCGTCGCACTGCACGCGATCAACATCTACCTCGCCACCACCATCCTGCCTTCGGTCGTGCACGAGATCGGCGGCCTCGAGTACTACGCCTGGAACACCACCTTGTTCATGGCGGCCTCGATCGTCGGCGCGCCCTTGTCGACCAACCTGCTGGCCCGGGTCGGGCCGCGCGCCGCGTACCTGGTCGCGCTGGCGGTGTTCTGCGCCGGCACGCTGGCCTGCGCGGCCGCGCGCGACATGCCCTGGATGCTGGCCGGGCGCGTGGCGCAGGGTTTCGGCGGCGGGATCCTGGTCGCGCTCAGCTACGCGCTGATCCGCATCGTGTTCGCGCCGCGGCTCTGGTCGCGCGGCATGGGCATGGTGTCGGGCATGTGGGGCATCGCCACGCTCTGCGGCCCGGCGATCGGCGGCCTGTTCGCCGAATCGGGCCACTGGCGGCTGGCCTTCCTCGCCCTGCTGCCGATCGCGGCCCTGCTGGCCCTGATCGTGATCGCGCAACTGCCGGCACGACAGACGCAACGCGTTCCGGCCGCGCCCGCCGCGCTCGGCCGGATCCTGCTGCTGGCCGCCTCGGTGCTGGTGGTGTCGGTGGCGAGCCTGTCGCGCAGCGCCGCGGCGAACGTGGCCGGCATCGCCGTCGGCGTCGCGCTCACGCTCTGGATCGCGCGCCTGGAGCGCGACCCGCGCGTGAGATTGCTGCCGAGCGGCGCCTATTCGCTGCGCCAGCCGCTCGGCGCGATCTACGCCTGCATGAGCCTGCTCGGGATCGGCGTGACCACCGAGATCTTCGTGCCGTATTTCCTGCAGACGATCCATGCCCAGCCGCCGCTGCTGGCCGGCTACCTGAGCGCCCTGATGGCGGCAGGCTGGTCGATCGGCTCGCTGGTCGGCTCGGGCCGCGGCCCGCGCGCGGCGCGCGTGCTGATGCGCGGCGGCCCGGTGCTGGTCGCGCTGGCCTTGCTCGCGCTCGCGCTGCTGATGCCGGTGCCGGGCCTGCTGGCCGCCGGCGCGGGCATGGCGGCGCTGTGCGGCGCGCTGGTGGCGGTCGGGCTCGGCGTCGGGATGGGCTGGCCGCATCTGCTCACGCAGGTGCTGACGCGCGCGCCCGCCGGCCAGGAAGACCTCGCTTCCGCCTCGCTCACCACGGTCCAGCTTTACGCGACGGCGATCGGCTCGGCGCTGGCCGGGCTGGTCGCGAATCTCGGCGGCTTCACCGAGCCGGGTGGTTTGGCCGGCGCACGGCAGGCGGCCATGTGGCTGTTCGCGGCGTTCGCGATCGCGCCGTTGCTGGCCGCGATCCTGGTGCGACGCGTATCGGGGGCGCCGCCGGCCGATGCGCCGGCCGCGCGCGTGCCGGCTGCCGCGACGACAACCGAGGACGCCTAGGTTGAATCGCCGCCGAATCGCACCGATTCGGTCTCCTCGTTGATCAGCCAGTATTTCATTGGCCCGTTGGTCGTTTGAATTGTGTTGGTTCCCGCCTCGAACCCCGGGCCGTGCCTTCAACCTCGGCCGTCCGCTGGCTCCCCCGTGGGACGGCATCATCCAGCGGCGGCGCACGCCTGTCCAAGCGCGCCCGCCGCCCGCCCTCAGGCGCCGAACGCCGCCTTGGCCAGCAAGCCGGCCGCCACCAGCGTCAGCACCACGGCGAAACCGGTCTGCACATGGCGCGCCGCGAGCCGACGCGAAGCCAGGCGCCCCGCCACCATCCCGGCCGCCGTGGTCGCGCTGAACCAGAGCGCCACCTCCACCGGCACCGGCGTGCCATGCGCGATCGTCGAGGCGATGCCGCCCGTGCCCACCAGCGCGATCACCATCAGCGAGGTGGCGACCACGCCGTGCATCGGCACGTCGGTCAGCTTGCGCAGCATCGGCACGATGATGAAGCCGCCGCCCACGCCGAGCAGGCCCGTCATCAGGCCGGTGACGGCGCCGGTGCCGGCCAGCGCGGCGGCGGTGGCGGGCGTCCAGGCCAGGCGCCCCGTGTCGGGGTTCATATGGCCGACGCACAGCGGCGAATGATCGACCGCCTCGGCGCGGCCGGCGCGCACCTGCCGCCAGAGCCGCGCCGCCACCACCAGCATCACCACCGCGAACAGCGCCAGCAGCAGCCGCTGCGGCAGCGCCTGGGCCGCGCGCACGCCCAGCGAGGTGGCCGGCACGCCGGCGGCGGCCATCAAGAGGGCCGCGCGGTAGCGCACCAGCCGGCGCCGGAACGCTTCCAGCGCGCCGATGGCGGCGCTGCCCGCCACCGCGATCAGGGCCACCGGCGTGGCCTGCTGGATGGTCCAGCCGAGCCCCGCCACCAGGGCCGGCACCGCGAGGATGCCGCCGCCGGCGCCGGTCAGGCCGAGCACCGCGCCCACCAGCGCGCCGAGGATCAGGGCGATGGTCATTCACGCCCTCCCGCCAGGGGATGCAGCGCAGGCGCCGAAGCAGGGGATCGGCCGAACGACGAACCGGGGAGACGACGGAGGATGGAGCGATCGGGCAAGACGGACCTCGAGGAATCGATCGCCCGCGCTGGCGCGGGCACATGAACTGCGCTCCCCTACACAAGTCGCGTGCCAGATGCGCCGCGCCGCCCGGGCCTGTCGCAAGCCCTTGATTTTGTTGATCGCGCCGGGCCGCGCCGGCGCGGCAGCCGGGCGAAAGCCGCCAGCCGGGCCGCATCGTGGCAGTCGATGGCAGTGCTGGCAGTCGCGCAGGCCGGGCCGCCCGGGGCCCGGCGGCGTTTCACCGCACTCAACGCCGCGCGCGAATCCTGTCGTTTCTGGCTGGGCATTCCCCCGTATTGACCTGCAGCCCGACTTAATGAAAATGGAAGCATTCATCCGCCAGGAGAGGCGATGCGTAGCGTTTTCATTTCCCACGATGCAAACCGCGCGACGAGCACGCCGATGGCGTGCGGCCTGTCTCCGACCTGCCCCTCCTTGCCCATCCCCGCGTGTGCCGCGGTCGATTTTTTTTCGCGCCGCAACCTGAGTGCTCCTGACGATCGACGCGAACCGCTCGCGGCGGCGCTGTCACGTCATGCTGCAAACGCACGTAACCGCATCCTCGCCGCCCCGGCGATGCCGATTCGGGGCCAGACATCCGGCGTGCCCGAGAGACGCGCCGGCCTCCTCCATCCCGCGACCGCCGCCGGCGGCCGACCATAACGATTCCTACGAACGGAGCCCACGATCATGACTGCGACCACCTTCGACTCGAAGTCCGTCACCGACACCGATGGCTGGTTCATCCGCTATTGCGAGCGCGGGCGAATCTCCGACTCGGTGATCCGCGGCGGCATCAGCGCGCTGCTGTGGCAGAAGCTGCGCGCCGAGCACGTCGACGACGACGTGGCGCGCATCGACGCGCTGAACGCCTTCGTCGAGGAGCTGAACCGCGCCCCGCTGATCGCCGACGCGCAGACCACCAGCCGCGAGCTGCACGACATGCCGGCCAGCTTCTTCGAGGCCTATCTGGGCCCGCGCATGAAGCAGTCCTGCTGCTACTTCCCGCAGGGCGAGGACACGCTCGCGCATGCCGAGGACGCGATGCTCGAGTTGTACGGCGAGCGCGCCGAGCTGGTGGACGGCCAGCGCATCCTCGACATCGGCTGCGGCTGGGGCGCGCAATCGCTGTGGCTGGCCGAGCGCTATCGCCAGTCGCAGGTGGTCGGGCTCACCAACTCGGCGCGGCAACGCGAATTCATCGAGCAGCGCGCCGCCGCGCGCGGCATCACCAACCTGAAGATCGTCATCGGGGACGTGGCCACCTATGAATTCGCCGCCGGCGACGCCGGCTTCGACCGCGTGCTGTCGATCGAGAACTTCGAGCACATGAAGAACTATCGCGCGCTGCTCGCGAAGATCTCGCACTGGATGAGCGACGACGGCAAGCTGTTCGTACACCTGTTCGCGCACCGCCTGATCGCCTATCACTTCACGGCGCAGGACGGCAACGACTGGATGTCGCGACACTTCTTCGGCGGCGGCACCATGCCCTCGGCCGACCTGCTGCTGCGCTTCCAGGATCACCTGCGCGTCGAGAAGCAATGGTGGCTCGACGGTACGCACTACCAGCGCACCGCCAACCACTGGCTGGCCTCGCTCGACGCGGCCCACGAACAGGTGATGCCGATCCTGCGCGAGACCTTCGGCGAGGACGACGCGCCGATCGTGTTCCAGCGCTGGCGCATGTTCTACATGGCGGTGGCCGGGCTGTTCGGTTATCGGCACGGCCGCGAATGGGGCGTCGCGCACTACCTGTTCGACAAGCGTTCGGCCAGCGGCGCGCAGGCCTGAGCGGGCCCGCATCGCCCCTACAACGACAAAGCCGCGTGGGCCTTTCGGTCCACGCGGCTTTTTGTTTGCGGGCCCGTGCATCGGGCACGGGCCCTTACTCTTTCAACGCGTCCTCGCTCAGCGCGCGGCGCCGGCGGTCGCCCGCGCATCGGCCTGGCGGCGGCGATACGCCGTGTCGCGCGTGGCCAGCCAGTAGTACAGCGGCGAGGTCAGCACCAGCCCGATCACCCAGGACAGGTCCGCGCCGTCCAGGTAGCCCGGCACCGGGCCCGCGTACATCGGCGTGTTCATGAACGGGATCTGCACCAGGATGCCCGCCGCGTAGGCGATCAGCGCCTGCGGATTGAAGCGGCCGTAGATGCCGCCGTCCACGCGGAAGATCGACTGGATGTCGTAGTCGCCCTTGTGGATCACGTAGAAGTCGATCAGGTTGATCGCCGTCCAGGGCACCAGCACCACCAGCAGCGCGAGCACCAGGTCCACCAGGCTCGACACGAAGTTGGTCGACACGCCGATCGCGAAGTAGCAGCAGGCCGCCAGGATCACGATCGAGAACACGGCGCGCGCGCGGGCGGTGGGAATCCAGCGCCAGGCGAAGGTCTGGATCGAGGTGATCGAGGACAGCACCGCGCCGTACAGGTTCAGCGCGTTGTGGCTGATCACGCTGAGCAGGAACAGCACCAGCATCAGCGGACCGAACGGGCCGGTGGCCTGCTTGACGGCGTCCATCGTATCGACGCCCGGCGCCACGGCCAGCACCGCGACCGCGCCGAACACGAAGGCCAGCGTCGAGCCGATGGTGCAGCCCAGGTAGGTGGCCCAGAAGGTCGAGGACACCTTCACGTCGGCCGGCAGGTAGCGCGAATAGTCGGAGACGTAGGGGGCGAAGGCGATCTGCCAGAGCGCCGAGAGCGACACGGTGGCCAGCCAGCCGGCGAAGTTGAAGCCGCCGCGCGTCAGGAAATCGGCGGTGCCGACGTGCGTGAAGATGTACCAGAAGCCCACCACGATGCCGATGCCCAGCACCCAGGTGCCGATCCGGTTGAGGATGTGGATGAAGCGGTAGCCGATGATGCCGATCAGGCCCGAGCCCAGCGCCCCGATCACGATGCCCACCGGCAGCGGCACCGCCGAGGAGATGCCGTGCAGCGACTTGCCGGCCAGCACGATGTTCGAGGCGAAGAAGCCGACGTACATCACGCCTGCGATCACGGTGACCAGCAGCGCGCCCCAGGAGCCGAACTGCGCGCGGCTCTGGATCATCTGCGGGATGCCCATCTGCGGGCCCTGCGCCGAGTGCAGCGCCATCAGCACGCCGCCCACCGCCTGGCCGACGATGATCGCGACGATGCCCCACAACAGGTTCAGGTGGAAGATCTGCACGCCGAGCGCGCCGGTCACGATCGGCAGCGGCGCGATATTGCCGCCGAACCAGAGCGTGAACAGGTCGCGCACCTTGCCGTGGCGGTCCTCGGGCGGCACGTAGCCGATCGTGTGTTTCTCAATCAACGGGGACGCATTGCGCTCCGGGGTGCTCACGATGGTGTCTCCTTGCGTGCGCGGGCAACCGCGCTGGTCCGGTCCAGGGCTCGCCCGGACCCCTGCGATCATCAGCCGGCATCGCTGCCGCCACCCCGCCCCGAATCCGTTCCTGTTTCGATATCCGAATCAATTTCGAATGCGCGGCGAGCTTGGCGCCGGTGCCGCGGCAAGCCCTTCCGGGCCGGCCCGCTTTGATGTGAGGCAAATTTAGCGAAGCCGAAAAGAAATGAGAAATATCGTTTTAGTGTGTCTTGCAAAGCTTTTTGCTATGTCCGGAAGTGAAACAATTCCGGCACGAAAGCGGTGCGCGCGTGCACCGGTTCGGGGGCGGGGCGGGAGGGGATGGAGACGGGCGCGGAACCTCGCCCGGATGCGGTTTTGGCGATTTCGAGCCGGTTTTCGTGGATTTCTGCGGGAAAACACGGCTCCAATCGCCGATATCGAATCGACGGCGCAACAGTCTTACATTTCGTCAGGAGGCGGATGTCGTCAGTCGCGGCCTGATTCGCGCCCCCGTCGCCCGGCCAGCGCATCACGCATGATGCGCTCGATCGCGCCGCTCAGCCCGGCGCGCATGGCGAGCCGCAGCAAGCGCCCCGGACGCAGCACCAGCACAGCGGCGAGCAGGACGGCAACGGTCGCCACGACCGCGCCGTCGATGCCGGGGCGCCTGACGACGGGGCTCGCGGCGCGACCGCCCGGCGGCAGGCGCCGCGCGGCGGCGATCTTGTCGTTGGCTTGCAGGAGGCTGGCGCGGGATCGCGCCATGTCGACGAGCAGGGCCTCGCGACGGGCCAGCGGGCGGCTTTCGGAATCGGATCGGGATGTCATCGCAGGCTCTCCCGGATCGCCTCGATATCGCGCTGCCAGGTGTCCTGCAGCGCCTGGAAGGTGCCGGCCGCATCGCGCCGGCGCACCGCCACGAACGCGCCCAGGCCCACCAGCACCCAGAAGCCGGCCACCGCCCAGGTGGTTTCGATCAGATAGGGCGTGCTCGCCGCGCTCACGATCACGGCCACGCAGACGAAGGCCAGCCCGAACATCGCGCTGAGCCCCAGCAGCGAATAAAGCATCAGGTCGCGCAGGAGCCGCTGCCGGGCGATCTCCAGTTCGACGGCCGCGAGGTTCGCGTAGTCGCTCAGGCGCGACGCGGAGAATCGCGCCACGTTCTGCCATTTCCTCAAGCTGGAAAACATCGACTCCCTCCCTGATGAAGTCGCCCGCCGGCAACGTCCGCCGGCGGGCGGGTCAGCCTCAGACGCGGGCCGCTTCCCGATCCGGATTGCTGCGGCATCCGGCGAAACCGGCCAGCCCCGAGACGATCATACCCAGCAGCAGCAGCGCCGCCCCGGCCCAGGCCGCCTGGCTGACCTTCCTGGCCGCGACCTCGCCGGCCTCGCGTGCCCGCTGCTCGGCCTGCTGCTTCAAGGCCTGGTACTTCGCGACCGCCTGGTCATAGGCCTGCACGTAATTGTCGGCGATCTGCTCGGCTTGCGCCCGGCTCTTCCCGGTGCGCGCCATGATCAGGTTGACGAGCGCGGTCTTGTCGGCGGCATTCAAGGCCGGATTGGCACGCTGCCGCAGGCTGGCGAACCAGTCGCTCAATTCGTCGGGGGCCTGCTGCGGATTGGCCGCGGCATCGCTGGCCGCCGCCTTGCCGTCGTTCATCGCCTCGCGGGCGCCCTGCTTCAGGTTCGACGGGTCGAGCTCCGGCTTGCCGGTCTGGCGCAGCAGGGTGTCCAGGCGGCCCTGCCAGTTCGCGAAATCGAACGAATCGCCGTTCTTGTGCAAGGCACCGGCTACCCCCGAGGCCAGCCCCGGCGCGGCAGCCGCCACGCCCTGCCCGGCCAGCGACAGGCCTGCCTTCGCCAGGCCCGAGGCCGCGCCGATCGCGCTGCCGGCCAGGCCCGCGAGCAGGTAGACCGTGACCAGGATCGAGACCGATCCGCTGAGCACCCCGTGCAGGGCGCCGCGCCGGATCGCCGAGCGGCCGGCGAAGAACGCGCCCACCGCCAGCGAGATCAGGGTGGACACACCCAGCCAGATGCCGGCGCCGGTACCGAAGCCGGCGAACGGATCGCGCTGGCCGAGCGGGTCGAAGCTGCCGGCGCCCAGCGCCGTGCCCAGCACCCCCAGAAACAGATAGGTCATCGAGGCCAGCAGCACCCCGGCGAACACGGCGCCCCAGGAAATTCGCGTCGCGGAGACGGCGACCACGGGATCGCCCGGCGAGAGATATCGGCTCATGTCAGTTCCTTGCTTGTTATCGATGTTCCTCCCCGGCATCGTGGCCGGGAGCTGTGCGGACAGACTGCAACGGCGGTCGGACCATTGCGCGGCCGCCGGGTCGTGCCCGGGGCTCGCGCAGGCGGCGCGTCAGCGGCGCGACCAGAGTGCGCCGATCACGAAGCTCAGGGCGGCCACCGTCGCCAGCGCGGCGAGCGGCTGGCTGGCCGTCACGTCGCGCAACTGGTCGAGCGCGCCGCCATAGGACTCCTGCATCCGGCCCGCGACCTGGCGCGCACGTCCCTCGAATTGCGTGCCGCGATCGCCGATCACGTCGCCGACCGCTTCCTGGACCTTGCCGGCGAGGTTTTGGGCACGGCCTTCGGTCTTTTCGAACATGGTGTCTCTCCTGGTCAAGATGAACGACCCGCCGGTCGTCGGCATGGATGCCCCTGGCCGGCTTGCGAGACCGACGGGCGCGGAGCGGGTGCCCCGCTCGGTCGCGCCGGCCGGCATGGGCCGGATCGCGAATCCGATGCCGGCCACTTTAGCGAGGCACGGATCGGCCCGTCTCCGTAGAAATTGACCAGTTGGACTAGTATGTTTGGCCTATCCAGCCTGCCTCGCGCGAGGCAGGCTGGAACGCCTGCCAGCCGGCCAGAGCACCGTGTTTCGGGCGTGTCCGGGGCGCGCGGCCGCCTGCCTGGTGACGCCACGGTATGAATGCACTACCCCACCCGGTGCATCCGTCCCTTGCATGGCGACCGCCCGCCGGCGAAGATTCCGCAGGCACGCCGCCGCCCGGGCAACCCGCCCGAGCCACGCCGGAACGACCCGGCACGTCATCCGGAACACCAACCATGAACGAAGCCGTCAACGAAGAGCAGGCGCTCAAATCGCATACCGACCGGCGCCAGTTGCATCAGATCATCGCCGGGCTCACCGAGGGCGTGATCCTGGTCGAGCCGGACCAGCGCATCGTCTGGGCCAACGACGCCGCGCTGGAGATGCACGGGGTACACACGCTCGACGAACTCGGCGCGAACGTCACCGAATACCGCGAGCGCTTCCGGCTGCGCTACCGGAACAATCATCCGGTGCAGGCAGGCCACTACCCGATGGACCGCGTGATCTCCGGCGAGGAATTCAGCGACGTGACCGTGGAAGTGTTCCGCGCGGACGACGAGGAGCAGAGCTGGGTGCACCGGATCCGCAGCCTGGTGCTGACCAACTCGGCGGGCGAACCCGATTGCCTCGCGCTGGTGCTGCACGACGCCACCGAGCTGGCCAGCGCGGAGCAGCGCTTCGAGCGGACCTTCAACGCGAATCCGGCACCCGCGGTGATCTGCCGGCTCAGCGATATCCGCTACGTCAAGGTCAACCAGGGATTTCTCGACATGACGGGCTACCAGCGCGACGACGTGCTCGATCGCACCGTCTACGAGGTCGACGTGCTGGAGAACGCCGAGCGCCGCGAGCTGGCGATCGAGCGCCTCGGCGAGGGTGCGACCATCCCGCAGATGGAAGCCGTGCTCAAGCTGCCGCAAGGCGGCACCAAGGCGGTGGTGGTGGCCGGGCAGCCGATCGACATCGGCGAGGAGCCCTGCATGCTGTTCACCTTCATGGATCTCGAGCCGCGCAAGCAGGCCGAGCACGCCTTGCGGCAAAGCGAGGAGCGCTTCGCCAAGGCGTTCCGCGTCGCGCCGGTGGCCACCGCGATCGTCACCGCCGAGCGCTTCGAGATGCTCGACGTGAACGACGCCTTCATCGCGCTGACCGGTTATCCGCTCGACGAGATCCGCGGCAAGTCCGTCTCGAGCATCGGCCTGTGGGTGGACCTGGACGCCTTCGGGCATGCCGCCGCCCTGCTCACGCGCGACAGCCGGCTGCTGAACGTCGACATCCAGATTCGCAGCCACGACGGCGAGGTGCGCGACTGCCTGATCTCCGCCGATTCCGTCAGCATCCACGATCAGGACTGCATCCTGTTCGCCCTGCTCGACATCAGCGACCGCAAGCGCAGCGAGACCGAGATGGTGCTGGCCATCGAGACGGCGATGCAGGACGCGTCCTGGTTCAGCCGCATGCTGATCGAGAAGCTCGCCAACGTGCGCCGCACCAACTCGCCCGATGCCGGCGCCCAGTTGTCGGACCTGACCGGGCGCGAGCGCGAGGTGTTCGACCTGCTGTGCCGCGGCCTGGCCGACAAGGAGATCGCAATCAAGCTGAATTTGTCGCCCAATACGGTGCGCAACCACGTGGCGACGATCTACGGCAAGCTGGACGTGCACAGCCGAACGGAAGCCATCGTCTGGGCGCGCGAGCGGGGCTTCTTCGGGGACGGCGAGGCGCCGCCGGCGCGCGGCGCACGGGCCAAGCCCGGCGCCTGAGCGCGGCAGGCTTCGCGCCCTTGCCTCGGTATTTCCCTTTTCCCCTGGAGTACACATGAAAGCTGGAATCCTCGGTACTTATGGAAGCTGGGCCATTCTCGCCGCGGCCGTCGCGGTGCTGGCCGGATGCGCCGCGCTCGCCGGCGGCCCCAAGGGCAACGCGAAGGTGCCCGAGCCGGCCAAGGAAGTCGAACTCGATCGCTACCTGGGACGCTGGTTCGAGCTGGCGCGCTACGAGAACCGTTTCGAGCGCGGCTGCGAAGGCGTCACCGCCGACTATTCGCTGCGTGCCGACGGCCTGATCGAGGTACGCAACACCTGCCGGCAAGGCGCGCCCGACGGGCCTGCGCGCGAATCGCTGGGCCGTGCCAAGCGGGTCCCCGACAGCCGGGGCGCGAAGCTGAAAGTGTCGTTCTGGGGACCGTTCTACGTCGGCAACTACTGGGTGCTCGATCACGCCGACGACTACACCTGGTCGATCGTCGGCGAACCGTCGGGCCGCTTCCTCTGGATCCTGACGCGCGAGGCGCGTCCTTCGGCCCAGCTCCGACGCATGCTGTTCGAGCGCGCCGCCGCCCTGGGCTACGACACCTCGCGGCTGCGGCCGACCGCCCAGTAGCTTCGCCGGGCCCAGGCGCCGACGGCAGGAAATAAAAATTATGCTCGCGGAATAGGATAAATATCGGCCGGCGGCCCGCACGCGGGCGCCCATCATGCGGTAAGGTGCCGACTGGATCGGCGCAGCAGCAGGGGTACCCGTGGCCTTCTACACACTGAGACAACTGAAGTATTTCGTGACGACGGTCGAGGCCGGCAGCGTGGCCGAGGCCTCGCGCCAGCTGTTCATCGCCCAGCCTTCGATCTCGAACGCGATCAAGGGCCTGGAGGAGAGCTTCGGCGTGAAGCTCTTCATCCGCCACCATGCCCAGGGCGTGTCGCTCACGCCGAGCGGCACGCGCTTCTATCGCAAGGCCCAGGAACTGCTGCGCATGGCGCACGAGTTCGAGCAGAACGCGCTGGCCGACAACGACGTGGTGACGGGGCAGATCGACATCGGCTGCTTCGAGACCGTGGCGCCCCTGTACCTGCCGCAACTGATCGCGGGCTTTCGCGAGCTGTACCCCGGCGTCAACATCCGGATTCGCGACGGCGAGCAGCAGGAGCTGGTGCAGGGGCTCACCGCCGGCACCTTCGACGTCGCCTTCCTCTACGACCACGAGCTCGACGGCACCATCGAGACCGAGCCGCTGATGCCGGCGCAGAAGCCCTATGTGCTGCTGCCCGAGAATCATCGCTTCGCCGGGCAGTCGCAGGTGTCGCTGCGCGACCTCAGCGTCGAGCCGATGATCCTGCTCGACGTGCAGCCGAGCCGCACCTACTTCGTGAGCCTGTTCCATGCGCTCGGCCTCACGCCCAACATCGTGTTCGGCTCGCCCTCGATCGAGATGGTGCGCGGCATGGTCGGCCAGGGCTTCGGCTTCTCGCTGCTGGTCACGCGCCCGCATTCGGAATGCACCTACGACGGCAAGAAGGTGGTGACGATCGACATCAGCGAGCCGGTGGCGCGCTCGGGGCTGGTGAGCGCGCGGCTCAAGCGCGGGCAGTTGACCAAGCCGGCGCAGTTGTTCGTGGATTTCTGCCGGGAGCGGTTGACGGAGCTGAGTTCGGCGCCGCGGGGGTGAGGGGCGCGGCAACAAGTGCTTCGTCGGCAGGGAGCTCGCCGCCCTCAGGAACGATTGGTCGACGAGCGTCGAAGTCGACCAATCCCCCTGAAAAGGGCAAACGAGAATACGAGGGATATCAAAAAACTGATCAGTAATAATCCCGCGACGAAAATATCCTCGTTTTGTTCGCCGCCGGCTGAGCCCAAGGCGCGGAACAACGGCGCCAGGGTGTTCCACCCTTCGCCGCCGTTGCCGAACCACCGAGCCATCCAGGGAAGTGACGCAATCGATATCTGCACGGGAAGCGTTAGCAGAGCCGCGACAACAACGCGGGCAAATAATTTCATCGCACGATCACCTTGCCGTAAGCACGCAACACGGCACCTGGGACTTGAAAGATCGGTTGTGCTTTCAGGAACAAACGTAATTTTTCGAATTGCGCGGGATTTTTCACTGTAATACAACCACTGCTTTCACCGATACGGCCAACAGGATGAAGCCGGAAATGCCCACGACGGATGCCCTTGATTGTTGTCCAATCATCGATCTTTCCATCATTTCGATATAGAGCGAACCACTCTGCGCGGCGTGTATTCAGCGTGACATCCTTCACCGCATCATACAGCCAGCCGAGGTGCCCGCCACTCTGCCGGTCGACAATATAGTACGTGCCGGTGGGAAGCGGCCCCTTGTCCGTGATGGCAGTCGCTGCCGGATCGTTGACATATCGGCCGTTACCTGAGAAAGCGGCAACGCTGCCGAAGCCGGGACAATTCAGTATCGATACAGCCGTCTTGTTCAGCGTAAACGTGCATTCAACCGGCATGACGCAACCTCGAATCAAGGAAGGTATTCAGTCGTCGTGCCGTGATGACTCGCGACTCCATCGTGATGGAACATCATCGCGATAACGATGCCCACAAACAAGTCGGGGCAAGTTGTTTCAAATAGGCCGGATATGCGGTCGATCAATTCCGCGCCATGTTTCCGGATCGACGGCGCCGTCCTTCGAGCCTCTTGTCGCCGCCGGGACAAAACAGTTAGCATGAGCGCGCAATCCGCGCCGGGCAGGCCACCCGCCGACATGCCCCTCCCCCCGCATGCCGTTTCGATCCGGAGTCCTGCCCATGAGCGCATCCGACGCCCTCGTGCCAAGCCGGCCCGGCAAGCCTTGCCTCCCGAACGGGCTGATCGCCGGCATGACCATGCTGCTCGGCTTCGGCGCCACCTACTGGCGCCAGCTCGGCTGGCTCTGAGCCGCGATCGCGCCGGGCCCTCATCCACCAGCCACCACGAGGAACCGAGATGCGCATTCCGCTCCACGACGCCACCGACTTCGGCAAGCGCCTGCTGCTCGCGCTGCGGGTGCCCGAGGATATCGCCGAGGACACCGCCCGCCACCTGGTGGAAGCCGATCGCGTCGGCTACGCGAGCCACGGCCTGTCGATCCTGCCGAGCTACCGCAAGGTGCTGGAGGACGGCCAGGTCGATCCGGCCGGCCGCCCCAGCGTGCTGACCGACCATGGCAACCTGCTGCTATTCGAGGGCAATCGCGGCCTGGGCCAGCACGTGGGCAAGGTGGTGGTGGAACAGGCCAAGGCGCGCGCCTTCGACAAGGGCGTGTGCATCCTGACGCTGCGCAACAGCCATCACCTGGGGCGCATGGGCCATTACGGCGAGATGTGCGCTCACGAAGGGCTGGTGTTCATCGCCTTCACCAACGTCACCAACCGCGTGCCGATGGTGGCGCCGTTCGGCGGCGCCGAGGCGCGCCTCACCACCAACCCGCTCTGCTTCGCGGGGCCCCTGCCGGACAACCGCCCGCCGCTGATCGTCGACATGGCCACCAGTGCGATCGCGATGAACAAGACGCGCGTGCTGGCCACCGAAGGACGCGAGGCGCCGCCGGGCTCGCTGATCGACAGCGCGGGCCATCCCACCAACGATCCGGACGTGCTGTTCGCCGATCCGCCCGGCGCGCTGCTGCCGTTCGGGGCTCACAAGGGTTATGCGCTCGGCATCGTCGCCGAGCTGCTGGCCGGCGTGCTGTCGGGCGGCGGCACGATCCAGCCCGAGAACCCACGCCGCGGCATGGTCACCAACAACATGTTCGCGATCGTGCTCAATCCGCAGGTCGATTTCTCGGCGAGCTGGCGCTCGCACGAAGTGGGTGCCTTCATCGACTACCTGGGCTCCTGCCCGCCGCAGCCCGGCGTCGATCGCGTGCAGTACCCCGGCGAATACGAGGCCGACAATCGCCGCAGGCATCACGACCATGTCGAGTTGACCGCGCCGATCTGGGCCACGCTGGAGAAAATGGCCGGGGAGCTCGGCGTGAGCGTGCCGCCCACCCAAGCCTGATGATCCGGTCGACCAAGGCAGACGGCCCGCATTCGCATGCGGGCCGTTCGTCGTTTCAAACCGTCGTCAGGTGCTCGACCAAACGGGCCAGCATCGCGTCGCAGCGCTGCAGCTGCTCGAGGCTGACGAACTCGTCGGGCTTGTGCCCCTGGTCCATGCTGCCGGGGCCGCAAACCACGGTCGGGATCCCGGCACGCTCGAACAGGCCGCCCTCGGTGCCGAACGCCACCGTGCCGAACTCGGTCGAGCCCGACAGCAGCGCCAGCAGTTGCGCGGCCTCGCTGTCCGGCGAGGTGGCCAGCCCCGGATACGCGCTCAGCGGCTGGAAGCGGATATCCGTATCGGGCTGCACCGCCTGCATCCTCGGCAGCAGTTCGGCGTCGGCATAGGCACGCAGATCGTCGGCCACTTCCTGCGCGTCGTAGTCGGGCAGCGCACGCACCTCGAAGTCGAACTCGCATTCGGCCGGCACGATGTTCAGCGCGCGGCCGCCCTTGATCACGCCCGTCTGCACGGTCGAGAACGGCGGATCGAAACGCGCGTCGTGATGTTCGGGCTCGGCCAGGCGACGGCCGATCTCGCCGAGCTGGCCGATCAGCCGGGCCGCGTATTCGATCGCGTTGACGCCATACGGCGCGTAGGCGGAATGGCAGGCGGCGCCCTTCACGTGGCAGCGCATCGCCAGCTTGCCCTTGTGGCCCAGCACCGGCTTGAGCTCGGTCGGCTCGCCGATCAGGCACAGGCGCGGGCGCGGCTCGCGCCGCTCGAGCTCGGCCAGCATCGGCCGAACGCCGAGGCAGCCGACCTCCTCGTCGTACGAGAAGGCCAGATGCACGGGCATCGAGAGTTCGTGCGCGCGCTCGACGAAGGCAGGCACGGCCGCCAGCACCGAGGCGAGGAAGCCCTTCATGTCGGCCGTGCCGCGCCCATACAGCTTGCCGTCGCGCTCGCTCATGCGGAACGGCTCGACGCTCCAGGCCTGGCCGTCCACCGGCACCACGTCGGTATGGCCCGACAGCACCACGCCGCCGCGATCGCGCGGGCCGATGGTGGCGAACAGGTTCGCCTTGCTGCGCTCGTCGTTGTAGAACAGCTCGCTCTCGACGCCGAAACTCGTCAGGTAGTCGCGGATGAAGTCGATCAGCGCCAGGTTCGAATCGCGGCTGACAGTGGCGAAGCCGATCAGCTTTCCGAGCAACTCGCGGCTGCCGAGGCGGCCCGCCGCCGCGGGCATGGAGGCGGTCTCACTCATCGCCGGGCACGCCATAGCTCGGCGCCGCGGTCGGGTTGATCGCGCGCGTCAGATAGTCGGCCATCTGCGGCTGGTAGGCCTGCCAGAGGCCGGCAAGCTGGCCGATCGGGTCTTGGTCGGCCCAATCCACGCGCAGGTCGATGATCGGCCAGACCACGTCGCCGACCACCTTGAGCGCCGCCGAATGCACCGGGCCGGCCTCGCCGCCCGCGGCCACTGCGGCCTGCATGGCGGCCAGCAGCCGGTCGGCGAGGGTGCCGGGCGCCGCCTCGAAGGCCGGCACCATCGCCTCGATCACCTTCTGGTGGGAGAGCAGGTTGCCGGCGGCCACGCACTGCTCGCCCGCCACGGCGTGATAGAGGCCCAGCGATTCCTTGCCGCTGAACAGCGCCGTGCGGCCCTGCCCGTCGATCACCGTCACCTGGCGATACTGGCTCCAGCCGTTCGCCGACAGCGCGCGATCGAGCGCGGCGGCCGGATCGAGCTGGCCGGCCTCGAGCAGGTCGAGGATCTGCGGGCCCAGCGCCGGCAGCGTGACGTTCTGCGTGGCCACCGCGCCCACGCCTGCGCGTACCCAGGGACAGCGCGCGCCCACCGCGATGCTCGACGAGCTGATCGCGATGCCGAGCTGCCCGGTTTCCTGACATCGTCCGACGATCGAGAAAGTCATGTTCGGCTCCTTGGCCTGGTTCAGGCCGGTTGCGGCGTCCAGTTGTCGGGAATCACGGCGATCACGTCGATCTCCATCAGCCATTGCGGCTGGCCCAGGGCACTCACCACCAGCCCCGTCGAGATCGGGAACACGCCCTTCAACCACTTGCCCACTTCCTGGTAGACCGGCTCGCGATAGCGCGGGTCGATCAGGAAAGTGGTGGTCTTGACGATGTGCGAGAGGTCGCTGCCGGCTTCCTCCAGCAGTTGCTTGACGTTCTTCATCGCCTGCTCGGCTTGCGCGCGCGGGTCGCCCAGGCCCACCAGGTTGCCGTCGAAGTCGGTGCCGACCTGGCCGCGCACGTAGACGGTATTGCCGGCTCGCACGGCCTGGCACAGATCGTTGTCGAGCGTCTGGTTCGGGTAGGTATCCTTGGTATTGAACATCCGGATACGGGTATGCGTCGGTTGGCTCATGGATGTACCTCGAAATCTTGATTCGGGAAGCCGCGTTGCGGCGGCTTCGTATGGGTCCGCACTGAGGGTCCGCGCTGAGCGTTCCCGCTCAGGCCGCGGCGGGCGGCGTCCAGTTGTCGGGGATCACGGCGATCACGTCGATCTCCATCAGCCATTGCGGCTGGCCCAGGGCGCTCACCACCAGCCCCGTCGAGATCGGATGCACGCCCTTGAGCCACTTGCCCACTTCCTGGTAGACCGGCTCGCGATAGCGCGGGTCGATCAGGTAGGTGGTGGTCTTGACGATGTGCGAGAGATCGCTGCCGGCTTCCTCCAGCAGTTGCTTGACGTTCTTCATCGCCTGCTCGGCCTGCGCCTGCGGATCGCCCAGGCCCACCAGGTTGCCGTCGAAATCGGTGCCGATCTGGCCGCGCACGTAGACGGTATTACCGGCTCGCACGGCCTGGCACAGGTCGTTGTCGAGCGTCTGGTTCGGATAGGTGTCCTTGGTGTTGAACATCCGGATACGGGTATGCGTCGGCATCAGTTCACTCCGATTTCGCTGGTCTGGTTCCGGGCTTGCGACTGGCTGGCGGCCGCGTCGGCCGGTTCAGCGGCTTCGCGCTGCGTGCTGTCGCGGTAGTCGAGGTACTTGCGCTGCGTCGCGATGTGATCGGCGACGTGCTTCGCGTCGTGCCAGACGCCCCAGATGAAGCTGGAGCCGCGACGTGACTGCCACGGCAGGCCGAGGAAATAGATGCCCGGCTCGACCGACACGCCGCGCTGGTGGCGCGGCTTGCCCTTCGCGTCGAAGGCGTCGACCTGCAGCCAGCGGTAGTCGGTGGCGTAGCCGGTGGCCCAGATGATCGAGGTGACGCCGGCCGCGGCGAGATCGAGTTCCAGCCGCGGCTCGCTCAGGCAGGCGGGATCGGCGGGAATCTCGCGCGCTTGCGGCTCTTCCGGCAGGTCGAGGCCGTTGCGCTCGATATAGGCATCGGCCTCGTCGAGCAGCGACAGGTAGTTCTCGTCGCCGCGCGCGATGTTGGCGACCAGGTCGTCCTGGAAGGTGACGACATTGCCCTCGAAGGACTTCGTCAGGCCGACCAGGTTCACGCCCTGGTGCGCGAGACGGCGGAAATCGACGGTATGGCCGCCGCGCGCGCCGCTCACGGCGATCGTCACGTGCTCGCGGCCCGGCACGGCCGCCTCGGCGTCCCACTTGCCGAGCACGCCCAGCCACCAGCAGAAGTCGCGGTTGCGATAGGCGCGCGGCGGTCGATCGTGCGGGCCGACCGACAGGTAGACGTCGCGGCCGGCGCGCTGCAGTTCGTCGGCGATCTGCACGCCCGAGGAGCCGGCGCCCACCACCAGCACGCCGCCCGCCGGCAGTTGCGCCGGGTTGCGGTAGTCGGCCGAGTGGATCTGCGTGAGCGAACTGGCTTGCGGCGCGATCGGCGGAATCACCGGGATCTGGAACGGGCCGGTGGCCACCACCACGCGGCTCGCCTCGATGGTGCCGTCGCTGGTCTCGACCGTGAAGCCGGGGCGGCCCGCGTTGCGCGCCACCTTGGTCACCTCCACGCCGGTGCGGATCGGCGCCTGGAATTTCTTCGCGTAGGCCTCGAAATAGTCGGCCACGCGATCCTTCGACGCGAACGCGTCCGGATCGAGCTCCTCGAATTCGAGCCCGGGGAAGCGGTCGTGCCAGGCCGGGCCGTTCGCCACCAGCGAATCCCAGCGGCCGGTGCGCCAGCGCTCGGCGATCCGGTCGCGCTCAAGCACCAGATGCGGCACGCCGAGCCGGCCCAGATGTTCGCTCATCGCGACGCCGGCCTGCCCGGCGCCCACCACGAGCGTGTCTACGACTGTTTTCCCGACTGTCATCTCGCGTTCCTCTGAAAGCGGTTCAGGCTGTTGTTTCGTTGTCGCCCACGGCATGGCCGCGCGCGCAAAGGCATGAATCGAATTCTGTTCAGAGAAAACGAATAGCGAAATGATGTTTTTTGTGGTCGCTGGCTAGGAAAAAGCTGGTGGGGCGCCGAGGCCCGCCAGGCTTGGGAGAAGGCGTGCCAAAAAGTCTCGGCGCAGGGTTTTTCTGACGAGTCTGGTCGCGGTCGTAGCACTCCGGGATGCATTGTGCGGATGCCTGAGGGGCTCCAAAAACACGCATCTCAATCGGCGGACATCCATGAAAAAAAATCATGCCTTACCTGGATCGACGGGCCGTGTCGTCCAGATCCTGATCACATTCATTCTATTGCTGGCCTCACTCGACATCCATGCGAGCGGCGACTGCTCGGCACTCTATGCCAGCTCCGGCGCCATACCGGGATCGCGGACCTGCGAGCTCACCGTGGCCAGCAGAACGCCCGGAGGAATGGCCAACTATGCGTGCATCAACGATATCGAGGCGATCAGCGCGTGGTGCGCCGCTGCCGTGCAAGAGCCGGCACCGCCGGAGCCGGAGGCAACGTGCCCCGTCGCCGATCCGGTGTATCCCGGCAGCGGCGCAGTCACGCTCGCCGCCTCCGACTTCGTCAGTGGCGACGAATTGCCGATGGTTTTCACGCGGACCTACGTGTCGAATCGGGTCGCCAACGGCGGTGGTGCGATGGGGGCCGGCTGGAGTCACAACTGGCAACGTCGGCTCGACGTGAGCAAGGCGGACGACGGGCAGGCGGCCAGAGTCGTGGCCTACCGCGAGGATGGGGAACCGGTCACGTTCCAGGGAGCAGCAGGCCAATGGCGCGCATCAGGCTTCACCGGCCTGGCGCTCGCTCGGAACGCCTCGGGCTGGCTGCTGACCGATCTTCACACGGAAACGGTCGAATCGTACTCGGCGCAGGGCCGGATGCTGTATGACGAGACCCTCACCAGGGTCCGCCGCACCCTGAGCTACGACGCCTCCGGGCTATTGACGCACGTCGTCCAGCACGCCGCCGGATCGGCGGAAGAATACTGGGACGTCACGCTCAAGCTCGGCTACGACGGCCAGCGCCGTTTGTCGAGCCTGACCGATCCGTTGGGACGCGTCACTCGGTATGCCTATGACGCCAACAACAACCTGAGTTCGGTCACCTGGCCCGACAACAGCGTCTACCGCTACGTCTACGAGGACTCCCGCTTCAAGCACGCGCTGACCGGCGAGATCGACGAGGTCGGCGCGCGCATCGCTACCTGGACTTATGACGACAAGGGCCGCGCGGTTTCGGTCAACCATCCCGACTCGACCCGCGACGTGCAATTCGTCTATCGGCCAGGTTCCACCACCATCGTGGGCAGCGGACAGACCACCACGCTGAACATGGCCTCGATCGGCGGCGTACTGCGACCGACTACCAGCACGTCGACGGCGGGCAACGCCAGCAGTACCTGGGACGCGTCCGGCCGTCTCGTCAAGGATATAGCCGCCGACGGTGGCACCTCGGAATACCGCTACGACGAAGCGGGACGTCCCGTCAGCGCGACTGTCACGAACCGCTCGGGCTCCTCGGTCACGTCCATCCGATATGCCGACGCGACGAGCCTGCGCCCGTCGATGATCGCCTCGCCGAACCTGATCCAGGCATTCACCTACAACAGCGCCGGAGCCACCGCGAGCATCAGCGAAACGCCGACCACCGACGCGACCGGGGCCAATGGTTTCGCCGCACCAAAAGTTCCTGGCACCGTTGCGACAGTCTATGCGCTTGGCTACACGGACATGAACCGCCTCGATAAGGTCGTCGAGTCGAACCAAGGGAACGTGCTGCGCCGGTGGTACGTCATCCGTGACCATGGCGGCAATGCGTACGAAATCCAGGGCGCTAACGCCTCGCATTTCGACGCGACCAGCGTCACGCAGCGCGACGCCGCGCACCGCGCCCTGGTCGGCAGAAATCCGACGGGCGAGTTCAAGATCCGATACGACCTGCGCGGCCGAATCGACCGCTTCACGTTCAAGCAATATGCGAGATTCGACCCAAAGGGCACGCAGCGCCTGTTCAAGGTCGCATTCGAGTTCGCACCGAACGGCCGGGTGATTTCGCGCACCGGCACGGTGGCAAGCAGCAATGACATCTATCGTCGTGACGACGGCCCCGACCTCCCGATCAGCCAGGAGGAAATCAACCAGTGGATCGATAACTACAACCATGGCGATTCGCCCATCGCGCCACAAGCCGATCTGCTCGGCACCGGCACTCTCGCTGGCCACGGGTCGATACCCATGTCGACGGTCTGTCACGACTGCCACTTCGTGGCAGGGTTGCCAGAAAGCCGGGCAAGGTGGATTGGCGGCGCGGCGCGCGGCATCGCGTTCGTCTGGAGGCTCCTCAAGAATCCGGCTATCAGGTATGGCATCGGTCAGGGCGCGAAGAAGGCGGCCGAGAAGCTCGAACGTGCCAAGGCAAAGTGCAAGCCGGCAGCCACGGCGGAAGTGGAGGGAATTCCGCCTGGACGTATAAAGTCGATGTATGTAGAAAAAACGGAAGGATTCGGCGTAACGAACATCATTACCGATGTTCCAAAATCGGAATTCGGAGCGAACTTACTCAAAGACGGCTGGACGAAAACCCTGAGCACCAACGGAAAAGTAGAAATTTTCACAAAAAACGGCGCGAAGTATTCGGTCCGGGAATACTCGAAAACCGGGCCACCAACGGCCGAATTCACGCCTCGCGGAGCAGGAAAATACACCCTTAAAATACGACTTCCAAAATCATGAGCATGATCGACTTCATCCTCGACGAGCATACCTTCAGGCCGCTATGGCGCCGCGCCGTGTCCGAAACAACATCCCTTCGGACCCAACGACGGGAAACCATGCTTTACTTCGAATCATCCGACCTTCGGACCTCGAATTTTTTCGAGCTGATTCAACACCTACTCAAAATCAAGGGAGACTCCAGTTTCTGGACAATCATCCTGGACCCCGATCCATTCAATTATTTTCATGAAAATTTCAAGAAATTCCCGGGATTCGTTCACAACAGCCACAACACCGAGAACGATTTCTTCGAAATTTTGAATCGTGATCCAGGAGGCAACCCCGCGGACTCCCTGGCGGACAATGGCCAGCAATATGTTGTCATGCCGGAGCAGGGTGAATGGATAATATTCGGCGATCGGTCATGGGACACCGGCGTTCTCTCTGGACAGCCCGACATCATGAAGGCTGCCCAAAGCAACTACCGCTTCTTCATTGAGCCCGTCGAGGATTTTCGCATCGAGCCATACTGCTCCCCCGCGAACGACTGAAAACACTTATCCGACGAGCGCCACCGGGGATCACACCGGCGGCGCTCGCTCCTCGCGATCGCTTCAAAAAATCAGCCCCTACCGCCCCAAAACCCGCTCCACCAACCGCACGAAATAACTCGCCCCCACCGGCAGCAGGGCATCGTTGAAGTCGTAACTGGCGTTATGCAGCAGGCAAGGCCCGCCGCCGTGCCCGTGCACGCGATGATCGCCCACGCCATTGCCGAGGAAGGCATAACATCCCGGCTTCTCGCGCAGCATGAACGAAAAGTCCTCCGCCGCCATGGTCGGATCGACGGCCGCGTTCACATGCGCCTCGCCCACCAGCTCGCGCATCACCGCCACCGCCACGGCCGTCTGCTCGGGGTCGTTCACGGTCGCCGGATACTGGCGCTGGAAATCCACCTCGCTCTCGCAGTCGAAGGCCGCGGCGGTCGCGGCCACCACCGCGCGCATGCGCGTCTCGATCAGGTCCAGCGTGGCCTCGGAGAAGGTGCGCACCGTGCCGCCCAGCCAGGCATCGGTGGGCACCACGTTCATCGCCTCGCCCGCGTGCACCTGCGTGACCGACAGCACCGCGCCGTCGATCGGATTGCGGTTGCGCGTGACGATCCCCTGCAGCGCGCTCAGCACCTGCCCCGCCGCGAACACCGGGTCGCGCCCCAGGTGCGGCATGGCCGCGTGGCAGCCGGCGCCGCGCAGGTTGATCCGGAACAGGCTGGTGGAAGCCATCAGCGGCCCCGGGCGCACCGCGAAATCGCCGGCCGCGATGCCGGGCCAGTTGTGCAGCCCGAACACGGCATCCACCGGGAAGCGCTCGAACAGCCCGTCCTCGATCATCGCGCGCGCGCCGCCGCCCGCTTCCTCGGCCGGCTGGAAGAACAGCTGCACGGTGCCGTCGAACTCGCCGTGCCGCGCCAGATGGCGCGCGGCCCCCAGCAGCATGGCGGTGTGCCCGTCGTGGCCGCAGGCGTGCATCGCGCCGGGCACCGTCGAACGATGCGCGAAGGTATTGGCCTCCTGCACCGGCAGCGCGTCCATGTCGGCGCGCAGGCCGATCGCGCGCGCGCTGCCGCCGCGCTTCAGGGTGCCGACCACGCCGGTGCGGCCGACGCCGCGCGTGACGGCATAACCCCATTGCTCGAGCCGCTCGGCGACGAGCGCCGCGGTGCGGAACACGTCGTAGCCCACCTCGGGATGGGCATGGATATCGCGGCGGATCGCCGTCAGTTCGTCGGCGTGCGCGACGATGGAATCGATCAGTTTCATGCGGATGGGAAGGCTCTTGTCGGTCGTCGCGTCGCGACAGCGGCAACGGCGGCAGCGGCCCTGCCCGTGCCGCCCGCCGCCGCGACGCGAGACATCAGATATGGAACAGTTGCGCCACCAGGGTCGCGCCGATGAAGGTGCCGGCGTTCGCCACGAAGGACACCAGCACGATGCGCCAGCCGAGCCGGCGGAAGGCAGGGATGTCCTTGGCGATCGACAGCCCGGCGAACACCAGCATCGGCGTGGTCACGCCGAGGAAATCGTTGTGCGAGCTGAGCGCGGCGATCTGCGAGGCCCACGGGCTCCACGGCGAGGTCAGGAACATCGCCACCACCGATACCCAGCAGACCGCCGGAATCCGCCGCCCCGTCACGCGCGCCAGCGCATCGCCGACGATCGTCGCCACCACCATGATCGCGATCCCCGGCAGCCCCACCAGCGGCGTGGTGCCATGGGCGATCCAGTCGCACACCAGCGCCATCGCGGCCGTCACGATCCAGGCCAGCAGCTTGCCGCCGTAGCCGAGCGTGGGCGCCTCGGTGCGCACCTCGCCCAGCGACGGGCTGGCCGCCTCGGGCTGCGCCGAGGCCTTGGTGGTGCGCCCGATCAGCGGCTCCAGCACGCGATAGCCCCACACCGCCAGCGGCAGCGAGATGAACAGCGTGAAGTAGGTGCCGATGGTGGTGGTGATCAGGTTGCTGGCCGCGGCGAAGGCGAGCACGGATTTCGCCGTCTCCGGATCCTGCTGCGCGGCGATCGCGCCCGAGGCGGCCGCCATCATGCTGCCCGAGCCGACGCCCGAGCCCATCGCCAGCGCGAGCGGATCGAAGATGCCGAGGCTGCTCACGAAGCCCGCGAACACGGCGATGAACACCGCGCCGAACACGGTGCCGGTCAGGTATTCGGCCAGCACGCCGCGGCCCTCGGCCGAATCCATGCCGTACTTCTCGCCGATGATCGCCAGGCTCGGCTCGCGGCCCACCGAGAAGGTCGCGCCGATCGCCTCGCGCTTGATGCCGAGCAGCAGCGCGAGCGGCAGGCCGAGCAGGATGGTGCCGACGAAATGGCCGAACTCCTGGAAGGCCAGCGCCCAGCCCGCCGAGGCCAGCTTGGGCAGCGCGCTGCCCACCATCAGCCCGAGCTTGGAGACGAACAGCAGCAGCGCCGGCTGCAGGATCGCGGCGGCGAAGAACTGGTCGGGCACGCTCAGGCGCGCGCTGCTGTTCCAGCGCGCGCTGGCCAGCCCCACCGCGGCGCCCAGCAGCAGCGCCCAGATCATCGGCAGCAGCACGACCTTGCCCGGTCCGAGCTTGAACGTGAACGAGCCGATCCATTCGGCGACCAGCAGGATGCCGGCCGCGTAGAGCAGGACCTTGGCGGTGGCCGCGCCGCCCAGCTCGCGGCGCTCGATCCCCAGTGCGTGTTGCATGGCAAGTCTCCCCTTGAAGCCCGGCTGCCGTCGGATGCGGGCCGGTGTTACAGATAACCGAACGCGGTCGGCGGCGCTTCGGCCGTCTCGACCCAGACACTCTTGGTCTGCGTGTATTCGTACAGCGCCTCGACCCCGCTCGAGCGCCCGTAGCCGCTCATGCCGTAGCCGCCGAACGGCGAGGCCACGTTGATGGTCTTGTAGCCGTTGACCCAGAAGGTGCCGGCGTTCACCTGCGCGGCCACGCGATGCGCGCGCGCCACGTCGGTGGTCCAGGCCGCGCCGGCCAGGCCGAACTCGGTGTCGTTGGCGATCGCGATCGCCTCCTCCTCGGTGTCGAACGGGATGGCGGCCACCACCGGCCCGAAGATCTCGGTGCGCGCCACCTCCATCGCGTTCGACGCGCCGGCCAGCACGGTGGGCGCCACGAAGTAGCCGCCGCGGCCTTCCTCGACGCGCTCGGCCGAGCCGGCGGCGAGCGTGGCGCCCGCCGCCACGCCGCGCTCGATCATCGACATCACGTGCTCGTACTGCTTGCGGTTGTTGATCGGGCCCACCTCGGTCGCGTCGTCGAGCGGCGCGCCGACGCGGATCTTCCTCGCGCCGGCGGCCACCATCGCGACGAACTCGTCGTAGACGGCGCGCTGCACCAGCAGGCGCGAGCCGGCCACGCAGCTCTGGCCCGCGCCGGCGAAGATCGCCGCCTGGGCGGTCAGCGCGGCACGCTTGAGGTCGGCATCGGCGAACACGATATTGGCCGACTTGCCGCCCAGCTCCAGCACGCAGGGCAGCACGCGGCGCGCGGCGGCCTCGGCGATGCGCGCGCCGGTGGCCGGCGAGCCGACGAACACCACCTTGCTCACCACGCGATGCGCGATCGCGGCCTGCCCGGCGGTATGGCCGAAGCCGGCCAGCACGTTGACCAGGCCGCGCGGCAGCCCGGCCCGCTCGCCGAGCATCGCCACCGCCAGCGAGGTGAAGGGCGTCAGCTCCGAGGGCTTGAGCAGCACGCCGTTGCCCATCGCCACCGCGGGCGCCACCTGCCAGCCGCAGGTGAACACCGGCGCGTTCCAGGGCGTGATCTGCAGCACCACCCCGGCCGGCTCGCGGCGCGTGTAGTTGAGGTGCGAGCTCGGCACCGGGATCACGCTGCCGTAGAACTTGTCGGTCCAGCCCGCGTAGTACTCGAACATCTCGGCGACCCTGGCCACTTCGCCGCGGCAGTCGCGGATCGGCTTGCCCGAGCCGAGCGCCTCCAGCCGCGCGATCGCCTCGGCCTCGGCGCGGATCGCGCGCGCCACCTCCTGCATCACGCGGCCGCGCGCGGCATGCGTGAGCGCCCACCATTCGCGCTGCGCGCGCCGCGCGCTCTCGGCGGCGTGGTCGATCACGGCCGCGCCGGCGTCGCGATAGGCGAGCGTGGCCTGGCCCGTGGCCGCGTCGTAAAGCTGGATCGGCTCGCCCTGGCCGGCGACGAGTTCGCCGTCGATATACGAGCCGATGGTGGCGGCGCCGGGGAAGAAATGCGCGAAGGCGGCGAGCAACTGGTCTGCGTGCTGGGTCATGTCTGGGTTCCGTATCTGGATCGTCGAATGTCGGGCGTCGGGCTCGATCGTGGCGCGGGCCGCCCGGCTTCAGGCCGGATCGAGGAAGTCGACGATGCGGTTGAAGTCCTCGCCGTCCGCGACGAACGCCTCGCTGGCGGCCCACAGGCGCGCCGCCTCGCGCGCCACCGGCGCGACGCTGTCGAACTGGTCGAGCAGGCCCAGCGCGAGCCGCACGTCCTTGCGCATCAGCTTCATGGTGAAGCCGGAATCGAACTTGCCGTTGAAGATCCAGGTGGGGTAGTTGGTCAGCGTGGCGCTGTTGCGGCCCGAGCCGCCGTTGAGCGCCTCGACCAGCTTCTCCGGATCGACGCCGGCCGCGCGCGCGGTGCGCACCGCCTCGCTGGCGGCCAGCAGGTGCACGCCGGTCAGCAGGTTGTTGAGCAGCTTGGTGACATGGCCGGCGCCAACCGGGCCCACGTGCACGCGCTTGGCGCTGATCACCGCGAGGATCGGCTCGACCGCCTCGATATCGGCGGCCGAGCCGCCCAGCACCATGGTCATGGTGGCGGTGGCCGCGCCCTTGGGGCCGCCGCTCACCGGGCCGTCGACCAAGCCGATGCCGCGCTCGGCCAGGGCCGCCGCCACGCGCCGCGTGCTGTCGGGGTCCGCCGTGGTGGTGTCGATCACGATGGTGCCCGGCCTGGCGTGCTCGAGCACGCCGCCCGCGCCCAGCACCACCGCCTCGACCACCGCCGAGGTCGGCAGCGAGAGCAGCAGCACGTCGGCGTCGCGCGCGATCTCGGCCACCGAATCGCGCGCCGACAGCACTTCCTGCCCGGCCAGCGCGAGCGCCACGCCGGGCGCCGCGTCGTAGCCGAGCACCGTGTAGTCGCCGCGCCGCAGCGAACCGGCCATGCCGCGCCCCATGTTGCCCAGACCGATCACGCCCACCGTTTTCATCCGACGACTCCCGATAACTGTTGGTTCGAGGGCGGCGCGCCAGCTTGCGCCCGCCTTGCATGGCCACGATGTTCGGTCCGGCGATCCGTATAATCAATCCACGCCAATATTGATATTGTTCTCTTTTTTAGAACACTCGAATCATGAGCGATACCCTCACCGACAGCCGGATCATCTATTTCTACGAGGCCGTGCGCTGCGGCACGATCCGCGCCGCGGCCGACTGGCTCGACGTGGCGCCCTCGGCCGTGAGCCGCCAGATCGGGCTGCTGGAGAAGGAGCTCGACGCCACCCTGGTGGAGCGCCATGCGCGCGGCGTGACACCCACCGAGGCGGGCCGCTGCGTGATCGAGTATTTCCGTGAGCAGCTCGCACACCGCGACGACCTGATCTCGCGCCTGCAGGAGCTGCGCGGGCTCAAGACCGGCCAGGTCAGCCTGGTGCTCGGCGAGGGTTTCGTCTCGGACCTGCTGGCCGGGCCGATGCAGCAGTTCTGCCGGCAGTTCCCGGGGATCCGCGTCAACCTCGACGTGGGCAGCACCAACGACGTGATCCGCAAGATCTCGAACGACGAGGGCGAGATCGGCCTGGTCTACAACCCGCCCACCGAGCCCAAGCTGGTGTCGCGCGCGGCCAAGCGGCAGCCGATGATGGCGATCGTCGGCCCGGATTTCCCGCGCCGCGGCAACAAGGTACTGACGGTCCAGCAGCTCGCCACCTACCCGCTGGCGGCCACCCACCCTTCCTATGGCACGCGGCAGATGATGGAGGCCGTGGAATACGCCGAGCGCGTGCGGCTCGGGCCGATCGTCACCACCAATTCCTTCGCGATCCTCAAGGAGTTCGTGAAGTCGGGGCTCGGCATCTCGGTGATGCCGGCCTTCGCGGTGGCCGCCGAGCTGCAGGCCAGGGAGCTGTTCGCGATCGAGATCGCGCATCCGATCCTCGAGAACGCCGAGGCGCACATGGTCACGCGCGTGGGCCGCAAGCTCTCGGTGGCCGCCAACAAGATGCTGCAGATGATGACGGGACAGATGCGGGCGTTCCGCTAGGCGCCGGCGCGTCGGGCTTAGCGGAACGCCCGCGAGCGTATATCATCGCGGCAACGCTTTCATCCGCCTTCCTCCGATTCCATCCCTCCCGCACGATGAACACGCCCAACGACACTCCCGCCCCGCGCGCCCTGCGTGCGCTCACCGCCCTCGAAGCCCGCATCGTCGGCGTGCTGATCGAGAAGCAGCACACCGTGCCCGATACCTACCCGCTCTCGCTGAACGCGCTGACGGCCGGCTGCAACCAGAAGACCGCGCGCGCGCCCGTGATGAGCGCGAGCGAGGCCGAGGTGCTCAGCGCGATCGAGGAGCTGAAGCTGGTCAGCCTGGTGTTCGAGGGCAGCAGCAGCCGCGTGCCGCGCTTCGAGCACAACCTGAACCGCGTGCTCGGCATCCCGAGCCAGGCCGTCGCGCTGCTGACCGTGCTGCTGCTGCGCGGCCCGCAGACGCCGGCCGAGCTGCGCCTGAATTCGGCGCGCCTGCATGGCTTCGCCGACGTGTCCTCGGTGGAGGGTTTCCTGGAGGAACTCGCCGAGCGCGCCACGCCGCTGGTCGTCAAGCTGCCGCGCGCGCCCGGCGCGCGCGAAAGCCGCTGGATGCACCTGCTTTGCGGCGAGGTGGACGTCGGCGCGTATGCCGCGCCGCGCGCGGGCAGCGAGGGCGGCGCCGTGGAGGGGCTGTCGACGGCCGAGTTCGATGCCCTGCGCGAGGATCACGACCGGCTCGCCGAGGAAGTCGCGCGGCTGCGCGCGCTGGTCGAGCGGATGGCAGGCGAACTCGGCATCGACGCCGGCTCGCCCGAGGCGGATGCCTGAGGGGGCGATTGGCACCTGAAGCGCTCGACGTCTGAGGTGCTGGCCGCCTGAAGCGCAGAATGCTTGCGCTGTCGAATGCCTGAAGCGCCGGATGCCTGAAGCACCGGCGCCGAACGACAGGCGCGCGACTCAGTCGAGCGCGCGTCCCTTCAGCTCCGGAATCAGCACCAGCGTGGCGACGATGTCGAGCACGTAGAGCGCGGCCAGCGCCGCGATCGCCACCGTGAAAGAATAGCGCGCCGCCAGCGCGCCCACCGCCAGCGGCCCGAAACCGCCGATCGCGCGGCCCAGGTTCCACAGCACGTTCTGCGCGGTGGCGCGCGCGGCGGTCGGATAGGCTTCCGACATCAGCGTGCCGTAGCCGCCCACCATGCCGTTCACGAACATCCCCATCAGCGCGCCGGCCCACAGCAGCACGGCCGGGTCGCTCAGTTGCGCGTAGACGCAGACCATCACCACCGCGCCCGCCTGGTAGAGCAGGAAGGTCGGCTTGCGGCCGATGCGGTCGGCCAGTTGCCCGAAGGCCCAGACGCCCGCCATCATGCCGAGCACCGTCACCGCGGTCCACATGCCCGACTTGGTCAGCGAGAACCCCAGCCGCTTCGACAGGAAGGTCGGCAGCCAGATCATGATCCCGTAGTAGCCGAAGTTCTGCACCGCGCAGAGGATCACGATGCCGAGGCTGGTGCGCGCCGTGCGCGCATCGGCGAACAGCATGCGCAAACGCGCGCCGAAGCCCGGCGCCCGCCCCGGCTGCCGCGTGCGCACGAAGGGCTCGGGCTCGTGCAGGCGATTGCGCAACTGCCAGGCCACCAGCGCCGGCAGCATGCCGACCGCGAACATGCCGCGCCAGCCGATCCATTGCAGCAGGGTGGGCGTGAGCAGCGCGGCCAGCAGCACCCCGCATTGCCAGCCCAGGGCCACATAGGACGACACGCGCGCCCGCTTGGCGGCCGGCCAGGCCTCGGCGGCCAGCGCCATGCCGATGCCGAATTCGCCGCCCAGCCCGACGCCGGCGATGGTGCGATAGACCAGCAGGTCGGCGAAACCCTGGGCCAGCGCGCACAAGCCGGTGAACACCGCGAACAGGGCGATGGTCCAGGTCAGCACGCGCACGCGGCCATGACGGTCGGCCAGCGCGCCGAAGATCAGGCCGCCCGCCACCGCGCCCACCAGGGTCCAGGTCACCAGCGCGCCGGCCTGGCCCGCGTCGAGCTTCAGCGCGGCCGAGATCGCCGGCAGCATGAAGCCGAGGATCAGCAGGTCGAAGCCGTCCATCGCGTAGCCGATCGCCGAGCCGGCGAGCGCCTTCCAGGCATAGCGCGAGACAGGCTCCGGCGAGGCGATGGAGGCGACGGCGCCGGGGGCGGCAGGTGAGGAATTCGGTGGCATCTCGGTCAGGCGAAGGTGGGAGTCGCGGCAAAACGGGCCCGATGAAAGGCCGATGCAGGGCAAATGCTCGGGGCGGCAAAAACCGGCCGACGCCCGGGTGCTTCCGGCGGCGGCCCGAAGCATACCGCGTCGGCGCGGGCGGCTCCACGGCGCGCCGCCCGCGCCCTCGACGAACCTCGCCAGCATGCCCTGCACAAAAATCCACAGGAAGCCCGGCCGGCCGGGCTTGACGCGGCTTCGCCGGGCTCTCTAGAATCGCAAATTCCCACTTTCGGAGCCGACGTCTTGGACGCCAGCAGTTGTCGACCTTCCCACGACATGTCCGCCTGATCGACCGACGCCAGCCCCGTCTCACGCTGCCGTTCGCCGATCCGGCAAACGGTGCGCGCGGCAGTATCCGCAGTCCCCTCCTCGTGCATCGCTGAAGCGCCGGAACGCGCCACGCCCTCCTTGCGTGCGCGATCCGGTCCCGCCGTCCGGCGGCCCGTGCCCGCGCGCGCCCTTTCCAGGGCAGGCGCCGGCGCCGCCCGCCGCGATGGCCAACCGACCAGGAGCCCGCCATGAACAGCGACAGTTGCCCCTTATGCCGCAAGACCCTTTACCCATCTGGGCGCGGCGAGCATCCGGCCGTCTGACCCGGCATCCCCGGGATTGCCGTCAGACGGCAGAGGCCCGCGCCCACTGAAGCGGCGAGACCGAGCGTCCGCCGCACGGAGCCTCATCATGAATTTCGGCCTTCTGCTGTCGCAACTCCCGCACGTCGACGAATCGCGCACGCATTACGAAGCGATGCTCGACCTCGACGACCGCAAGCCGCTGCTGGTGCGATGCTTCCAGCGCATCCGGGCGATCTTCGCCTGACCGGCTCGGCGGCGCCGGGGCGGCCCCCCCCCCCCCCCCCCGGGCCCCCCCCCCCCCCCCCCCACCCCCGCGCCGCCCCCCCCCCCCCCCCCCCCCCCCCGCGCCCGCCCCCCCCCCGCGCCCAACCCCCCCCCCCGCGCCCCCCGCCCCCAG
>NZ_VIUM01000026.1:0-90073 GCF_007828315.1 Burkholderia sp. SJZ089 | reverse complement strand
GGTTGTGACATTTATGTGGAGTGGCAACCGCTCAGGCCGCTCATCGCGGCTCGACTACGGAGGCTGCTCCACATAAGCATGTTGTCCACATAAGTGCAGGAGTCGCTGGTACGAGGCGGCCTGCGCGGACGGTCGAAGAACGGTCGCCACGTGAGGACTCGTCCGATCAACGGCATCGATCAGGACATCCGACTCAACCGCGCGCTCTGGATCCTCGCGGACGCCATGCAGGGACACAAGAAGTAAGCAACAAGCGCCGGCCCGGCCGGCGCCCCGCTCGCCTTCTCTCACCTCCCGGAGATCCCATGTTGACCCGCACCGCATCCGCATCGACCCGCCGCACCGAGAAAGAACCCGCCGCGACAGCCGTTCAAACGAACCTCGCGCTGGTGACCGTCATGACGTTGATCGACACCGCGCAGCTGGTGCAGAAGATCCTGCGCGAGGCCTTTCCCGCAACGGCCTTCGCCGTGTCCATCCAAACCGCCAACGGCGCGACGCTGCTCGACGTCGCCTGGACCGACGGCCCCCGAGCCGACCAGGTCGCCCGCTTCGTCCATCCGCTGCAGACGCGCCGCGCCGCAGCGAGCGGCCGGCACGGTTCGATCGAACACTTCGTGCTCACGCCGAAGGGGAGCCAGACCGTCCAGCTGGCGGCCGACCGGATCTCGATCACTCGCGGTTACAGCGATGAGGCGATCGAGGCCGCGATCACCCTCCTCGAGGCGCGGTATCGCGACCGCCTGTCGCCCGACTATCGGACGTTGCTGACGGTCGAGGCATATCGCGCTGGCGCGCTGCGGGGCGTCGAGCTGGAAGGCATCCACCGGATGGGCGCCGAACGGATCGGGGCGTGCCTGCAGTGCGACGTTGACACGCTCCTGGCCAACTCGACTGACGTCGTCGGCTTCCCGCGTTCGCCGACGGCAGCGGGTCTGTTCGTGCGCCGTGATGTGCATTGAAGTGCCCGAGACCCAGGGCCGGCCGGCCCTGACGCTAGCGCCCGCCCGCTGATGCTGGCGCGGCGCGGTGGGCGTGCGGTACCTGGATCAACGGAATTTAACTGGAGTGGACAGCCATGCTGACAAGAATCGACATCATCAAGTGTCGCGCGGTGGTCGGTGGTGAGGTGAAGCACTGGATCATGGCAACCGATACCGATGGCGACAACGAGGCGAAGGCTCGGCGCATATTCGAAGGCGAGCGGCTTCGAGACTTTGTCGAGCTCGCGCGCGCGATCGCCGAGGCACCCGACGCGGACCCGGGCCTGTTTACGTATGTCACCGCAGAGATGAGCATCGAGGACTGTGTTGCCTGGGCAAACGAGATGTGCGGCGAGGATTTTCAGATCCTACGACAGGATGGCGATGCCGCTGGATGAGAACCAGGTGCTTCCCCTGAGCAGCGGGCCGGGCCTCCCTGTATCAACGTGCGCTCGGCGCGGCCCGCGCTCCACATCCATGCCAAGCTCGTCCTCGAGGTGACGTCCGACCTGGTGCCGGCCCGCTGGCCGTCTGGCCCGCTCGCATCTCCCTCCTGTTGCAGCAGGCGCGCGGCGGCCGGCCATGCCGGCGCCGGGCGCGCTCGTGCCGAGCGCGCATCTAATCGCGATCGCGCCGTCCGATCGGGCGGCGTCGCCGCCGGCGTCGCCGCCGGCGACACGCGCCCGACTCGTCGGCGCTCATGTCCGGACGCAACACTGGCCACGTCGCGCGCGCGTCCCGCGACCTCGTCGCCCTGACGAGACAGGCCTCAGACCTCTCAACCTGGATCCCACGATCGCCCGCCCGTGTCCGGGGGACCGAGCCCGGACGCCGTGCGCGACGAGCGTCGCACGGCTCCGGCCTCTTCAAGCGCTTTCGCGGCATATCCTCGCGCGCTACGCGCACTCCGGTATTCCACGGTCGCTTGCCCGCCGTCCTCGGGCGAGCGAGCGCTGGCTCCAGGTAGCACGGTGCGCAAACGGAAGCGCTCCGGCTGCCCTGCCCTCAACTTCAGGAGCCAACTGTGAGCCTTTTGTACAACGGCGACTGCCTTGTCGCCCTGCCCCAACTCGCCCGCGAATCCGTGGACCTCTGCCTGACGGATCCGCCCTACCTGGTCAACTTTCGGGACCGCTCCGGCCGCTCGATCGCCAACGACAGCAATGACGAATGGCTCGACCCCGCATTCGTCGAAATTTACCGCGTGCTCAAGCGTAACACGGTCTGCGTCAGCTTCTACGGCTGGAACAAAGTGGACCGGTTCTTTCACGCGTGGAAGTCGGCCGGCTTTCGTGTCTGCGGCCACATCGTCTTTACCAAGACCTACGCATCGAAAGCCGGCCTGGTGAAGTACCAGCACGAATCCGCCTACGTGCTGGCGAAGGGCCGCCCCGCGGCCCCGGAACACCCCATCGGCGACGTTCAGCGGTTCGAATACAGCGGCAACAAGCATCACCCCACAGAGAAGCCCGTTTCGGCCCTGCGAACCCTCATCAGCTCGTTTAGCAAGCCGGGCGACACGATCCTCGATCCGTTCGCCGGGTCCGGCTCGACGTGCGTGGCCGCCCGCGAGCTCGGCCGGCGCTATATCGGCATCGAGCTTGACGAGACCTATTTCGCCGCGGCGAAAACCCGCCTGTCGGCACCCGTCGCCGGCGCCGCGCTCGCGGCGGCCGCCTAACTCCCCAGTCCGAGGAAGACCACCATGCACCTCATCGTTTCGGCCTACGCTGGGCTCGTCCAGCTCGACGACCCACGCGTCGACCAGCAAGGCGACCCGCTCGACATGTGCAGTGTCCGGTTCGCGGCCGCGCCACGATACCCGCATCGCGCCGATGGCTTGAATCTGGACCGCATCTACCGATATCACAACGCATTCGAATTCAGCTCAGGTACCTACGTCATGCACGATATTTTCCGGGAGCGCCTGGCCGAGATTGCCGAATACCCTGCAATCTCGATCGGCGCGAGCCGAGTCAACCACACGAACGGCGCGATTGCCATGAGCGGGGGCCCGTTCAAAGAGCTGATCGATTTCTCGATCACGTCCGGAACGATCGGACCGAAGACCAGCGCCAAGCTGGCCGACGACTTCCAACTATTCATCGGTGCCGTCGATGCGGAGCACGATCACCTGTTCGCGGAGCTCTACCGCAACTGGTTTTTCGCCTTCAGCCTCGCCGCAAACAACGGCGCCGTGCAGCTTTCCTGATTGAACGCGGCCGGCCGCCTGCCGCGGCCGGCCCCACGAACTTGGAGGGCAACCATGCTCGAGTATCAGATCGAGGCGCTGTTGAAAACGATCGCACAACGCGCGTTCGGCGAGGAAATCGAAGCGGTCTGGAACGCGGACGCGGACATTGAGGTCGAGGTGGCATCACTGCGATACGCATTACGCGAAGCGTTCGACTGTGGCCGGTCCGTGAAGTAACCCAACTATGCCCGCGGCCGCTGGCGCGGCAGTGCGGGCCCTCTATATCCCCAATCACGCGGAGGCCGGCCGTTGACCCGGCCGGCCTCCCACACCCGGGACACCCATGAACCGCTTTTACATCAAGCATCTACTGTGCGCGGTCGTCGACGCGCATTTCGCCAGCCGACTATCCGGTACGAATGACGATGACGAACTGAGGTTGACGATCGGCGAACTGCTTCACGCACTGCGCGAGGCGTTCGACCTCGGCCAAGACGTTCGGAGGAATTGACCATGACGAAAGACGAATTCGAGGCGCTGCTCGAACGCATCGCGTTCGAGAAGCTCGGAATCGATACGCTGGAGACGCGGCGCGCGGATTCCCTGGACTTCCACGATTGCGCCGTCTGGTGTCTCCGGGACGCATTGATTGCCGCATTCGACGCCGGCGTCGAACACGCCCGCCGCCCTGGTGTCTTGCTGAGCTGAAGTGCGGGCGCCGACGCTGACCAGTGCCGGCGCCTGGTCCCCGCGGCTCGCGGTCGTTCGCCGCCCAACTGATTATCCAGCCGTGCCGCCTGGCCGCACCTTGCGCGCCAGGCCTCGCCTGTCACGCAAGCCGCTCGCCGGCGGCCGGTGTCCCAGTCCGTTCGCTCCTGGGGACTGGCCGCTCGCGCGGCCCGCCCCGGCGCTGGCCGCCCCCGCCAGCCGCGCGGCCTGCCGCGCGGAGGGGGCTCGGGCCGTCACCGGCCCGAGCCGGCGAGCACCGGGCTTCGGACCCGCCTCCCTACCTTCCATCCTCCGCGCCGTGGTGGCGCAGCCTTCGGACCGCCTCATCCCGACGCATAGCGCTGCGTGCCGGCAGCGCAAGGGTTCGCTACGCCGCGCCCTGCGCCCGTTCGGTGCTCGGCTTCGCCTGCGCGCCGCATGCGGCCTGGTTCGCGCCCCTGCGTTGCCTTCCCGCTGGCGCTCTCATGCGTCGAGGCGGCTCCGTAAGGCAGCGATTTTTCCACCACAGCAAGGAGGATCCATGAACGCAGTGATCACCGAAATCCCGGCACTCGCCCACGACGCGGGCGTTCCCCCCGCACCCCCCGAGGCCCACCAACAGGCAGACGACTTCCGTCTCATCCCGCTCAAGCGCATCGTGGCGTCGCCTTTCAACGTCCGTCGCAAGCAGCCCACGGGCATCGAGGCGCTGGCCGACAACATTTGGCACACGGGCGGCTTATTGCAAAACCTCGTCGTGCATCCGATGAAAGTCGGCGCGAAGCGCGCGCAGACCTTTGGCGTTGCCGCCGGCGAGCGCCGCCGCCGCGCGCTTGCCTTGCTGGCCGAGCGCGGCGACCTTCCGGCCGACTACCCCGTCCGCTGCCTTGTCATCACCGCCGAGGATGCCGTGTTGTTCAGCGCCACCGAAAACGAGATGCGCGAGCCGATGCATCCCGCTGACCAGTTCGATGCCTATCGTGCGCAGGTCGACGCCGGCCGTACCATCGCCGAAATCGCGCAGATCTACGGCACTCGCGAAATGCTTGTGCTCCAACGCCTCAAGCTTGCGCGTGTCTCGCCCAAGCTGGTGGACCTGTTTCGCGAGGACAAGATTCGACTCGACCAGATGATGGCGTTGACGCTTTCCGATAGTCACGACCAACAGGAACGCGTCTGGTTCGAAGCGAAACCTTACGACCGTGACGCACAGACGCTCCGCCGCAAGCTTGTCGCGGGCGAACGGGACTTCCGCAGTAATCGCGTCGCGCGGTTCGTCGGCATGGACGCCTACGAGGCGGCCGGCGGGTTCGTGCGCCGCGACCTGTTCTCGCACGAGGGCGCCGCTTGGTACACCGATCAAGCCCTGATGGAGCGCGTCGCCGCCGAGCAGCTTGCGGCGATCGCCGCGAAGGTCCAGGCGGACGGCTGGGATTGGGTCGAGGTGATTCCCGTGCTCGACTACACCGCGCAAGCCTCGTTTCTGCGTGTCGTGCCGACCGTAGTCGAGCCGTCGGCCGAGCAGCGCCAGGAAATGGAGGCGATCCAGGCGCGCCTTGACGCGATCGAGGTGGAGCAGCAGGCCGACGACACCGACGACGAGACGTATGAGCGCTTGGAGCAAGAAGCGACGGCCCTGGGCGTCCGCCATGCCGCGATCGAAGATTCGCTCGCTGTGTACACCCCGCTTCAAATGGCCGGCGCTGGCGCGATCGTCACCATCGATCACGACGGCACGCTCGAAATCCTGCGCGGCTGGACCCGCCGAGGTGACCCCGCGCCGCGCGGCGAGGGTGAATCGACCGATGGCGACGGTACGGACGACGGCAGCGCGCCGCAACGTCCGCACACGGGTTCCGGCGCGCCGGCCTCGCCGGACGCACCCGACGCCAAGGGGCGGCATTCCCGCGCCCTCACCCTGCGCCTCAACGCTCGGCGCACCGCCTCCGCCGGCATGGCGCTGGCCCGCAATCCGCACGTCGCGCTCGCGGCGCTCGTCCACCGCTTCCTCATCACGGATTACGGCCCCGGTTCTGGCGGTAGTGCCATCGATATTCAGTTGCACAACCATACGGGCGAGATCGAGCGCAATGCGCCCGAACTGGCCGACGACTTGACCTATCGCCTCGCCAACGAGCAGCGCGCCGCATGGGCCGGCCTCCTGCCGCACGATACCGACGCGTTGCTCGCGTGGTGCGTTGATCAGACCGACGAGCGGCTGCTGCTGATCCTCGCGCAATACGTTGGCGCCAGCGTCGATAGCATCACCGGCGACGAGGACGCGCACTGCGTCAATGCGCTGACTTCGGCCCTGAACCTGGATCTCGCCGACGACTGGAAGGCGACCCGCGCCAGCTACTTCGACCATGTGCCGAAGGCGCGCATCGCCGAGGTGGTGACCGCCGCCGTCTCCCCGGCCGAAGGCATGCGCCTGCTGAAGCTGAAGAAGGCGGAAGCCGCCGCCGAAGCCGAACGCCTCGTGAGCGCCACCCGCTGGCTTCCCGAGCATTTCTCACTTGCGGAAACGCGTCCGAAGACCCTCTGGCGACTCGCTGGCGCGTCGCCCGACCGGGATGACGACGGCGACCAGGACCAGGACCAGGACCGCTCCGAGGTGACCGACGAGCAGCCGCACGCGGACCAGGACACGGCTTACGACGACGCCATCGTGGCCGAAGGCGAAGGCATGCCCCCGCGCGACTGATCCGTCCACCTCCGCCGGCGGCGCTCGGCCCGCCGGCGGAATCCTCCCGGCTCGCCCTTGCGGGCCTTGCGGTCCATCGGCTCCCGTATGTCCTCCCCTTTCTCCCCGTTGTTCTCCTGCAAACGCTCACCGCTCCAGCCGTGGCATGGCGTGGTCTCGCGCCGTGGTGTGTCCTCTGCCTCGCAGGCCTGGACGTCTCCCTGCGCTTCGCTCCGGGCCGGGCTCTCGCGCTTCGCGTCGAGCCTCGCTGCGCGAGTCTCGCCCCTGGCGGGCTTCTATCCCTGACGCCTCCGCGCCGTCCCGGCGCTGCGCGCTTCGCTTGCTCGTGGGGTACGCGCCCGCTGCGCGCGGGCGAACTGCTGGTCTAGCGGCCGGCTATGCCGGCCGAGGGCGCGCGGGGCAGATGCGCCCCGCGCGGTGTGGGTGCTTCGGCCGGGGAAAGCGTGTGGTTGCGCTCCATCCTTTTGCGCCGGGTTAAGCGCGTGGATCTGCCATCGGGAGCCGCCCCTTTTCGACGCATAGCGCACGCCGGCACGGGCGCAAGGGTAAAGGCTGCGCTGCGCTTCGCCCACGTCCTCGCCCGTTCGGTGCTCGGCTTCGCCTGCGCTCCGCATGCGGCCTGCGGGCGCGCCCTTGCGCCCGTGCCGGCGCGCGCTAAACCCGCGTCGAGGCGGCTCCCAATGGCAGATCCACAACCCGACACAAAAGGACGAAACCGTGAGCGCAACCACCCCCGACCGAATCACCCACACACACGCGGGCGTTCCCCCCGCACCCCCCGAGGCTCACCGCCTGGCAGGCATCCGTCAACCGGCTAATCGGCTGCGCGCGACGGCCGCGCATTGGCTTGGCTGCGCGGCCGACGCGCCGATTCGCGTGCTGCATCGCTGGGCGCGTCCGGACGACGACGCCCGCGCCGTTCGCTTGGAGGCCGTCATCGACGGCGCCTCCAAGCGCATCACCCTCTTTCGTCAACCGTCCGGCGCATGGGCACCGGTCTGGCTCTAACAGGAGAACACGCAATGTCGAACCACGCAGATGACATCGAAATCGCGGGCGTTACAGCCGGGTTTTGCGCCACGCTGAGCCTGAACGGCTCGGCTATTCCCATGGTCGCGGTATGGCACGACGACGACGATCACGACCTCGCTTTCATGCTGCCGCGCGATACCACTGTCGACCAGATTAACCAAGCGATCGGGATTTACGAACGAGCCTATCGCCAAGGTGAGGTGTATGGCGAGGCCAAGGCGAAACGCGCGTTCCGCGAAGCGATCGGCCTCGGGCACCTGTAACCCATCCGCGCCGGGCCGCGACCCGGCGCATGTTCGAACACCACTAGGAGAAGATGAAATGCGAGGTCTCGATATCCGTGTCGCGTTCGTCATGGCCAAGCTGGCGCTGATCACCGACCTCACGAGGGAGGACCTGTTTTTCGTCCTCATGGATGCCCAGGCGCAAGGCTGGCACGACGAACAGGCCGGCGAAACGCTGCCTGTCATGTTTGCAGACGAACCCATGCTCCGTGAAGCCTGGATGCTCGGCGCGAAAGCCGCTGAGATCGATGACGAGATCGCGTGTTGCGACTGCTGCAACGACGGCACGGGCGACCCTTGCCCACTCCACGACTGAGTGCTGTCGCTCACCGCCCATCACCACTTTCGAGACTACGCCATGACCACCGCCACGAATCGCCGCACGTTCGCACGCCGGCACGCGCAGCGCGCCGTCAAAACCGTGCTTGTTCGTTTTCCCCTCATCGCCGGGATTTTCGCGACGCTCGCTTTCTACGTTTGGGCACGCCTCGACAGGCCCGACTTCGCGGCCGCATTCTTCGCCGGCATCGCGGCGGCCCTCCTGGCCGTGGAATGCATCGCGCCGAATCGGCACAAGCAGCCTGCTCTCGTCGGCCTGAAGAAAGCGACCGCCGCCCTCGCCGCGTTCACGCCCGCGCTGTTGTTTGTCGCGTTGCCGTTCGGTCTCGATCACCCGGCGGCGGCGATCGCCGCCGCGCTCGGCATCGCATGGGCGGTCTGGATGAACGAAACGACCGACTGGTAATCCCCATCCCGAAAATGAACGACACCCGGCGATGCCGGGCGAAACCGGAGGCATGATGGAAACAACGGAAATTTGTCGGAGCAGCTACGACGTCGCGCTCGATGCACGCGTCCAGTTGGCGGAATCCCGCCTCGCGCTTGTCGCGGGCGATGATGACCGCGCTCTTTGCATGCGCCGAGATGCGCGCATGCAGGCATTCAGAAGCGGCCGGCTCGCGCGGCTGGAGCACAATCCGATGTCGTTCCAACTGGCGGATGAGCCGGAACTGGCGAGCCAGTGGCAGGACGGATTCGATTTCGTTGGCGCGGGCCTTCAGGTCTGGTCAGAGTGGCGTCCGACCAACCGAGGCTATTCCGAGGTGCATTTGAGTGTCGTGCGGACCGAAGCGGGCTATTTTTCCTCGCTCTACGTGACATATTGGCATGGCGAGCCCTCGATGCGTTCGCAGCACGCGTGGGCGACGCCGGCCGAGGCGATCGCCGACGCAGAGGCGATGCTGCGCGATTGGTATTTGGTCCAAGCCTAACCGACACGCCGACAATTGGCGCACACCGAGGAGCGACGCAGATGGAAGCAAGTGCAATCACTATCGAGCAGGTCGAGACCGCGATCAACGCGTGGCGCGCACGTCGTCCGAGCACCGATGGCGACGCGAGACTGTGCCGCGAGGCGCGGATCCTGGCCGAGCCCTATGCATGGATGATCATGAATCGACAGGCCCAGATCGCCCTGGCGGCCCTGACGGACGAACAACGCGCCGCGCTTGACGGGCGGTCTGCCTGAACCGGATGGCGGGCGGCCGAATCGGCGGCCCGCCGGATTGTCGAGCGCGCGGGAATTGTCCAGTTCGCGCCCTGCGCGAACGAATCGGGGCAATCCCGTGTCACGCAAAGGCCCGTGACACCAGATTGCCCCTACGCCAGAACCATCTGGCCTCTCTACGCCTCGGCTGCTGGCCCGCCGGCCGGTGCCGCCGGCGCCTGCGGATTGTCCGGCACGGACGCCGCAACGCCCAGCGCGCGACGAATCCCGGCCAAGCCCGCTTTCCATTTTTCGGCCGGCACCACGTTGAGCTTTTCCGCCTTCAGTAGCTCGACGATCGCGCGCTCGTTGCGCTCCACCTCCTGGCGCTCCTTCGTGCGTTTCTGCTCCTGAAGCCGCTTCAGCCTCGCCGCCGCTCTCTCGATTTCCTCGTCCAACGACTTCGGCGCACGCGCCGTCTTTCCTGCATCTGCCGTCATGGCGTCTGTCACTCCATCTTGCCCCTCCCCCTTGCCGCGCAGTGTAGCGGAATTCGCCTGCGCAGCGTGAGGCACGACTCGGGCGGTGCGCTCGCCACTGTCTCGACCGCTGGCCTTGCGCCGCCGTCGCCGCACGGCCCGTCGCTATCGCCAGCGCCCGAAGGCCGCCACCGGTTTTCCCGCGCCCTCGCCGCGCGAGCCGCCGCCCGCGAACTGCCGCCCGCGAACTGCCGCGACCGCCGCCCCGCGCGGAACGCCCAGCCAGGGCGCAATGCGCGCATTGCGCCGCTCGAGCACGGCGACCGCCGCCGTCGCGGCCGCCGACCGGGTCACCGCCAGCGCCCGAACACCGCCGCCGGTTTTCCCACGCCGTCGCCGCGCGGGCCGTCGCCCTCCAGCCGTCGCGACCGACGCCCCGCGCGGACCGCACAGCCAGAGCGCAATGCATGCATTGCGCAGCTCGACGTCGGCCGCCGCCACCGTCGCGGCGCCCGGGCTGGCCACCGGCGGCGCCCAAACACCGCCGCCGGTCTTCCCATGCCGTCGCCGCGCGGGCCGCCGCCCGCGAGCCGTCGCGGCCGCCGCCCCGCGCGGACCACCCGTCCAGCGCGCAATGCATGCATTGCGCGGCTCGAGGTCGCCCGCCGCCACCGTCGCGGCCACCGACCGGGTCACCGCCAGCGCCCGAACACTGCCGCCGGTTTTCCCAAGCCGTCGCCGCGCGGGCCGCCGCCCTCCAGCCGTCGCGACCGTCGCCCCGCGCGGAACATCCGTCCAGAGCGCAATGCGCGCATTGCGCAGCTCGAGCACGGCGGCCGCCACCGTCGCGGCCGCCGGCCGGTCACCGCCAACGCCCGAATGCCGCCGCCGGTTTTTCCACGCCGTCGCCGCGCGGGCCGCCGCCCGCGAACCGTCGCGACCGTCGCCCCGCGCGGAACGCCCAGCCAGGGCGCAATGCACGCATTGCGCGGCTCGACGTCGGCCACCGCCACCGTCGCGGCGCCCGCCTTGGCCACCGCTGGCGCTCGAACACCACCACCGATTTTCCCGCGCAGTCGCCGCGATGGGCCGGCCCGCTACTTCGGGCGCGCCCCGGCCCATCGCGGAACACCCGGCCAGGTGCGCCGCTCGCGCTGCGCACGAGCACCGATGGCGGCCGCCACCGTCGCGGCCCCCGACTTCGGCACCGCCACGCCTCCCACAGCGTTCTCGATCCTTGCTGCGCCCTCGCACCGTCGCGCCGTCTATCAAATCCGCGCACCGGGGCAGGTTTCCCACATATCCACCGGTCCCCGCGCTTCATCCGTTTTCCACAACCAACACCGTTGTGGAAAACGGCGCGCGGCCGACGCTCTTGCGATGTAGATCCATCGCAGCGTCGGTCCGGACCCGTGGATATGTGGAAAACCTGCGTGGCATAACCACCGCCCGCGCTCCGAATTTTCAGCCTGACATGCACTGCCTGCGTTCTACCACCTCGCTTCCCATTTGCCGCACAGAGGACGGATCGACGTGTGCCTTCATTTGCTGCTTTTTCTCCCTGTGCTTCCGACTGTGCGATGCTGGCAAAACACCTCTGTGCTTCAACCAGGCAAACGCCTCAACTGCGACGAAATCTCACTTCGGCTGGCTGCGATGATGATCGCTACGCCTGCTGAAAAAACGGTTCCGTCCGGACGTGGCCGGTCTGCACCATCCAGATACCGTCCGTCCAGGGGGGCGACCCGTGGGGCAAGCCCCACCCCCCGGCCAGACGGTCACACACCACGCAACTGCGTTGCGGGTGTGTAGAGCCTTGCTGCGCAAGGCTCTACACTGGCAGACACCCATGCTATCGCGCGCTGCCACCCAACTATGTATCAATCCCTCTGATGCGTTGTGGCATAAGGCTTGAACGTGGCAGCCAAAATGAACACGAGAACGGGAAATGCCCGAAAATGACGAGCGATTTCCCACCTGGAACAGCAACGCGCGAGCGAATTGGCAGACACCCAAAAATCGCAAAGCTCGACGGAAGCCTTAGCCGACAAGGCTTTTGTTGGCAGCCAAAATGAATCAAGCAAGAATTTTGATGGCAGACACCCGAACCGGTCCGGCCTATAGTAAGATTTGCTAACTATATGAATAGCTGACGGATATTGCCGTCAAGCATCGGGCGAAAGAAGTGAAAAATGGAGCAACGCACATGAGCAGATTCATATGCCGCGCCTCGCAGGTTCCAACAAGGGAAAGTCCGGTCGAGTGACCATCCGACTCGACAAGCCAACTGAAGACTTTTACCGTAGAAAAGCGCAAGAGGCCGGCGTGCCGCTTGCGGAGCATTGCCGCCAACTTCTGATGCGCGGCATCATCCAGGACAACGTCGAACAACTCGAAAAGCGCCTCACGGCGCTGCTCGCCCTGTTCCCGGATCCCGCAAAAATCAACGGCAGCCACGGCAGTGGCGCGCCGAACGGTTCCGGGCTCATGCTTCCGGCCGAGATCGTGCGAGCGACCTTCTTCAGCCAAGAGGTGCTCAAGGCCATTGCCTCCAACCAAAATAAGCAAACGTATTACGCGGCACAGGAGGCCGCCGAGGCAGAAACCAAGAAATTGCTGGGGGCCGCCCATGTCTGACCCACGCGCGCCGAGCAGCCTCGCGACTTTTTCGCGCGGCACGATCCTGTGGTGGCAGCAGGCCAAGCTCTTGACCAGCGCCATCGTCGCCGTGCTCATTTCCGCTATCGTCGTGGGCGTGCTCGTCGGCGGCGCCTACCTCTACCTGATCACGTCCGCCCAGACTCGCTATCTCGCCATCAAGCACGTCGAGGCCGAATTTCTCACGGTCGTGCCCATGGCGAATCCGGATGTCTCGTTCCATTTTGGTGACGACGTCACCAATCTCTCGCCGGACGCAGCGCTGTCCTTTACCGAGGAGGCCGCCGACGAGTTTTTCATCTACGCCCGAAACGCTGCGCTCTATGCCGTGCTCACCGCCGTCGGCGTTTTTATCTTCGCTGTCATCTTCTGGATGGAGTACGGGCGCGGCCGGCTCACCGACAAGCAGATTCGCGGCGCGCGGCTCGTCAAGGCCGAAGAGCTGACCAAGGAATTGCGAGAGCAGGGCGACGCGAGCCGCTATCTCATCGCCGGCGTGCCGATGCGAAAAAAAGCCGAGAACCTCAATACCCTCATCGCGGGCGCCCAGGGCACGGGCAAGTCTCAGCAGTTTTTCGCGATGATGGACCAGGTTCGGGCTCAGGGGAGGCGCGCCATCGTCTATGACACCTCGGGAGAGTTCACGGCGACCTACTTCCGTGAAGGCAAGGACATCATCCTCAACCCGTTCGACGCGCGCAGTCCCAATTGGAACGTCTGGCGCGAGATCCAAGAGGACTATCACAACGACGGCATCGCGGAGGGGCTCATCCCCATCCCGCCCAACGTCCCGGACCCCTTCTTTGCGATCGCGGGTCGCATGATTGTCAAGGACACCATCCGCGCGTTGGGTGAGGACGGCAAGCGCACTAACGCAGCACTCTATAAGACCATTGCCCACAGCAACCTGGAAGAATTGCATGCCGTCCTGATCAAGCAGGCCGCTGGAACGTACGTGGATCCCGTCACTGAGCGCACGGGTATGAGCCTGAAGATGACCGTGCAGAATCAGCTCGACAGCTTCCGCTATTTGCATGACGAAGGTGAGCCGTTTTCCATTCGCCAGTGGATCCAGGACGAGGATCCGAAAAACGATTCCTGGCTATTTATCTCCTGTAATGAGGAGCAAAAACTCGCGATCTTGCCGCTGATCAGTCTATGGTGCGATATCGCCATTCGATCGCTTCTCACGCTTGAGCCTAGCCATAGCGAGCGTATGTGGTACTTCTATGATGAACTGCCGACGCTGCAGAAGCTCGAGATCATGAAGCTCGCTGCTACGAATATTCGAAAATTTGGCGGCTGCTTCGTCATCGGCCTCCAGGACTTCTCGCAGCTCTTCCAGATTTACGGCGAACATCTGGCCAGGACCATCATCTCCGGATGTCAGACCAAGCTCCTGTTGCGCGTCACCGACGGCGACGCCGCAAAGGCGCTGGCCAACGCGATCGGTCAAGCCGATCTTGACGAAAAGGAGGAAAGCGTCAATCTCGGCATCGACGAGCGCCGCGACGGCATGAGCGTTTTCGCCCGACGCAACCTCCGTGACCTGGTGCTGTCTTCCGAAATCTTGCGCCTGCCTGACATGCAGGGTTATGTGGTGACGCCGGGTCCTTACCCGATCGCCCGGGTCAAGTATGGGTACGTGCCGCATGCGAAAGTCGCGTCGCCATACATTCCTCGCAAATCGTTCGCCTTGTGGCTTCCTCCTGGCGACGGCGCAGCCGCGGCCCCCGGGACGGGTGTGGCGCCGGCGTCTGCGTTGACGGCGCCGGCCACCGCATCCGCGCAGCAGGCGTCAACGCCCCCGGCCGCGGCCGCCACGCAGTCCGAGCCGACGGCGCCGACCCCGCCCACCGCGCCGGTTCAAGCACCAGCCTCGTCCGCGGCCCAGGGCACGCCCAAGCCTGCAACGGCAAGCTCGGCGCCGACGCCTTCACCGACGCCAGGTGATGCGGCCACGAGCTCACCCTCCGTGGTTCGATCGGGCTCGGATAGCTCGAACCTCATCGTTCTCCCGTCGGGGGTGGTGGTCGACGGGGATACCGGTGAGGTGCAGGGCGAGGCCTCGCGTCTGGATAGCCAATCCGACCGCGGTCGGTCTGGGTCGCTTGGCTTCGATGACCTGTTGAGGTAACCCGCCATGATGAGCATGCACAACGTCAGCAGTGTCGGGGGCGCCCTCCACTATTTCTCCAAGGACAATTACTACACGACCAAAGAGGGGCTCGAGCATTCTGGCTGGTTCGGCAAGGGGGCGGCCGCCCTCGGTTTGAACGGCCAGGTGGAACGTGACGCGTTCTTCAAGCTGCTATCCGGCCAGGTGAACGGCCAGCAGCTCGGGCGGGTGGTGCTGGACGAAAACGGCGAGCCCGAGGTCATGCACCGGCCCGGGATCGATTTGACGTTTTCCGCACCCAAGAGCGTCAGCATTGCGGCCGAGGTGTTCGAGGATCGCGAGGTTCGGTTGGCCCACGAGGAAGCCGTCAAGGATGCCCTGGAGTACGTCGAGGAGTTTGCCGCCCAAGCTCGCAAAACCGTCGACGGCGAGACCTTGGCCGAGCCGACCGGCAACCTGGTTGTCGCCCTCTTCCGCCACAACACGAGCCGTGACCTTGACCCGGATACCCATACGCATGCCCTGGTCATGAATGCCACCCAGCGCGCCGATGGCGAGTGGCGATCCCTCACCAACGACGAGCTCTATGTGCAGCAGAAGGTGATCGGCGCGATCTACACCTCCTCGCTCGCCCGTGGCCTGCAGAAGCGCGGCTACGCCATCACGGCACCGGACGCGAATGGGAATTTCGAGCTGGTCGGCGTCACCCGGGAGCAGATCGAGCACTTCAGCCAGCGCTCGGCCGCGCGCGATCGCTGGTTGCGAGCCAATGGGATCGATCCCGCTGCCGCGACACCGGCCGAGAAGGAGCGGGCCGTGCTGGCGACCCGCGAGCGCAAGGTCGACGTCGACCATGCGACCCTGTCCGAAAAGTGGCGCGATCGCGCCCAATCGGTCGGGCTGGACTACGGCGGCATCGAGGCGAAGGCGCGGGAGGCACGCGAAGCCGGGACTGACGCGCGCGTGGTGCAACTGTCCGGCGTGGACGCCTTGCGCTTTGCGGCCGCGCACCTCGGCGAGCGCGAGATCGTGTTGAACAAGCACGACGTGGTCCAGACGGCGCTCGAGCACGCCGTTGGCCGTACCGGTCCAAAGCAGATCCTCGGCGCCTACGACAAGCTGGTCGAGCAGGGAAAGATCGTGAAGCTTCCCGATGGCAACATCACGACCCAGAAGATGCTCAACACCGAGCAGTGGACGATCGAGACCGCCCTGGCGCAACGGGGAACCACCCCGGCGATCGCGCCGGCCGAGTTGGTCAAGGCTCGGATCGACCAGGCCGTGGAGGCGGCTCGATTGGAGCGCAACGATCCGACCTTCGACTACACAAGTGGCCAGCGGGGCGCGATTGAGCATGCCCTGACCAGCGAAGATCGCATTGTTGCTGTCCAGGGTCTCGCCGGCGTTGGCAAAACCACCATGGTCAAGGGCACCGTCCAGATCGCGCACGAGCGTGGGTATCTCGTTCGCGGCATGGCGGCCACCGGCCAGGCCGCCAAGCAGCTCGAGAACGATTCCGGGGTCAAGGCCGACACGGTCACCATGTTCGAGATCCACGAGCAACGCCGGCAAGACGATCTCAAGCTGCTGCGCGAGTACGTCCCGGACCTCAAGCGCGAGCCCGAGCTCTGGCTCGTTGACGAATCCTCGTTCCTCGCGCAGCGGCAAATGGCACGGCTCTTGAAGATGGCCGAGCGAGCGGATGCGAAGGTCATTGTCCTCGGCGACCGGCTGCAGCTCCAGGCCATCGAGGCCGGCAAGCCGTTCGAGCTGCTCCAGGACGAAGGTGTGGCGACCGCCCAGATGACGCAGATCCAGCGCCAGAAAAATCCCGAGCTGCAGCAGGCGGTGGCGATCACGGTAGGTACGGCCGACCTGGCGCCGGGTGAGTCTCTCACCGACCTGAACCTGTCGCGCAATGACCGGGCATTCGAGTACCTCCAGCGGGCCGGCCGGGTGACCGTGGAGGAGAATCCGTCCGACCTGATCGACATCATCGCGCGGGAGTATGTCGAGCGAGGAGACAAGCGCGATCAGACGATCATCATCACGCCGTTCAATGATGACCGGGTCAAGATCAACGACGCCATCCGGGACCGGCTGCGCGACCGGGGCGAGATCGGCTCGGAAGAATCGACCGAGACCATCCTGACCTCATACGGCGACATGACGCGGGCGATGCAGAAGGAGGCGCAGTATTACGAGCCGGCCATGGTGGTGCGTTTCGGCCGCGATTACCAGAAGATCCTCGCCGCGCGCGGCGAATACATGTCGGTCGTGGAGACACGGGCCGACGAAGGGATCGTCGTCTTGCGCAAGGCCGACGGATCGCTCATGGAGTGGGAGCCCAAGAAGTACAACAAGGTCGAGGTGTATCAAACGGAAACGCGCCGGCTCGCCGCGCGCGATGTCATCCGCTTTACGCGAGGCGACGAGCTCGTGAAGAACGGACACGAGGCGACGGTGGTCTCCCTCGAGAAGAACCAGGCCATCGTTCGGTTGGCGGACGGCAAGGAGATCCCGTGGGATTTCGACGCGCAACGTCATTGGGATCACGCCTACGCCGCAACCGTCCACGCCGGCCAGGGCGCGACGCGCGAGCAAGCCATGCTTCACATCCCTGCACACAAGCTCGAGCGGGATGCGGAGGACGAACGCCGTCAATCCGATATCGCCATGACTGTACGGCGGATCTTCGGCGATCGCAGCTTCTACGTTGGACTCACGCGCTCCGTCGATGACCTGCAGGTATTCACCACCGACGACACCAAGGCCCGCGCGGCCGTGACCCGGCATCAGGACAAGACCAGCGCAGTGGAGACGCTGCGCGAGCACGAGCTATCCGAGCAGACGAACAGCCAACCTCAGCGCCAGCGTCGCCAGCAGGCCATCCAGCAAATGCAGATCGAGCCCGAGTAAATCAGCTTCCTCGCCGCCCGACATGACATCCGCTTCTGCCGGCGAAGGCGCTCATTCGTACTGTTTCAGTTCGTCGTCTATCATTTGCCGGAGCGAACCCGGGTCCATGTTGACGCCCTTCCCGTCAGGCGTCGGAAAGATGACGCAGAGGCGGGCATCCTGCGCCATGCCGGTGAGCCACCGAGATATGAAGTCGCCCAAAGGAATGGGCTCTGGCTTGAAACCATCCCATTCGTCCTTCGCGCACAGCAGAGCAAATTCGGCTTCTGGCCAGAAGGGAACGACTGTGTGGCCCGCGACCTGACCGGTAGCCCATCCCGAGTCGCGCAGACCCCAGACAACCTCGGAGTCTGCAACCCTTCGAACGAAGTAGTCACGTCTGGCCTCGGGACCAAGCGCGAGCACGTTTTCAATCTTCTTAGGGTGAGCGGCCATCAGTACCCTCCTATCTGGTGCTGTGTCTTATGAAGATCAGCATCTTGCAACTCAGAATGTCTATAGCAATATCAGCCCTTCGCTTCAGTGCCACGTCCATGCGCGAGCTCCTTTCCCGGCACGCGGGAATTACGCGAATTACCTGGCAACCGGACCGACGAGCGATTCCCCGTCGCAAGCAGACGAACAGCCAACCTCAGCGCGAGCGCCGCCAGCGGGTCGTCCAGCAGATGCAGATCGAACCGGATTGACAGTGCCACCGGGCGGGGGCCGCGCCGACCCAGGGAGCGTGCGACTAGACGAGGCTGGACAATAGACGGCACCCGCATGTCGCGTGATGCCCATGCCGCGCGATTGGCACGCCCGCATCCGTGAAAGACGTGTCGCCCTCCTCGATCACATTGGGCGACACGTCCGGGTGCTGCGGACAGGAAACGCGGTCTCCCTTGCGGGCAACGTACCGGCCGTCGAATTGCATCGTTTGCGACCCGGTTTCCACCTTGCCGCCATGGTCGGTGTCGTCGCCGACCCGAATCAAATTGATCATCTTTGCTCCGTGCTATGGACATGCGTTAACTGTCCCGCACTCAATCCAGCGCTCTATACTCTTCCCGTCTTTCGCGGTATATCTAACCATCCAGAACTTGAGATCGTCAGAAATTTTTAATAATTCAACAGTGTCCCCTTTTATTATGTAGGATTTTGATTTGTCTTTGCTGGCTGGCTCTGCGTATAGATACGCTCGACTTGCGGTCACCTGCTTAAGTCCGGACGCTTTGCTATCCCTGGTCAGGTAAACATCGAAAGGGCCGTAAAAAAAATCACCGTCTGGATTTTTTGTAACCTTCCAGTGCAACTCTCCCTTATTTATCGAAATATCCGAGGTTCCATTTTTTGCGCCAAAGAACGAGAAGAAGTTGATCGTGGCACGCAAACCGTCGGGCGATACCGTTCCATTCAAATTGTTGCTCCCTTCGGGGTCGCAATCAATTCTTCGCCCTTCCTCGGTAATAAAGCAATAATTTCCTACAATCTGATTGCCAGAAGATTTGTGTAATTTGATGACAAAGGTGGAGTAAGGCTTCGTGCCTTCGTGTTGCGTAGACACATACCGCCATTCGCCAATAAGTGGACTCGCCTCATTTTGAGGCGCTTGCGCAATCGCTGCCTCCGATCCAATAAGAAGGCACAATCCAATAAAAATGCGTATCAATCTATTCATAGTTTCACCTGAAGGCAATCGTCAACACGAGCAAGCCAACCCTTCAAAAAAACGACTTGGCTAGAGTCATTGTCGACCAGCATCTTGTAGTATTTTCGGCGAATTTCCGCGATATCTTGGAGCAACTGATCCTGATCTTGAACCGCGTTTATTGCTTTGATTGTGTTGGGGCCAAGGCCGCCATCTTCACCTACACCGGCTCCGTATTTTGAATTAAGCATTTTCTGAATTTGCGCTACGGCGCCGCCAGATGTAATCGTCCAGTCGTACGTCATAAGAGCAATGCGGTCGTCATGGAATTGGCAAAATCCTTTGGGTTCCCAAAATCTCTTCAAATAAATTACTTCCGCTTGACTCTCGGTAAGCGCTTTTAGATTTTCGATGGTCGGCTCAACCCCGAGGTCTTCCTTGGCATATTTCTGCCACGTCGGCCAAGCTATCCCTCTATTTGTGAGTCCGCCTTTGTCGTTTTTGTGATCCACGATTCCGCCCTCGTGATTCAGAATAATTTTAGATATCTTCTTGAAACGAGCGGCGCAATCGCCACAACCCTCTTCGCTTTTTTGGGCGAAGTTACCTACTATACCAACTGGATGGAAATGCCAGGGGCTCGGTTGCTTTGGGAAACCCTCTACGCTCGCCACCTGCTCCCACCACTGCAGCTTGCCGATCCGTTCAATCTCCGTCTTCCACAGCCAGAGCAACTTCTTCATGAGCGGCGACAGCGCCTCCCATTTGCCCAGACCGCCGCCCCATTCGCTTTCGCACCGTACCACCAGATGCGATATCGCCTCGGCCATCCACGGCGTTTCCTGAGCGTGCTTGAGCTCGAGCGCAGTGATTTTCCCATCGTGGTCCGTGTCGATCGCCTTCTCGAGGTTCGTGATCAGCGGGCCGGCATTGACGGTCGCCGCGCTGGCCTCGAACTCGGTCTTGCTTTCGTCGGCCAGGTACTGCTCGGTGACATGGATGTAACGCTTGAGCATATCGATCGGCATGATGCTGCTGTTGTCGATCAATTCGAAGCCCGGCCAGTCCCACGGCCCGCACATCCGCACGAGCGGATGATCCTGTTCACAGACCCATCCCTGCCGCGCGCTGCCGTCCTTCGCGCCGATCGTCACGAGGAACCACGCGCGGCCCTTGTCGTCCTTCACCGTGCTGTCCGCGCCAGCCTTATCCAAGTCTACGCGGCGGAACACATCGCGGAAGTCGGCACCGGGGCTTTTCGCGTTGGAGAAGCTCAGCGGGAAATCCTTCCATCCCGAAACGATCGCGGACGTTGTCGTGTTGGCCAGCGATCCGTCGACCCATACCGGGGCACCCGAATCCGTGTACGTGGGTTTCGCGTGGCGACCGCCATGAACCGGCGCGGCCGTCTTCGGCTGCACCTTGACCCATTTGCCTTTGGCATTGGCGTCGAGGGGGACAAGCTTCACGCCCGGCTGCAGCTTCTGATCCGGCTCGGCCAGCTCGGTGACTAGGCGCGCCCCCGGAGAGATCTCCAAGAATGTCTTCGCGGCCGGTAACTCCTTCGCACGGGCTCGACTTTTCTGAATGAACGCCTCAAGTTCGGGCCCGGCGAATACCTCCAGGTGAAGAAGAGGCCGGGTTGGTTTCGCCGGCAGCAGCTTGGCCTCGGTGTAGCGCAGGTAGTGGCCCAGTTGGCCGATGACCTCGCCTGCCTTGACGGGATACGGCTGCTTCAACACGACGACCGAATCCAGCGGCTGCGGGTTCACGACCGCGTCCAACTCCTTGGCATAGACGTAGCCATATGGCGCATGTGGAGAAGGGGTGCCGCCCACCACGGCCGCCGCCGGCGTGCCCGACTTGATGGTCTTGATCTTCGCCCAGCCGGGCTTCGCTTTGGCGGCCTCGTCGGTTTCCGATACCGTCAATTCGGATCCTTTCGGCAAAATCCCGATGATCTTGCCGTTTGGCGATTCGCGAATCCGGATACCTTTGACCGGTGGCGGCAGGTTCGCCGTGTCGTCGGCGGGGGTATCGGGTTCAGGGACCGTTTTGAAGTCGCTCTGGATGAATTCGCCGATCAAGTCGCGCGGCGGTGAGGCGGGGGTTTTCGGCTTGGGAACGTCTTGGGAGTCGTTCGCCTTGTCGCCTACGCGATAGAACCGCTCTCCCTCCCAGTAGGGCATGGGCGCCATATTCAACTTTGCAGCGTCGACTTGCGCAACTTTGGCCTGTGCTGCTGCAGACTGATAGGTGTTCCAGTCCATCAGGTGCATGTAGAGGCTGAAGAAAGTCAGCGTTTCGCCTGGCCGGGGCTGGCTGGAAGCCGGCGCAGCAGCGGGCGCCGAAGCCGCGGGAGCCGAAGCGGCAGACGCCTTACTGGCGGCCGCTGGCGCGGCAGAGGCAGGCGCCGCGGCCGGCTGGCCACCGGCCTGTTTGCTTGCGTCGGATTTCGGCGGGGGTGGCGGAGGGAGCTGCAGCTTGTGCCGCACCAACACGAAGCCCGTGGAATACAGGGCATGGCGGCGATCCTGGTAGTCCTGCTCCGGGTATTTGCTGTCCAGCCTGTAGGCCACTACCTCGCCGTCGGCGATCGCGCGAATTCCCTCGTCTTGTTTGAGGTGCTTGGCAGTGTTCTCGTCGAAATGGATGCCGCCGTGCCACATGCCATTCGCGCCGAGGGGATAGAAGCCGTCCTCGGCAGCGGCCAATGCCTTCATATAGGTCATCGGGTCGCCCCCGTCACTCTTGTCGGCGGGCGTGAAGGGAAAGGCCCAGGCGAGCGGCTTGTACGGTTCGGGCGCGGGCGCGCTCGGTGTGGACGGCGATGTCGCCGGCTTTGCAGGCGGCGTATGGGGCCCGGATGAATGGTGTTGGCTCATGGTGATCGGAATCTCTCGTTCATTTCTTATTGTGAGGCGCGGCGCAATACGTTCAGCCCGAGAACGGCGTACCGCGCCCACCGTCGCCGACAATCGGCGTGGCCTGCAGCTTGTCGCGGATCGTCCCGCTCGCCCCGCCAGGCTTGTCCCACGTGGCGCATTTTTCCAGGATCTGGCCCGTCGTCACATTCTCGATGACGCCGCCCTTGATGCTGATGTACGAGCCGCCGGCACCAATCCATACCTCGTTCGCGGCGGTCAGCACCAACCGACCGTTTGCGCTCTCGATCTTCACGTCCTCCAGGCCCACGACCGACAGCGGGCCGCCCTGCGCCTGGATATCGACCGGTCCCTTCGCCGCAAAGATCTTGATACCGAGATTTTGCGCGAACACGCTGACCTTATCGAGCACGCTGGCGAGCAGGGATTTTCCCGCCGCCAGATTGATGTTCTCGCCGGCCGCCGCATTGACCTGTTGCGTCGCCGTGAGATGCACTGACTGCTGCGTGGACGTCGCAATGCCCTCGGGGCTCGACAGCAGCATGATCGGCCTCGAAAAGCCGTTGGCGTTCCCGGTGCCGCCGCCGGCCGTTCGGCCGCCACTCGCTGTCCCCGCAATGGTCTTCTGCGTCCCGTCCGTAAACGACTTCAGCGCTTTCTGCCCGGCTTGCAGGCTCTCGGCGTGATTGGTCTCGCTGGCGCTCGAGGCTGTCTCGAACACGGCTTCCACACGGGCAAGCGGTTCCGTCGCGGCCGTCACGTTCAGTGGTTGGTCGCTCGCCGGCTGCGTCGATACATAGAGCCCCTGCTCCGCCCGCACGGCGCCATACGCATTGGACTTCAAATCGAAGCCGTTACCGAGGAACGCGCCGCGTGTGTTGTCCGAATGGTCGACAAGATAACCGAGGTGAAGATGGGAGTTGTAGCTCGTCGTGTAGAGGTGAACGCGGTTTTGGCCCGTTGCATCGTCCATGACGAGCTGGTTAAAACCGTCGCCGCCGTACTCCCGGGATCGGAAGCCCGACAGCAGGCCATGCGTGTTCCACACCGGCATCGTCGATCCACCATGTAACCGCGAGATGATGACCGGCCGGTCGCAGTCGCCATTCACGAATCCCAGTAGCACCTGGTCGTCCTTGCGCAGCGGGAAGTAGCCGCCGCGCTTCGCGCCCGCATCCGGCATGGCAGCGCGAATCCAATTCGTCGATTTCATCTTCGGGTCGTTCCGACTGTTCGTCGACCGAACCCGGACCCGATTTCCCTCGTCCGTCAGAATCTCCTCGTCGCTGTCTGTCACGACGATGGCCGTCTGGAGATGCATCTCCGGCTTTGGGTGCTCAAAAGGGCTACGGAAAGGTGTGCGGCGGCGCTGTGCCTCGATTTCGACCTGGATAAAGCCGACACCACCGTCGCCGTGCGTGACGGCGGCGCCAGCACCGGCTGCGCGTGCCTGTTCGACCTCGGTGCGCAGGCTGCGGGGAAACCGCGCCAACGCGTCGATGCCGGGGATATTGTTCTGAATCAGCCAGTCACTGGCGATGATGGACAACTCGCGATCTTCCTGCGGAAGCTTGTCCAGAATGGGGTGACCGGTCAGCTTGAACCAGTAGCCCGGCAGGGCATAGCGCGGGCTGCCGACGGCGAAGTAGCGTTTCGCGCGGGACGCCCATTCTTCCGTGCGGATGCGCGCCTGTTGCTCGCCCATGCCACTATCCGACCAGGCTTGCGAGCCCGTGTAGAGATAGTCCTCTCCCTGCCCGGGCAACTCGTCCAGATCAGCCGCCGGCGTGCTGACCCGCTGATCAGTATTCGGTCGTTTGTAATCGGCAGCGCCGAGCGTGAGGGACTCGCTCTGTACGTCCTGCTGCTCCCCGAGCTGCGTCAGGCCGTCGAACTCTTCGTTCATGCTCGAGTGGCTGAATTTCATATCGCCGCCGGGAAGCGACGGGCCGAAATACAGATCGTCCATGATGACGACTTGGTGCGACTTCCCATCCTTCGCGAAATCGAATCGCGGGAATACGCCGACCTCCTCCATGCTGCGATGGACGAAATTCCAGTCGGTTTCCCACTGGACGCGGTGCGAGTACGAGCGCATCGCGGCGCGCAGCTCGAGCTTGTACTGTCCATTCGCCTGGGGATGCTTGCCGAACACGTCGCTCAGGATCTGTGAGCCGCTCGCTTCTTGCCAGTCGCGTCGATCGCTGCTCAGCTTCAGGAAGCTCAGCCAAGACGAGAAGTGGATCTGGAAATAGGAAACCGAGCCATCGCTACCGAGACGACGAGCGCGCTGCACGTACCCATGGATGGGCAGATAGTTTCCGTCAGTCTGCTGAATCCAGAGCGTGACCGGCTGCATCAGCAGCGTCTTGAATTGAATCGAGTCCCCGCTCGTCGACAAGGCGTCGACAACCACCTCGAAATTTCGGCCGAGCCGCGCGCTGATCTTTACGTACAGCGGTACGAGCGCGTCATTGCCGATCGGCGTGTCGAGTTTGACGAGCCGCTCGTACTGGGTGAAACGGGCGCCAAGCAACTGTTCCAAGGCCTCAATAGCCATGAGGGAACTCCGAGTCTGTTGGACCGGCGACGAGCAATCTCGGAGAAAAGCCGGTCAGATATTTTTGATGGTCGCGCCCAGGAGGCGCTGCTGAGTGTGTAAGCCCTTGCGGCTGTTGCTCCTCTCTAAGCAATAGCCCAGCTACTCAACTCGACAAGCGATCATATCAAAAAAGCTAAAAAGGTAGTTTGTGTTACTGGATGCGAGGCTCTGCTAGGGCAAGATGCCTAACCCATCAAGCGCAGTGACGGTTCCGTGCCAAACTTTTAGGCTTTCTAGCCGCCGGCTTGGATGATCTGTGCGGCGCCAGATCAGCAAATTAGAAATGTAATACTTTCTTCCATGGCTGTAAGGTACGCTTACATCGACATCACCTCATTCGAGAGGTTGGATTATGTTTTGATGGTGATAAATATTTAGAATAAGTTATTCTAAATCACATCGAGTTTTTCTATCTTGTTTGTCTTTTTTCAATCGGCGATCATTTCGAGCCCGCTGGAGTGAGGTCGGAGCGGAAAACGATAACCATCGTACCCGTGCTCGCTCGTCTCCACGTCTTGCAATTTATCCCTATAGTGAAAGAGGACATCTGTGAGAGCCGCGCTTAAAGCCCTTGCCATTTGCATTCTGACCATTTCTGCGGCTCACGCGCAGAGCCTCGCCGACAAGACGCTGCGCATCGGTAGCGATATCACATCGCCGCCCTACAGCTACTTCAACGACGCGAAGCAGGCCGCCGGGATTGACCCTGACCTGATGAATGCTCTCGCCGCAGCGGGCAACTTCAAAGTCCAGTTCATCGACACGCGTTTCGAAAGCCTGATTCTTGGCATGCAGGCCAACAAATTCGACGTCATCGCCTCGGGCATGTTCGTCACGCCGGTGCGCGCGAAGCAGATCGACTTCATTCCCTACGCGACTGCCGGTCTCGGCTTCATGGTGCTGGCCAACAGCAAGTTCAGCCCGGAATCGGCGGACGCGCTGTGCGGCAGGCGAATCGGCATTATCAAGGGCGCGGCCTACATCTCGACCATCAAGGACGTCTGCACGGCCCAGGGCAAGAGCGTCGACATCCATGAATTCCCGACCTCGGCGGAAGCCTCGCAGGCCGTCGTCTCCGGCAACGTCGAGGCGCAGGCGGACGACGTGGCCGTGCTCAAGATCGCGGTCGACAAGACACATGGCCGCCTGAGGATCAGCACCAAGCAGATTCTCTACCCGGTGGTGCTCGGGCTGGGTATCTCGAAGCAGCATCCGGAAATCAAGGCCGCGCTCGAGACGGCGCTGGCAAAGATCAAGGCCAACGGCGTCTATGACAAGCTCGTGCAGCGTTACAGCTTCGGCGTGCCGACCGAGGCGCAATTCAAGGCTGCTATCGGCGAGCAGTAAGGCCGATCCGCGGCGGACCGAGCGCAGTAGGATCTCGCCTGGTTCGCCACACCGATCGATTGCGCGAGGCCTCGAGCCTGGCGAACACGCGAGCCAGGAGCCCCCCATGACCGATATCGACTGGCACTATGTGCTGGGCCTGTTCGGCAATCTCGATTTCTGGCAGGCCGCCGGCACCGTCGTGACCCTCTCGGTCCTGACCTGGTGCATCAGCCTGATGCTGGGGCTGGCCCTGGCACTCGGCAAGCAGTCGCGGCTCGCGCCGCTGCGCGTGGCCGCGAGCACCTATGTCTGGTTCTTCCGCAGCCTGCCCCTGCTGGTCCTGCTGATCTTCGTCTACAACCTTCCGCAATTGCTGCCGGCCACCTCCGGCTTCCTATCGGATCCATTCCATGCTGGCCTGATCGCGCTGGTGGCCAACGAGTCGGCCTATATCGCGGAAATCCATCGCGGCGGCCTGCTCGGCGTGCCCAACGGACAGCATGAAGCCGGCCGTGCACTCGGCATCGGTTTCGTGGGCCGCTTGCGGCTGATCGTGCTGCCGCAGGCGTTTCGCATCGCGCTGCCGAGCCTGGCGAACGAATTCATCACCATCGTCAAGCTGACTTCCTTGGTTTCGGTGATTTCGCTCAGCGAGCTGCTGCTGGTCGGCCAGCGCCTCTATACGCAGAATTTCAAGGTGCTCGACACGCTGCTGGTGGTTGCCGCCTTCTATGTGGCGATCGTCACGGTGTTCAACGGCCTGAGCGCCGCGCTGGAGCGCCGGCTCGATGTCACGCGCCGGCCCCGGCAGGATACGTCGAGGGGAGAACCCGAGCCGCCGCGCCTGGCCAGGCCCGACATGCCGCCGCGCCGGGCGATCACGCCCGAAACGCCGGTGCTGGTCTCGATCGATGGCGTCTCGAAGCGGTTCGGCGAGCGGCAGGTACTGCACGACGTCTCGCTGCGGATCAGGCAGGGCGAAGTGGTATCGATCATCGGCCCGTCGGGCTCCGGCAAGACCACTCTGGCTCGCACCATCAACGCGCTGCAGGATATCGACGCGGGGACGATCCGCCTGGACGGTCGGGAATGGATCGGCGTGGACCAGGGCCGGCACCGCCTGGCACCGGACTTCCGCCGGCGCATTTCCGAGATCGGCATGCTGTTCCAGAGCTTCAACCTGTTCCCGCACCTGAGCGTGCTGCAGAACGTGACGCTGGCGCTGCGCTATCACCGCCACGCGCGCGGCGCCATGGCGATCGCGCAGGGCATGGCCGCGCTGCGCCGGGTCGGGATGCAGGCTCATGCCGGCAAGCATCCGCACCAGCTTTCCGGCGGCCAGCAGCAACGCGTTGCAATCGCGCGGGCGCTGGCAATGACGCCGCGCGTGATGCTGTTCGACGAACCGACCTCGGCGCTCGATCCCGAACTGGTCAACGAGGTGCTGCGGACCATCGAGGACCTGGCCGAGAGCGGCATGACGATGCTGATCATTACGCACGAGATGCGCTTCGCGCGCAGGATCTCGGACCGGATCGTGTTCATGGAGGACGGCCGGGTGGTCGCCGACGAATCGCCGAAAGCCCTGTACCAGAACGTGAACGCGCGCGTGTCCTCGTTCCTGCAGGAATCCACTCACTAGGCAGGCTGCGTCGCCCATGACGGGCAGCGGCTCGCCGAGCAACAGGCTTCTCCATGCATGCCATCGAACCCGTGATCCACGCCCCCGGCACCCCGCTCGGGGAGCCCTATGGCGCCGTTGCCCGCATCGGCCTGATCGTGCTGTCCACCGACCCTGTCATCGAACGCGACTTCCACCGCCTGGTGCCCGACGACGGCATCGGCGTATTCTCGACGCGCATCCACCTGGAAACGCCGAACAGCGACCGGACCTTCCTGGCGCTGGCCGACCGGCTGGAAGCCGCGGCTCGGCTGCTGATTCCGGATTCGCGGCTGGACGCCATCGTGTTCGGATGCACCTCGGCATCGACGCTGATCGGGCCGCGGCAGGTCGAGCAGCGCATCCGGCTCGGCCGTCCGGGCGTGGCCGTCACCAATCCGGCGACGGCCACGGTGGCCGCCCTGCGCGCGCTCAAGGCGCGGCGCGTCGCGTTGATCACGCCTTACACGGCGCAGATGACGCGTAATGTCGTGCGTTTCCTCGCCGAGGCCGACATCGAGCTGAGCTCGATACGGATTGCCGACCACGACACCGATCACGCGATCGGCTCGATCCCGGAGCACTTCTTCGTCGAGGCCGCTCAGGCCTCGCAACTCGCCGGCGCCAACGCCATCTTCATTTCCTGCACCGGCACTCGCGCCTTGAACGTAATCGAGGAGATCGAGGCGCAAACCGGCCTGCCAGTCGTCGTCAGCAACCAGGCCGCCTTTTGGCACGCGCTCCGGCTTGCCGGCCGCGAGGTGCCGATTCGCGGTTACGGGCGCTTGCTGTGCGATGTGGACTGACGCATGAATCCCGTTATCGAACTGACCCGCGCGCTGATCGCACAGGATACGAGCGATCCGCCCGGCAACGAAGCACGCGCGGCACGCGTGATTGTCGAGGTGCTGCGCGCCGGCGGCATCGAACCGCATGTCTACGAAGTGGCGCCGGGACGCACCAACCTGGTCGCGCGGATTCGCGGCGCCGGCCGACGGCCTGCGCTCGCCTTCTCCGCGCACTTCGACACGATCGGCGTGGACCCCGGACAATGGCGCTTCGATCCCTTCGCTGGCGAGATTCGGGATGGCCGCCTCCATGGCCGTGGCGCGACCGACATGAAGGGCGGCATGGCTGCGATGACCATCGCCGCGCTCGAATTGCAGCGTGATGCGGCGCGGCTCCAAGGGGATCTCCTGCTGACCTTCTCCGCCGCCGAGAATTCGGATTGCCTCGGCGCGCGGCGACTGCTTGCCGATGGCCACTTTGCCGGCGTCGGCGCGCTGCTGATTTCGGAGCCGACTGGCAATCGTGCCTTTGTCACCGAGAAAGGCGCGCTGTGGATCCGCGCCACCGCGCACGGCGAATACGGGCACAACGCATTCTCGGAGCACCGCGGCGGCGATCGAGGTAATGCCATCGTTCGCCTCGCCCGCTATCTAGACCAGGCCCACGACCTGCGCCTCGCGGCGCCCGCGCATCGACATGTCGGTGTGCCCACCATCAACGTCGGCACGATTCGCGGCGGCCTGTCGACGCCGCTGATCCCGGCCCAGGCTTCGGCCGACATCGACGTGCGGCTGGTGCCGGGACAATCGCCGGAATCGGTGATCGAAGCGTTTCGCGCGATCGCCGGTCCCCACATCGTGATCGAAGCGCTCGATCTCAAGCTGCCTGTCGATACACCTGACGAACACCCTTTCGTGGCGCAATGCGTCGAGGCCTGCCGTGCCGAAGGCGTGAGCGAACCGGGTCCGGCCGGTGTCGGCTATTACTCGGACGGCGCCGTTATCGCGCCCCCTCTCGACTTGCCGATGGTCATCATTGGCCCGGGCGAAGTCGGCGTAAGCGGCGCAGTTGACGAGTATGTCGACATATCCAAGCTCGAAACGTCGGTGCGCATCTTCGAGCGCATCGCGCGTGCTTACATCGGTTGATCTTCTGCAGACATTGGCTACCCTGATACTCTATCGAGCAATTTACGATGATCCTTCCACCACTCAACGCCTTGCGCGCTTTCGAAGCTACGGCTCGCCTGCAAAGCCTTTCCCGCGCGGGAGAAGAATTGCACGTTACTCATGTCGCAATAAGCGGGCAGATAAAAAAGTTGGAAGGCTGGTTCGGCCGGCGCTTATTCGAGCGTAGCGGCCGTGGAGCCCGCCTCACGCCCGCAGGCGAACAATTTCTCAAGGCTGTACGGCCGGCCCTGCTGTCCATATCGGCTTCATCGATGGCCATCAATGCCAATCAGAATCGAAATACTGTATCTGTCGCCTGTATCCCATCAATAGCGACCCGCTGGCTCATTCCCGCTCTGCCATCGTTTGCAGCCCTATATCCCGACGTCTCGATTGAAATTTCCTACGCTAGCGCGTTCGATCAGTTCGACTCGGAGCGACACGATGTGTTGATCACTCACCAGGCTAAGCCGACCGATGAATACGAGTTCTCCCTCGTGTTTTCACGCGTCAACAAGCCAGTAGCTAGCCCGTCGTATCTTAAAAACAGCCGCTGTGACGACCGGCTCAATGGAGCAGTGCTGCTTCATGATGAGGTTGTCTCTGCGTGGGAGGACTGGTTCGAGTGCGCGGGTTATCGTCCCGAGGGATTGTCGCACGGACCTGTATACCAGGATTTCAATTTCCTCGCGTCAGCGATGACGGCCGGACATGGCGTTGCCCTTTGTCCAGTTGATGTGTTTCGAAGGGAGATCGCGAGCGGAGACCTAGTGGTTCTCTCGGAAATTTACAATCGAGACGATCAGGGATACTACGCAATTTGGGGTAGAGACAGTAGTACATCAACCAGGGCATTTGGCGAGTGGTTTGTTACGATTTGTTCAATAAGGAATCCTGAAGAGTAAGTGGATGTGTCGCATGCAAAAAATTGAGACATCGATCCATTAGAAAGTGAAGATTCAGAAGGAACATTATTGGCATGAAAGAGATACCGATAACTCCGCAATTGCGGTACGTCGATGGCAATCTGTTGTTTCGGGAGGAACTCATCCTGAGCTGGTTGTCGACACCTCGGCCTGATTACGTAGGGCTTTCCATCCACCTGCAGACTATCGTCGAACAAATAGAGGAGGCCACATCTCAAACAGAGAGATGCGTCGCTGTTCTGAAAACGAGATTGCCAGCTGCGCGCGACGAGGGGGGCGATTCATCGCGGGTACAACACGCACTCGATTTGGTGACGACTTATTCTTTCGCAGCGCGCCAGATTGCAGTTGAATCGGCTCTCCGGACCGAATACTTCAAAAGCATGATTGCGATAGTAGACCACGAAGCCAGCCGATCGTTCGCCGCGTCCTGTGCGATGGTGGCCGCGACCTCGTTGAGTCAGGTCCTCATGTATCGAGATCGCGTTTCAGAACTGTCCAAAATCTAATCGGCAGAGACAGTATTTTTTACCTGCAAGGATCAGTGAAGCCTGCCCTCGCGTAGAGCGAAGGGAAAGGCTAGGTGTGCGTAAGTATTTCTAACTCAATTTTTTTGCGATAAGCCAGTCTGTCTTGATTTGAAAACCAATCGTTCATGCCAGGTGTTAGAAAAACTCACATCGGTGTTGGAAAAGGCGACTTTTACATTTCTAAACTCGGCCGTAACATCGTGGACACTCTGCGGAGAGTTGGATGGTTTGAGCTTCCGACCACTCCATCAGCGGATGTGTGTCGGCAAAAGTTACCGAAATCGAAACGTATCAGGGTGTTGGTGACGAAAGTGCAACGAGAGGCCGAACCACCGGTGCAGAGCGACAATTGTTGACAGTCTGACGGCGTATAGGTACGATCAAAATTCGAAATCCCGTTTCCCGGAAATCGAAAATTGGGAAAATGAGCTTGCGAGGATCTGCGCATCGTTGGAGAAAGGCTGTTTTGACCAAAAGAAAGGCCAAAACAGCTATGGGTATCACGGTGGCGGAGCTGCGCCGGAACGACGCAAACGAAGCATATGATGTGAAGATCTTCCTGGGTCCGTTGAAAAGCTGGCAGATGAGCTTGCTGATGGAGTCAGGGAAGTTGGTCGACGTGGAAACGAAGCGCTCGACCCCGAAGACATGGCGGCACTTCGAGGATGCGATTCTCTTTGCACTTGAAAATTGTGGTGCAAAGAAGGGGTTTATCGTAGAAATCGACAACATCGTTCTACGACAAGAGCATAAGTAAATCGATCGATTTGGGTGTTGACGCACCCAAATCGATCTGACCACAAGCAGCATAGCTGGCTAAAGCTGAGAGAGACCACTCGTGGCTACAGACATTGTACGTCAATCCTCTGGGCTTGACGAATTAGGCGCGACCCTGTTTAACCTGAGCGCGTTACGGAGAGTAACGCGTCGTTCGGGCCAACAGGCAGTGGGCGCACGCACATATTTCCGGTCTTCAATATTGGCTTTCCGCGCCACGCGGGTCGTTGCGCGCTCGATCTCTCCTTTCCGTTCGGAAACAAACCTCTTATTCGATACAACGCTTTTCCGGTGCGAGCCTCTCTCACTCGTGCCCCGCCTGCGTAGCAACTCTCTCAGTGCCTCGACCGCAGGTGGACTCGTAGCGTATCGGGTCGACCAGGTACGCTACTTTTTTTATTCGATGCGTCCGGCCGCGCTATTCGGCCTGTTTCGCTACATCGCCCTGGCGGCTGTCGCCGCAATCACGACGATCGCCGCCTCGCCGGCCAGTGCCGACGTTTGTACCGGCAACGTGTTCACCGAGGCGGCCGCTCTCTATCAGCTGGATCCCGATCTGCTGCGCGCCATCACCTGGGTGGAGTCGCACGGCCAGCCGGGCGCAGTCGGCCCGCGTCTGGCGGACGGACATCGTGCCTGGGGCGCTGCACAGATCAACGATGTTCACCTCCCCGAGCTCGTCAGCTACGGCGTGACTCAGCGCGACCTACTCAATCCCTGCATCAATCTGCGCCTGAGCGCGTGGGTCCTCGCGAACTGCATTCGCGCCAAGGGCCCCACGTGGGCCGCTGTCGGCTGCTATAACACAGGCCCCGGCTCGCGCAACACGGCCGCTCAAGCGCGATACGTTCGGCTGGTGCAGCACGCCTACGCTGGCTACCGCGCTCAATCCGCCGCGGCGCTCCACGATGGTCGGGGGCAGAAATGATGTGTCTTCGCCTCCCGCTTACCGCCCTCGCCATCCTCGCTGGTCTCATCGCCCAATCCGCCTTCGCATCGACGCGCCTGCCCGACTACGGCGTCACCGAAATCGGCAACCCGGGTTCTGGGCGCTACGTCTTTTGCACCGAAACCACCTGCCCCGAACCGACGATCAAGCACATCGCGGCGCCACCGGCGGCGGTCGTTCCCCCCAGTCTCCCCATTACCGCTACTCCAAGCTTCGAAAGCCATCCCCTCCTGGCGTCGACGGCGCCCACTGTCAAGCCGCGGCATTCGCATCGCGCGCGGGCTCGGCATGGGCGTCATGTCCGCCCTGCAACCAGTTCGGTGCAGTGCATGGGCGCTTGTGACGGCGCGATCAAGGGCAAGCCCTTGCCGCGTCGCTAACCCTCGAAGCTGACCAAATTCGCCACTCGCCCAAGGAGGATTACAAGAAGTAAGGACTACGAAGTAGACGTTGAAGTGTTCGTTTTAACCACTCTCCCCCGAACCGTGCCCGTGCCGCCCGTAACGGCGCGGGCACAACTCCTGGCCGGATAGGCCAGCTACTAACCGCGTGAGGACCAGATGAATACCGTTGGAACCACTCCGCTCGAGATGCTGGAGATTCGCATCGCGAGCAACCTCCTGGCGCTCGAGGAACGCGTCAAGGCAGTGCTGCAGAAAAAGGACGTGCGAGACACCCTGCACGCCGTCTTCGGCGTGTTGATCATGTTCGCATTGTTGACGGTCGCTCGTTATGCCTTCGGGACCGATGGCGCGGAATTCGCGCAAGCCGACACCACGATGGAAGGCTGGGCAAAGGGCCATCCTGGCAAGACTGTCGTTCTCGGCGGCCTGCTCTGGGGCACCGCGCAAGCCATCTTCAAAAAAGACTACGCGGCGTTCGTGATGCCATCCGGCATCGGGATCCTCGCGGGCGTCATCGTCGGCATCATCGACAACAGCTACACCGCGACGATCTGAACGGGGGCGGCGATGTTGGATGATCTCAGTCACTACATTCCAAGCCGGCTCGACGACCCGGAGAAGTTTTTGTTTTTCCGCAAGGACGTCGCGGGCATCGGGTTGGGCGGCACGATTGTCGGCGTGGTGCTCGGCTATACCCTCCTCGGCCTACTCGTGGGCGTCGCGCTGGCTGCGGGCTGGCAGAAATTCAGCTCGGGCCAGCATCCCGGCATGGCCACACACGTCGTGTACTGGGTGTTGGGGGTGATTGGGCTGAAGAAGCTGCCCCCTTCGGACATTCGCGAATTGAACGGGTGACCCGATGAATCCGACAAACGCCGCCCAATCCCGCGATGCCCTGCGCGCCGAGAACCGTTTCCTGAAGAAGCTGTTGCTGGGCAATGGTACCGCCAGCGTCGTCCTGGCGCTCACCTGCGCGTGGCTGGTGGTCACGCAGCGCGTCGTGATCATGCCGCCAGCGGTGCGAGGCACGTACGTCATCGGCGCGCGATATGCCAACGATCAGTATCTGGCAGATCAGGCGACCTATGTGCTCTCGCTCGCCAAGAACGTGACGCCCAGCACCGTCGACAACAACGTGCGCATCCTCCTCTCCATGGTGGACGACGACCGCCGTGCGGCCCTCAAGACCGAATGGGATGCTGACGCGCTGCAGATCAAGCACGACGGCGTAACCGACGTGTTCGAGCCGATCGGTGCTGGCGAGGTCGACTTCCGCAACAAGTCGGTGAAGGTCACCGGCGCCCTGACCACGTACATCTCCGGCAAGCGCACGAGCTCGGAGCAAAAGACCTTCGAGGTCTATTTCGGTATCACCCTCTTCGGCCGCCTGGTGCTGCTCGACATTCGAGAAGCACCCCGCGGCAAGCAAGGCATCGAGCCGCTGATTCCCACGGAGTCCCCCGCATCATGAAACTGCCCTTCGAACGACGTTGGTCGGCCGGGCGCGTCGCCCGTTCGCCGCTCCCGCGCCTTGCAGCGGCGGCCGCGCTGCTCTGGTTCGCGGGCAGCGCACAGGCGATCCAGGTGGTCAAAGGCGCCGATCGCCAACCTCAGCAGGTTTCCATTTCCGCCGCCGAATACAACCTCCTGTCGATGTCGGGCGGCCGCAAGTTCTCCCAGATCGTGCCCGCCGTGCCGGGTTCTGTCTCGTGGACCAAGGACGGCGGCAAGCTGTGGCTCATCCCGGCGAACCCGACCGCGCTGAACGAATCGATCACCGTGTTCGTGACCGATGATGCCGGCACCACGTATCGGCTGATCCTCGTGCCGGGGCCGCGCCCGGCGGAGGATGTTCGGATAGAGCCGCCGGCTGCGAACGCCACGCAAACACTGCGCGCATCGGCATTCCAGCGGCGCGTCAAGCTGCTGATGTTGGCGATGGCCGGTGGCCAGGGCGCGCCGCAGCTCTCCTATACCTCCGTCGACACCGTCGTGCCGCTGTGGAAGGAAGCAGTGCTGACGCTCGTGCGTCAATACAGCGACGGCGATTTCGTCGGCGAGACCTATACCCTGTCGAACACGTCCCACGCCGACATGGCCATCGACGAGCGTGAACTGTACGCGCCTGGCGTCCTGGCCATCGCGCTCGAGAACGCCAACCTACCAGCAGGTGCCAGCACCATCGTCTATGTCGTCCGCGAGCGAGGCGACCATGAATGACGTCAACCAGGCGACCAAGAAGCGCCAACGCGCTGTGACGATGGTGGCGTTCGGCGTGCTGATCGTATTGCTCGCCGTCGGATTCTTCTTCACCCAGGGCGGCCCTACGGCCCGCCAGTCGACCGTCAAGCTTCCGTTCACCAGCCTGGGAGATCAGAACGACAAGAACGCATGGCGCGCCCATTCGGAGGCGCAGTTGGCCGTCATGACCCGGGATATCGCGGACGCGAAGAGTGGAAACGCCGACGCGCTGTCGCAGTTGAAGGCCCTGAAGGACGGCCAGGCCGATCTTGCGAAGCGAATCGACGCGATGAAGAACGCGCCCGCGAGCGCGCCAGTGGCGTCATCGGCCGCGTCTGCCGACCGCGCCCTGCTCGACAAGCCTATCCCACTGAACGGCGCGCCGGCGAAACAAGGCGCGATCCTGAATCCGCCGTTCGGCCAGACCGGCAAAGCCGGAGCCGCCGCCACGGTGGCGCCGCCGCCGAGGCTGGACATCATCAATTTCGACACGCCGAGCGCAGGCGACACCGGCTGCGTCGACCCCCGCTTCTCGTCGCAGCCGGTGGATCAAGCTAAGGCGGCGCAGCAGGAGTGCCTCAACAACAAGGGAAAGAAGGGCGTGACCTTCATCCCTGCTACGTCGTTCGTGCGCGTGTTCATGCTGAATGGTGTTGACGCGCCGACGGGTGGCGAAGCGCAGCACGATCCCCTGCCGGTGTTCCTGCAGGTGCTGGATGCCGCGAATCTCCCAAACAGCCGCAAGCTCGACATCATCGAGTGCCGGATCTTGACCCAGGTGTATGGAGACGTGTCCAGCGAGCGCAGCCATATGCGTGGCGAAACCTTGGATTGCATTCTCCGCAACGGTCGAACGATCGAAATGCCGATCAAGGGCAGCGTCATCGGCGAGGACGGCAAGGAAGGTGTGCGCGGTCGGCTCGTCTCCAAGGCTGGATCCGCTCTCGCTATGTCGGTGTTTGCCGGCATCTCGTCCGGGATCGGGCAGGCCTTCAACCAGTCGGCTAGCACGCTGAATACGACGGCATTGGGCGCGACCTCGATCATCAATCCGAGTCAGATTGGCCGTGCCGCGATCGGCGGCGGCATTAGTGGTGGCGCCGACTCCCTCAAGCAGTACTACATCCGTGCAGCTGAGAAGCTTTTCCCGGTCATTGAAACAGACGGGGGGCGCGTGGTCGAGTTCGCGGTCACGAAGGGGGCCGAATACAACGGCGCCCTCTCCGATGTCAGCGACATCAACGACAGCCTCGCCAACGATCGCCGTGCAACCGATGGAGCCTACTCCGATGAATGACGATGCGAAGAACAGGATGGTCGCAGCTTTTGAAGCCGCGATGCAGCGGTGCGCAGACGAAGCAGACAGAGAGGCCTCGTTTGTGCGTGGCGAAGACGGCGACTATCAACAGGTTGAAATGCGCAGGGCATTCGCCGGCTGGCTCGGCGCAAGCTCTCTGGTTGCCCAGCAGATCCTGGGCTTTGCGCGCACTGCAAAGGATCGATTCGGCGGCAATGCCGCATTCCAGTCGGGCTTTATGCAGTTCCTCGAGCATGCCGCCCAGCTGCTCGATGTGACCAGCGACAGTCCGAGCGTACCGCAGCCCGATGCGCGGAAAGAAATCGATGCGGCTGCGTTTGATGACGCAGCGCTGGACGGATTCAATCGAGCGATGAAGACGAAGATGGCGATGGCCCGAGCCGCCGGCCGAGCCGGATGGTGGAGCGCTCCCGCCAGCGAGCTGTCGACTGCGCTGCACGCGCATGCTGGCAAGGGCGATCCGCTCGACGTCGGCGTTCTCGCGATGATGCATTGGTACCTAAACGTGGCGATCGCTCCGGTGGCGGAAGCCGTCGACCAGGCTGTCGCCTCCGGTGAGCTCACCACGGTCTCCAGCGATCGCCATATTGCCGGGCAGCTCGAGATCAAGATGCCGGCGTCGACCATCCGCGTCTCCGGCTTTCCTAACGAGCTGACACGCCGGTGTAAGCCACTGCTCTGGGAGCAGGTGGAGGTCGTGATCCGGGCTGCTCGGCCCGCCCGCCCGGCGCCCGAGGCAGCGGTGTGTGGGCCGTCTGGTTCTGCCGCCAGCACCGAATGGCTTACCGCCGGGCGGGCCGCGTTCCAGATTGGTGTCGAGCTAGAGACCGTGCGTGCGTGGGCTGACGCCAATGAGGTCGAGCACCGGGACGACAACGGGACGCTCATGGTCGCGTGCCGGTCGGTCCTGGCGCGGTCGCACCGACTTTGGCGTGAGCAGTCGTCCGACCAGGGGATGAACCTGCGGGCAAGGGTAAAGGCATGAGTCAGGCATCCCATCCGGATTCTGTACCGACGCCGGCTCCTGGCGATAGGCGCCAGTTTGGCAACGTTTTCGTGGGCGGTGCGGTCGGCGCAGGCAAGGCGGCGCTGACCCGCGACCTCATTTCCGCTTTCAGACAAGCGGCAGGCGACTCCGCCTCTTCTTCTTTCCAGGACGGCTCATGATCAAGGTGATCCTCTCCGGGCTGCTCGTCGCGCTGCTCGCCAGTGCGTGCGCTTTGCCCGAGTCTCAACACGGTTCGTCGGCGACCGTTGCGCCGAGCTCGACGCCGGCCGCGCGCACCGTTGCGCCGGCCGCCACCGGGGCCATGCCGGTCGATCCTGCGGATCCGAACCTGGATCCGGGCGTCGCCGCCCTCAAGGCATCGCTGCATGCGCGTTATCCGGCAACCCAGTTCCGTGAGGTGGCCGCCACCCCGTCGGCCGGCATCTACGAGGTCGTGATGGGCAACAAGGTCGCGTACACCGACGTGACCGGCCGCTATTTCCTCTTCGGTCACCTGTTTGACATGGTGACCCAGCAAGACCTGACCGTCCCGCTCGAACAAGCCCTGCAAAAGGTGCACTTCCCGGCCGACCGGCTGCAGGACGCGTTTGTCGAGGTGCACGGCAACGGGCGCCGCAAGCTCGCCATCTTCGACGATCCGGACTGCCCTTACTGCCTCGTGTTGGAGTCCGACCTGGCCAAGCTCAAGGACGTGACGATCTATCGGTTCATGTACCCGCTGGAGTCGATTCACCCCCGCGCGCGCGCCCATGCGATTGCCATCTGGTGCGCCGAGGACCGCCTGGGCGCCTGGCGGGCCTGGATGCCGCTCGCTCTGTCGCGCTGGATGCGTGACCAAGGCGCGTCGCCAGCGGCAACTAGCGGCGTCCCAGCGCCGAGTCGCACCGAGCCGAAGTTGGTCTCGTGTGCGAACCCGATCGACGCGAACGAGGCGCTCGCCGCGAGCCTCGGCATCGCCGGCACCCCGGCGCTGGTGAGCGAGGACGGGCGCGTGATGCCGGGCGCGGCCAGCGCCGAGGCGATCGACCAATGGCTGGGAGCGAAGTAACCATGATGAGTCGCACCATTTTCGTGGCGTCCACCGCCCTCCTCTCGTTGACCGCATGCAGTTTCAGCGGATACGACGCCAGTTCCTCGTTCGCTTGCAAGGCGCCCGAAGGCGTTCTCTGCAACAGCATGTCGGGCATCTACGCCAACGCGATGGCCCACAACCTGCCGGAGCAGCGCGTCCATACTGGCTCGGGCGCGACCACGAATGTGACGCTCGGCAGCTACGCGAAGGACGTCGACGCTGGGCACAGCACATCGGGCGCGCCGCGCGGCACGCTGGCCGCGGCCGGCGCCGCTCCCATGGGCATTCTCCCGCGCGCGCTCGACAGCGGCGCGCCGGTGCGCACGGCTTCCCGCGAGATGCGGATCTGGTTCGCGCCCTGGCAAGACGCGGATGCGGACCTCCATGACCAGGAATACGTCTACCTGATCGTGGATTCCGGCCACTGGTCGATCGCGCACAACCAAGAGCGCATCCGCGCCGCTTTCCGGCCCGTGATGCCGCCGATCGCGGTAGCTGCGCCGGCTGGCAGCGATGGCAAGGCGTCCAACACGGGGGCCAGCGCGGACTCCCTGCCCTCTGCGGCGTCCAATGCCGATCGCGTCATGCAAGGCATCCTCACGCCGGGCGGCGCCGTCGATCGTGCTGCGATGATGCCCGGCATCGCCGATCGTTGATTGCGGAGCCGGCCATGACGACCTTGCAAACCTGGTTGGACGACGCGAAGAAGTTCGCCCGGACGGCACTCGCCGAGGCCATCCTGGGCACGGAGGATGATCTTGGCCCGCCGGCGCCGACGGCCGCACAGCAGCGCCTCGTCGAGACGGTTGGGCTCCACCAGCTGCTGCCCTACGACCAGTACGACGAGACGACCGGGCTCTACTACAACACGGACTCGGTGGGGTTTGTGCTCGCCGTCGCACCGCAGACTGGCGCCGACTCGCAGTTGGCGGCGAACCTGCTCGGTCTTTACGACTCGGTCCCGGCCGGCTGTGGCGTTCAGTGGATGCTGCTGGCTGATCCCATCGTCGAAGAGACGCTGAACGCTTACGTCGATCTGCGCGAACAGCATGCCAATACCGGACGCGTGCCGCTGTTCTACCTTGAGCAGGCCAAGCGCCGCATTACGTCCGTCCGCTCGAAGCTCGGCAAGCCGCTGTTCCCGGGCCAGAACTACACGATCACGGAAAAGCGGCTGATGTTGTCGATCGTGCGCAAGGGATCGTTCGACGACGTGAAGCTGCGCGAGGAGTTTCAGAACTTACGGGAGGTGGTGATCGCCACCCTGCGCGCCGCGAGTCTCGCGAGCCGAACCGCCGAGCCAAACGATCTCATCCGCTTTCTCTGGCCGATCCTGAATCCGGAGTCGTTCTTCGGCAACGGTGCCGACATCCTCGAGCAGACGTATAGCGACGATCGACCCATCCGTGACCAGCTCACGGCCTTCGGTCACCACGCACGGGTTCGCGCGAAGCAACTGCTGTTCGGCGTGCCGCCCGAGGAGCCAGGCGAAGATGACGAGCGCGTCGCCGTGCGTAGCTTTGGGGTTCAGAAGTATCCGGAGCACAAAGAACTCTGGGAGATGAACAACATCATCGGCTCGCTGTTCAACGATGTCCATCAATACCCCTGTCCCTATCTGATTACCTGTGGCGTGATGATTGTGGATCAGACCGCCATGGAGACGCGCGCCGCAATCCGCGGTGCCCGAGCGACGCAGAACGCGGGATCCAAGATCGCTCAGATGCAGCCGGAGCTCGCGCTACAGAACCGTGATTGGAAGGCCGTCAACATGCAGCTGCAGATGGGCGGCTCGATGTGCGAGATGTATCACACGTTGACGCTCTTCGCCCCGCCGAAGCAGATGGGGCGATGCGTCGCAGCGGCCGAGGGCATTTGGCGGTCCGAGCGCTTCAGCAAACTGTTCCCGATGTTGACGCAGCAGCTCACGACGTTCCTCGCGGCCATGCCGATGATGCTCACGAGCGACCTGCGCGACGACCTCAAGAAATTTCGCCTGATCACGACCAAGACAACCGTCAATGCGACGGACATGGCACCGGTACTCGGGGAATGGGGTGGCACCGACGGGCGAGCCAGCCTGTTGTTCTTCGGCCGGCGGGGTACGCCTACCTTAGTCGATCCCTATGCCAGCTCGACCAATTACAACGGTTTTGTCGACGGGACGTCGGGCGCCGGTAAATCGGTTCTGATGAACGACATCATCTCCGCCTACCGGTCAGTCGGCGGGATCATCCGAATTTGCGATGTCGGCTACTCCTACGAGAAGCAGATCGACATGGCTGGCGGTCAGTACATCGACTTCAAGCCGGGTTCGGGGATCGTCATCAACGCATTCTCAACGGCGGGTCTGGATGCCGAGAACGGGATCGACAGCGAGGTCAAATTCATCCGGCCGATTATCGCGCGGATGGTGTCGCCTAATGCGCCGATCGAGCCATTCGAGGGCGCACTGCTAGACATTGCTGTTCGTCAGGTCTGGAATGACTATGGGCAGGAAGGTAGCCCCACGCGCGTCCGCGCGGCTCTCATGGCGTTGAAGGATCAGAACGAGCTACCTGAGCGGGTTGCCTACGAGCTTGCAGTTCGCCTTGAGCCTTTTTGTGAGGGCGGCGTCTACGGTCGGTACGTGAATGGCAAGACCAACGTGCGCCTCGACAACGAAGTCGTCGGACTTGAACTCGAGCACCTCAATAGCGATCCCCAGCTGCGTACCGTGATCTTGCTCGGCTTCACCAATCAGGTGACCAACGAGATGTATCGCTTCGACCGCTCTCGGCCGAAGTTGTTCTTGACCGACGAGGGGTGGCAAATCGTCGGTGACGACCAGGAGACGGCCGACTTCATGGAAGAGGGCTATCGCCGCGCTCGCAAGTACGAGGGCAGCTTCTTCTTCGCGACGCAGGGGATCGATGACGCCGGTATGAACAAGGCAACGCAGGCGGCATTCGGCAATTCCGCTTGGAAGTATCACCTCATGCAGAGCAAGGACACGATTAACAAGATCTCGAGCGGCGAGGTGATGAATCTGTCTCCCGGTCTCAAACGCATGCTCTTGTCGCTGGCGCCCGTGCCCGGGCGATACAGCGAGTTCGTTCTCGTTGATCCGAACGGCGGCACGCACCTGCTTCGCCACATTCCCGACGAATTCACCCTGGCCATGGCGACGACCAAGGGGCCTGCCTTCGAGTTCATGGAGCGACTTCGCGCCGGCGGCATGTCCACCGAGGACGCGATTCGCGCCTTCATTGAATCCAAACGGAACTGATCATGCGCCACGACCTCGTATTGACCGGCATCATTTCCGTGGGCACTTCGCTCGTGCTCGGCGGCATCCTCGGCCTGGCCTGGACAAGCCATCACCAAACTGCCCCTGTTGTCGTCGTCGACGTGCAGAAGCTCATCAGCGACGAGCAAGAAGCCCTGCTGAAGACCTTCAACAACGGCGACCCGGTCCACATGACCGACGACGCGAAGAACAAGGCGACCCAGCATGCCGGTGACTATGCCAAGCGCCTGTCGGCCGCGCTGGATCAGCTCGGTGCCGAGTGCGGCTGCGTGGTGGTGAACAAGGCCGCCGTGCTGGCCGGCGCGGCGCCGGACCTGACCGACCAGGTGTCGCGGGGGATTGCGAAGTGATCGTCCTCGTCGCCTACGCCACGCGGCTCGCGCGCTATCGCCGGTTCGTCCGGTCGATGCTCGCGTTGTCGCTCGCGGCCGCGATCGCCTGGAGCCTCACGCCTTGGTATGGGCTGACGTTCAACATGTCGACGAGCCTCCCGGGGACGCTGTACTTCATCCGTAAGCGCGCATTCCAGCCGACCGTCGGCGACACGATCGCGTTCCGTTGGCATGGCGGCGCCACCTATCCAGCTGGCCTCACGTTCATCAAGCACGTCGCAGGCGTCCCTGGCGATGTCGTTCGTGTCGTCGGGCGAGAGGTGTGGGTCAATCAGACCTATATCGGCTACGCCAAACCCCTTTCGTTGGCGGGCCTGCCGCTGTTTCCGACCGCTCCTGGCGTGATACCGCCTGGGCACTACTTCGTAGCCACGCCCAACCCTAACAGCCTCGATTCGCGCTATGCGATCGCCGGCACCGTGCCCCAATCCGCCATTGTCGGGGAGGCCTATGAAATTTTCTAAGCGCCACATTGTGTTCGGCCTGGTCGCGTTTGTGGTCGCAGTGGCCGGGGCTCACGCCGAGGACCTGGGCGTGGTCGGGCCGACCTATCCGATCGCTGAGCACGACGCGATCGCCATGCTCAAGCACCGCCTGCTTGAGATGCAGGCCAACGGCGGCCTCGCCGCGATCGAGGCGCGGGCGCGCCAGCGCGCTCTGCGTGACATCAAGGACCTGCCAGCCGTGCCCGGCCTGTCCACCGTCACCGAATACGCGAGCCGGCTGATCGATCCGACCGTGACCTACGCCAAGCCCATCACGAACGACGAAGGCGCCGTGATCGTCCCTGCCGGTACGCGGATCAACCCGCTCGACGTCGTGACGCTGCACGAGCGCCTGGTCTTTTTCGACGGTCGCGATCCGGCGCAGGTGAAAGCAGTTCAAGCGCTGGCCGACCGCGACGGAACTGCGGTCAAACCGATTCTCACGGGCGGCTCCTGGTTCGATCTGACGAAGTCGTGGAAGCGCCAGGTGTTTTTCGATCAGCAGGGGCGGCTCACGCAGCGATTTGGCATCACCCGCGTGCCCGCCGTGATCAGCCAGCAAGGCAACCAGCTGCTGCTCGAGGAAGAGCCGGCAGCGCAGCTGCGATGACCCCCAGGGAGAAAACAAGCATGACCGAATTCGATCACATTGACTTGACCGCGAAGGTGCAACTTGGGGGCGCCACTGAGGGCGTCGACGATGAGGCGCTGGCACATGAGCCGACGACGCTCAGGCAGCGCGTCACGGACCACGCAGTGGCAATGACCATTGCACTGGGTTGTCTCGTTCTGGGGCTGGTACTTATCGTGGCGCCCTTCGTTGCGTTGTACTACTTTCTCAAGTCTGTCGGCCTCGACGGCGCGGCTAACTCGCTTGTGAACGCGGGTGCGCTTGCGATCGTTATGACTGTGTCGATTGCGTGCCTGGCGGCGCCGTGTTTCATGCTCGCGAGGTTGGTGCAGGCGTTCCAAGGCGACGATCGATCATGAGTCCGGTCGCTATGCTCCGCCGCTGGTCCCTTGCGCTTGCCGTGTTGATGGGCCTGGTCAGCTTCTCGGCGCCGGCCGACGCCGGCCAGTGCGTTGGCCGCTTCGCCAATCCAATCACCGACATCTGTTGGGAATGCGCGTTTCCGATGGCCATCGGCAGCGTGACGTTCCTCAGCCAAGGCCAAGACGACACCACCAACCCGGGCGGGTTCCTCTGCTTCTGCAATGGCACGTTCGGCGTCAAGTTCAGCTTCTGGGAGCCGATCCGGCGCGTGGACGTCACGCGCTCGCCCTACTGTTTCGTGTCCCTCGGCGGGATCTCACTGGATCCGGGCATCCGCGCGCCGGAGGGTGAGGTGCGGGAACAGAAGGACGACACCAAGCAGAGCTTCTACCAGGTTCACTGGTACACCGACCCCGTCATGTACTACACCGAGATCCTGCTCGACGATCCCTGCATGGAGACCGGCAGCTTCGACGTGGCCTACATGACCGAGGTCGATCCGACCTGGAGCGACGACGACCTGACCGCCCTCCTCGAGCCGGAGACGTATCTGTTCGGCAGCCCGATCGCACAAGCGGCGTGCGCCGGCGACTGCGTCCTCTCGAGCCTTGGCTTCGGCAGCAACCTGTTGTTCTGGTGCGCCGGCTGCAACGGCTCGATCTATCCGTTCAATGGCCACGTCCAGGCCCACGTGTCGGCCATCCAGGCGTCCTCACTGCTGGTTGAGCGCATGACAGCAAAGCTGCATCGAGAAGGCCTGATGTGGGGCACGACGGGCGACGATGCCATGTGCGGCTACTACCTGCAGCCGGTGATGGACAAGACCCAATACAAGTACACGATGCTCTATCCGGTCGCCCAGACCGACAAGATCAATGGCCAGTGCTGCCAGCCTTACGGGCGCAGCTCCGCCCTGTGGGGTGCCGGGAAGATGATTCCCTACACCGGCGAGGACTTCGCCTACGAGATCTTCCGCAAGCGCAACTGCTGCATGGGCGCCAATCTCGGAGATCTGCCCCAATGAACCGGCTTTCCCTTTCCATGGCCGCGGCGGGCCTGATCCTGCTTGGCGCCTTTCCCGCCGTCGGACAGACCGTCTCGAGCGATGCGCTCGCGCGCGAGCAGCAGCAGATCAACGCGTCGCGCCAGGCGACCTTCGACGCTGCCGCGAGCGGCGCCGACCGCTTCCGAGGGGCATTCCCGGCCTCCGGTACGATCGATGCGGAGATGCGGCGCATCCAGGGCGATCGCGACCGTCAGATGGGCCAGGCGGCCGCGAAGGCGGCGCACGACGGCAATGCCTTCCCCAATCTGCCCACGCCGGCGCCAGGCGCGGCGAGTGCGGATCCGCTTGCGGTAGCCAAGCGCTATGAGAGCCGGACGCAGCGCCGTGTGACCGACTCGTTCGTGGCGTTCGCCAGCTTCTCCATGCCGGCCGCCTCGCTGGTTCGCCTGGTCAAGACAATGAACCAGGCCGGCGGCACCGTGGTGATGCGAGGCTTCAAGGACGACTCCCTGAAGGCCACCGCGGCTGAAATGCAGCGGCTTGGCATCGCCTCCGGCGGCATCGTCGTGAATCCCAAGGCGTTCACCCAGTATCGCGTCGCCCGCGTGCCGGCCTTCGTGGTCACCCAAGGCGGCGACGCTAGCAACCAGGTCGACAGCAGCGGGTGCGCCCTGCCGTCTTCTTACGTCTCGATCTCGGGTGACGTGACGCCTGCCTACGCCCTGCGCCAGATCGTCGATCACAGCCCATCTTACGCCGGTATCGCAGGCCGCTACCTGCGCGCCCTGGGGGACGTCGAGTGATGCCTACGACGTCGACACTGCGCCGTTTCGCGCCGCTCGCGATCGCCACAGCTCTTGCGGCGGTCGGCGTCCGCGCGCTGGCGGACGGCCCGTCCACGACATCCGCATTCGGCGAAGGCCAGTCGTTCGGGACCACCGGCATGAACGCCGCCCACGGCAGCATTTCCGGCGGTGGCGCGAACGTGCCGAACTACACGAACCAGGACGACCAGTTGACGCCGCTGTATGGCGGCGGCCAGGGCGCGCTCGGCCCGGCCGGGACGGGCAAGGAAGCCGATTGCTCGACGCAGCCGGCCAATCCCAGCGCCTACTGGCAGCAGGAATGCGACGCAGTGAATTATCTGGCCAAGAAGCCGCCGAACCGTCTGCCTATCACGGCGAGCGACCCGATCGTCACCGGCAGCACCGGGACGATCAATAACCCGGGCACGACCACCAGCACCCAGGACTGCCATAACGTGACGTCGACCGTGCCGGCCACCTACAAGAAGGAGACCTGCGAGCAGGCGGTGGGCACGCAGACCTATACCTGCAACCGCATCAACGATCCGGTCTGTACCGAGCCGTACCAAGGCTGCGCCGCCGGCGGCGTCGTCGAGGGCAGCTTCAACGGCGGATTTGCGTCGCGTCTCGCGTCCAACTCCGCATTGTGGAATTTCGGCGCCGACACCGGCTATCACGACAACACGGGGTATACCGGCTTCACCGTCTCGAGCTCGATGAGCTTCACCGTCCAGAACCTCGGGCAGATCGGCACGGCCGTCATCAGCCAGATCACGGCGAGCAACACCTTGCGCAGCGTCGACGTCAATGGCGTGACGGTCTATTCGGACGCCCCGGACGGCGGCCGCGTGCTGCAGTGTGGCCAGGCGCAGTTGCCGCCGAATTCGGACGGCACCCCCGGCAGCCTCTCGGCTGGCAATCTGGCGGCGCCGCTCGCCGGCGCGGTATTCAACAGCGGCCCCACGGGCAACGGCATTCGGAGCGTCTGCTCGGATAAAACCGCGTTCACGGCCGACGGCGGCCTCACCGAATATCGGGCGTTCTTCCGGTTTGGCACCCACTACGAGGGCAACCCGTCCACCATCTCGCCGAACACCGACATACGCCAGTACCTGCACGAGGGCGTCAACACCGTCGAGATCCAGGCGGCGATCGGGGGCTACGGGTTCGACGGCGGCGGCGACGCGCGCGTCCAGCTGACGCTGAACCAGATCTGCACGGCAACCTGCACGCCGAACTGGATCGACCAGTGCACCTCTTTCGAGCAGCGGGCGGCGCAATGATGGCTCGCGCCCTTTCTCACCTCGCGCGCGCTCTCCAGGGCGTCGGCCTGGCCGTCGCCCTGCTCGCCGCGCCGGCGGCCGAGGCGGTGCCGACCTGCCAGCTGACGGGATCCACCTGCGTCGAGCCGGCGGCGACCCGCGTGATCAACGGGATCTCGGTCTACCAGGATTGCTGGAACTACCAGGATACGTATGAATGCCAGGCGGCGTCGGCCGTCAACGACTGTACGCCGCTGCAGCAGCAAGGGTGCGGCCTGGTCGACCAGCAGTGCGTGTCGTACAACGATGCGTCGCCGGGCAGCTGCGACACGATGCAATACACCTACCAGTGTCTGGATACGCCTGCGCACACCACAACGGTCACGCAATGCACCAACACGATGTGCGCGCCGGGCGCCGGCTGCTTCTCCTCGAGCAGCAGCCCGGATGGGGCGCTCGGCCAGGTCGTGAGTGGACTCGAGACCGGCCGAGAGGCCGGTGCCTACGGCGTGGACGGCGCTGGCAACGTCAACATCTTCAAGGGCTACGACAGCAGCTGCTCGATCAAGGTGCTGGGCGGCGTCGAGATCAAGAGCTGCTGCACGAGCAATGGCGGCGGCGGAGCGTACACCAACAACGCAATCTCCGGCGCGGCGGTCAGCGCTGGGCTTTCGGTTGCCGGCAGCGCGGCCAAGCAGGGTATCGCCCTCGGGTCGAAGTACGTCTATGACCAGTTGTACCAGACGGTCGACAGCACGCTGGTGAATTCCGGCCTTCGCCAGATGGGCTCGTGGGCCACGAGCGTGCTCGACAAGCCAGGGACGTTCGGCGTCTATGGCTTTCAGTTCTCGTTTTCGCTGTCCAACGGCTTTCAATTCGTCGAGTTCAATCCGACGATTTTCGCTGCCGAAATTGCCGCCCAGCTGATCCAAATGTGGCTTGCCTGTAGCCAGGACGAGCAGGTCCTGAGCCTCAAGCGCGGTCAGAACCTGTGCGTCCAATACAACCAAGGCTGCTCCAAGCGCGTGCTCGGCGTGTGCGTCGAGGAGAAGAAGAGCTACTGCTGCTTCAACTCCCTGATCGCGAAGATCGTCAATCAGCAGGGCAAGGCCCAGCTCGGCATCCCGTTCGCCGGTTGCGGCGGGTTCACCGCTGACCAGCTGCAGCAGATCGATTTCTCGAAGATCGACTTCACCGAGTTCGTTAATTCCATTCAGTCCAAGGCGGTCGACCAGGACGCGATCCTGCAGCGCGTGCAGCAGGCGATCAGCAGTGGCAAGGGGGTATCCCAATGAAACGGCTTCTCTTCCACGTCGCCGCCGTGGCATTGCTGGCGGCCGCACCCACAGCCCGCGCCAGCAGCTATGACGACTTCAGCGCCGTGCTGGTCGACGCGATCGATCACGGCACCTCGTTTGGTGCCCTGCGCGGCCCTGTTGCCCATTCGCTGACCGAGAAGCTGCACGCCAATGGCCCGGTTTACGTCACCGCACGCCCGATCGGCGACCTGCCGCGCGCCGGTTGCAAGCGGCTGGATGTGCTGTTTGACATCCGTGGGGTGCAGACCGATGCCGGGGAAACCAGCGGCCGGCTGGACCTGAAGATGAATTACTGCCGAGATGGCGTGCCGCCGATCGGCCTTAACGAGAGTCGCGCCGGTGTCGCCGGCCCGGCCTCGAGAGACGGGAGGGTACAGCAATGACACGGCTGCAATATGCCCGCCTCGCAATCGTAAGCACGATCGTGGTCGGGACCATCATGTCGTCGGCCGCGGATGCCGCTGGGGGCGATTATCCGTCCGCCTGGCAATGCGACGGCCAGGCGAAATTCAACTGGTATTGCGACGACGAGAAGCCGGCGGCGCCGGCAGCGGCGAGCGCGCCGAAGCTGGAAGACACCGACGACTTTGACAAGATCAAGTCGGCCGACGAGATGCGCGAGATGTTGAAGCACCGGCTCGACGTCGCGACCATGGATCCGTCGCCGGAGCACCTGCGCGCCTATATGAAGCTCTCGATGTACATCCAACAGAAGAGTGCAACTTTCGCTGACATTTGGCAGCGGCAGCGTTGGCAGAACCCGAGCCTCGATTACTCCCTCAAGCGCCCGACCAACAACGTGGCGGTGCATACCTATGACCAGGTCCGAGACTCGGACCAGGATGCCCAGCTGCGCGGGCTTGCTGAGAAGCATGGCTTGATTTTCTTCTTCCGCTCGGACTGCCCGTACTGCCATGCGATGGCGCCCACGATCCAGCTGCTCGCCCAGCGCTACGGCATCGACGTGCTGCCAGTCTCGCTCGACGGCCGCGGCATCCCGGGATTCCCGAGCCCAACGCCGGACCAGGGACAGGCTGCGACCTGGGGCGTCCAGCAGGTGCCGGCGCTCTTCATCGCGTCGAAAGAGACCGGCGACCACGCCATGATCGGTTCCGGAACGCTGTCCCTCCAAGACATCATCGATCGCATCTTCGTCCTGACGGCCTCGAAGCCCGGGGAGCTCTTCTAATGAAACCGACCCGCTGGATTGCCGCAGCCGTCGCCGCCATCATGATCGTCGCCCCCGCTTGCGCGCAGGCGATGTCGATGCAGCAGGTGTTCGACTCGATCAACGCGATGGGCAACGTCTCGAGCCCGCGCGCGCTCCAGGGCGAGACGATGGACATGTACAGCGGCGGCAGCGTGTTCATGCGCACGCCCCACAAGACCTACCAGCTCGCCAGCGTTACCGCCCCGGATTGGGGTGCTGGCTGCGGCGGCATCGACCTATTCGCCGGCGGCTTCAGCTTCATCAACAAGGAGCAGTTCGTCGCCCTGCTGCGCAACATTGGCTCCAATGCGCTGGGCTATGCATTCAAGCTGGCGCTGCAGAACCTCTGCCCGACCTGCGACAACGTCATGCAATCGCTGCAGACGATCGCGCGCGATGTCAATCGCATGAACATCGACTCGTGCCAGGCCGCCGAGGGCATCGTCAATGCCGTGACGCCCGTTGCTTGGAAAAAGGAGCAGACCAACCTGGCCGACACGCTCGGGCCGTTCACGAACCTGTATTCGGACATGACCGACGCCTGGACGAACACGGGCAACAGCGCCGCCCAGGCTGCGCAGACGATCAACACGGCCACCGCGTCGAATGCGAACCTGGCGGCCAAGCAGCCCTACGGCAACGTGACCTGGCAGGCGCTGCAGCAGCTGCCCGACCTGAGCGACTCCGACCGGGAATTTCTCATGTCGCTCGTCGGCACCGTCATTTTCCCAGACCCGTCGGATTCCGGCGGCAGCGAAGTCAACCCAGTATTCCTGCCACGCATCGGCAGCCTGTCGGTGCAGGAGCTCGTCGGCAACGATCCGTCGTCCGACACGGGCGGCACGATCCAGGTGTACGTCTGCGACGAGACGTCGAAGTGCCTGAACGCCTCGGTGCAGGAGATCGGCTACACCACCTTCCGCACGCTCGTCCAGCAGAAGCTCCAGGTGATCACCAACGCGATCGCGTCGCGCTCGGCGATCCCTAACCCGGACGACACGTTTCGGTTCCTCAGCATGACCGACCTGCCGGTCTACAAGATGATCGCGATCGGCACGCGGTTGAACAATTCGGCCCTGGCTGACCAGCTGCTGAGCACCTACCAGTCTCTGATCGCGGCCAAGTATGCCGAGGCCTATATCCACGGCTCGGCCGAGGATCTGCGCCGCGCGATCGCCCGTTACAGCACGGTGAAGTCGAGTACCTCCCTGCTCGACCAGGCGACGAAGCTCAACGGCAACATCGACACGGTCGAAGCCGAGGCACGCAGCGTCGTGATGCAGGCCTTCAGCCAGACGTCGAACGCATGGGCGCTGGTCGAGCAGCTTCAGTCGATCGAGCGTGCCGTGCATGCCAACGTCTCGGCCTCGCTGCGCAGCTCGCTCGCGTTCGGCCAAACCCTGACGTCGGGGGGCACCCAATGAACATGGAAATCGACACCTACGGCAATGTCGATTCCCTGTACTACGTGATGCAGGGTGTCGCGTCGTTCATGGGTAGCGGCACCTGGACGGGGCTCATCAGGTACACCCTGCTGTGCGGCGTGGTGATCTGGACCGTCGTCGCCATCGGCCGCAAGGGCACTGAACTCTTCCGCTGGTTCGCCGGCGCCATGCTGATGACGCAGCTCCTGTTGGCACCGGTGGAGAACGTCTTTATCTCGGACGTCAATAACGTACAGCCCACGCGCGAGGTCGACCATGTGCCGGTGTTCCTGGCCGCGCTCGCACAGGGCTTTACGCCCATCTCGCGCGTGCTGACGCAAACCTACGAAACCGTGTTCAGCGTCCCGGATTCTCTCACCTTGAAGAAGGGGGACGTCGGTTTCGGAATATCCGTCCTGAAGAAGGTGAACCAGGCCGAGATCACCGATCCGGGCCTGCATGCGGATTTGATGCAGTTTTTCAAGGAATGCACGGTCTACGACATCCAGGATGGGGCGATCGACCCGAAGACCATCATGAACGGTACCGATCCGTTCAATACGGTGTTCACGTCGACCAGCCCGGCGCGGTATGTGACGACCAACACGCTGACGGCGAACCCGACGACCGACACCTGCTCCGCGACGGGCACGCTGCTGCTGATCCGGGTGCAGGATGCCGAGCAGTCCGCCGAGCAGGTCTACGGCAGTGAGATGTACCCGGAGATCTCGGACCCTGGCGCAGCCAAGGCGGCGTTCGTCAACGCCATCGGCGATTCCTACGGGTTCATTCTGCAATCCTCGCAGAACGCGTCGTCTGCCCTGCGCCAGGCCATGTTCAACAACGTCTGGCGTCAGGCCGGTGCCGAGCTGCCCGCGATGCTGAACGATCCGGCGCGGGTGGCCGAGGTCAACGCGTTGATGAGCTCCGCGCAGGCGGCCGTGGCCACCAACGGGTCCTTGGCCAGCGTCGCCATTCTGGCCAAGGACACCCTGCCGACGGTGCGGAACTACGCCGAGGCTGTGATCTATGCCGTGTGCCCGCTCGTTTTGATTATGTGCCTGGTCAGTGGCGGGGACGCGGCCAAGAGGATCCTGGCCATGTACGGGAAGACCATCGGCTGGGTGTCGCTCTGGCCTGTGCTGTTCGCGATGATCAACGGCCTGTCGATGATTCGGCTGAGCCACGTGATGCATTCGATGTCGCTGCAGAATGGCGTGCCGTTCGGGATGGCGGCGAAGTTTGGTTCGACGCTGATCGATGAGCAGGCGCTGCTGGGCTACATGGTGATCATCGTGCCGGTCCTTGCTTGGGGGATCTTGAACGTCGCCAGCGCGGGCCTCAACGGCGCGTTCTCGATGCTTACCGGAGCCGTGACCGGGTCCGCGCAGCAGATAGGCGGCCAGCAGGCCCAGGGTAACGAGTCGATCGGCAACGTGCATATGGACTCGTCGTCGATCGACAGCGCGTCGCGCAACGTGACCTCGGCGAACAAATTCGACAACACGGTCCAGTCTCGCACGGGGTCGATGAACGTGGACACCGGCACCGGGTCCGCCTTCACGAATTTCTCGAACGGGCTCATCGCACGCACCGACTATCAGAACAGCCTAGGCGTGTCGGCCACCTCGCAACAAGCGTTCGAGCGCTCGCTCGGCACCGATTCGTCGACGGGCGTGTCGTCGAACCAGACCAGCTCAGCCTTTTCGGGACGGGAGCAGATCGCCTCGGGCACGTCCAGCGTGTCCAACAGCCAAGAGCGCGGCACCACGCAGCGCGTGGCGGACGAATCCAGTACCGGAACGCGGGGGTCGACCAGCCGCTTAGGAGAGCGCCGCACTTCGGTTGATCAGCAATATGCCGCAGATGACGGGCACGCTGTCGAGGGAACGACAACCGCGGGCGGAAAAATTTCAGGCATGCTCGGCGGAGTATTTGAAAAGTCGTTCGGACAAGATCTGCCTGCTGGCACGCCCGGCCAAAACGCAGGCGGAGGACGCCAGGCTCCAGGAAGCAATGGCCCGCCGGGGCCAGCCAATCCCGCCACAAACTCGCCGCTATTCAGCCAGACTGAGGAAGACAAACTCGCGCGTAAGGCCGAGTCTCTTGGGAAGTCGCCCCAAGAGATTCAGGCAATCCGCGACGCGTACCGATCTAAGGTGACTGCCGCAGATTACGCGAACGGCGGCGGCACTGGGAAAGGGAGGTCGAGCGCAAGAATTGGTTTCGATATTTCCGGTGAGGGCGGCTATACAAAGTCGTGGCGAAACTCGAATGCTCAGAGGTTTGTTGACCAATACCTGTCGCAGGGCGGATACAGCGAAAACGATCAAGTTTCAGCGGAAGGTTCGCAGACTCACGCCGACTCGACCGGCATGGATTCGGGTCAGCACACTCGTAGAGACCGCTCGGCGTCGTTGACGGATCAGGTATCCACAGGTAGCCGCGCCTCCGTCGACTTGTCCCGCAGCTCTGAGGTGCGGCAGCGTGGTTCGACTCAAGTGGTTTCACGGGTCGATACCTCGACGAACCTCATGACACCCGAGAACTTGCAGAGGGTAGCCGCGCGCAACGGCATGCGATATAGCCAGTTGATGACGCTGTCTGCTGACGACCTTTCCCGCCTTGTGTCAGAAGATGCCTCCATGCGGGACGTCGTTTCGCGAAACTCCACGCTGCCGACAACGGCTCGAGACGGAACTGCCCTTCCGGTTGGTCAGGCCGACGTCGCTCGTCAGAATCGACTCGATCGGACTTCGGTAAGGAGTGACACGGCTGCAGCCTACCAAGGCTTCGCTGGCGCAGTAGGGCCTGCTGACACAAGCGCCCTCGACGTTTCCACCCCGCTGCCCGAGGTCGCCTCCGATGCACGGCAACGCGTGGATGCGATGAAGCAACGTGTGTCTGCCGATGCTGCTGCGCCGATCAAGCAGGTGCGTGACCACGTTGATCCGTCCGCCGAAAACAAACCACTCATGTCGCCTGAGCAGGCGCCTGGTCGACCACTTTCACCGTCGTCTTTGCAGACACCGACGCCAGGGGCTGCACGGGCTTCGACCTCGAGTGTTGGTGCTCCGTTTGAGGCTTGGCGCAATGACCTTGCGTTAACAGCGGTACCGCCGGGCGGCGGCGACGCTCCGTCGGCTGCGATCGAGAGATTCTTGCATCCGGGCGACGGCAACGTCGGACCGACGCAGGGCGCTTTGCAGGGTGGCCTCGGACCCGGTGCCTCGTCCGTTCCCGCGCGCCTGTCGGAAGCGAACTTTCGGATTGTGACGTTGGATGCCGGCAAGGTCTCCTCATCGGCCGGACAAGGGCAGGGCATTCAACCTGATCGACCTTTGCCGTCGCTCGGTGATCCGAAGCCGAAGCAGCCGCCGGCAGTGAAACCGATCAATTTTGCTGGATCTGTGGCCGCTGATCCGCTGCCCATTGGCGACATAACAGGATCCACGGGGTTTCCCGGGAAACCCGGAGGACTGAATGTCTCAACCGATGCTCGCTCTCTCGGCGTGCCTGGGTTGCCGGCCGATGCGGTAGCGACGCCCAACGCGCAGAGCGGTACTCGCGATGCTGAGTCGCCCGGCGTGCCTAAGCCATCTGTATCGCGCAACGGAACTCCATTGCCGGCAAGTGAGGAGCGATTTGACTCGGCGCCGAAAGAAACGGGGCGCCGTAGGACAGATGAGCAGATGAGCAGCGAGGTCGGCTCCACGCCTATCGGGCCCCCTACGCCGCGCCAGCCAACGGATGGTCGAGCAATGTCTCCTCCGGGTGACGGTGCGAGCAGAGGACCTGCGACGTCGTCAAGCGCCCTCCCGGCGTCGATCGGGGCTTCTCGAGCATCTGGGGAAACAGGCCAACGTGAGAACGGTAGCCGGGGCAGCGATGGTTCACCTGACGACGACCGTGACCAATGAAACGTGGGGCCTCCCGGCCCCACAGCCCGACACACGCTTATTAATACCAATCGCGATGATTAATTCGATTTTGATTGTCACGCCAGAACCAGCCGGTGAAGTAGTCGGTTCGTGCATCTCGGCGCAAGCTCGGGTTACTCCAAGCGTCAGTGCTATGCCCGTTCGCCAAGGTGACGTGTCGAAGCATGAGAGCAATACCAAACTCAACCAATACCCCGATTGGGCTCGTCAAGATTGCACCGAAAATCAGCCACTCCGGTGGCAATTGGTCGAAGAGAATGACAGAAGCCGCGACGAACATCACGGCCAAGTAGCCCCACATAATTTTCCGGTAAATAGGTCGTCCACTCCTCGATGCAATGAACGACGTAAAAACCGAGTAAATCAAGGCGAAAAAGCCAGCGAAGGCAATGCTGAATACATAGTCCATGATGGTAAGCGTCCCCGTACGCAATTAATGTTGACGTTACGCCTCATTTGGCGTAGTGGCAAGCGAATCCGCCATAACACAATGACGCGTGGCATTAATTCGCTCATGCCGCGTATTCGCAGATTTTCTGCGGTGAGCCGAGTGCGTTTCGCAGCGCTCACGATTCCCGCCCTGCTGCTTTGCGCCTGCGCCTCCGCCCACGGGTACGACGCCTGTTCCGCGCCCTTCGCCAGCGCCGGTCAGCACCTGCACGGCGGGAGGCCAGCATGAAGGGCTTTCTCGTTGTCGCAGCTCTCGCCGGCGGCGGCTACTACTTGTTGCACAACGGCGCGTTGCCCGATCTAGGCGGCTTGTCGACGTCCGTCGGCAACCTGACCGGTTCCCTCAAGCGGACCTCCGACGGTGTCAGCCATTCCGAGGCGTCTGCCTCGAGCGACCGCGCGTCCGTGCAATTCGCCACCTCGCCCGACGGCCAGGCCGAGGCACTCGTGCTTCGCGTCATCGACAGCGCGCAGTCGGAGCTCGACGTCGCGGCCTACGAGCTCACCAACCGTCGAATCGTCACCCACCTGATCGATCGGGCCCGCGCCGGCGTCCAGGTGCGCGTGGTTCTCGACCGGTCCCAGCTCGATGGGCGTGGCTCCAAGCTCGGTGAGCTCGCCGCAGCGGGCATCCCGGTCCGGATCGACCTGGCCGTACCCCTCATGCACGACAAGTTCATCGTCGCCGACAGCGACACCACGCAGACCGGCTCCATGAACTACACGCAGGCCGGCGCCTATCACAACGCCGAGAACGTCCTCGTCATCTGGCATCACCCGATCGTCGCGGCGGCCGTGCGCGCCGCGTGGACGCGGCTCTGGAACGAATCGAAGCCGTATACGGCGAGTTGATCGGCATGCGCCGCTCATCCCCCCACTTTGCTCAAGGAGAACACCATGCCTCACGTTGATTACGAAGTCGCCAGCCAAACGATCGGACAGCTGATTGCCCACCAGGTCGCGGTGATCGCCCAGGAAGAGATGAAGCGTGAGCCGGATGTCGCGCGCGCGACCACGGCCGAAGCCGAGCGCAAGGCACTGGTCGCCGCGCGGGATGCGCTCCAGCCGGATGACGCACCGGCGATCGCCACGGCCTTGGCGCTTTATGGCCCTCGTGCCCGCCAGCTGAACGCGGATCTCGCCTGATTCCGGAGCGCGACATGGACACGATCCCGGATCTGGTGATGCAACGTGCCTACGCCCGCGTGGAGCGCGAGGCGCTGGAGGGCAGTCGCGAGCAGGCGGCGCCGACCGCCATTCTCCTGGGCGGCCAGCCTGGCGCCGGCAAGACCGCGCTCGCGCGGCAGGCGATGGCGGAGCTCGGCGCGCGCGGCGGCGCCGTGCTGGTCGACGCCGACCGCATGCGCGAGAACCTCCCCCAGTACAGCCAGCTGCTTCGCCAGAACCCTCAACATGCCGCAGACCTGACCCACGTCGAGGCCGGCCGCTGGTCGGGGCGGCTGACCGATGCCGCGTCCGAAGCGCGTCGGAATCTCGTGATCGACGGCACGATGCGCAACCCGGAGAGCCTGCGCAACCTCGCGCGGCGGCTCAACGAGCGCGGCTACACGCTGGAGGTACGCGGCGTGGCCATGCCGGGCGACGTGTCGCTGGCGCGCGCCCAGATGCGCACGGAGCGCGAGATCGCCACCACGGGCGTCGGACGGGTGGTCAATCCTCAGCAGCACGATCAGGCCTATGCCGGGATGGTCGAGACGGTCGCCCTGCTCGAGCGCGAGAAGGCGGTGAACCGGATCCGGATCGTGGATCGGCACCATCGCGAGATCTACCGCAACGAGCTGCACCAGGGCGACTGGCGCGAGCCGCCGGCGGCCGCCGACGCGATCACGCGCGAGCGCGGTCGGCCGATGACCCATGAGGAGATCGCTGACCACGCCGCGATGCTCGGCGACATCCTCGCGCTGCGCACCGCGCGAGGCGCACCCTCGCCCGATATTGCCGACGTTGCCCTGCGTCGAGAGTACGCGGTCGTGGCGCGCCAGTCGATTGCACAGACAGCGCCCAGCCGGGCGCGGGCCGCAATCGAGCCGTCTTCCGATCGGAGCCTGCGCGAGGTCCTGCGCTCGATGACCCGCAACGTACCCAACCTCGGCGGCCATTATCCGGATCCCGTCGCTCAGGACATTGCGAACTCGCCCCATTTCGCCGCCCTCGAGGCGCGGCTTCGTGCGCTCGGTTTGACCCACCTCACGCCGCTGGACGCCGGCGCCTCGTCGGTGGTGCTGGCCGCCGACGACAAACACGTGGTTCGGCTCGGCACGGGCGAGCTGGTGCAGCGGCCGAAGATCCCCGAGGTGCTGCAGCCGGTGGCCAGCGGTGAGGCGGGTAGCCTGCGCTATGAGGTCATGCCACGCGCGGAGACGCGTGGTATCACGCCCGCCGACGCGGACCGCATGGCAGCGGCCCTCGAGCGCCAGGGCTATCACTGGGGTGACAAGGGCGCCGACAACCTGGGCGTGATCAACGGTCGCGTGGTGGTCCTCGATCCCGGTGGTATCGAGCCGATGCGTGAGGCGCGCGGCCAGGAGCTGAGCCGCCAGGCCGCGCCAGCCAAGGCCGAGAAAGCGCCGGAGCCGGATGGCGGTGTCGATACCGCCCGCGACCCGCGCCGGCGGACCGTGGACCACGCGCGTGACGCCGAACGCGGCAGGGCCTTCGACACGCTCGGCCGTGACCAGGCGCTCGCCCTCTTCCCCGAACTGGATGCGGCCTACCACCACCTCGAGACGCAAACCGAACTCGCTACGGTGCCGAGCTCCGAGATCCAGCGCGCGAACCTGTCGGAGCAGATCCACCGCGGCCAGCTTCCCGAGGGCGACGTGCCGGATGACGTGTCGCGCCGCGCGATCGGTCTGGCCGGCGATCGGCACAACCTGATCCTGCGTGATGCGCAGGAACTGGAGCGCCACTACCGCGGCGAGGTCCTAGCCAACTCGTCCCACCACTCGCTCGTGAAGATCGGCCAGACGGTCGGGATCGTCTATCCGCGTGAGCGACTGTCGCGCGACATCGAGGTGGGCGAGCAGGTGGCGATCCACTACTCCCCGGACAGCGCCCTGCACCAGGTCAAGGACCACGAGCAGCACCTGGAGCAGGCGGAGCGCGTCCAGGATCACCAGCACTCGCTCGAGCGATAGGAGAGCCCATGTACCCCTTCACGCGAGCAAGGCGCGTTCGCGCCGTACCGCACTTCACGCGCCTCTATCTCGATGAGCGCCGACAGGTGCGGCTGCAGATGTGGACGAGCCCAAGGCTGCTGCGCATCGAGGCGAGCTGGGCCGTCCGCTACGTCGCTCAGTGGGTCGCACTCTGCTGGCTGGCGTGGGCGCCGTCACTCTTTCTGTGGGCGCAATTGGTCGCCGGCGGGTTCGACCTGGATCGGCCGATCGCCTTTGTGCCGCGCGACTGGCTCGCGATGTACGCCCTCACCGGCACGGTTGTCTCGCTCCTTTATGTCTGGTGCCGGCCCTACATCAGCTACGTCGAACTGCAGGTGAGGCATCACATGGACGACTGGTACCGCGCAGTCTGCGAGGCCGAGCGCGGCGGTCGCCTGTATTAGCCCGACGACACGACACCTTGTTTTCCCCTTTTCACTACAACACGAGGTAGACCATGAAGCTGACCCAACACGCACTGCTGATCGCCACCCTGTCCGCCGCCGCGCTGCTGACGGGCTGCGCCACCACGGGCAACGAGCATCTCGAATCGGCGACGCAGACGAGCGTGCAGAGCCAGATCACGCAAGGCAAGAGCACGAAGCAGGACGTCCAGGACGCATTCGGCTCGCCGAACAAGACGACCTTCACCGATTCCGGTTTCGAGATCTGGACGTATGAACTCGCCCACGCCACGCCGCACGCCATCAACTTCGTGCCGATCGTCGGCGCCTTCGCGCACGGCGCAGACGTGCGCAAGAAAACCCTGACGGTGCTGTTCGATGACAGCGGCGTCGTCAAGAAATACACCTTCGCCGAGACCACCGACGTGGCCAAGGGAGGCATCGGCCAGTAAGCCAGTTTCGCTCGGAAGTGTGCGTCTCCATTCGCACTTCCCTTTGACGCCAGCCGGGTGGCCCGGCTGGCCTTTTTTGACAGAAACAGTTCACAACTGAGGCAATTAGGATGAGTCGACAACAAGCATCGTCGATGGCGCGACGGCAGGCCGCGGCCCCGATCGTGTGGCCCAAGGACACGCTGATCCTCGTCAATCCGGATCCGGCCGTCGCGCGCCGGCAGCCTGCGGAGCGCGATAACGCATCCGGCGCTGTCTTGCCCGCACACGGCGCGCCAGCGGCCGTTGGTGTCGACCTCATGTTGAAAGCTGCAGCAGCCGGCAGCCAAGACGCTTTGCGTTACGTGATCGGCCATCCCGATGTGATCTTCCACGCGTCCGGTCCGCAGGCGCCCTCCCCCCATGCAAACCGCGACTAACGGAACGTCCCCTATGCGCGTCCGCCCCCATCGACGGCCGGTGCAACGTCGCCACGTGATCGCCATGCTCGCGGTGCTGGCACTCGGCACCTCGGCAGGCGTTCCGGTCACCGCTGTCGACCAACAAAGCTTCCTCGACGGTATCGAGCCCGTGGTGGCTGGATTGCTTGTCGCCGCCACATTCTTCGCGCCGGCGCTTCGTCTGCGCTGCACCCAGCGCGGTTCGTGGAGCGCCTTGCGCCGCGCTCAGCGCTATCTGCGCGACTTCGGTCTTTGCCTCTGCCTGCTCGGCGCGCTCGGGTTGGCCTTGACGTTCAGCGAGATCCACCCTGGATCAACGTTTGAGGCGCTGCCGGACGTCATCTTCGATATGTCGGCCGACACGATGCTCGGCGGCAGCACGATCTATCTGTGGGGTTTTGCCGCGCTGCCAGTCCTGCGTGGGGTGATGTGGATCGAATCGAAATTGATGCGAGGTGCGCGATGAGCGCCACCCGTCGATCCCTGCGCCGGCTTTTCGCAGCGAGCGCGCTTGCTTGTGTCCTGAGCTGCATGGGTGCGGCCGCCACCCAGGCGCAGGCGTTTCTCTCGCCGGATCAGGCGTTCCGCGTTCGGATGACCGAAGAGCCGGGCGTCGTTGTCTTGCACTTCGCGATCGCCGACGGCTACCGGCTGTATGGCGATCGCTTCCGCGTCACGAGCGACGACGGCCAGGCGCGGCTCGGTGCCATCCAGCACCGCGCTGGGAAGGTCGTGCCGGACCCCGCCGCAGGCCGGCCGGTGGAAGTCTTTGAGCACGCGGTCACGCTGCGCGTGCCGGTGAACGCTCATGACATGTTCGGCCTGACCGTGAGCTACCAAGGCTGCGCAGTCAACCAGATCTGCTACCCGCCCATGCAACGGACCTTTCCGGTGATTGCAGCGGCGCTGTTTGGCCAGTCGGAGGCCAGCCGATGAGCCCGGTTCTGTCGCCCTTCGCGCGAGCGCTCGAGGCCCGGGTGCAGTACGCCTATGCCGTTTGCACGACCGACATCGGCTCGCCTGCGTGGTTCACCCATCTCGCGGCCGCCAGGCAGCACGCGATTGCGCTCGGGCGAGCGCATGCCGCACAGGACAGCTATGAGTGCCCGAATTTGATCGCGGATATCCCGATGCTGCGCGCGGCCTACGAGAGCGCGGTGCTCGATATGCGCCGCAGCCGGCTCGGCCAGGCCGACGCTGAAGCACCTGAAAAGACACCCCTCTGTTCCCGGAATCTTGGCGGAAGACAGGAACAGAGGGCTCCAGGTCCTGCGCAAGCGCAGGCGTAAACGTCCCGTAATCCGGGATCTCGATGTTAAGCGGGGATTGTAATGAAAGTGAGGAAAAGACCCAAACGCACCGGGATATCGATCGCGATCGCCGCCGCGCTCGCATCGGTATCCGGACAGGCGCCTGCGCAATCGCAAGGTGCCGGTGCGATCCAAAACGGCAATGGCGCCGTCGCGTCGGGCGATTATTCGATTGCCGAAGGCACGGCAGTCTCGTCGCTCGGCCTGCGCGCGGTGACCATCGGCTACAGCTCGACAGCCGCGGGCGATGACTCGATGGCGCTCGGGACGTCGTCCATCGCGCAACTGAACGCAGTGGCCATCGGGAACACGGCAGTGGCGGGCTCGTATGCCACGGCGATCGGCTACAGCGTGACGGCCGCCGACCAGAGCAACATCGCGATCGGTAACGGCACGACGGCTGGCATCGATTCGAGTGGCAGCACCAGCCAAGCGAACCTCGCCATCGGGTTGAATGCGCTCGCGAATTCGCCCGGCACGACGCAGGGTGGCGCAGTGGCGCTGGGGTTCAAGGCCACCGCAACGGGCACCAATGCGGTGGCCCTCGGATCCTCGTCGGCCGCGCTGGCTCAGCAAGGCCTGGCGATCGGCACGTCCTCGATCGCGACGAATCCTCGCGACGTGGCCATTGGCGCGGGCTCCGTGACAGGGTCCGCGCATCCGCTCAGCAGCATCAATATCGCTGGCCAAGACTATGCCGTCGCCGGCACCACGTCGAACGGCGTGGTCAGCTTCGGGCAGTCCCGCTCCCCCCGCCAGATCACCAACGTCGCGGCTGGCTCGGTGACCGCAACGAGTACGGACGCGGTCAACGGCTCCGAGCTCTACCAGGTCGGACAGGTGCTGGGCAGTCTGTCGACCTCGAGCAGCCAGTCCCAGACGTCGCTCGCGACCGGCGTGGCGGACAACGCGACCGGCATCACCAGCCTGTCCACCGGTCTCGCCTCGCTCTCCACCACCTCGGCACAATCGCTGGCTTCGCTGTCGACCGGCCTGGCCGACACGGGCACCGCGCTTTCCAGCCTGTCTTCCAGCACTGGCAGCTCGCTCGCATCGCTCTCGTCTGGCGTGGCGGGGAATGTCTCGAGTATCGCGAGCCTCTCGACTGGCGTGGGCAGTGGCATGGCGTCGCTCTCCACGGGCCTGGCCGGCAGCACCTCGGCCATCGCGAGCCTCTCGACCGGTACGGCTTCCAGCTTCGCCTCGCTGTCGACGTCGAATGCTCAGGCGGTCGCGAACCTGTCCACCAGCACCGAGCAATCGGTTTCGTCGCTGTCGACGGGGTTGGTGGGCAGCACGTCGGCGATCGGGAGCCTGTCGGCCAGTGTTGCGGCGGGGTTGTCATCTCTGTCGACGTCGAGCGCCCAGGCGGCGACAAGCCTGTCCACGAGCACCGCGCAATCGGTCACGTCGCTGTCGACCGGCATTGCTGCCAACGGCGCCAGCGTTGCGAGCTTGTCGACTGGCGTGGCGAACGGCTTCACCTCGCTATCGACCGCCACAGATCTATCGATCGGATCACTGTCAACGGGCGTGGCCGGCAATGCGTCGGGCATCACCAGCCTGTCCACCGGCCTCGTCAGCCTGTCGACGGCGGCGACGCAATCGATCGCCTCGCTGTCGACAGGCCTGGACAGCACCCATGCAGCGCTCAACAGCCTTTCCACCGGCACGGCCAGCGCGATCGCCGGGCTCTCCACCAGCACCGGGAGCGCCGTTGCATCGTTGTCGACCGGCGTGGCCGGCAACACGGCGGGCATCGCCAGCTTGTCGTCGGGCATGGCAGATGGATTCATTTCGCTGTCTACCTCGGCGGCCCAATCGGCGGCCTCCCTCTCTACCGGTCTCGCCGGCACCGACACCGCTCTGGCCAGCTTGTCGACCAGCACGGCGGCAAATCTCTCGTCGCTCTCGACGAGCTCCGCGCAGGCGGTTGCCACGCTGTCCACGAGCACCGAGCAGATCGTCACGTCGCTGTCGACGGGCGTGACGGCGAACGCCGCTGGCATATCGAGCTTGTCGACTGGCATGGCAAACGGGCTCACGTCGCTGTCCACCTCGGCGGCTCAATCCGAGTCCTCGCTGTCGACCGGTCTCTCCGGCGCCAACACGGCGCTGGCCAGCTTGTCCACCGGCACGGCACAGTCGATCACGTCGCTGTCGACGGGCCTGGCCAGCGACGGCACGACGATATCGGCGCTTCGGGCCGGCTTGAACGCCGGCACGATCGGCCTGGTGCAGCAAGCCAGCGGCGCCAGCGCAGGTGCGATCACGATCGGTGCGGATACCGCAGGCACGGTCCTCAACGTCGCCGGCACCGCCGGCGCGCGTCAGGTGAAGGGCGTGGCCGCCGGCAGCGACGCCACCGACGCCGTCAACCTCCAGCAGCTGCAGAGCGTGGCGGCGCAGACCGGCGCGGTCGGCTCGAGCGCCGTTGCCTACGATGACGCCTCCCACACGCGGGTGACGCTCGGGCTGATCGGCGCCGGCACGCCGGTGACGCTCACCAACGTGGCCGATGCCGCCGTGTCGGCCACCAGCACGGACGCCGTGGCCGGCCGGCAGCTGTACGCGGCCGAGCAAGCCACCACGGCAGTCGGCAGCGCGATCGCGTCGTTGTCGACGTCCACCGACCAGTCGGTCGCTTCGCTCACCAACGGGCTGGCCAGCACCACGATGGCGCTCGGCAGCCTGTCCACCGGCAGCGCTGCTGCGCTCACCTCCCTGTCGACCGGCCAGGCCGCAGCCTCGGCGGCGGTCGCCAATCTCTCGACCGGCACCGCGCAGGCCGTCACGTCGCTGTCCACGGGGCTGGCCACCAGCGGGACGACGCTGGCGGCTCTGCAATCGAGTCTGGCGGCCGGTACGGTCGGGATCGTGCAACAGGATGCCAGCACCGGCCTGATCACGATCGGTGCGGGCACCGGCGGTTCCGCCGTGGATCTGCGCGGCAGCGGCGGCCCCCGCCAGGTGAAGGGCGTGGCCGCCGGCACCGATGCCACCGATGCCGTCAATCTGCAGCAGCTGCAGAGCGTCACGGCTGCCGTGGGCACCGTCGGCACCGGCGCCGTGGCCTACGACGACGCGTCCCATTCGCGCGTCACGCTCGGCGCACCGGGCGCCGGCGCGCCGGTCGTGCTCAACAACGTCGCGGATGCGTCGCTGTCGGCCACCAGTACGGACGCTGTGGCCGGCCGCCAGCTCTACGCCACCAACCAGGCGATCGGCGTCACCGCGGCGGCCGTCTCGACCCTGTCGACCGCCACGGGACTGGCGGTATCGTCGCTGTCCACCGGGTTGTCCGGCAATGGCACGAGCCTGGCAGCGCTGCAGTCCGAGCTGGCCGCCGGCACGGTCGGCCTGGTGCAGCAAGCGGATGGCCTCGGCACCGGCGTTATCCAGGTCGGTGCCGGCATGGCCGGCTCGGCCGTGAACTTCGCCGGCACGGCGGGCGCCCGCCAGCTGAAGGGCGTCGCAGCCGGGACGGACGCCACCGACGGCGTCAACCTCCAGCAGCTGCAGAGCGTGGCGGCCGCAGTGGGGGCCGTCGGCGCCGGCGCGGTGTCCTACGACGATGCGTCCCGCACGCGCATCACGCTCGGCGCGCCGGGTGCCGGCACGCCGGTCACGCTCACGAATGTGGCCGACGCGACCCTTTCGGCCAGCAGTACTGATGCCGTCTCCGGGCGCCAGCTCTTTGCCACGAACCAGACCGTTTCCTCGCTGGCGGGCCAGCTCGCGGCCGGCACGGTCGGCCTCGTTCAGCAAAACGCCAGCGGGATCACGGTCGGCGCCACCACGGGCGGCACCACGCTCGATGTCAGCGGCACCGCCGGCGCGCGGCGGATATCCGGGGTGGCCGCCGGCGTCAACGCCACCGACGCGGTCAATGTTGGCCAGCTGGACCAGGTCATCGGCACGGTCAACACGATCGCCGGCAGCACGCTGTCCTATGACGACCCCACCAAGCTCAGCGTGACCCTGGGTGGTCTCGGTGCCGGCTCGGCGGTGACGATCCACAACCTAGCGGTCGGCGCGCTGACAGCGGCCAGCTCGGACGCGGTGAACGGCGCCCAGCTCTTCGCCACCAACGCGGCCGTCACGGCCAACACCACCGCGATCAACGCCCTCTCCTCGCGCCTCGGCGCCATCCTGCCCTCGAGCTTCAGCCAGACGATCCCGGAACCCGGGCAAGGCAGCCTGAAATACGCCGCCTTCAACAGCACCGGCGGCGGCTCGATCGCAACCGGCGCCGACGCGACTGCCGTCGGCAGCAATGCGGCCGCCAGCGGCGATCGCAGTACTGCGCTGGGCACCGGCGCCGCCACGTCCGGCACGGACTCGGTTGCCGTCGGCAGCAACGCAAGCGCGACCGGCGCGAATGCCGTGGCGCTGGGTGCCGGCTCGGTGGCCGACCGCGACGACTCGGTGTCGATCGGCAACGCGACGGCCGGAACGACGCGTGTCCTGGCCAACGTGTCCGCCGGCACGGCGCCGACCGATGCCGTCAACGTCCAGCAGCTGAACGACTCGGTCACGAACCTGAGCAACCGGCTCGACCACGATCGGCGCGACGCCAATGGCGGCATCGCCGCGGCCGTCGCGATCGCCAGCTTGCCTCAGGCGCCGGCGCCGGGGCGAAGCATGGTCGCGATCGGTGGCGGCACCTACGGCGGCCAGTCCGCGATGGCGCTTGGGATCTCGACCTACGCCGGCCGGTGGATTCTGAAGGCCAACGGCTCAACCGACTCGCGCGGCACGGTGGCCGCCGGTGTCGGCGCTGGCTTCGTTTGGTAACCAAGGGGAAAACCATGAAATCGAAAAAACAGACCCAACGGGATATCGCCGCGGCCATCGGCCAGCGCCGCCTCGATGTGCCGGTCGCCTTCTCGCGCGCCCTGCAGGCCCGCGTTGACTACGCAACGGCGATTTGCGCCACGGATGAGGGATCCGACGTGCGCAACGAGCTCCTGCGACGCGCGCGCTTCGGTGCCCGGGATCTCGGGCGAGACCTCGTCCTGGTCGGCGCTCACGATCTGCAATGCCCCCGGCTGTTCGCCGACGTCCCGATGCTGCAAGACGCCTTCGAGAGCGAGGTCCTGTTGACCGAGGTCGAGCAAGCCAGCGATGCAGCGGAGTTAGCTGACGCCTTGGTGTCCGTGGATGCCGAACTGGCGCAAGAGCGCGCGGCCGACGAGCGGCGCTCGAAGGTGAAGGCCGCGATCGCCGCCGGCGATTGGGCCGCGCTGGATCTGCCGACTCCCGAAGCCTTCGTGAAACTGCTGGCGGCCGGTGAATCGGCCGAAGCCGACGGCCACACCTTCGACTACATCGAGGGCGAAGGCCTGTGGTGCACCAACCCGTATGGCGTCGACGCGTACTTCGGGGAATCCATCCCGTCGATCGACTACGCCCGCGAGCTGCTGACCGCCATCGCTAGCGGCACGATCTTCGGCGATACGCCGCCGGGCAGCGATTGATCGCCCTCCTCCATCCGAACACGAGGATCCATCTCATGACCGATCAGATTTTCCGCAGTGGCAAGCCTGTGACCCCACGCAGCATCGTGTCGGCGGCGATCGCCGGCGACATCTCCGCGGACGAAGCCGAGGAGCTCGTACAGCTGCTGATCGAGGCCCGCGCGCGTGGCCTCGACGTTCACGAGCCCGCAAGGCGCAACGCTAACGCATCGTCGCGCGGGACGGGCAAACTCCTGGCCAGCGCTTAACTTGGGGCGCCACCATGCAACGCTTTGAATTGGACGGCCAGGAGTACGACGGCGACAGCAATAGCTTCCTCGCCAAGCTGCCGGCCGCGCACGAGGCCAAGGCGCGTCCACTTTGCCTGTGCTCGGTCCCACCCGTTCCGATGTACATCGCGCGCTTCGAAGGTCGCTACCAGGTCAAGCGCATGCCGGGCACCGGCACCCAGCACAAACTGGGCTGCGACTCGTTCGAGACGCCGCCGGGCCTCAGCGGCTTCGGGGACGTCGACGGCTCGGCGATCGTGGAGGATCCGGAGTCGGGCCAGGTCACGCTCAAATTTGGTTTCGCCCTGGCCAAGGGCCCGGCGCGCGAGATGCCGGAGCCTTCGGGTAATGAGCCCGACAGCATCAAGGCCGATGGCAAGAAGCTGACCCTGCGCGGGCTGCTGCACTACCTCTGGGAGCAAGCGCAGCTGAATCGCTGGTCGCCCAACATGGCGGGCAAACGAAACTGGTCCGTGGTGCGCAAGTATCTGCTGCTGGCCGCTGCCGGCAAGAACGCGAAGAAGATGAACCTCGAGGATCTGCTGTACATCCCCGAGATGTTCGTGGGCGATCAGAAGGACCTGATCGCCCAGCGTCGCACCGAGCGCCTCGCGCGGATCTCCGTCTCCGAATCCGGCAAGCCGCACTTCGTGCTGGTAATCGGCGAACTCAAAGAGATCGCCACCGCGCGCTTCGGCTTCAAGCTGGTCATCAAGCACCTGCCCGACTTCGGCCTGATGATCGACGAGAAGACCAAGAAACGTATCGAGAAGGTCTTCGCAGCCGAGCTCGAAATCTGGGCGGCGACGGAAGGCATCCACCTCATGGTGATCGCCACCGCGAGCGTGTCGGCCACCGGCATCGCAACCGTGCAGGAAGTCTCGATGATGCTGGTGACTGACTCGTGGATCCCGTTCGAGACGCTCTCCGATCACGCGCTGCTCAAGACGCTCGCCAAGCGCCGGTACCAGAAATGCCTGCGCTACAACCAGACGGCAAAACACCCCATCGCCACCGCGCTGCTGACCGACGCGGAGCGTGGCACCGCGCTCTATGTCGTGCCGCCGGAGGCCTCCTCGAGCTACCAGGCTGAGCTGGACCTCCTTATCTCCGAATCGGCGCTCGACGCGTGGACCTGGCGACCCGGATCCGAAACCATGCCCGCCCTTCCCTTGACGGCATATGAGGCGGCCCGCCAGGGAGGCGTTCGTGCGCGGCCGACCGCCACGCCGGCGATGCCGCCCATGCCAGAAGAACCCCCTCTCGAGGACGAGCCGCCGCCTTCTGTCGACATGTCGGCGGACACCGAGAACACCTGGCCGACCACATGGTTGTGACCGCATCTAGTGCGCCGACACCGAGCGGGCAAGTTCGATTTGTCAGCTGGACTGCAGGCAGGACTTCCGCGATGTTGTGTCAGACGAAAGAAGGGAAATTTGAAAGGAAAACCAAAAAAAACGCCCCGAGTTGAAGTCGGGGCGTAAGCGATGTTAGCGACGGTGTAAGGGGGTGCCGCCACATCAGACCAAGGGCGATTCTAGTCCGGAAGTTGGTGCTGTCAAGCGACATCCATGTGACAACGAAACGAAGAACGACACGCCAAGTGAAAACAGAAAATCAGATGGGCCAAACCGCGAGCGCGAGCGTGAACGAGGCAGCAGCCGGGATGCGAAGCCGTGTCCTATCCAAGGCTACCAATCGAGCAACCTGGACACGGAGCACGTCGGCGACGAACTGAGCAAGCCGATGACGCAACCGGTTCCCGGTGCGCTGCCGCTGACAGCCGCTCCACCGTTGAATCCGCATCAACCCGCTGCCGGTGCTCATTGCCTGACGGCGGACGCGCGCGCGCCGATTTCGCGCGTGCCGCTTCCCGACCGCGTCTGGCCGGCCGATATCCCCTGCCCGGCGCCCACCAACAGCCCGCGCCTTCTGCGCGAGCTGAAACAGCGCCTCGGCCGTTATCTCGACACGCCGCAGGCCTGGCTCCCGTCTCTCAACGCCGCCAACGGCAGCCGGCGACAGCAGCGCAGCGAGCGCCGCGTCGCGTGCGTGCAACTGGTGCGCGCGCTGATCAAGTTCTGCGACGTCTCCACCCTGCGTATCGCGGTGCCGGCGCAGGGCGGCTGGGTGGATTTCACGTTGCCCTACCTGGCCGAACAGGCGGGCCTTTCAGTCCGCCGCGCAGAACGGGCACTGCGGGACCTGGTCACGGCCCGGCTCGTGAAGAGTCGCCCGCAATGCGAGCTCCAGGTCGGCGAAGATGGACCTCGATATCGCGGCCTGGCTGCCATTCGGTATGTGACGCCGGCGCTCTTCGAACAATTCGGCCTCGGGAAGTGGCTGCGCCACGAGCGCACGCGTGCCCATCTGCGTGCGCAACGCCGGCGAGACGCCGCACGAAAGCGCGAGCGCAAGGTAGGCGCCGGCGCTGGCCAGCTGCTCACCCAGCTGACCGACACACTGGCGGCCGCGCAGGCGAAAGCCGCGGCGCGTGGCCGACTCTCTGAAAGCGATCGTCGGGCCGAGCTCGAGCGCGCGGTGATGATCCGCGCCGGCGAGCTCAAAGCCGCACATCCCGATTGGGACCGGGACCGGTGCTTCCGGATCGCACGAAACCAAGTCGCCCCACCCGCCTAACCTCGCAGCGTCCCCTGTTGCCCTTCCCATCGCGCCAGCGAGAACCGCATTCGCGTCGACCTCGCCAGGCCGACGCCTGGGCCCGAACCTTCCCTCCGTTTTCCACACGTCGCGTCGCACTCGCCAGCGCGCGGCGAGCCTTCGGCCGTCAGCGCATGTGGATAAGTGCATTTAACTGTCGGTACGGGTGGCGGTTAGCTGTCGGGACTTAATCAGAACCTATCTCTATCCGCCCCATATCGAGCTGAGGCTCCGCCTCAGAGGGGCGGGCTTGCCCGCCTACGTGCACACCATCGAGGCGCACGCGTTCCCCTGCGGCAGGCACTAAGCGCCACGGCGGGCTATGCCCGCCGCACCGCTAAGTGCGCGTAAATCATCCGATGCCGGATACCCCGGCATCGGCCTCAACGCGCGCGTGTGCGCGCCCTTTGCCCGAACACGACTCTCGAGGTCAGCGCAGTCAAGTTTTGCAAAGAAGGGTAATTATGCAACTAACGGTCATAGCGCTCACCCACTATCTCACGCCCCTCCGGTCGCACCATACTCCCAAGCCACCAAGAAAAGGCCTGTACCCTCCTCCAGCCGAGACGCGGCAAGGGCCCCGTCGGCATATCGACGCCGTCGCGGCACGCCGGCATGCCGGCATGCCCATCAACGGCAAGTCCGAACGTGGGCGACGTCGAGTCCGCCTCGGCGCAGCAGGGATCCCGCTGGTCTAAGCGAGCGCCCAAGTACAGGTCGAGGAATGGCGCTATCGAGAATTCGAACGTGTGGAAGAGGCGGTGTTCGCATGGCAAGCGCTCTGACGCCGCGACGCCAACGCGCTCAGATCGCGACCAACGGATATCAGCAGGCAGCGTCCCTATCTACGCGGCGAGTCAATGCGGCCCCTACCATTCGACAGAAGATGCGCAGCGCGCAGCACACGGTTGGAAGAACGAGCCAGTTCAGCCGAGCGACCACAAAACATGGTCCGGCCATGCCATGGGTCGGAATCCGTCACATTTGTTGGGCAACCGTCCGGTCACGCGGCGACGTCGAGCTCGAGCGAACGTTGGGGATTTTGAACGAAGGTGAAATCCAGAGAATTCACTGCGCGCCCGACCTTGACTGCACGACACTCGATAACAAGGTCAGCTTTTTTGTTCAGTTCCGACAGCGCCATATCGATGACTCGCCGTTTGATGTCCGCGAAGCGATAGGTATCGGGTATTTCGAGTGTCTTCCGAAAATCATCAAGGGTGATCAACAATCGCCCACGATCACGCTCGCGCATCAGGAGTTCAAGCAAGCGCCAGGAGTAGATCGATTGCAGTCCACGCGCAAATTCCAGTTGGTACGAAACGAACCGGCGCTGCAGCATGAAGATATGCGGTGTCAAGTCCGGTGAAAACGAGATTTCCGCCCAACCCTCTCCCTCGTGGTAGACCGCCTTCCAAACCCAGTTCAGCGTCACTTTCCGCGGCCCGTCCATATAGGTCAGCGTTCGCTTCTGCAAGCTGTTGCAACCGTCTCGCAATCCCTCATACGCGGCTGTTGCTTGCTTCTCTCCAGACCGAGGCGCGAGGGCAGCAAGCGCTGCGAACTCGTCAACTCGCACACGAACGCAGACGTAACCGTTTCGTTGTCCGTGCAAGTACGGCGATTTCTTGCTGTCGACCGAACGAAGCGCCGCCATCATCACACGCTTCTCATTCAACGTCAGGCCTTGCTGGGAATTTACCAGCGCACGGCTCATCGCTACGGTACCCTTAACCTTTCCATCCCCGTCGAGAGCAGGCTCGTCCAACTCGGCCATCATAATCGGCTCGAGATCGACTATCGATACCGCCGGATCGGCCGGCTGCTTTTTTGCCATTGAACGCTCCAAAATGTGACGTCAGGCGCGACGCGTCACAATTATACGGTGACGCGTCGCTATAGCAAGTCACCGATGTGGATAACGGTCGGTTAACGTCACGCCCGGCCCGGTATATGTCCACCTGGGGTCGGAACGTGTCACCGCAGGCCCGGTATACGTCACTTTTCAGGAAATAGCATTGCCCACAGAGCCATACGGGACAAGGCTTCTGGCGAATGGCGAGGTCGCCTACAAAAGGGTTTACTAAAGGATCTACAAACTGTTTTACAAAAGCCCCTTCAGAAAACGTAGCGAGTCAACAACAGACCCCGAACCCGCTGTCGGATACCGTTGCGTTGCCATCTAGCGGCCTTTCTTCCAGAACACGGCTCAAGTGTGACGTTTACCGACCCGCAAGCTGCTCAAGGTAAAGCAACGGCAAGGCAGGCGCGGTGGAGACTGCGACTGGAGGGTCGCCGAGCCGACGAAGGGTGACGCTTTCCGACCCGGGCGGGTATTCAAAAGTGACGTTTACCGACCCGCCGCCACTTTCCTACGTAATGTCTTCCGACTCAGCACGAGCGATTAAAGGTGACGTTTACCGACCCGGGCGTTTCCAAAGCATAGTTGGTCTGTCTTTCCGTTGGCGTCTAAGGTGACGTTTTCCGACCTTACTCTGGCATGCCAGTGCTCCTAGCTGCGATAAGGATCGTTCGTCACGACGGGCGCAGGCGGGCCTGGCCGGCACGGCTTCTGGCTAAAAGTGACGGATTCCGACCTCACAGCGGCGACTCTGTCGAATCTTCGTCGTCGGTGCGTTCGGTCTCACCGGAAGAACGTTATCGCAGATGTGAGTAGACACTTCGGGTCGGTAAACGTCACCTTCAGGTCGAGGTCCGTCACCTTTCGCATGGTTGGGCGTTTGTGGGTCGGGAAACGTCACCGGAAGAGCGCGCTTACCTCTAGGTCGGGAAAAGTCACTTTTAGGTGCGCGCATATTGGGGTGCGGCGGGCCTCGAGAGACAGTAGCCGCGTTGCCGCGCTTCTAACGAAACTAGCTGCCTGCTTTCCCCTCGGCCTCTCGCATCTCTCGCTCGAGGAGCTCTACAAGATGGGCCTGGATACGGTCCCGAAGTTCGCGAGGCAAGCCATGAAGATCGAGCCGCAGTTTGTCTTCGCCGTATGCACGCAGGTCGCCCACTTTAATGTTTCCGTGCATTTTTACGTCGACGCGTTCTGAATATCGTTGGCGGTTGCCGTCTGAGACCTTGGCTTCGGTTGCCTTCTTCACCAGGTCGGTTACTTTCCGGACGCTTAATCCTTCGTCGATGATCTTCCTGATGAGAATACGAGTGTCCTTCTCTCCCGCGCTGCGGAAGTATTTGACCACCGCGTACGCCATGTTCATCGCGAAAACTTTCGGATGCTCAAGCATTGCCTCGATCAGAGATTCGGGTAACTCGGCCACAGACAGAGTCGCGGTAACAACCGATTTGTCGACGCCAAGCTGCTCGCCGAGCGCGGTCTGACTGGGGAAGTGACCTTCGTCTAATAGTCGCCGCCAAACAACGGCATCATCGAAGACAGTTTGGGTTTCGTGCTGTGTGTTTAGGTCGTACCCGAGCTTGTAGCTTTCGATGCCTTGTGGGACGTCGACGACGATGGCTCGGACCGTCGTTTCCTTGGATTCTCTAAGAGCCCTCGTCCGGCGCCCTCCGTCGACTATGAAATAGCCATCCCCGGAGACGTAGTCCGGAGTCACATGAACGGGCTGCTGTTGACCTTGGGTGGAGATGTTAAGGGCCAAAGCTGTGATGGAACTGGCTCGGTAGAAGTGACGAGGATTAAAGGGGCTCGACTTTACCTTCGCCAATGGCAACGGGATCGCCCTCCCCGGCTCATAATTATTCTCGATGCACCACTTCCGGTACTGATGTGAGCTGGCCACGGGTACAGCGGCAATTTCAGGCGACGTCGCCTGAGGATCCCCGTTTCCGATCTCCCTCTTTTCGCGATCAATGCCCACCATGGCGTCTACCGCAGCGAAACGGTCGATGGCTGTTTTCTTGGCGGGTACTTCGACGGTGAAGCCTGCATCAAGGCTGCGGCGCGATTTCATTATGCGGACTCCTTGACGCTTGCAGCGCCCAAAACTTCAAGAATTTCGTCAGTAATTTTTTTAATTTCGTCGCGTGCTGCACGGGCGCCTTTGTCGCTGAGAGCCGCGACGGAAACGCCATAAGCTGCGGCTTGCTTGAAGGATTCCCTGTCGCTCAAGCTTGTTTCCAGGACAGGAATTCCTGTATCCGCGATCGCCTTGGATAGAGCACGCGTCAGTAGTCGCTTCGGCTTCGCCTTGTTCAGCAACCATACGGCCTTCAAAGAGTCGTTCGTTACCTGCACTTGCTCAATAAGCTGGATGAACCCCCGGCTCGACCAGAAGTCCGTAGGAGACGAGGACGTGGGCATAACCACGAGGTCGGCAATCATCAGCACAACCGCAGGCCTAGGGTCTTCAACAGACGGCGGGCAGTCGACCACGATGAAATCGTAATCGCTCATGTATTTCTTGATCTCCCGATGAATCATCTTGCCGGCTGCCGCGAGGTTGGCGACCGGGAATTTCAATCCTTCGTCTTCGTCACCTGATGCGGCGCTCCACTGCAAGAGAGTATTTTGGGGATCGGCATCTACCCCGAGAACTCGGTATCCACGCTCCGCTAGATCGCTCGCAAGGTTAACCGTAATCGTCGACTTTCCGACGCCTCCCTTCTGATTTGCGATTGCAACGACCAACGCACTCATCTTCGGGCTCCTTTAGGAATTTTTGTAACTATACTTTATGGAATAAAAAGTTAGAAGTATTTTCTGAAAAATTTACGGTTCAATGCCTACGATGAACCAACTCGCGGCGACGTTGGCTTACCAGGCCATTGCTGTTGGTACGTATCAACACGGTGCAGATGCTCAGACGAAGGGCCGACGGCTAATCGGCCATGGTTGATACGTATCAACACGGGATGGCTCGGTGCCGAACTTCGAATTGACGTCGTGAGTGCAGCCCGCGTTGATACGTATCAACAAGTGACGCCTCACCGGAGAAAACGACCCGCAGCCGCTGCATAGACGCCGGCGTTGATACGTATCAACGTCGACCTCGGCGCCGGCGGGCCACTGGCACTGCTTGTAATAGAACATTTAACGAAGGCTGAGGTGGCCGCTTCTCTGCGGTCAGGGTCCCCATTGCAGGGAGGCGGTCAAGCGATCCGGGTGCCCGGACCGACCGTTCGACGTGCACGCTGGCTCGAACCGGCGGAGCGCTCCCGCCGCGCGGCGCACCTGAGCCTGATTGGACGCCGGCCGACTCGACATCATCCGATGCAAGTTCGCCGCGTTCGCCGTGCCTGCAGCGGCCAGGAAAGCCGCACGTCTGCCGGCCCGACACTACGACGATCGGTGGATCGCGGCCCAGGCCATTTAGGACGGCTGCTTTCTGGCGATCCTGGCCGTTGGCGACCTCGCGGGCCTGCCTGCACCGACTGTCTAGATGCGAGCTCGGCGACGGGACGTGCGTTGGATTGGGCGAACCTCCCTGGATTTACTTACGAGCGCGCTGATCACCGTCGTCGCGGAACTTCGTAGACCTAGATAGGGCGAGTCAGATCGCAGAATCTCACGTCCAACATACCTCTTTTAGAATCTCAGGAGCCCTCAGTGCACGGACATTCGTCCGGAGCGTCAAACAGTGCTCCCCGGACAGCGCCGGCCCGCATTGAACGCGAGCCACCCGACTTCATTCGACCGCCGCGGTGTCTCACCCCGGGCGCGAGCAACGCGGCAGCGCGGCGGTTCGGCTAGGCGTTAAAGCGTCGTCCACACGAAGAGCAGCCACTGCCGCGAAGGACCCACAAGAGGGATCACGGCGCCGGAACAATGCCGCCATTATCCGCTCGTGGCCGAGAGGCAGTGATGATTGATGTTTGATGCGGTGCTGTTATACTATTGATGTTTGATGCGTGATGACAAAGGAGGCATCTGATGCGAACCACCCTTGATATTGACGACGATGTGCTCGCCGTCGTCCGCGCGCGCGCAGAGCGCGAACATGTCTCGATCGGAAGGGTACTGTCTGCGCTCGCTCGTGCCAGTCTGCAGCCAGCCGCAGCTGCCCCAGCGGTGCGCAACGGTTTGCCAGTGTTGCCGAACGCGCGAAGCGCGCGCCCGGTCACTCTCGAACTGGTTAATCAGTTGCGCGACGAGGCGCCCTGATGGCCTACCTGTTGGACGTCAACGTACTAATTGCGCTGCTTGATACCGGCCACGTGCATCATGACGCCGCACATGGTTGGTTTGGACGGGTAGGGCACACGGCCTGGGCGACCTGTCCAATGACAGAAAACGGTGTACTGCGCATCATCGGCAACCCTCGCTATCCAAATACGCTGGAGACTCCGGCGGCAGTGGCCCCGCTCGTAGCGCAATTGCGTGCGCATCCCGGTCATCAGTTCTGGTCCGACGATCTGAGCCTTCTGGATCCTGAGTTCGTCGACGCAAGCCGCCTACTCGCGACAGACCAGGTCACCGACACCTATCTTCTTGCCCTCGCACGTAGGCATGGCGGTACCCTCGCGACCTTCGATCGTCGCTTGGTTGCCGACGCCGTGCAGGGCGGTGTGCGCCACCTCGAGGTAATCGCGTAAGAGTTTAGTTGCTCGCTACCAGATAGCTATCCGGTCAACGATGTTTGGTTCGATCGGAGGATGGGTGGTGGATCACCTCGAACCGGTGGCCTTTGCGCTACCCCCACGTCTCCGCCGGACTAGGTGCCGGAAGCCCCGTCTGACGGTCTGGGTGCAGGCAAATAGACTGGGACGGTGCCAATGCGAATTACAGAGGTGTGCCCTGTGCCTGCGTGGGCTGACCTGCGGACGCGCCGACCATCATTGCCGCGGGCGTTCCGATATCAGAATGGATGGTTCAGATATCAGAACCTGCCGCCATCGGCGATGGCCAGCCTCAGCTCTCGTGCGGCTGTGATCCAACGGGCCGTCGATCGGCACGCCGGATCTGACCGGCGGCATCGGCCGCGGTCTGCGTGAAGACCCGCCAGGCCGCGTCGAGCTCGAGGCGCAACGTCTCGGCCGCCCGCTGCAGCGTCTCGAGCTGGGGGGGCGAGCCAGGCGGCCAGGGCGTTCGCGCGCCGGCCGGGCGTGGCGAAGTGGCGGCGTAGGTCGTTGGACGACACGGCGTGGCCGAACAGGGTGCGCATGAGCTCCGCCACGAAGAACCCACAAGAGGATTCCCGGCGCTCGCCGGAGAACACTATGCCAGTTGCCGCCCAGTCGGCGCCATAGACAGGCCCCCATGCACGACCTCCTGCTCATGATCCACGCGCTGGACCACCTCATCCTAACTGCCGGTACCCATCCCGCCGGCGCGCTGCTGGCGATCGTCCTGGTTGCCTCGAGCGGCGGCCTGTTTGTGGCGTTCGCGGCGGCGCAGCTGGCGGGCCGATCTCTTGGCCGGGCCGGTGGGGCAGGGACAACCAGGCGGCGTCGGCGGCGAAGGGAGCAGGGCAGGGACGCGAAATCGCACAGGTGATAACTATGCTTCTCACGCGCGGCATGGCTCGACACAAATAATACCAATTGTTGGTATAAAATCTAACCTAACTGGATAGGAGCCGCATGATGCCGCGCAATACGTCGATCTCGTTGGGAGACCATTTGACTCAGTTCGTGGACAGTCAGGTGGCATCTGGCCGCTACGGCTCGGTCAGTGACGTGGTGCGGGCCGGATTGCGCCTGCTCGAGACCCAAGAAACGGAATTGCGTGCGCTGCAGGAAGCACTCCGCGCCGGGGAGGATTCCGGGGCGCCGACGGCGTTCGATGGTCAGGCCTTCCTCGCCCGCCTGCGCGCCAAGCATGGGAGTTAGGGCCCGGGTGGTGCGGCTCACGCCCCTGGCCGAGGCTGACCTAGAGAATATCTGGGTCCACGCGCTCGAGTCCGGGGCACGAGCGTACTGCGAACGCGACGTGAGCGAGCTTGTGACGGCGCTTGAGCAGTTGGCGCGCGGTGCCTCGCCTGGACGACCAGGCGACGCACGTGATGCGGTTTGCCGTCTTCGGGTGGGCTCGCACGAGGTCTTTTACCGCGAATCCGCAACCACGCTGGATGTGATTCGCGTCTTGAACCACGGAATGGATGTTGACCCGCCCCTGTAGTTGCCTAAGGAGTTTTGCCATGAACGACACCCACCGTATCTCTCAGCCGACGGAGGGCCATCCGACGGCCCTCGTTGATGCCGCCGCCGTGGCGAGGTTCGCTGCCGAGTATCTGTCCGGAGCAGGCGTGCCCGAGCGACACCAGCGTGCCGCGCTCGAGCACGCGACGGCGTGGTTCCAGTTGAAGATGGCGGGCGGTGAGGCGCCCACGGTAGTGGCCCTGCAAAGCAGCTTGGCGCGGGTGTTTGGTGGATATGGCGCGCGCCACTAGCCCATCGGAGACTGATACCGGGCGCCCGCGTGCGGGTTCAGGCGACGTCGCGCGAGGGACGGTTTTAGTGGGGCGTGCTGCCGTTATTCCGACTGACGGTAGCACCTTAGCGGGTCCCCTTGTGGTGGCCCGCTTTTTTCTTGTCGCGCGGGCCGTCAGGCCCCGGTTGCGCGCGCAGGGCAGAGCAGTACGCGGCGCAGTTACCCATCTTTGACAATGCCTCGTAGGATTTGGAGAGGCGGCTATGTACAATCGACTCGGGTCTCCACGCGCCACCTCTCTCGTCGCGTGAAGTTCAATCCCGGTACCCGTCCGGGATTTTTTTGTCCGCGATAGAGACTGTCGCCGGTCGATCACTTTGCAATTGTTGACATCGCGGAGCGGGGGCCGGGTCTACACTGGAAGCTGCCTCTCTCTGACGGACAGGCAGGCAAGCTGAGATGTTGTTGGGCCACTTCGGTGGCCCATTTTTTTGCAGTCTCGTGAATGACAGACTGCCGCTGGGAAAGGGCGGTGTGCGTCGCATTTTGGGCGGTCAGATTGGCCTGGCGGACGACGACACCACGGTCCATGATCGGCGGAAGACGGCGCCCGACGTGCGGCCGAATCGACTGCCCCAAGATGACGTCGCCAGCGCGTATCGGCGTGGCAGGGAGACGGCGTAGGTAGACGACGAGGGGACGGGCTGACCCCATCCAGCGGTATTTGTCCCGTGCTGACCGTGTCAGGCGATTCTCTTTATCCTGCGGGGGCGGATCGCCCTCATGGCGGGCGATCGCATGTTGAGACGATGCTTCGGTGGGCCACCTTGCGTGGCCCTTTTTTGGGGCCGGCGAGGAAGGCGGGCTCGCCGCGCGGTCCCTTCCGGACCTCGGTGGCAGGCGTCGTCGCGCGGTCATGCCGTCCAGCAGGGGACACGACGTCCGGCCTTGGCCGGGTTTTTTCTTCGTCGGCGTGGTCGGTCGGCAGCGGAGATGGGGTGCCGCAGCGCTCGCTCGAGCACCGCCACGAAGAACCCGCAGGAGGATTCCCGGCGCTCGCCGGGGAACACTATGCCTGTTGCCGCCCCGTCGGCGCCATAGACAGGCCCCCATGCACGACCTCCTGCTCGTGATCCACGCGCTGGACCACCTCATCCTAACTGCCGGTACCCATCCCGCCGGCGCGCTGCTGGCGATCGTCCTGGTTGCCTCGAGCGGCGGCCTGTTTGTGGCGTTCGCGGCGGTGCAGCTGGCGGGCCGATCTCTTGGCCGGGCCGGTGGGGCAGGGACAACCAGGCGGCGTCGGCGGCGAAGGGAGCAGGGCAGGGAGACGAAATCGCACAGGTGATAACTATCCTTACCAGGTGTGGTACGTTGGGGCGTTTTCTGTGCTATAACTGTTCATGATTTGTGCATAAAAGGAGCGCGACATCATGAGCACCCTCGCAGCCACCCGAGCACCCGCCGCGCCAGCCGACGGCCCGGCCCCGGCAAGCTTTGATGCATTCCTGAGTGCGTTGCGCGAGCCGGACATGGCTGCGCCAGTGCTGTCGGCCCGTCGCTACGTGGCGGCCCTCAACATCGACCTGCAGACGCTCGCCGACCAGGCTCACGTCCACCGCAACACCGTCGCCCGCGCGCCGCAGTCGGCCAGCGTCCAGCAGTTCCTGCGCGAGGCGATCCGCGTGATCCGCGCCGCGACGGATCTGTCGGGCGACGTCCAGCGCGCGCTGTTCTGGTATCGCAACGAGCCGCTGGCCGTGTTTGACTACCAGACGGCCGAAACCCTGGTCTCGGCCGGCCGCGCCGATGACGTGGTGCGCTATGTGGCGTCGCTCGAGGCGGGCGCCGCCGGATGATCCTCACGCCGCTGCAGGACATTACCGCCTATCGCTTGCACGTGCCCAAGTGGGCCGTGGCGCCCACCAGTGGCGTGGGTGCCGCCCGGGCCGGCGGCCGGGCGAACCGGATCGGCACGCCCGCGCTGTATCTGGCGCTCGAGGTGGCCACGGCGGTGGCCGAGTACCAGCAGCTGTCGCCCCTGCTACCGCCTGGCACGCTGGTGAGCTATCGAGTCACGGCGACGCCCGTGGTCGATTTCACCAGCGGCTTTCGCGCGGATCTCTGGCCGCCTTTGTGGGAATCCTTCTTCTGCGACTGGCGCCGCGACTGGTTCAACGCGCGGATCGAGCCGCCCAGCTGGGTGCTGGGCGACGAGGCGATCGCCGCCGGCGCCAAGGGCATCCTGTTTCGCTCGACGCAGGCTGCGGGCGGCACGAACCTGGTGCTGTTCGTGGACCAGTTGGGGGAGGGCGATCGCCTGGACGTGAACGACCCGGCCGGTGCCCTGCCACGCAACCAAGCTTCCTGGGGCGAGCCGACCGCCTGACGGCGGCGGCGACCCGCGATCTACCTATTCAGGGGAAACACTATGTCATACGATGCCGCGATGGAATTCGCGCGGGTCCGGGCCGAGGTAGCGGCCCTCGAGGCCGCCCAGCCGGAGCTCGCCGTACAGGTTCGTCTCACGCACAGCAGGGATCCGCTGGGCCTGAGCAAAGCAGCGATCTTGTTCAGGGTTGCCCTCCGCCCGAGTCCACAAGGCTTGGGCCTGTGGGTGGTGTTGGCGGACGTCCGTTCGGGGATCGCGTTTGAACGGCGGTGGAATCCCGCCGCCATGGCGTTGGCGGCAGCTGGCGCGCCGCGAGCGGGGCAGTGGCCGCCCGTGGAGTTCGTTGACGAGCGATGAGCCTGCCGCTTGATCGCCTAGCGAGCCCGGCCTTGGCCGGGTTTTTCTGGCGCGTCATCAAGTCCGCTAAGCACCATTAGCGGACTTGTATTTAATGGTCTAGAATGCCCTAGGGTCGGATTACGCCTCACCGAATATAGGGTTAACCCGTATTTTTGACGAACTGGGGTCGACGGGCCCCGCGGCGTCCGGCGGCCCGCCAGCCGATCGAGCAGGGCAGTCTGGCGCCGGCGCCGTGCGTCGACCCCGACCCACCACCGTCCCGAAAAGGGCAGCGAGGACCACCATGTACACCGGCATCCAATTGCGCGCGGCCGACACCCTGCGCGCCCCCTTCGACCCGGTCGGGATCGGGTTCGCGCGGCTCGCCCGGGCGCCGCACGTCGTGCACGCGCCGCGCTCGACGCCGGTCAGCCGAGCCGCCTGCAGCTCGCGCTCGCCAGCGTGCCGCACAAGCGCGATGTCGGCTGCTGCGGCGAGTGGACCGCGATCAATGGGGCGGACTGGTAGGGTGGATGCCGAACGCCGCGGCCAGGCGTGGCAGGCACCAGGGATACAGGACTAACACCACCACATTGCCGAGCACCGGCACAGAGCGAGATGAGAGACCTGATCAAAGCCCGAGCTGCACAACTCAAACGCGTCCAGTCCAAGCACGAAGAAGTCCAAACGGGTTTGCGCGAGCTGGTTGATGCAATGCGAACCGAATTCGGGCATCTATCGGTCAGTGGTCAGAGCGCGTTTGTCCGCGTGGAACCGCTGCCCGGGAGCGACGATCCACCTTTGAACCTCTGCCTGCGCTTCACTGACGACCGTCTGATGGTGGTCGCGAGCGATGCCAGCGAAACCGATTTCAGCGCCTGGATCGACGGCATCTGGCTGTTGGAAAACTGCCCTCCACATTGGCTTGAGCGACTCACCGCCAAGGACGTGGTGACGTCGCTCATCCGCCGGATAGGGGGGCACGGCTTGGACGACATCGAGGGCCGGCTCGACGGGGCGCTGGCCTCGGTTCGCGCGCTCCTTGCGGATGAGTCCGGTGTGATCGACGCCGAGATGGCAGACAGCCTTACGACCGCCGGAGACGAGAACCTGCACCGTCTATGGCAAGACGCCGTGGACGCAACACGGGCCGATTCGGCTGACGCGCTCACGCGCTGCAGCCGGTTCCTCGAGGCGGTGTGCGCCAAGATCCTGCGCGAGCGCGGCGTGGCACTGCCAAAAGACAAATCGATGTCGCCGCTCGTGAAGGCTTGCCTGGAGACACTGACCTGGCCGGCAGAGAAGGAGGCCGAAGAGGATGTGAAAAAGCTGCTTGGCGGGATTCAGTCAATCACCCAGGGCATCGGCGCGCTGCGCACCCACTTCGGTACCGCCCACGGCGCGACGAGTCACTTGCCGCCGCTTGATCCAGGCTACGCCGTGTTCGTGAAGCAGGCGACCGTGGCGGCCGCGACGTTTTTGCTGGATCGCCACCAGGCCAGCCCCTTGGCAGTGGACGATTCGAGTCCGGCGCCGGCGGGCTAACCGATGCCGACCATCGAGCTCGGGCACCTCGTTGTCGGCCGGCGATATATCCGGCTCCCCACAGGAAACGACCTATGAAAAGTTCTTCTGCTGTCGCCGCCACACTCGCCCGTCGGGTCGACGGTATTGTGTTCGAGATCGTGCTCGAGAACGGGCTGCGGTGTGAGGTGATCGGCGTGCCGTTCGAGCACCGCGGCCGGACCTTCGCCGTTCACCCCTCGAATCGGGCCGGTTTGAAAGTGGTCGCCGACTACGCCGTGTCCGAGGTGGAGACGGGGCGGCGCATTCCCCGGGTGGCCGCGTTCACGATCGATGACGCCCGGGACGCCGCGATCTTGGAAATCGATGCTGTGTCCGATGCGGACTGGCTCAAGCTATTCCCGCTACTAACCCGTCGCGCAGCAACCAAGACCTGACCATGGCCAACCGCCCGCAGCAGCTCGAGCTGCCGCCGCCCCGAACCTACTCGCGCACCGAATTCACGGCGCTGCGCGCGCGCGTGAAAGGGCTGCCGGTCGCGACCATCGCGCGGCTCTACTTCGATCCGGAGGAGCACGAGGTCCTGGACGTCGAGCGCCTGTTGCGCACCATGCGCGACGACCTGGTGTCGATCGCGCTGCGCGAGGGGTCCTCCGTCCTGGTCGAGCACCTGCAGGCGTCGATTCGCAAGTACGGCGAGCCGCGCTTGAGCCCCGTGTCGCTGCAGATGATCGAGCTGGCGGCCGGCAGCTGGGCCAAGGCCGCGCCGGCGGCGCATCACACCGTCGCGCGCTGGTTCCGGCCTCTGGTCGCGCAGCGCCTGGCCGAGGTGGAGGTGCGCACGGTGGGCGAGCTCGTTGCGTACTGCAACCGCCGCGGCGGAGCGTGGTGGCGCTCGGTGCCGCGCATCGGCGTCGGCCGGGCCCGGACGGTCGTGGACTGGCTCCGTCGGCACGCCGAGACGATCGGCCAGACCGTGGACGCCGACGTCGACGGCGTGGATCCGCTGCTGGCCGCGCCCGAGACGCGCGTCGCGCTGCGTCGGGATCAGCTGGTGCCGATCCACCGCCTGGTGGTACCGCACGACCTGGCCGGCGCCCGGGGCCTGAACCGCGCGCCGGCGTTTCCCTACATCTCGGCGGCCCACGACCTGGACGCCGTGTTCGCCTACCTGCACCGCTATGACGGCCAGGCCGCGACCCAGCGCGCGTACTGGCGAGAGCTCGAGCGCTTTGTGCTGTGGTGCGTGTTGGAGCGCGGCCGGCCGATGTCCTCGATCCTGGTCGACGACTGCGAGGCCTACAAGGCGTTCCTGGCGAACCCGTCGGAGGCGTTTCGCGGGCCGCCGGCCTCGCGTGCCTCGGGCCGCTGGCGTCCATTCGCCCTGACGCCGTTGTCGCTCGATAGCCAGCGCTACGCCATACGCACGCTGCGCGCGGCGTTCGACTGGCTGGTGAAGGTGCGCTACCTGGCCGGCAACCCGTGGGTCGCCGTGGCCGACCCGAAGCCCGTCAAGCGGGCAACCAAACTGCAAGTGCAGCGGGCGCTGCCGATCGACGTGTGGACGCGCGTGCGTGCGGAGCTCGCCGATCGCGCCGAAGGATTCGGCCCGCAGGGGCCGGACTGGCGTGTGGCCCGGGCCCTGGTGCTGCTGATGGGTGACGCGGGCCTGCGGATCGAGGAGGCTGTGACGGCGGAGCGGGGCGGGCTGCAGTGGTGGCCGGCCGAGGACGAGATTCCCGCGACCTGGATGCTGCGCTTGGTCGGCAAGGGCAACAAGGAGCGCATCGTGCCGCTGACCGAGGACACTGTGGAAGCCCTGCGTGAGCACTGGCAGGATCGTGGCCTGGATCTGGACGCGCCTGGCGCTGCGGCCGACGGCCTGCCGCTCGTGGCGCCGACCGTGGTGCCGCCCACCCCCGCCGGCCGGGAGAAATATGGGGTGACCGATACCGGCCAGGTGACCCGCATCGCCGGCTACACGCCGCGCGCGGCACGGCGGGTGGTGACGCGGGCCCTCGGGCGTTTGCTCGAGCAATTGCCGGATCTCGAGGAGTCGGCGCGCCGGCAGCTGGCGGGCACCTCGCCGCACGCGTTTCGGCACACGTTCGGGACGCAGTCGGCCGCAGCCGGCATGGCGATCGAGGTGCTTCAGCAGGTGCTGGGCCACGGCTCGCTGCAGACCACCACGATTTACGTCAACGCCGAACAGCAGCGCATGCGTCAGGAGAGCGCGAAGTATCATGCGCGGCTCGCCGCACGAGACTTGAAATAGTCAAGCGGTGTCTGATTACGTTGAGACTGGGGGGCGATAATCGTTATAGAGCAGCCACTGTCGCTGTTGGCGAGATCGTCGAGTTGTCGCTTGACGGAGAAGACCGAGCGATGGAACATTGCCCGCATGAACGATATTCACGCCTTGATCATTCGTCTTCAAGAGGTGCGTGAGGCACTGCTTGCTCCCATTCGGTCCATCCTTAATGAGCACACGCTCACTGAGCAGCAGTGGCGCATTCTGTGGTTGCTGGAAAGCGAGGCGGGACAGGGGCTCGAGGCGGTGAAAATCGCGAAGCGATGCTATATTTTGCAGCCCAGCCTGACGCGCATACTCGAGCGGCTTGAGCGAGATGGCTTGATCACGCGAAAGCGGTCGGACTGGGGTGTGCGAGGCGCAAAAATTCAGCTGACGGTGCGTAGCCAAAGCTTGATAGCCAGAGTACAACCTCATATCGAGTGTCAGTATCAGGCAATCGAGAGCCAAATCGGACTTGAAAAATTAAGGGATCTTTACGTGGCGCTTGGCAATATGCAAGAAGTCGCTCGTGATAGGTCCGATCTACCTTAAATGCCGTTGCGAGGCTCCCGAAGTCACGACGATCTAAGTCAACTGTCCAGCAGTGGCATGCGCTAGGAGAGCGAAAAATATCATGCGCGGATCGTCGGATGAAACTTGAAATGATTGCCTGGTGTCCTAGTCCATTTGGGCGAGGCATGACCCAACGGTGGCCCTACCGAGATGAAGAAGGGCGCCGGTAGGTTGGACAGTCAGGAGAGCAAAGGATGGCGACGTACCACGAGCTGAAGGCACAAATGGACGCCCTCGCTGAACAAGCGGAAGCGGCGCGCCTGAAGGAATTCCAGGCCGCACTCGACGAGGTGCGTGCGAAGGTGGCTGAATATGGGATGACCGAACGGGATATCTTCGGCCGACAGCGTGGAGCGTCGGCAAAAATTCCATTTCGTCCCAAGTATCTTGATCCGAAGACCGGCGCAACATGGTCTGGCCGCGGTCGGCCGCCGGAGTGGATCAAGAACGCAAAAGATCGGGATCGCTTCCTGATCAAGGAGTAGGCGATCTGCCGGTTGGGGGCCATAGATGGAAACCAACCGCGTGGTCGCTCGACGCTAACCTCTGCAATCCGATCGCCCAACTTGATGCCGGGGCACATGGGCTCGTGAATGTGCAGCGTTGGCATATCTCGCGATCCGGCTATCCGTCGGTAGCCGCCGGCGGCCCGTGCTCCAATCAACTTTACTCCGAGGGTGACGCGGTCATCGGGAAACGACGCGATGTCCTAGTCAGCGCTTCGAGCCGGGTCATATCGGCCTCGTAGTCGCGGAGCGCGGTCAAACAGGGGCTGGCTAGTGCCGCTTCGCAGGCGAGGTGGGACCATAAGACGAAGGCGCCGAGGGCGATATCCTCGCAGATCTGTTGCCGTGATGTGCAGGGGGCCGCCTTCGCCCGTTGCATGTACTGACAGATGACACTTTCGGTTTGGCACGTTAGTGCGTCGTAGGTAAGGGCGGAAACGAGCGGCATGATGAATCCCGATTGGCGCGGCGTGTGAATTTACTGTTAAATCATTCGAGCGGGTATCGAAGCGATTCGATAATACGCCCCTCTGACAATGCGACTAAAAAGATGGGGCGCCGTGTTGCTCCTCGTCGAGATAGTTCAGCGTGCAGTCGGCATGGCGATCAAGTACGGCAATGTCAACTTGGTGATGCATGCGGCTATAATGGTCAGATGACAAAGACCCGCTGCTCATTTCACGGACACCGTTTCTCGGCAACGATCATCAGCTGCGGTGCGCTGGTACCACTGTTGATGTCCGCATCCCCAGTTTTCAATCCCGGTCCCCGGTCCGGATTTTTTTGCCTGAACGTGATGGCGCGAACTGCGTCGGTTGTTCGCTTTGCAATCTTTGACATAGGGGAGCGGGGCCCTGGACTACACTCGGAATTGCCTCCGTCTGACAGGTGGCAGGTAAGCAGGTAATCTGAGACGTTGGTGGGCCACCGCGGGTGGCCCTTTTTTTATGGCCGATGGTGCCGATAAAGCGCATTGCCCGAGTGGATGGCTCTGTCGCCAGTCAGTCTTGCTTGTCAGCCATAAGCTCGTCGTTCCGCGCGAATTACCGACCCGCCTCCTGCATGATCGGCTGCTGCTCGGCCTGGACGTAGATCGAGGTGGTTTGCAGCGAGGCGTGGCCGAGGACCTTCTGCACCACATCGAGCGGGACCTCACTGGCCACGGCTTGCATGCCGAACGTGTGCCGAAACGTGTGGGGCGAGAGCTCGGCCAGGGCCATGCGGGCCGGCACGGTGCGTTCCTCGCGCCGCTTGCCCACGATCGTCGTCTGCCAGACGGGCTGGCCGGGTAGGGCATGGGGCGAGATTCTCAGCGCCGCGCGCTCGGCGCCGGCCAGCTCCTCGCGGCGCAGCCCGGATTCGGCCATCAGCAACATCGCCGCGAGCGCGACCCGCCATTGCGCCGCGGCGAGGCCAGTGGCGCCGTCGTGCATCTGGTGCGCCTGGCGCGTGGCGTGACCCCGAATTCGACGCCAGAGTGCGTTCGACCTGCAGGCCGCGCTCCCGCGTGTCCACGAGCGGATTCGTGACGGCCGTCCACGGGTTGCCGGCGAGATAGCGCACCTGCACCAGCCAGGCGAACGCGGCGCGCAGCGCGCGCACGGCGTAGCGCCGCTCAGTTGGCCGTTGGCGAACGGGCGCCAGCGCGGCGAGTGGCGCGGCGCCCGGGCGCCGACGAAGTCGGCCGCCGGCGTCTGCAGAAAGTCCTTGTAGGCCTCGCAGTCATCCACCAGCACGCCGCTGAGCGGCACGCGTCGCACCGTCCCGGCCGAGGGCAAGAAGCGCTCGAGCTCCTTGGTATAGGCGCGCAGGGTCTTGGGCTGGTAGCGGTACTGGTACAGGTAGGCGCGCACGGCGACCAGGTCGTGGGGCGCCGCGATGTACGGAAACAGCGCCGCGCGGCTGGTGGCCGCCGGGGTGCCGGCCGCGCCCGGGAGCGGGTGCGGCACGGGCCGTGCGCTCGAGCGGCGCCAGCGTGCCGGCGCGGCCGACCTCGATCAGCTGGCCAGCGGGCGCCTCGAGCGGGTCGCGCGCGTCGACGTTGGCGTCCGCCGTCAGCCCGATCGTCGGGGCGTGCCGACGCAGCCAGGCCACCAGGTGCCGCGCGCGGCCGGCGCCGATCCGCGGCACGGCCCGCCACCAGCTGCCGCCGTGGGCGTTGCAGAACGCGATGAGCTCGCCGAGCATATGGATCTGTAGATGTACTGCATCACCTCTTCGCGACGCTAGCGCTCGAAGTCGACGTCGAAATAGCACCTGGGCGAACGCTACCGACTGCTTTCTCAGTCGTGCATGCTCGAACCGTTGGCCACCCAGGTCGGCTTACCTACCAAAGCAATGGATATGAAAAAAAGCTGGTGGACCGATGCTCGGGCCACCAGCAAATACCTTTCGGTAGGCACGAGGCTCAAAAGCGGGACCCCGCAAGATTGATGTTAGGTAAACGAAAGGATAAATTGTGACTGAATTGTTATATCCGTCCACTGGGGGGGGGGGCGAGCGTATGGACTTGCCCCTGCATAACCGGACACGCGGTCACGCTTAGGTTGGAGAATTTGCTCGCTGGCGAAACTCGCGCGGCGAGCGGTATTTCAAGGCGCTGTGCGGATGCGACTCGTTGTAGTGGTCGAACGCAATGGCCAGGTTCTGCAGCGCCGTTCGGGCGTCGGGCTTGGGCATCCACGAAACGTAATCACGCTTCATCGTTTTGACGAAGCTCTCGGCCATCCCATTGCTCTGCGGACTTCTGACGGGTGTCGTGACCGGCTTCAGGCCGATTTCCCGCGAGAACGTTAGCGTCTCGTCGGCAATGTAGCAGGAACCGTTGTCGCTCAGCCACTCGATTTCGCTGTCAGCCTTCAACGCACCGGCGAAACGGTTTTCGACCGCCTGAAGCATCACGTCGCGCACCATGTCGCCGGTGTAGCCGCCCGTGGTCGCAGCCCAGCTCACGTTGCTTCTGTCCACCGCGACCTTGCCATCGTGCCGACGCGTCGAGGGGACGTGACGAGCTCGGCGTTCGAGCAGCAGCCCGTGGCGACGCATGACGCGGTACACCCGCTTTGCATTGACGCGAGGTTGGCCCAGCGCGTCCCGGCTTCGCCTCAGCAGCGCCCATGCGCGCCGGTAGCCGTACGTGGGCAGGTCGGCAACCAGCTCTCGCAGTTCGGTGACGAGCGGCATGTCATCCAGAACTGGCGTCTTGCGCCGGTCGACCCACTCGGCAGGACGCTTCGACTTGACCGCGAGATTCGCGCGCGACACACCCAGGACATCACAGACCGTCTTCAACGGTCGTCCCCCGGCAGCAATGGTGAGCGCGCAATCAATTTTTTTGCTCGACCGTACTCCACGGCTTCGCGGAGAATTTCCACTTCCATCGTTTTTTTGCCCAACAGCCGCTGAAGCTCGCGAATCTGCTTCATCGCTTCGGCAAGGTCCGATGCCGGCACCACCTGTTCGCCAGCACTGACGGCCGACAGGCTTCCATCCTGATAGAGCTTGCGCCAGGCGAAGACTTGGTTTGCATTCACCTGATGGCGACGAGCAACACCGGAAACCGTCGCGCCGGGCTCGAACGTCTCGCGCACTATCGCGAGCTTCTCCTCGACAGAACGCCTGCGGCGTTGCTCCGGCTGGGTCAGAACTTCGACCGGTTCTAAGTTGTGGTTGGGCTTAAACATAGGCAGAAGACTACCTCATAATTTAAGCGTTACCCCGTATCCGGTTTTAGCGGGGGCCGGTCCAACGGGCAGCATGAAGGATGGTTCCGGGCAGGCCTATCTGATCGGGAGTGCATTGAAGCAGAGACGGTATGCCTCCCGCTTCACGGGCGGCCCGTTTTCAGGCTTCGAAACGTCGTGCGAGTTCGTTCCGTCAGAAAACCCGGACGGCAGCCTCAACTATCAATGCTATGCGACGCGGTTTCTCCAGAGCAAGGATCGCATCTGCGGCCAGGGGCTCGACTGGGCGACGTACCGCACTTACGCGTCCAGGAGCGAGGCGGACATCGTCGACGGGACGCCGAAGCTCGCCGCGACCTGCAATGACAACGATAGTTGCTACGATGACGACGATCCTCCGGGCGCGAAGGCCGGTTGGAACCTCCATCCCGATGCGAAGAGCCCCGTAACCTACGATCGGTCCCTGCCTCAACTGGATGCCGAGGCGATGATCTCGATGATGAATGACGAGCCGGCCTGGTTGAACGCCTGCCTGACAAACAGGCGCTACCCTGCGGCAAGTCCGGCACAATGACGAGCCTGCGGTCCATACTCGCTATCCTCGCGTTTGCGGCGATGGGCGTCGTGCTCGGTGCCGGTCTCGGCTATGGAGCAGGCATCGCCTATGTCGAGCTTACGGATATGTCGCCGATCGAGGGCCAGCAAGGGGCGGCCGTGTTCCTAGAATTCATGCCGGCCGGCGCAATCCTAGCAGGCCGTTGAAATACCTCGACCGATTCGTCACGATATAGCCACCCTGATCCCGAGACGCGAAGACCGCATGCGAGGCGCCGACAGCTAC
>NZ_VIUM01000025.1:0-92252 GCF_007828315.1 Burkholderia sp. SJZ089 | reverse complement strand
AGGCGAAGGGCTTCAGCCTCTACATGCTGAAGGCCGTGCTGAACGCGAAGGGCAACGAGGTGGTGGAGCTGGCGACGACCATGTTCCGCTGAGGCCGGCTCTCACCACTCGGCCCAAGGTCGCGCCGATTCGGGGCCGGCCTTTACGCCGCTGCGCACGATGACCGACGATGTTCGTCGGGCTGGTGGCCAGCGGCGACTATCGGGTTCAAGCAGGCGTCCCTCCTGTGTTTTCGGCGCTTTCGACCCACCGAGCCATCCCGCGGACCAGATAAAAGGCACTCCGAAACGGGTGCCCAGATATCAAACTACACAACGGTGTAGCGAGTCGAAAGATGAAGCAGGGAAAGGCGAACAGCGTAGGAATAGCTTCTTTCGCCCGTCATCCGGCGTGCGGGCCACGTCCCGCTTCGTGAACCGGTGGACACGGTCTTGCCGAAGATGGCGTGTTCCTCTGATACCTTGGGTTCCCCGCCTCGGAACAACGGATGCTGCACGGTCACGCCCCCGCTCTCCTGAACGGCCCGGCTTGTGCCCCTTTGGCAATATTGAGAGCGCTTCCGGACGGTTTCCTCGAGCCGGATGTCCGTCGGGCCCCAGGCGCAAGGTGGTTTGCCCTTCGAGGGAGAATATCCAAAGCCGCGGCGCCGGTAGCGTTGTGCCACATTCCAGCTTGCCGGGGCGCACCAATGGTCGCCGCCGTCAGGCTTGCATGGCGCAGTGCAAGGACGTCTTAATCGGTGACGGCCTGGCCGGTCCATTCGCGCAGTGTGCCGAAAATCGGCGCCGCTCATACAGGCAGCTCGTCACTGGTGCTCGCGAATTCCGCGCGAAGCCGATCCGTGTGTTCTCCGAGGCGAGGCGCGCGAGCAAAGCGCTGCGCATCCCAGGGGGCACGCACGGCTGGCGCGATCATCTGCAGTTCCGCTCCGTCAGTCTGCATTGGCCAGGTGCGCAGCGCCGGATGCTCGATCAGTTCCGCTATATTGCGCAACTGGCCATATGCGATATTTGCCTTGCTCAGGAGCTGGAGCGCCTCATTGAGCGAGCGGCCCGCGAAGGCCTCGCCGATCCGTGCGTCGAGTTCCGCGCGATAGCTGACACGTGCGTTGTTCGAGGCGAAGCGCGGCTCGTCCGCGAGTGCCTCGTCACCCAAAAACACGGTGCAGAATCGATGCCATTCGCGTTCGTTCTGGATGCTGATGACGATCTGGCGTCCGTCGCTCGTGACGTAAGCACCGTATGGCGCGATCGATGGATGCTTGAGGCCTTGCGGTGACGGCGCCCCTCGACCGTAGCGTTCGTGTACATAGGGCACGGTCATCCAATCGGCCGCGCCGTCGAACAGCGATACCGAAACGCCGGAGCCTTTGCCGGTGCGTGCGCGCAACGCCAGCGCCGACAGCACCGCAATCGTCGCGTTCATGCCCGCTCCAATGTCGCAGATTGATACGCCGATGCGCCCGAGGGCTTCTGGCGCACCGCTGATGCCCACCAGGCCGCTTTCGCATTGCACGAGAAAGTCGTATGCCTTGAGTGCGCCCACCGCCTCGCTGTCTCCATAGCCGGTGATATCGCAGGTGATCAGGTGGGAATGTCGTTGGCGAAGTGCCGTGCTGTCGAATCCCGCGCGTGACAGTGCGCCCGGCGCGAGGTTTTGCACGAATATGTCGGCGCGTTCGATCATGCGGTGGAGAAGGGCCGCATCCTCCGGTCGTTTGAAGTCGAGCACCATCGATTCCTTGCCGTGATTGGTCCAGAGGAAGTAGGAAGAGTCACCGTTGGCGGCGTCGTCGTATCCTCGCGCGAAATCGCCTTCGGCTCGCTCGATCTTGATCACTCTGGCGCCCATGTCCGCCAGTCGACTCGTGCATAGCGGTGCGGCAAGCGCCTGTTCGATCGTCACGATGGTGAGGCCGGCGAGTGGCAATGGCTGGCCGGTGCGGGTGTTGCTATCCATGTTCGTCTCCATCCAATCAGTCGATGTGAGGCGAGTATCCGTTTTACTCGACGGACGGACCATCGAGAAGATTCAAACTCGGCATTTGTCAAACACGAATGCAGACAGCACAATTCACGTCGAACCTGGAGAGGGGCAATGCGCTTTGATCTGACAGATCTGGAGGTATTTCTCGCAGTGGCGGAAGAAGGGAGCGTGACGCGCGGGGCGCAACGCTGTCATCTCGCGCCATCGTCGGTCAGCCTGCGGGTCAAGGGCTTGGAGGAAATAGTCGGAGTTGCCTTGCTCCAGCGGTTCGCGCGCGGCGTGGTACCCACCGCTGCGGGCCGCATCGTAATGGAGCACGCCCGGCGCTGTGTTGCCCAAATGGAACAGATGAATGCCGACCTGTTGCCATTCACGAACGGGCTGATCGGCCACGTGACCTTGTTCGCGAACAACAACGCGATCGGCTCTCATCTTCCCGACGACCTTGCGCGGTTTTTCGAGGCATTCCCGAACGTGCGGATCTCGCTGGAGGAAAGGCTCAGCCACGATATCGTGTCGGCCGTTGCTTCGGGGCGCGCGGACCTGGGAATCGTCGCGCTGGAAGCCGTGCATCCTGACCTGGACTTTTTTCCGTATCGTGAGGATGAACTGGTGGTGGTGGCCCCACGAGGAAGCGATATCGGCCGGCGAGAGAAAGTCGCGTTCGCCGACTGTCTCAGTCGTCCCTTTATCAGCCTTCAGCCGGGAGCCGCGTTGCATACTTTCCTGATGAACCATGCTGGCGCGCTAGGGGGAAGGCTTGACGTTCGAGTACAGGTATCCAGCTACGGGGCGATCGTGAAGCTGGTTTCCTCGGGAGCGGGTATCGGAATCGTGGCACGCTCGGCAGTGGCCGGCGACACGCGTTCCGTCGTTTCGGTGATCCGGCTTGCCGAAGCTTGGGCCCGGCGTGATCTTCGTGTGTGTGTCCTGCGAAATGGGGAGGTGGTCAATCCATTCCGTGATCGTTTGCTGGCCAGCTTATGCCAGCCGGATTCGGAGCGCCATGGCACGAGTTCGACAGCGTCGTTACCTATGGCTTCGCCAAGCTAATCAGCCGAGCGGAAAGGTGTCCGCTCGTAACGTAGTGCTACTTGCGTTTCATTCCGTCAGTCCGCAGGGCCTGTCGCGAACGATGGAATTCGGCGCTCCAACGCGACCAGATACATAAAGCCAATAATCCCATCAATGGCAGAATCAAAAGACTGCCTTCGGGGCCCGCGGAGCCACCGCTAAGCAATACCTGTCCTAAAGGTCTAGTGGTGAAGATGGCGTGCTGCACGATGCTGCCGCTATCCGCGGCTCCATACACCGCGGATTCACCCCAGTCCCACGCTGCGTGGAATCCGATTGCCCACCAGAGCGAGCCGGTGTACCGGAGCGTCAGGCAGAGAATCAGACCCAGCACGATTGCATTCAATATTCCGACAAAATTTTCGCTGGAGCTGGTTGCATGTAGTAAACCGAAAATGAGTGAAAGCACGGCTGAAGCCGGCCAGAACCCGATTCTGCGCGTTAGGGTTGCCTGCAGGTAACCGCGCAGGAGCGACTCCTCAAAGACGGCGGCCATGATGAATGCTGCCGCCCACGCGCCAGCATACTTCCATGCTTGTCCTTCAGCCCATTCGACTCGAATGAGGCCGGTTTTCCAGAGCACTAATATCAAAGCGGAAATCGCCGTGAAGCCGCAGACGATGCCTGACAGGAAGCGAGTCGTGCGAGCGGAGCCGGCGAGGCCGTAGTCGAACCAGGACTTTTTTTCCAGGGTGGCTAGGACTGCGGTTGCCGATGCGACGGCTGACAGATTGACTGCTCCTGTTGCGAGGCACGTGGATAGTGCAAGGGTGGCGTCGTTGGATGGTCTTTTCAGGAAGTGGCCGAGGATAATCGTAAGGACAACGTCGATTAGCACGAAGGTGGCGATAAATAAAGCCATCCTCCATGCGACTCCAATTGGCTTTTTTCCTGTACCTGTCAGGCTATCCTCGTCAATTTTTTTGCTTGGCAGTCGCATGATATGAAGAACGTGTGGTCGAATGTTTTTATTCGGCAAGACTGTTTTCTAGTGGAATTTGCTCGAAGGCTCCTGTGCTGTTGGCGATCCGCTATCATCTTTCGGCTTGTGGATCGCTTCGGTGCCCCGGTGCATACGCAAGGATCATTCGCACTCTCTTCGCGTAGCGTCTGAGTACGATGATAGCGAGTCAAAATATTCTCGATGCCTTGTGTAGCTCGGACCTGACCAGTCTACTGGTGACATGGCAGCAGGTTCGGTTCCAGTTCGTGATCGATTCGATACGCGCGGTCTATTTGGCGTGCGCCCACGTCACGATCTCGGCCCGGATCTCCTTCCGGGCGCAACCGGAATTGCCGGGCATGCCGGCCTCGAGCGTTGTGGTTGGTGCGATCGGCTAGAGTTGTCGCGCCGATTTGGGCTGCGTGCCGGCGTGCCGGTGCGACTTTCAGCGAAGTCGGTGATGCTGATGAAACCGTTACTCACTCGGGCGAGCGACGGCTATTGTCGAGATGTCCGGCGATGAGCCACCGGCCGTCCGACTGACGTACCAAGCTCATGATGTTGGTGCCGCGATGATGCAGTCGACCATCGAGGAAAAGCTTGTAAGGCGCCCAAATCGTCGCGATATCGTCGTCGATCCGTACCTCCGGATCGTAGATTGCTCATCTACCTCGCCGGGCGGAAACTCGCGCTCGAACAGCGTCCGAAGAGAATAGTGCAATACGCGTCCATCCCTGATGATGGTTGCGCTGCCATCCGGCATGACCTGGGCGAGCATCGCCTCCCGATCGCGACGGCGCAGGCCGTCGAGCAGCGCCAGTAGGGGGGGCGAGGACGGCCTGCTGTTCTGGAGAGTGCTGGACGGTTTTCATCATCACCTTGCTTGATATGTTTGAGACGAGGTGCCGGGTCAACTGGAAAGTCAGGCGTCTCCTGTACTGCGATGACGCCGATATCCAGCCGGCCTATCGTGTGGCCTTACGCCACGCCCGCCCGAATACACGCCACCCGCGCCGCCGAGCCACCCCGCACTTCCGGCAGCGGCCTGTCCTGCGCGCAAGCCTCGATCGCATCCGGGCATCGCGTTCGAAACGCACAACCCGAAGGCGGATTCATCGGCGAGGGCATCTCGCCGGAAAGCAGCAAGGGCCGCCGCGCGCGCTCGCGTGCCGGATCCGGCGTCGGCGCCGCCGCCAGCAGCGCCTTCGTATAAGGATGCTGAGGCACGCCATACACATCATGCCGAGCCCCGAACTCCATCACGCGCCCGAGGTACATCACCAGCACTCGCTGGCTGATCGCCTTCACCACTGCCAGGTCATGCGCCACGAACAGGTAGGACAGCGAAAGCTCGCGTTGCAGGTCGCGCAGCAGGTTCACGATCTGCGCTTGAATCGACACATCCAGCGCCGACACGGGCTCATCACAGATCACCAGCCGCGGCTCCCCAATCAACGCACGCGCGATCCCGATACGCTGACACTGGCCACCCGAGAACTCGTGCGGATAGCGCATCAGATGATGCGCATTCAAGCCCACGCGCTCGAGCATGGTCCGCACGCGCAGCCGGATCTCCTCCCGCCCGAGCCCCGGCTGATGCGTCACCAGCGGCTCGGCCACTACCTGCTCGATCGTCATGCGCGGGTCCAGCGAGGCGAGCGGATCCTGGAAGATCATCTGCATCTCGCGACGCATGGTGCGCGTATCGCGGCGCGAGCCCGAGACCATCGTCTCGCCGCGCCACTGCACGCTGCCCTCGGTTACCGGCACCAATCCGATCAGCGCACGCGCAAGCGTGGACTTCCCGCAGCCCGATTCCCCGACCAGACCAACCGTCTCCCCGCGGCGAACGTCGAACGACACGCCGTCGACCGCGCGCAGCGTCCCCTTGCCCGACCACGGATAGCCACCCAGCGGCACGCGAAAATGCACCTTGAGATCGCGCACGGCCAGCAGCGTATCGGCCGTCGCGGCATTGGTTGAAGCGAGTTCGGCGGTGCTCATCGCAGGCCTCCCGTGATTTCCGCAATGGGCCGATGGCAGGCGCGCACCGCGCCGGCTTCCGAATAGACCGCCAGCTCGGGGCGATCCTCGTGGCAGTCCGCCGAGGCGTAGCCGCAGCGCTTGGCGAACGCGCAGCCGTCGCTGCCCTGGCCGGGCATCGGCGGGTTGCCGGGGATCGCGACGAGCGGCGCGTCGTCGGGCGCGTCGAGGCGGGGCAGGGCGTTGAGCAGGCCGATCGTGTAGGGATGCGAGGGCGCGGCGAAGATCGCCTCGGCGCTCGCGTACTCGACCGTGCGGCCCGCGTACATCACCATCACGTCATCGGCGAGGCCGGCCACCACGCCCATGTCGTGCGTGATCAGCACGATCGAGGTGCCGCGCTCGCGGTTCAGCTCGCGCAGCAGCTCGATGATCTGCGCCTGCACCGTCACGTCGAGCGCGGTGGTGGGTTCGTCGGCGATCAGGATCTCCGGCTCGGAGAGCAGGGTCATCGCGATCATCACGCGCTGGCGCATGCCGCCCGAGAACTCGTGCGGATACATGCGGATGCGGCGCGCCGCGTCGGGAATGCGCACCGACTCGAGCGCCTCGATCGCGCGGCGCGTGGCGTCCTTGCGCGAGATCTTCCGGTGCAGCTGCAGGGTTTCCGTCATCTGCCGCTCGATCGTCAGGAACGGATTGAGCGAGGTCATCGGGTCCTGGAAGATCATGCCGATCCGGTTGCCGCGGATCTCGTTGAGCTGGCGCGTGTTCATGCCGAGCAGGTCGGCGTCGCGGTAGCGCGCCTCGCCGCTGGTCGAGCCGTTGCCGGCCAGGAGGCCCAGCAGGGCCATCACGGTCTGGCTCTTGCCCGAGCCGGATTCGCCGACGATGCCGAGCGTCTTGCCGGCTTCCAGCGAGAACGACACGCCCGAGACGGCATCCACCGGCGGGCCGTCGCGGCGCGTGAAGCGGACCCCGAGATTGTTGACTTCCAATAGCGCCATGTCAGCGGTCCTTCGGATCGAGTGCGTCGCGCAAACCATCCCCGAGGAAGTTCACGCAGTAGAGCGTCACGCAAAGCAGCACGGCGGGCGCCAGCAGCAGCCAGGGCATGCCGTCGAGCTTCTGCGCGCCGTCCTGGATCAGCATGCCCCAGCTCGTCATCGGTTCCTGCACGCCCAGCCCGAGGAAGGACAGCACCGATTCGGTGAGGATGATGCCGGGCACGCTGACGGTTGCGTACACCACCACCACGCCAAGCAGGTTCGGCACGATATGGCGGCGCACGATGGTGCCGGGCGTCACGCCGATCGCGCGCGAGGCGTCGACGAATTCGCGGGTGCGCAGCGACAGCGTCTGGCCGCGCACCACGCGCGCCATGTCGAGCCAGGAGAAGGCGCTGATGGTCAGCACCACCAGGATGAAGGAGCGGCCGAACAGCGTCATCATCAGGATCGCGATCAGCAGGTAGGGGATCGCGTACATCATGTCGACGATGCGCATCATCACGGAATCGGTGCGGCCGCCCGCGAAGCCGGCGATGGCGCCCCAGGCCACGCCGAACAGGCCGGATACCAGGGTGCCCAGCAGCCCGACCTCGAGCGAGACGCGCCCGCCCACCAGGGTGCGTGCGAGCAGGTCGCGGCCGAGCTCATCGGTGCCCAACCAGTGCATGCCGGCGAGCGTGGGCGGCAGGCTGATCGAGGACCAGTCGCTGGCGGTGGGATCGTTGGGCAGCAGCAGCGGACCGACGAAGCAGGCCAGCGCGATCAGGATCAGCAGCGCCAGGCTGAACATGGCGGCGCGGTTGCGCACGAAGCGCGCGGCCGCCAGTTCGAGCGGCGTGCGCGAGCGCACCGGCGCGTCGGCCGGCTTGGCTTCGGCGGGAGTTGCGGCAGGCGTCATGGTTGCGCCCCTCTCAATAGCGGATGCGCGGGTCGAGCCAGGCATAGGCGAGGTCGACCAGCAGGTTGAACAGCACCGCGCAGACCGTGGTCAGCACCACCAGGCCGAGCACCAGCGTGTAGTCGCGGTTGATCGCGCCGTTCACGACCAGTTGCCCGAGCCCGGGCAGGGCGAACACCGATTCCGTGACCACGGCGGCGGTGATGGAGGAGATGCAGACCGTGCCGAACAGCGACACCACGGGCATCAGCGCCGGCTTGAGTGCGTGGCGCAGCACGATGGTGCGGCCCGGCAGGCCCTTGGCGCGTGCGGTGCGGATGTAGTTGCTCGACAGCGTCTCGATCATCGAGCCGCGCATCACGCGCGCCAGCAGCGAGACGTTGATCAGCGTGAGCAGCAGGATCGGCAGCACGCGATACTGCCAGCCGCCGTCGCCCCAGCCGCCCGCGGGCAGCCAGCCATGGCCCTCGGAGGTCTTCAGGCCGATCGCGAAGATCAGCACCAGCACCGGACCCAGCACGAACGGCGGGATCACGTTGCCGAAGTTGCCGATCAGCATCACGAAACGATCGATCAGGCTGTCGCGGCGCACCGCGGCGACGGTGCCGAGCAGCACGCCGAGCACGATCGCGATCGGGATCGAGACGCCGCCCACCCCGAGGCTGACCGGCAGGGCCTTGCGCACCAGGTCGTTGACGGACCAGTCGACGTAGCGGAACGAAGGCCCGAGATCGCCGTGCAGCAGCGAGTTCAGGTACAGCAGGTACTGCTTCCACAGCGGCGCGTCGAGGTGGTACTTCGCGTTCAGGTTCGCGATGGTGGCCGCCGACAGCTGCTTCTCGCTGTCGAACGGCCCGCCCGGCGTGAAGTGCAGCAGCAGGTAGCAGACGGTGATCACGGCGAGGATCGTCGGGATCGCCCAGAGCGTGCGACGCAGTGCGTAGGCCAGCATGATGCGTTCCGCCTCAGTGCTTGATCAGATACATGTCTTGCGAGGCACGCATGTCGATCACGTTGCTCAGCGAGTAGCCGCCGACATAGGACTTGACGAGGCGGTCCGCCGAATACTGGAACAGCGGCAGCATCGGGTAGTCGTTCATCGCCAGGTCGTGCGCCTGCGTCAGCAGCGCGGTGCGTTCCTTGTCGTCGAGCTTCTGGTTGGCCTGGTCGATCAGCTGGTCGACCTTCGGATTGCAGTAGCCCACCGTGTTCTGCGCGCTGCCGCAGCGGATCAGGTCGAAGAAGGTCATCGCGTCGTTGTAGTCGGCGAACCAGCCGTCGCGCGCCATCTCCACCTTGCCGTCGTGGCGCAGTTTCATCAGCACCTTGAATTCGACGTTCTCGAGCTTGGCGGTCACGCCCAGCTTGGTGCGCCATTCCGAGGCGGCGAACAGGGCCACCTTCTTGTGCAGGTCGCTGGTGTTGTAGGTCAGCGTGAAGCTCAGCGGGTTGGCATCGGAATAACCGGCCTGCTTGAGCAGGTTCTTCGCGTAGTCGACGCGCTTGGCCATCGGCCAGGCGGCCCAGTCGGGCTTGAACGGCTGCACGCCCTTGGTGCCGTTCGGCATCAGGCCGTACATCGGCACTTCGCCGGCCTGCGTGAGTCTGGAGGTGAGGATGTCGCGATCGAGCACCATCGACAGCGCCTGGCGCACGCGCTTGTCCTTGAAGGCCGCGTCGCTGTTCTTCATGTAGAAGTAGTAGGTCGCGAGCTGCAGGCCCGGGCGCAACTCCTTGCCGAACTGCTTGCTGACCTGGTTGAACACGCCGGCGGGGATCGAATAGGTGTAGTCGATCTGGCCGGATTGATACATGCGCATTGCCGTATCGTCGCTTTCGATCGGCAGGTAGGTGACGTTCTTGATCACCACCTTGCCGGTGTTCCAGTACTTGTCGTTCTTGGTCGCGAGGATGCGGTTGTTCGGCTGCCAGTCCACCAGCTTGTAGGCGCCGTTGCTGACGATGTTCTGCGGACGCGTCCAGGCGTCGCCGAACTTGGTCACGTCATCCTTGTTGACCGGCACCAGCGGAGCCATCGCGGTCAGTTCCGGGAAGAAGGCCACCGGGTTCTCGGTCTTCACCTCGAGCGTGTACGGGTCCACGGCGCGCACGGCCAGCGCCGAGGGCGGCTGCTTGCCGGCGATCACGGCCTTCGCGTTCTTGATGAACTCCACCAGGATGGTGTATTTCGAGCCCGTCTTCGGGTCCACCACGCGCTGCCAGGCATAGACGAAATCGGCCGCGGTCACCGGCTGGCCATTGCTCCACTTCGCGTCGTGACGCAGCTTGAACACCCAGGTATCGGGCGACGGGTGCTCCCACGATTGCGCGACGCCCGGCACCAGCTTGCCGTCGGCGTCGATCCGGGCCAGCCCCTCGAACAGGTCCAGGCCGATGGTGTTGCCGGTCCAGGATTCGATGTGCGCGGGATCGAGCGACTCGACCTCGGCCGGCACCTGGCGTGTGATGTCCTGCTGCGCGGCCAGCGTGACGTTCGCCGGGACGTTGACGGCAGACGCGGTGGAGGCCGCGGTGAGGGCGAGCGCGGCCAGCACGGCCGCCATGGCATGCGTATGTTTCATCGTGTGCGATTGACAGAGGGAACGAGGGGAGCGGAGGCGGATTTACCGCGTGCGACGCCGGGGATATTTACGGATGAGACGAAAGAAGGGGCCCATGATGCTTGTCTTTCATATTAGTAATCCTGGTCATTCTCCGGGCGGAAATCCCGTCGATATCAGGGATTACCCGCGCCGAGGCCGCTCTCTATACTCTCTATAGCGTTGCCGGCCACGGCATGGGACGCCGCATGCTTACAGTGGAAGGAACCATAGCAGACCGAAATCAGGGCGTCAAAAAATGTTTGATGAAAAATAACTAAATTAGATTGATATAGAGGGGGACGTCTGTTCCGGCTGCGTTATCGATGTGAATCGGCTGGTTTTCATTTTGATTGCAGCGAGCGTGACAAGGAGCGCCGGGACGGATCATCGGGCTCGGTCCTGCGCCGAATAGCGCGTCGAGAAACTGCGCGCGGCGATCAGCACCGGCAGCAGGGCCTGCCCCATTTCAGTCAGACGATATTCGACCCGCAAGCGTTTTTCTGCGAAATCGATTCGCTCGATCAGGCCGTCGTGCGCCAATTCGCGAAGATGCTGGGTCAGCATCTTTTGCGAAATGCCGGGCAGGTCGCGTTTCATCCGCAAGGTGCGCAGCGCCGCGTCGGCAGCCTGGAGGAGATCGCGAATGCCGTCGCCTTCCTCGCGAGCCCGCTGGCGAGCTATATCACCGGCGTCAACCTGCGTATCGATGGCGGCCTGTCGCCTGGCTTGTGAGCTTGCCGTGGCTTCCGTGCCGGGGCAGCCATGGCGTTCACAGGTCGTCTGTATCGCCTGGCTCGCCGAACCACTGGCCGAGGGCTTGTGAAAGTCCCGCTGCGTCCGACGGCGAGTCGGTTGCCCATGCAACGAACCCGTCAGGCCGCACCAGCACCGCGCGCAGCCCCAGCGAATCCCTTGCCTCGCTCGCGACACAGGCCACGCGTCCTTGCCAGCGACGCACCTCGGCCAGCCGTTGCGGATCGCGTTCGAAATCGAGGAACAAGCCCTTGCCGTCGCGCAGCCGGCTGCCGGCCAGCGTCCCGTCGCCCAGCTCGAATTCCGGCAGGCTGCGCCCCATCAAGGGGTGCCCATCGCCAAGCGCATAGCGCAGCGATAAACCCCATACGCGCTCGGCAAGGTACGCGGCGCCGTCATCCGTCGCCGCCAGGTCGCGCATGATGGCCGCCAGGGCGCGCGTGCTCGCTGTCGGCCGCATCAGGGCCACCTGCGCGCGCGACCAGTCGAGAATGCCGGCGCCCACCGGATGCCGTTCCTCTTGATAGCTATCGAGCATCGCCTCAGGCGTGTCGCCGCGCATCGTCGACGCCAGTTTCCACGCGAGATTCATCGCATCGCCGATGCCGAGATTGAGTCCCTGCCCACCCAGCGGCGAGTGGATATGCGCGGCATCGCCGGCAAGCAGAACGCGCCCCTGGCGGTACGTGCGCGCCTGGTAGGCGCGATCGGTCCAGGTGCTGGCGAGCAGCAGGCGAGTCAGTTCGACGTCCACACCCGATACGCGACGCAGCACGGTTTGCGCATGCTCCTGCGTGATCGGTTGGCCTCGATGGCAAGCGCCGCCATCGAAGTCCACCATCGCGATGGTGCCGGGCGGCGTGAAGGTGTACATGCCATGGGGCGTGTAATGCCGCCCGGGGCGCAGCGCTTGCGGATCGCGTAGCTCGGCTTCGACCGAATAGCCGGTGAACTCGGGATCGGTGCCGGCGAAGGCGATGCCGGCCAGCTTGCGAACCGTGCTGCGCCCGCCATCGCAACCGACCAGCCAGCGCCCGCGAAAACTCTCGCCGCCGGCGCGAACGCTCACGCTGTCCTCGCCGGCGAGCAGGCGATCGACTTCCTGGCCGCGCCGGATCTCGGCGCCCATCGCGATGGCCCGCCGAGCCAGCACGGTCTCCAGCATCTCCAGTTCGACGGCCATGCCTTCGCCGGCCGGGCTCGGCAGCCGATACGGCCAGCGCGAGCCGTCGATCGCGTCGTGATGAAACTGGATGCCGGCGAAGTGGCCGCCGGGCTTGCGCGACTTGCCGGCCCAATGCGGAGCCGGGGCCGGCTTGTCCGACGCGTCGCGCGCCTGTTGCGCGGCCAGCAGCTCGTCGAGCAGGCCACGCCGATGGAAGGCTTCGAGCGTGGCGACCGACAGGCCGCGCAGCCCGAACGGCAGGCGTTTCAGCGGCGCTTGCGGGGCTTGCGCGCGCTCCAGCACCAGCACGGAAAGCTTGAGCAGGCGCAGTTCGCAGGCGAGAAACAGCCCGACGGGGCCCGCGCCCGCGATGACGACATCATGGGAATCGAGGGGGCGATCGTGCATGAACGGCTCCATTGTCGAGATTCGACCGGAGCGTTTCTCAGGCTGAGCGCCACACGGACGAACGGGAGGAAGCCTGGACGGCGTTCCATGTTCGTCGCGGGGATCTCATGCACGAGGCCAAAGACCAGAGCTTTCGTTACCGAAAGGACTTGGGCTTACCAAACCAAGTCTGCCTTTTCCGACACGGCTTTATATCATCGCGGCGGGCACGGCGCAATGGCCTGCCGGCGCGCGATAGTCAGGGAGCCGAAGCGATGGCGCCGGAATTTCAGTTCTTCAGTTCATGTCCCGCGAATGGATCCAGCGGCAACCCGGCTGCGCGGCGAGTACCGCGTCGAGCAACGCGGCGGCGATCGAATCGGCGGGATTCACGCGCCATTTCCTCGGCAGCACGGGCGCCAGGAGTCGGACCAGCTTCAGCGCCGCGCCTTCCGCTTGCCGGCTCTCGTTGCGCGGCCCGTCGATCAGGCTGGGCCGGCAGATCGTCAGCGAGCGAAAGCCGATCGCCTGGATATCGCGTTCCACCTCGCCCTTGGTTCTCGGATAGAAGAATCGGGAGCTCGCCGACGCGCCCATCGCCGTGACGATCGCGAAGGCCGGGACGCCCGCGGCATGCGCGGCGCTGGCGAAGACCAGCGGCAGTTGGTAGTCCACATGAATGAAGGCAGCATTCGAGCCGGCCTTGGCCTGGGTGGTGCCCAGCGCGCAGACGACGGCATCGAACTGCTGCGATGCCAGCGCCGGCACCCAGTCGTCGAGGCGGGCCACGACGGGGTTCAGCAGTTTTGCGTTGGGCGGCAGCGGCGTTCGCGTCGGGGCAACGACTTGGGAGAACGCGCGGCTATCGAGCGCGAGCTTCAAGGCCCGGCTTCCCACCAGGCCGGTGGCACCCAGCAGCAACAGCTTCATCTTCCCGTCTCCTTTCAAGCCAGCATTCGCGCCGGTGGCGATCAGTATCGCCCAATAAAACGGCGACGCCCCCGAGGCGCGTCGCCGTTTCTCCATGAAGCGTGAACGACCAGGCGGTCAGTAAACGGCCTTCCAATGTCCCGGGACCCATTCCCAGTGATTGCCTTCCCAGCGGTAATGCCCCTTCACCCAGTGATAACCGGGTGCCGGCGCGGCCGGTATCACCTCCACGCGCGGTTCCGGCTGGGGCGGCCGAACGGGCTCGACCACGCAGGCCGAAAGCAGGGCCGCGCACAGGCTGGCGGTGAAGGCGGCGACGGTTTTGTATCGGATCGTCATGATGCATGTCCTCCCAGGACTGTTATCGAATCTGTTCTTGAAACGCCGGCTTGCCGGCCGGCACGGCGTGGGCGCTTCAGGCGCGAACCAGGCCCGTCATCGGTCGGCTCGCGGCCGGGCGCTCGAACAGCGCCGCGGTGGCGCGTTGCGGATCGAGGCGCAGCGTCTCGGCGGCGGCGCCGGCGATCAGCGCGTCGAGCGAGGCGGTGGGCTTGAGGTCGCGGCCTTCGTAGAGATCGGCCTGGCGCAGGCCGGGCCAGTCGGCGATCACGCGGCCGCCGGCCACGGCGCCGCCGAGCAGCATCGCCACCGAGCCCTGGCCGTGATCGGTGCCGCCGGTGCCGTTGGCGGCGGCGGTGCGGCCGAACTCGGTGGCCACCAGCACGGTGGTGTCGTTCCAGACCGGGCCCAGCCCGTCGCGCAGCGAGGCCAGCATCGCGTCCAGCCCCTTCAGCACGTTGGCGAGGCGCGCGTTCTGCGCGCTGTGCGTGTCCCAGCCGCCGGTCTCGATCATGGCGATGCGCGGGCCGTCGTCGCGTGCGAGGAAGCTCGCGGCGAGCTTGCCGACGCTGGCCGGGTCCTGCCGCGCGCCGGCATCGTGCGCCAGGCTGCGCGCCTGCATCGCCGAGGTCCACAGAGGCCCGAGCTGCGCGTCCTGCTCGTAGAGCGCGGAGACACGCGTGAGCAGATCGTCCGGCGCGCCGGGCAGGCCCGAGGGCGCATAGGAGGTCACGCGGGCCGGCCCGCGCAGCGCGGCGGGCACGGTGGGCGCCAGCGCGATCGCGTTCTCGCGCGTGGCCGGCAGCATCGCGACGAGCCGGTTCAGCCAGCCGTCCTTGACCTGGTAGGGTGACAGGCCCCCCGTCTCCAGCACGTTCTGGCCGTCGAAATGCGAACGGTCGCGATAGGGCGAGGCGATCGCGTGGACGAACAGCGCCTGGCCGCCCTGGTACATCCGCGCCGTCTGCACCAGCGAGGGATGCAGTGCGAAGCTGCCGTCCAGGCGCGTGGCCTTGGCGGGGTCGATCGCGAGCTCGCCGCGCAGCCGGGCGTAGTCAGGCTCGGCGTAGGGCGCCAGGATATTGAGTCCGTCGGCCGCGCCGCGCTGGATCACGAACACGAAGCGGCGATCGCTGGCGACGTTGGCGAACGCGAGCCGCGGCGCGATCAGCAGGGTGCCGGTACCGGCGGCGACGGTGCCGAGGAATCGGCGGCGGGAAGGCAGCATGTTTACCTCCGTTGGAAGTCGGGCGAGACGAGCAGCAGCGCCAGCGCGGTGGTGGAACTCTCGGCGCGCGACACGGCGGTGGCGGTGGCTTCGCCCAGCGTGCCGGCGAACAGCGTGTTGCCGAGCTGGCGCGCGTCGACGCGATCGCCGGTGCGCGCGGCCAGGCGCTGCGCGACCTCGACGCGCCGCACCAGCGCGTCGGGCGCGGCCCAGCTCGCGGCGATATCGTCGTAGCCGGCGGGCGAGCCGGGGCGCCACACGGGCTGGCCGAGCTGGCTCAGCAGCGGCGCGGCCTTGAGACCGTCGAGCGAGGTCCAGCCGAGCCCGCGCAGCGAGGAGAGCGTCCAGTCCCAGGGCGTCTTGAACTTGGCGGCGCGTGGCGACCAGGCCTCGGGCGACTCGACCAGCGCCCGATAGACGGTCGGCAGGTCGCCGCCGCTGCGCTCGAAGGCTTGCGCGAGCCGCTCGGTCAGCGCGGCGGGCGGATCGTCGGCAACGAAATGACGGGCCAGTTGGAAGGCCAGGTGGCGCCCCGTGGCGGGCGCGCGGGCGAGGTCGCCGAGGATCGCGAGCGCCTGTGCTTCGCCATCCTGATCGTAGCGGCGGCCGAGCACGGTGCGCGTGCCGGGCTCGTGCAGCGCCGGGCGGAACACGAAGCTGCCCGGCGGCGCGTCGTTGGGCTGCGGGCCGCGCACGCCGGCCACGCTCCAGCCGGTCAGCGCGCGCGCGAATTCGGTGACGTCGGTCTGGGTGTAGCCGCTGCGCACGCCGAGCGTGTGCAGCTCCATGATCTCGCGGGCGAGGTTTTCGTTGAGTCCGCGCTTGTGGGCCGGGTCGCGCGCGTCGGCGCGCATGGCGGCGCGGCTGTCGGGGCCGACCGAGCGCGTCTGGTCCAGGAACAGCTGCATGGCGGGATGCTGCTCGGCCGCCACCAGCAGGTCCTCGAAACGGCCGAGCACGTGCGGGCGGATCGCCTCCAGCTCGAAGGCGCCGGCCAGCCCGGCTACCTGCCCCTTGTCCACCGACACCGCGAAATGATTGGCCCAGAAGTGCACCAGCCGTTCGACGAAGGGCGTCGGCGTGCTCAGCGCGCTCTCGACGCGCGCATCGACGGCATCGCGATAGACCGCCACGCTCTCGCGGCGAATCATCTGGTTGAGGGCCTGGCGTGCTGCCTGCGCGGGGTTTTGCGTCGCGCCGGGTGTGGCCGACGAGGCCGCCGCTAGCCTGGCGGCCGGTGATGGCGCGGGCGGCATGGAAGCGGCCTCGGCGGCACTGGCGGCGCGAAATGCGTTGCGCTGCGCGCCGAAGCGCGTGGCGAGCGCGACCGCGCCTGGCGTCTCGACCCAGGCCGCCGGGCGCGCTTCATAACGCGCGAACTGGTCGAGCAGCCAGGCTTTCGGATCAGCGGGGGCGCTGTCGTCGGCGCGCGCGCCGAGGCCGAAGCGGTTCAGCGCGATCGCGGCGGCGGTGAAGCGGGGCGGAACGTTCATACGGAGTCCTGCCGGCGTGGATGGTCTCCGTTAAACGGAGCACGCCGCGAAATCCGTCGCGTCGGGTGAAAATTTTTTCGGGCGGCCTGTGGGAGACCACCCGGTCTACATCAACGGCCGGCGCGCGATGGCCGGCAGGGCGCCGGCGTGGGCAGCTCGCGCGCCGCGGGCGCGGCGATCAGTCCTCGCCCGGCCACCAGGGTTTCGGCGCGCGGTCGATCAGGTAATCGTCGAGTTCCTTGCCTTGCAGCCATTTCGGGCGCGGGCCGCGGCCCGACCACGAATTACCCGAGGACGGGTCGTAGTATTTGGCGGGCGCGGCGCGACGCATTTTCACCGGCTCGCGGAAACCGGCCGCACGCAGCAATTCGTCTTCGGTAATGCCGTATTGCTCTACCTGATCCTTGAGAGTCGAAAGCAGGCCACGCTTGCCTTCGGTCTTGGCCTCGGCGATCTGGCGGTCGAGTTCACGCAGCTGCTCTTCGAGAACGTTGAGGTTATTGCTCATTGTGGGTGGGCGAGTGTCGATAGGGCGCCATATTACTAGGCTCGGGGCACATTTTCACATATACCGGCAATCTGCCTGATTCATTCGAGGCATTTAATTACATGCGATTACCCGAAGCAAGGGATTTATTGCACCCGGCGGGATGGGCCGTTGCACGGCACGAATCCCTTTGCAGCGCGATGAATGCGCCGATAAAAAACGGCGGGGCGGGCCAGAAGGCCCGCCCCGCCGGTATTTCGGGGTCCGGACAGCGTCGCCCGCCGCCGTCCGTCCGGTCCGATCAGCGCTGTTGCAGGCGGATATCGCGTGACGACGCGCCCACATACACGCTGCTGCCCGGCACATAGCGCCACTTGCCCTGCGCCTCGTCCCACACGCTCTGCATGCGCGGCGTGACGATCACATTGACGCGGCGCGACTCGCCCGGATTCAGGCGAACCTTGTCCCAGCCGACCAGGCGGCGTGGCGGCTCGTCCTTGTACGGCACGCCCAGGTAGACCTGCGGAACCTCGGCGCCGGCCACGCGGCCGCTGTTGCGGACCGTGAAGCTCACGTCGAGCAGGTTGCCCGGCAGGCGCAGCACCGACAGGCCCGAGTACGCGAATTGCGTATACGAGAGCCCGAAGCCGAATTCGAACATCGGGTCGATGTTCTTCGCGTCATACCAGCGATAGCCCATGTCGAGCTTCTCGCTGTAGACGGGATTCGGATCGAAGCTGCCGTTGCTGCCCCAGGTCGGCGTGTCCTGGTCGCGCGCCGGGAAGGTCACCGGCAGCTTGCCGGACGGATTGACCTGGCCGAACAGCAGGTTGGCGATCGCCTTGCCGCCGCCGTCGCCCGGGAACCAGGCCTCGACGATCGCCGAGACCTTGTCCTTCCAAGGCATCAGCACCGGGTTGCCGCTCTCGACCACCACCACCGTGCGCGGGTTGGCGGCCGCCACCGCCGAGACCAGCGCATCCTGGTTCGACGGATTGGCGAGCGAGAGACTCTGCAGGTCGCCGAAGTCCTCGCCGGCCGGCTGCGCGACCACCACGATCGCCACGTCGGACCGCTTGGCGAGCGCCGCGGCCGAGTCGATCTCCTGCTGCGTGTAGGCGCGGAACGGTTGTTGCTGGTCGCTGTTGCCGGCGAAGCTGACCTGCGCGCCCGGTGCGAGCTGCTGGATCGCGGCGACGATCGGCGTGTCGAGCTTGAGCCAGGGGTTGTGCCACCAGCCGCAGCCGGTCGAGCTGCCGAACTGCAGGCCGCCGCAGCCGGCGAACGAGCCCGTCACCGGGTCGCGCGTGTTGCCCGAGCCGCCGCCCGAGAGCACCGCCGCGTCGGCATGGCCGCCGATCACGGCGATCCGCTTGAGCGCCGAGGCGACCAGCGGCAACTGGTTGCCCTCGTTCTTCAGCAGCACCATCGACTGCTCGGCGGCCTTCTGCGCGAAGGCGTTGCCGGCCGCGAAATCGACCGTGCCGCTCTTGGCGGGATGATCGACCAGGCCGAGCCGGATCATGGTGTAGAGCTTGCGCCGCACCATGTCGTCGAGCCGCACGGTGGACACCGAGCCGTTCGCGATCGCCTGCTTGACGGCGGCCGGCGTCAGGTAGACGGTGGCGCCGACGTCCTCTTCCTCGTCGAGCCCGGCGTTGATCGACTTCGCCGTGCTGTGCGCCGCGCCCCAGTCGGACTGGACCTGGCCTTCGAAGCCCCAGTCGTTCTTCAGCACGGTGGACAGCAGGTAGGTGTTCTCGCAGGCGTAGTCGCCGTTCAGGCGGTTGTACGAGCACATCACGCTGCCGGGCCGCGCGCGCTTGGCGGCGATCTCGAAGGGCAGCAGGTAGATCTCGCGCAGCGTGCGCTCGTCGATCTGCGTGTTGCCGCCCTGCCGGCCGTGTTCCTGCTCGTTGCCGGCGTAATGCTTGATGGTGGCGATCACTTTTTCGCGCTGCGTGCCGTCGGTGCGCTCGGCCAGCAGGTCGCCGGCGAGCTGCGGATCCTCGCCGAGATACTCGAACAGGCGCCCGCCGCGCGGCTCGCGCGCGAGGTTGGTGCCGCCGCCCAGGCCCATGCCGAATCCTTGCGCGCGCAACTGCTGCGCGACCTGCCGGCCATAGGCATTGGAGAGCTGGCGGTCCCAGCTGGCGGCCACCGCGATGGTGGCCGGGAAGGTGGTGCTGGGTTGCGAGGTGCTGCCCGAGCCGGTCGAGGAATCGGCCATGTTCAGGTCGGGGATGCCCAGGCGCGGCACGCCCTGGATATAACCGGCGCCGCCGCCGGGCACCGCGCTCATCTCGTACTGCGAATGAATCAGCTGCAGTTTTTCATCGAGCGTCATCTTGCGCAGGAGCACGTCGGCCCGGATTTGCGCGGCGATCGAACCGACCACGTCGAGGCTCGACGGCGTGGGCGGGAAGTTGATGATGTCGGGGGCGCCGGCCGCATGGGCACCGGCGAACGCGAACGCCGCCACGGCGGCGGCCGACCAGAGTCTGACCTGCATGTCTCTCTCTCCGTTTGGTTCTGGTTGGGTGTCTCTGATGCAGGAAGCGACAACGGATGCCACGCGGAAAACGCGGTCCGCGTGTGCCGCGACGGTGCGCACCGTCGCGACGGAGTGGAGAATCGACGTGGCCAGTGTGATGTAGGAAACCTCCACCGGCTTCGATAGTAGGAATGTAGTCCGACTACAGCATCGGTGTTTTCCCTCAATCCTCGGATCTTTCTTCGTGGTGCCGATGTCGTCTCTTTTTCGAGCGGAAAAGCTTCCCGAGAGGTATCGAAAAAGAAGTGTAAGAAGTGCCGAAAAACCAGGCGGGGCGCGGGATATGCGCGGAGGGGAAAGTTTCGCGGAGGGGGAAGTGAGAAGGCCCCGCATCGCCATCGACGATGCGGGGCCTTGCCGGTTCATGCCGTCATCACGAGTTCGTCATGCCGATCCCGAACACGTGCATCTTGCCGGCGCTGACCTGGCGCGGCAGCGTGATGCTGGTCACCACCTTGCCCAGCGGCACCGGAATCTTCTGCGCGAAGATGTAGGTCTTCACGTTGTCCTGCTGGCCGCTGGCCGAGTTGCGATAGGCCATCGTGACGGCCACCGTCGAGCGGGGGCTCGCGCCGCCGCCGTTCAGGGTCCAGTCGTCGAAGCTCAGCGTGACCGCCTGGCTCGAGCCGTCCGCGAAGTTCAGCTGCGCCGTGCCGTTGCTCGGGCCGTTGTTGGCCGAGCCGAGCACCACCACGCCGGTGCCCACCGAGCCCGGCGGCAGCATCACGGTCTGCCCGACGGTGACGGTGTTGTCGAGCGTGAGCGGGCCGCCCGCCACCGCCACGCTGGCGCCGGCCACCGCGAACGGCTTGCCCGGCTGCACGCCCGCCGCCGCCAGCGCATTGAGCGAGTAGCTGAACAGGCTGCCGTCGAAGTCCGCCCCCTGGCCGTCGCTGTTGGTCGCGCCGTCAGCGCTGAAGCCGCGGTTGTTGTAGCTGTCGGCCGCGTTGATTGCCACCGGCACGCCGAACGACGGCGGCTGCTTCTGGCTGCCCCATTGCGAGGGCGAGCTGCCCATCGAGAAGTGCAGGGTGGCGCCGTTGGCGATGTCGTCGTAGGCGACCCAGGCGGTGTCGTGGGCACGGCCGTCGATCGACAGCGAACGCACGTAGCTCGAGTTCGGCGCGCCCGCCGCGCGGATCCGCCAGGTGCGACCGTTGCCGAGCCGCACGTCGATCTGCGGGAACTGCGGGCTGCCGATCGCCAGGCCCGCCACGCCCGGGATCTGCGGGTACAGGCCGAGCGCCCCCCACACATACCAGCCCGACACGGCGCCGAGGTCGTCGTTGCCCGGCAGGCCGTCGGGGCCGGTGCCGAACGCGGTGGCCATGATCTGCTGCACCACGCGCTGCGTGCCCGAAGGCTGCGCCGCCCAGTTATAGAGCCAGGGCACCTCGAAGGTCGGCTCGTTGCCCATGTAGAAATTGGGCAGGCTCAGGCCGGCGTTGAGCACCGTGAAGAACTGGTCGAGCCGGGACGTCACCGTGCTGTTGCCGCCGAGCTGCGCGAACAGGCCCGCCGCGTTGTACGGCACCATCCAGGTGTACTGCTCGGCATTACCCTCCACGTAGTTGTCGCCGCTGCTCGGCGTTTCGGGGATCCAGGCGCCGTTCGACTGGCGGCCCGCGATCAGCGGCGGCGTGAGCGAGGTGTCGAGCAGGTTCTGCCAGTAGGCCGAGCGGCCCAGCAGCATGCGCTGCGTGGCGGTGTCGCCCAGTTCGCCGGCGAAGCGCGAGATCGCGAAGTCGCTGCTCGAGTATTCGAGCGTCGACGAAGCCTGCCCCCACTCGCCGCTGGTGATGTAGCCGGTCTGCAGGTAGCTGGCGCGGCCGCCGTTGGTGGTGACGTTGTTGCAGGCGGTGCCGGGGATGTTCGCCATCTTCACCATGTGCTGCAGGGCCGATTGCGTATCGAAGCGCCGCGCGCCGAAGGCATAGGCGCTGGAGACGATCAGCGAACCGGCATCGCCCGGCATCACGCCGTCCTCGACGTTGTCGTTGACCCAATGCGGGATCGCGCCGCACTGGTCCGCGTCGTTGACGAGCGACTGGATCATGTCGCTGGTTTCCGACGGGTTGAGGATCGACTTCAACTGGATCAGCGAGCGGTAGATGTCCCAGCCCGAGAACGACGAATACTGTGCCTGCTGGCCCTTGGCGACCTGGTGCACGGTATTGTCGAAGCCGATGTACTGGCCGTTCACGTCGCTGAAGATGCTGGGCGCCCACAGCGCGTGATAGAGCGCCGTGTAGAACTTCTTCTTCGCGTCGGCGGTGCCGCCCGCCACGCGGATCGCGTTGAGGCGGTCGTTCCAGGTGCTGTCGGCCTGCGCGCGCACGCCGTCGAAGTCCCAGCCGCGATTTTCCGCGTCGAGGTTGGCCTTTGCGTTGGCGACGCTGACGTAGGAGATGCCGATCTTCATCTTCACCGTCAGGCCCGAGCGGAAGCCGAGCTGGGCCACGCCGTGCGAGATCGCGGCCGAGGTGAAGGGCCGGTCGAAGGCCGCATAGAAGTAGACCGGCACCGGCACCGAGTTGCCGCAGAAGCCGCCGCCCACCGTGCTGCCCGAGATCACGCTGTCGGACACCTGCGTGATCGAGCCGGTGGTGGAGGTCTTGGTGTTGGTGCGCGTGGCGTCCAGCACCAGCAGCGCGGGCTTGCCGGCCGGGTAGGTGAACTGGCCGAAGCCGGTGCGCAGGGTGGCGGTCAGCTCCACCTTGATCTGCGAATCGAGCAGCACCGAGTAGTAGCCCGGCTTGGCCGTTTCGTTCGCATGACTGAAGGTGGGTACCAGCTGGGTGAAGTCGGTGGTGGGCATCACCGGGAATTCGCCGTTGTTGCCGCCGCAGCCGGCACCCGGCATGTGCGTCACGCTGAAGCCCTGGATCGAGTTGATGTCGTAGTAGTAGCCGGCCGGCGAGCCCGGCTCCTTGCTGTCGTTCGGCGCCGGCGTGGTGTTGGTGTCGGGCGCCCACTGCACCATGCCCGAGGGCAGGCCGGCAGCCGGCTCGACACTGCCGGCCTGCCCGGCCGGCACGGGGTTCGGCGAATTGCTGGCCAGCGTGCCGATCAGCGGATCGACGTACTGGGTCAGGGACAGGCTGCGGTTGTCGTCGAGGTTGGTCGTGTCGGCCGCGGAGGCTGACGGACGCGCCGCCAGTATCGAGGCGGCGCCACCGCTGCCGCCGTCGTCTCCCCCACACGCGCTCACTGCGCAGGCCACGGCCAGTGTGGCTGCGAGCGTCGTGAATCGATTCATGATCGTCTCTCTCTCCATTCTTCTTTGCTTCTTGCGTATCGACGATTCGAACGATCGAACCGCCGGCTCGTCGCGACTCCTGCTTCGTTACAAGGTCTTACGGTCTTGCTGCGTCGTAAGACTAGGATTCGGACGAATCCGCCGTCAATCGAATAAACACAGTTGTAATATTTTTCTTAGATTTACTAAACGATGCGCAACGTGACGAAACGCGGTGCCGTGGTGCTCAATGCCGGAGACGCGGAAAAACACGGCGAAATTTGCGGCACCGCGTCGTGAGAGTCGTGGATTTGATGGAGGGAAAACGCGTGGCGCGAGCCGTCGCGATCGCCTCAGAACGCGGGTAATTGGCGCGCGATTCGCGTGATGGTCACAGGGCGAAGAGGAGGGATTCGCGCGGCGGCACGAGCGTGCTGCTGCGCATGCACATCGTGCCAGGCGGGAGGACGGAACGGTCCGTCGAGGCGGGATTGCTGGCAGCGGGGCGAAGCGGCTTCGCACGGGATGCGCGGCGTGTCGCGCCGCGCATCCCGTAGCTTCACGTCACTGACGCGGCGGGATCGGCGCGCGTGCCGCTCCCGAGCGCCATTGCCCGCTGTGCCGCAAGCCGTCGACGAAACGCTGGCGTTCGTCGGGCGACAGCGTTTCGGCGAAATCGACCACGTTGCTCTCCACCTGGGCGCGCAGGCGCAGGTCGGCGTCGCGCGTGCGCGCGAGCGCCTCGTCCACGGCCGAGCGATCGAGCTGGGGCATGGCCAGCAGGTCGAGCACGTCGCGGCGGCCCTCGCGGGCCTCGCGCACATAGACGCGGCCGTCGCGACGGGCCGCCTTCAGCGCCTCGGCGAATTGCTGCTGCCGCTCCGGCGGCAGGCCCTCGGCGGCGAAGCGCAGCGCGGTCCTGGCGGCGGGCGCGCCGCCGACATGATGGCGGGAGAACCACTGATAGGCGCCGCCGGCGATCGCGCCGAGCAGGAACACGTTCAGCACCACCGAGACGACCAGTACGATGGTTCCGGTGCGGCCGTTCATTCGCCGCTCCAGTCGTCGGGCGAGCCGCCGAAGGTGGTGGTCAGATAGGTGCTCTCGTGCACATAGGACGGCACGCTCGACGGCAGCGCGGCCGAGGTGGCGAAGGCACCGGCCAGGGCGCCGACCGCGCCGATGCCGAGCACCGCCGCGCCCGACCACCACAGCCGGCCGCGCGTCCAGGGCCGGCGCGCGGCGGGCGCGGTGGCGAGGATCCGCTCGACCAGCGCGTGGCTGGCCGGCGCGACGGCATGGGCGCCGAGCCAGCCGTCGAGTTCGGCGGCCTCGGCCAGCAGCGCGCCGGCCTGCTCGCGATGGGCGGCCGCCCAGTCGCGCGCGGCGTCGCGTTCGGCGTCGGGCCAGCGGCGCGGGTCCGCGCCATAGGCCTCGACGATGTTGCGGAATCGTTCGGGTGTCATCAGATTTCCTCGCTGCGGCCGTCGCCGGCCAGTTGCGCGCGCAGATTGCGCCGGGCGCGCGAGAGCAGGCTCTCCAGCGCGTCCACCGTGATGCCCATCAGGCCGGCCGCCTCGATGTTCGACAATTCCTGATAGTAATGGAGCACGAGCGCTTCCCGCTGCCGGGCCGGCAGCGCGTCCAGCGCCCGGCGCACGCGTGCGTCGCGCTCGAGCGCCTCGAGCCGTTGCTCGCCGCGCGGTTGCGGGTCCATCTGCTCGGGCAGTTCCTCGGCCGGTTCCTCGCGACGTCCGCGCAGCCGGTCATAACAAAGGTTGAGCGCCACGCGGTGCAGCCAGGTATCGAAGCGCGCCTCGCCGGACTTCCAGCGCGGCGCCTGCTTCCAGATCCGGATGAAGGCTTCCTGCGCCACGTCCTCGGCTTCCATGCGGTCGCCCAGCAGGCGCGTGGCGAGCGCGAGCAGGCGCGGCAGCTTGCGTGCCACCAGGGCGCGCGCGGCGCCGGGGTCGCGCCGGCCGACCCGCTCGACGAGTTCCGCGTCGGGATCGCGTTCGCTCACGTCGCGCGCTCCCGGTTCGGCGGCCGTTCGCGTGGCCGCGGTGGCGGAGGGGCGCACCGCGGGGCACGCCGGAATGGCTTCAAGGGCATCGACTCCCTGCAGGACGGCGACAGGTTCGGACCGCGTCGGCGCGGCACGCGTCGCATCGGCCGTGCCGCGCGCGGCCGGCGAGGGCGACGGGCGGCGGGGCGGGCGCGGCAGCGCGGGCATCGTGACGGCGGGTCCGCTCATGACGAACGGGCGGCACCGCGCCGGCCCCGGCGAAGGGGCCGCGCGCGGCACGCGCGATCAATATACGACGACGGCGGCCGGGCGCACATGGACCGGCCGCGCCGGCACCACCACGCAGGCGGACAGCAGGCTGGCGGCGAGCGCGAGAACGACGAGCAGTTTCATTGGCTAGGACTCCCTGACGATTGGATGGACAGGGACGCTCAGGCCCAATGGCCCGGCACCCAGTGCCAGTTCGGGCCGTGCGCGATCCAGTGGCCGGGCACCCAGTGATAGCCGACGCGTACCGGTTGCCAGTGGCCCGGCACCCAGACGTAGGCGCCGTGATCCCAGCGCCAGCGGCCGTGATCCCAGACGTAGCCGGTGCGCGGGGCCGGCACTACCTCGACGCGCGGCGGCGGCGGGGCGATCGGCGCGACGATCACGGCCTGCGCGAAGGCGCTGGTGGCGAGCGCGAGGCAGAGGGCGGCGGCGAGGCGCGCCGGATGGAACAGACGTGTCATTTGGTTTTCTCCCTGGGTTGCGAGGCGCAGATTCGCGCCGTCCAGGGTTAAACGGGGCAGCGGGGAAAATCCGTCGCTGCCGGTGGGCGCAAGCGTCGGCGCCGGCGCGAAATCGTCGGGAGATGGTGCGCCGAGTCGCTGGCCGGCGTGCCCGGCGGCCCCGTGACGGCGCGCTGCCTATGCCGCGTAAAGCCTTGATACACAAGCGTTTCCCGACGATCCGCGGCGGTCTTGCCAGCGCGCAAGCGAGCCGCCAATTGGTCGGACCGGTCCGAAATATCTGGTAACATCCGCGCGCTGTGCGAGCCCTCCCGGCGGCGCCTCGAAGCGCCTTGCCTCGACCTGTCCACCCATCTGCCCCGCCCATGATCGCCGCTTGCCCGACTCGCCCGAACCGCCCGTTTGCGTCCACGCCGGCCATGCCGCCGCGGGCCGTTTCGCGCCCGGCCCGCCTGGCGGCCTGGGCCACGGCGGCGCGCCGCGCGGCTTCGTACGCGCTGCTCGGCATGGCCTCGCTGCTGCTGGGCGCCTGCAACCGGCACGACGCGGACCAGGCGCCAGCCTCGGGCGCATCGAGTGCGTCGTCGGCCGTGCCGGCCGCGGCGTCGATGCCGGCTTCGGCCGCCGCGCTCGCTTCGGGCGCGCTGGCCGCTTCGGATTCGTCGGGCACCACGGCCTCGTTCTCGCAGGGCCTCAAGCGCGGCGACCTGATGCGCGTGGTATTCCCCAACTGGCATGAAGGCAACGATCCCGCCGCGCAGGCGGTCGAGGTCCCGCTGCCCGAGCGCGACGATTCGGGGCGGATCCGGCGTACCGCCGGCAGCGCGTCGGCGAAGACGGTAGCGAGCCGCATCGAGATCACGCCGCGCGAGGTGATCCGGCTCGACGACACGCATGCGGTGATGCTGACCGAAGGCGTGGGCATCGACGACACCGGCGTGCGCGACGACGGCTACGCGGCCGGCGCCTGGCTCGGCGCCTATTTCTTCCGGCGCGATGCCTCGGGCTGGATGCTGTACAAGCGCGTGGACGGCGTCGACTATCTCGGCGTGGCCGGCTCCCTGGGCGACACCAGCGTGACGCGGATCGGCGCCGGCGAGTTCGGCCTGATCGTCACGGGCGGCGGATGCTGGCAGGGTTTCTGCGGGACCTGGGCTTCGGTTTACGGCGTCGCGCCGGGCCGCATCGCGACCTACGCGAGCACGGTGCCGGTGGACGGCAACAACCTCGGCGCGAGCGGCGATTGCGAGGCCACGCTGAAGGCGGCGAGCCCGGCGCACGGCACGGCCGCCAGCGAAACCGACGTGGTGGTGTCGAACGATGCGGGTTCGCCGCCGGCCTGCTTCGAGGTCGACGGCAAGCTCTCGCTGGTCACCGCCGAGGATGGCACGAGCGAGATGCGGATCCACTTCGACGGCGCCGAGACCATCGCCTCGGGCGACGACGGCGGCCTGCGCCTGATCCACCAGACCGCCGTCTACCGGCTGCGCGACGGCAAGTACGTGCTGTCCTCGGGCCACAACCCGGTGCCGGCGTTCTGAACCCGGCGCCCGTCACGCCTCGCGCGTGGCGGGCGCGCACGGCATGGCTCAGCTGTGCGTGAGCGTCAGCGCGTAGAACTTCACCACCGTGCCCGGCGTGGTCAGCGGCGTGCCCGAGGTGGCCGACTGATCGTAGTTGCCCGCCTTGAAGTAGAAGCTCTCGCCGTTGAAGCTCGAGTCCATCGTGAAGGACTTCGAAGTACCGTTCACCTTCACGCCCACCGTGGTGCCCGACAGGCTCATCTCGTAGGTGAAGGACTGGCCGATCGTCACGGTCGCGATCGGGTAGGTATGCGATTGGCCGCCCTGGTTGGTGTCCTCGAGCAGCAACTGCACCTTGCCGGCGGAGGTCACCTGCAGCTCGCAGAGCGGCTTGCTCGGCCCGGTGCCCTGGAAGATCTGCGCCACGGCGGTGGTCTTCGGCACCTGCACCACGGTTAGCGTTGCGTTGAGCCGGTTGGTGCCCGAGGTCGGCCAGATCTTCGCCTCGCGCAGCTCGGTGCGCGGGTGCTGCGAGCCCGAGGTGGTCCAGCCGCGCGTCGGGTCCATCATCACCATCGCGCCGTCCGACTTGTCCGTATAGAAATAGAACTGGTTGGTGAAGCCGGCCGCGAGGCTGTCGCCGTTCACCTGGGTGACGCTGCCCGAGGCGCCGATCGGCAACTGCAGGGTCCAGGGCTTGAGGTTGAAGTTCGATCCGGGCGGCACCGAGGGATTCAGCTTGGCCGCCGCGACGACGGCCGCGTCGTCGGCGAGGATCTCGGTCGAGGCGGCGAGGGCATACGCGGAACCCAGGCTGGCGCCCAGCGCCAGTACCGCGCCGATCACGATGTTCTTTTGCATCTCCGTATCTCCTTTGCTCATCTTCGATGGAATTGAAATGGCGGCGGGCAAAATGATCTATTTCGGAATGGTTGTTGTATTTTGATTTTGTTATCGGTGCGCATTGCGATTTTCGGCAATGCGTGCCGTGATGCCGGTTTGCAGAGTTGATGTTATTGGGTGATTCGATAAATAAGGAACGGCTTGCTGCGAACTGCGGGGAACGACGCGAACACGGCTCCCGAAACGCCTTGCTGCACCGCGCAACGCGGGCGGCGCGGCCGGAATGGCTAATGAAAATGTCTGATTTTTATAATCGGGGTTTTCACGGAATCCGATCCTGTATATCAACCGGTTAAACCGCGTCGCCGATCTGAATCGCAGCCTACCGCTATCGATATTCAATGTAAAACGATAGAATTCTATGGGTCATATGGACGGAATCGATACCCGGCGATGCTGCGCGAATTGAAGACATTCCTGGCGGTGGCCAAGCACGGTACCTTCTCGGCGGCGGCGGCGCGCATCGGCATCACGCAGTCGGCGGTCAGCTCGCAGATCCAGCGAGTCGAGGAGCAGCTCGGCGTGGCGCTGTTCGATCGTTCCGGGCGCACGCCGCATCTGACCAAGGCCGGGCAGGAGGCGCTGGTGCTGGCCGCCGAGATGATGGCCCTGCATGCGCGTCTGTTGCGCGAGCCCAGCGTAGCCGAGAACACCGGCACGCTGCGCATCGGCGCGGTGGCCTCGGCGCAGGGGCGCCTGATCGCGGGGCCGGTCACGCTGTTTCGCGAGGCCTTCCCGGCCTGGCGCGTGGAGATCGTCACCGGCGGCGGCCTGGCCCTGGTCAGCCAGATCGATGCGGGCGAGATCGACCTCGCCGTGATGAGCCGCCCCAACTTCACCCTGCCCGAGGCGATCGAATGGCGGCGCATCGCGCTCGAGCCCTTCGTGCTGCTGGCGCCCGAACGCATCGAGGCCGATTCGTGGCGCGAGGCGATCGGGCAGGCGCCCTTCATTCGCTGCGCGCGTCATACCTTCGCCGGGCAGCTCGTCGACCAGTTCCTCGCGCGCGAGGGCATTCGTGTCGACGACGCGATCGAGGTCGTCGATTTCCACTGCATCGCCCAGCTCGTGTCGAGCGGCGCCGGCCTCGCGCTGGTGCCGCGCAATGTCGACGAGCGGCTGTGGCCGGGCGGCGTGAAGGCCTTCGGCCTGGGCGATCGCACCTTCCACCGTGAGCTCGGCATCGTGCAGAAGCCGCGTCATGGCCGGCACCCGGTGATCCAGAAGTTCGTCGACGAGATCGACCGCGCGCTGGCGGCCGCCTGCGATCCCGATGCCGGCTCGCCGCCGCCGATGGCCCGGTCGTCTTGACGATTCATGGCTCTATGGCGGGCGCGCGCGCGGCGCTATCGTGGCGCATGACTGATCGATGGAGCCCACATGAGCCCTGATATTGCATTCCGGCATCTCGAGACGCCGGCCGAACTGAGCACGGCCTTCACGCTGATGCGCGTGCTGCGCCCGCACCTGGCCGACGCGGATGCCTTCGTCGCGCAACTCGAACGGCAGCGCGGCGAGGCCTATCGCCTGCTGGCCGCCTTCGACGGCGAACGACTGCTGGGCCTGGCCGGCTATCGTCACCAGACCAACCTGCTGTATGGACGCTTCGTCTATGTCGACGACCTGGTGGTCGATCCCGAGCGGCAGGGCCATCGCGTCGGCGCGCGCCTGCTCGATGCCGTGCGCGGCATCGCGCGCGACAGCGGCTGCGCGCGTCTGGTGCTCGATACCGGCCTGCACATGGCGCTCGCGCAGCGCTTCTATTTCCGCAACGGCCTGCTCGCGCGCGGCCTGCATTTCGTCGAACCGTTGAACCTGGCCGGGGAGGCTGCCTGATGAACGTGCTGCTGCTGAATGCGAGCCCGCATCGCGAGGCCAGCCATGGTTATCGGCTCGCGCGCGAGGCGGTCGACGTGTTGCGTTATCGCGAGACGGCCGCGGGCCGCGAATTCCTGCTGATCGAGCGCGACCTGATGGCGGCGCCCTTGCCGCCGGTCGGCAGCGCCTATGCGAAGGCGGTCACTTCGCGCGACGCCGATTCCGCGGCCTTCGCGCTGTCGGAAACGCTGATCGGCGAGATCGAGGCCACCGATTGCCTGCTCATCAACACGCCGATGCACAACTTCACGGTGCCGGCCGCGCTGAAGCTGTGGATCGACTACGTGCTGCGCATCAACCGCACGTTCCGTTCGACGCCCGAAGGCAAGGTCGGCCTGATGCGCGATCGGCCGAGCTTTGTGATCGTCGGTTCGGGCGGCGTGCATAGCGGGCCGAATGCACGGCAGGCCGATTTCCTCACGCCTTACCTGCGCTATGCCCTGGGCTCGATCGGCCTGCACGACCTGCGTTTCTTCCTGCTGCAAGGGCTGGTGATGGGCGACGCGGTGGTGCAGGCGGAGCTGGCGCGAGAACGCGCCGCGCTGCGCCGCTGCGTGCCCTTCTGCGCGGCGCCGCCGGCCGAGGCGGCCAGGCCCGCGAGCCTCGGCGAGGCGACGGACGCCTGAGCGGAGCGCGCCGTGCGCGCGTTCGTTCAGCGCTCGTAGATCGCCAGCAGCAATCGCGCCAGGCCGCGTGCCTCGTCGCGGCTCGCCACGTTGGCGAAGCCGAGCACGAAGCCGCGTCGGGCCGGCTTGGCGCGTCCATTCGCATACCACTCCGACAGCGCGCTGATGCCGAGCCCGGCTTCGCGCGCCTGCGCCGCGAAGGCGAGATCGTCGAGCTCGGCCGACGCCTCGAAGCCCACCGCGAGGTGCATGCCGCCGGCCGGCAGCTCGACCCGCAGGCGCGCGCCGAAGGCCTCGCGCAGCGCCTCGGCCATGATCTCGCGCCGCTCGGCATACAGCGCGCGCATGCGCTTCAGGTGGCGCGCGAAATGCCCTTGCGCGATGAAGTCGGCCACGCCCGCCTGCAATAGATAGGGCGAGCCCGCATTCATGCTCTGGCAGATCCGCCGCATGCGCGCGATGGCGCGCTCGGGCACCACCACGTAGGCGAGCCGCAGGCCCGGCACCATCACCTTGCTGAAGGTGCCGCAATAGATCACGCGATCGTGGCGGTCGAGGCTCTTCAGCGCCGGCAGCGGGCGGCCCGTGTAGCGGAATTCGCTGTCGTAGTCGTCCTCGATGATCCAGCTTCCCGAGCGCGAGGCCCAGTCGAGCAGGGCGATGCGGCGCGCCAGCGAGAGCGTCACGCCGAGCGGGCTCTGGTGCGAGGGCGTGACCACCGCGAAGCGCGCTTGCGGATCGAGCGCGATGCCGCGCTCCACGTCGAGCCCTTGCGCATCCACCGGCACCGGCACCAGCGAGACGCCCGCATCCACCAGGAAGCGCCGCGCCAGCAGGTAGCCGGGATCCTCGTACCAGACGCGATCGCCCGGCGAGGCGAGCGCGCGCAGCACCAGCTCGAGCGTGGCGCGATAGCCGCTGGTGACGAACACCTGCTCGGGCGTGCAGGCCACCCCGCGCGACACGCCGAGATAGCTGGCGATCTTCTCGCGCAGCGGCGCATGGCCGAGCGGCGGCGGGTAGGCGAGCGCGGCCGGCTCGGCGCGCCGCAGGCGATAGGCGACCAGGCGATTCCAGACCTTGCGCGGGAAGGCGTCGAGCGCAGGCAGGCCCGGCTGCAGCGGCAGCGGGGCGCCGCCATGCTCGCGGAACGCATCGGTTGCGGCCGGTGCCGCCGCCGGCTTGTCCCTGGCCGGCGCCTTCGCGCCGCGCGCGGCCTGGCGCAAAGCGGCCGGCGGCAGCGAGGGCGACACATAGGTGCCGGCCGCGCCGCGCACCTGCAGATAACCCTCGTCGACCAGGATCCGGTAGGCCATCTCGACCGTGCCGCGCGCCGTGTTCAGCTCGGTGGCCAGGCCGCGCACGGCCGGCACACGATCGCCGGGCCGCAGATGGCCGGCACCGATCGCGTGCTTGAAGCGCTCGCAGATCTGCAGATAGACCGGCAGGCGCAGGCCGCGGTCGATGTCGAGTTTCAGGTCGCGGTCGCGTTGGCTCATCGGCGGCGGGAAGGCATGGGTCTGGTTTTCGAGGGCGCCGGCTGATCAGGAAAACTGAGCGTCCGGCGCTGGAGGACGGGTTTCAAGCATGAAACTTGGATAAATCTAGTCGCACATAAGATACGAGATCGATCGCTATCGCGCAAGCTGGAAATCGAGACGATTTGTTGCGGATTCCACACTTGTATCTACGAACTACGACAAATAAAATCCGAGTTATTCGACGTGCGGCTAGCGTGCCGCCCGAAACCGTGACCTGTCCAGGAGAGAGAAAAGTGTCGAAACGCATTCTTGTCATCGGCGCCGGCTTTGCCGGCATGTGGAGCGCGCTGGCGTCGGCGCGCTTGCTCGAGCAGCTCGGCCGCGACGACGTCGAGATCGCCCTGGTGGCGCCGGCGCCCGAGCTGCATGTGCGCCCGCGCCTCTACGAGGCGGACCCGGGCGCGATGAAGGCGCCGCTGCAGGCCTTGTTCGATGCCGTTGGCGTGCGCTTCGTTGCCGGCTACGTGGACACCATCGACGTGGTGAACCGCAAGGTCGCGGTGATCGGCGCCCAGGCCGGCGCGGCGCGCCAGGAGATCGGCTACGACCGCCTGGTGCTGGCGGCTGGCAGCCGGCTGTTCCGGCCCGCGATCGAGGGGCTCGACGCGCACGCGTTCAACGTCGACCAGCTCGAGGAGGCCGTGAAGCTGGACGCGCACCTGAAGACGCTCGGCCAGTTGCCGGCTGGCGCCGCGCGCGCCACGGTGGTGATCGCGGGCGCCGGTTTCACCGGCATCGAGACTGCCGCCGAAATGCCGGCACGCCTGCGCGAGACGCTGGGTGCCGATGCCGAGGTGCGGGTGATCCTGGTCGATCGCAACGACGAACTCGGCCCCGACCTGGGCCCGGGCCCGCGCCCCGTCATCGCGCAGGCACTGAGCGAACTCGGCGTGAGCTGGCGGCTCGGCTCGGGCGTGGCCGCGGTGGATGCCGGCGGCGTGACGCTGGCCAACGGCGAGCGGATCGAGGCCGCCACCGTGATCTGGACCGCCGGCGCGCGGGCCAGCGCGTTGACCGCGCAGATTCCCGGCGAGCGCGATGGCTTTGGCCGCCTGTTCGTCGATCGCAACCTGAAGGTGATCGGCGTGGAGGACGTGTTCGCGACGGGCGATTGCGCCTATGCCGCGACCGACGATGCCGGCAATCACGCCAAGATGTCCTGCCAGCACGCCATGAACCTGGGCCGCTCGGCCGGCCACAACGCGGCCGCCGACCTGCTCGGCCAGGCGCCGCTGCCCTACAGCCAGCCGAAGTACGTGACCTGCCTCGACCTCGGGCCCTGGGGCGCCGTCTATACGGAAGGCTGGGACCGCGTGGTGAAGCTGGAGGGCGCGCAGGCGAAGACGCTCAAGCGGCAGATCAACTCGGCGTGGATCTATCCGCCCGCGGCCAATCGTGCCGAGGCGCTGGCGGCGGCCGATCCGCTGCGTATCGTGGTGGCCTGAGGTGGTGGCCTGAGGTGGTCGCCTGAGCGAGCGCGGCATCAACGAGAAGGGGCGGCCCGGTGGGCCGCCCCTCTTGTCATGTCGACAGCCGGCGATGCCGGCTGCGTTCGGCTTGCCTCGTTCAGCCCGCCGCGCCGCGTTCGCGGCGCCGGCTCGCGGCGCGATCCTCGAACCATTTCACCACCTGCGGCCCGAAACTGCGCGGTGCCTTCGATGAGAAGCGCTCAGCAATATCGGCCAGCGATTGAGAGGCCAGCGACTCGCGCATCTTCTTCTCCGCCTGCTGCATCACCGAATGGATCGCGCAGACACCGCTGGTCGCCCAGGCCGGCTTGGTCCCTTCGAACACGGCGCAACGCTCGCGCACCTCGCGACATTCGAACAGGGACTTGTCGCCGTCGATCGCGCTGACCACGTCGAGCACCGAGATCTGGTCGGCCGGCCGCGCCAGCGCGAAGCCGCCCTTCGCGCCTTCGGTGGCGATCACCAGCCCCGCCTTGTGCAGCTTGGTGAACAGCTTGGCGAGAAAATCGAGCGGCACGCCCTGCAGCTCGGCGAGGTCGCGCACGCTCGCCTCGCGCATGCCGGAGGCCGGTTCGGCCAGATAGAGCAGGCAATGCAGCCCGTATTCGACGCCTGTACTGATGTGTGCCATCGCCACTCCGACTTGAATAATCGGAGTTAGGGTAGCGTGCTTCGGGAGCCTGTGCAACCGGTGCACTGCACGGCGTGCCATGCATCGGACGAGCGCGGTGCGCAAGTGAAAGATTGATAAAGTTTTCAAGCTCGATACATTTCGGCGCGAATCCCCCCCTACAATCACAGCGAGTCGGTCGTCTTCATGGCGACGCGGTATCGGGCAGGCAGGCGAGCGGCACCAGGCCTGGCTGTCCATGCCCGACCGAGCGGGCGCGCGATGCCAGTCGTGCCGCCCGGTGCGGCGGCTCCGGATCGATCTGTACCTATGCATCTCGCATGCGGACGATCCGTCGACAACAGAGTGAGAGATTGACATGGATGTCCGGGGCGCTTTAACCATCCTGCCGGCCGTTGGCCGGCTCGAGCATCGAAGTTCGTATCGAGGGCGGCGAACCGCCTTCAGGCATGACGGCCAGTCTGCCGACCTTCACCGCCGGGCAGGACCGCTGACCCGCGCATGACCGAATCCTCTCCCTGCCTCATCATGCTCGGCGCCTCGATCGCGCTGGCTGCACTCGTCCTGCTGGTCTCCTTGCTGCGCGCCGCCTTGCCCGGCCTGCGCGAATGGAGCGCCGCCGCCGCGCTGGCTGCGATCGCATCCTGGCTGTCCTGGCCGGGCGCGCTGGCCGGTGCGCCGGCCAGCTTCGTCGCGGCCGCCTCGCTGGCCTGTTTCCTGGCCGGTTGCCTGCGCTTCGGCGGGCGGCGGCCGTCCTGGGCCTTGCTCGGCGGTGCGCTGGCGGTGCTCGGCCTGGTCTTGGCGGCCAGCCAGCTCATGCGCCACGGCGGCATGCTCGGCACCTTGGCGGCGGGCATCTATGCCCTTGCGTTCGGTGTCCTGATCGCGCTTGGCATGGTGCGTCGGCCGGCATCGCGCACCGCCGCCTGGCCGTCGCGCGGGGTGGCGGCGCTGGCCTTGCTGGTCGGCTTCGGCTCCTGCGCCCAGGCGGCCGTGCCGGTGTTTCCCCTGCTGGCCGCGGCGTCGCCGCTGGGCGGCATCGCGCTGGCACTGCTGCCGCTGGCCGCCGTGCTGCTGGCGCAGGATGCGCTGCTGGCGCGTCCCGCCAGCCCGGCTCACGGCGATCCGCTGACGGGCCTGCCGGAGCGCGACCGCTTCGAGACGCTGGTGCGCGAGCGGCTGGCGCGTCAGCGCGGCGGCCGCCCCATCGCGCTGCTGCTGATCGAACTCGATCATCTCGAACGGGCCAACCAGGTCGCCGGCCGCGACGGCGGCGATGCCTTGCTGCGCGACTTCGCCCAACTCGTCTCGGCGCAACTGCGTGCCGAGACCGTGCTCGGCCGGCTGGGCGGCGAAACCTTCGGGGTGTTGCTGCCGGGTACCTCGGCACGCGACGCCTGGCAGGCCGGCGAGCGCCTGCGCGTCGCGGCGGCCGCGCGCGTGGTGATGACGCCGGGCGGCGAATACCGCTACACGATCAGCGGCGGCATCGCCTCGGCCGAGGGCGGCGACACCTTCGAGCGTCTCTACGTGCGGGCCGATCTCGCGCTCTACGAGGCCAAGCAGGCAGGCCGCGACGCGATTCGCGTCGCGCATTCGGCGCTGGCCGGCCTTGGCGCGAGCGCCGCGCCGGGCGAGGGCGGGCGTCGCTGAGTCCAGGCGCGCCAGGTTCCGGCCGTCCGGTCGGTCGGCGAATGACGCGGGCGAACGGGGCGTGGCAGCGGCGGGAATGGAGTGCGAGGCGGGGAGGGAGCCGGACCTTCTCGCGCGACGCTGCCGCGTCGGGAGCCGAACCGGTGATGCGCGACGCGGGACACGTCGCGCGGAACTTCATGACCGTCGAGGACCGCGGCGGCTTCCGGCTCCGGCGAGCCGGCCGGGATGCGAGCGGCGCGCGCCGGCTCACTGCTTCTTGTGCCACTCCTCGATCATGTCCTTGGCGAGCTGCTCGACCATGCTCATCACCATCAGCACGTCGATCTTCAACCGCGATACCGTGCCCTCGACGGGCGGCAGCTTCGCGTCGCGATAGCTGTCGTCGACGGGATCGATCTTCGCGCTGTAGCGCCACTGCATGCCGGTATCGTCCGGCGAGACGTCCGTGGTCACGCGAAACCCACGATAGTCGATAGACATAACTCCTCCTGGTTCCCTGCGATGTGCAAGCGTATCGAAAGCCCGCGGCGCAAGCCGGCAGCGGCTTGCGCCATGCTAGCACCTTCGCGGTGCGCCCGCCGTCCCGCGCGGGCGGCCCGCCGCCGGCCGCGCCTTGCACCCACGCACGGCCGGACTTGCCTACACTGGCGCTGAGCGGCGCGTGCCGTCCCGGCCGTGCCGCCCTCGTTCGCGACAGCCACAGGAGACTTCAGGATGGAATCGACAGCAAGCACCGCGGCCGCGCCGCGCATCGCACTCGTGACGGGTGCCGGCAGCGGGATCGGCCGCGCCGCGGCCAGGCGGCTGCTGGCCGACGGCTTCACGGTGGTGGCCGCGGGGCGGCGCGCCGAGCCGCTGGCCGCCTTCGTGGACGAGGCCAGGGCCGACGGCCGCGAAGCGCTCGCGGTGACGGTCGACGTGCGCGACGCGGCCAGCGTCGACGCGCTCTACGCGACCGTCGAGCGGACCTACGGCCGCCTCGACCTGCTGTTCAACAATGCCGGCGTGAACGCCCCGGCGGTGCCGATGGACGAGCTGAGCGTCGAGCAGTGGCGCGACGTGATCGATACCAACGTGACCGGCGTATTCCTCTGCGCGCGCGGCGCCTTCGCACTGATGCGCCGACAGACGCCGCGCGGCGGCCGCATCATCAACAACGGCTCGATCTCGGCGCACACGCCGCGCCCCTTCACCTCGCCCTACACGGCCAGCAAGCACGCGGTGCTCGGCCTGACCAAGAGCATCGCGCTGGACGGCCGCCAGTTCGGCATCGTCGGCTGCCAGATCGACATCGGCAACGCGCTGACCGAACTCTCCGAGCGGATGCAGCGCGGCGTGCTGCAGGCCAACGGCAGCATCGCCACCGAGCCGATGTTCGACGTCGCGCACGTGGCCGACGCGGTCGGCTACATGGCGAGCCTGCCGCTCACGGCGAACGTGCTGAACATGACGGTGATGGCCAGCCAGATGCCCTTCGTCGGCCGCGGCTAATCCCGTCCGATATCACCTGCCTCGGCGAGGCCGTTCCGGCCTCGCCAAAACCTCGCCGATTCCACGTAATGCCGGAATAATCGCCTGATTGTCTCCTGAAAGGAATCAAATAATGAGAAATAGTCGCGAATGCGGCGGTATCGATTTGCGATTAATCCCGATTCCGAATTTATGATTTAGAATCGCCGGCGCGCGCGATGCGAACGACGCCATTCGGCATTTCACGGGGATATGAGCTCACTCGCTGGCGCTAAACCGAGCATTTTGTCGGGCACAATTAGAACATCGAGGCCAACGTGAAATTCATCAAATGGCTGATCGTCGATACGATCAGGGATCTTCGCTTGAAAAGATTGAAGGCGGATTTCGACCGGCATTGTCCGAACGAGCGGATGACCGGCAGCATCGACGGTTATTGCGGGATCGGCATGATGATCGGCCGCAGCGTCGGCAGCGAGGTGGGGGCGGCCGACGGCAGCGCCAGGCTACTCGACGTTTACACCAGCAGCCTGGTAGCCGAGCTGGCCCGGCATCGCGAGTACGCGCGGCGTGCCTATCGGATCGGCGTCGACAGTGTGCAGGACGGTGGGCGGCGCCATCGTTTCGCGAGCGCGCGGCAACTGCGCCGCTGAGCGGAAAAAGATCCGCGCCGTGCGGCGCGGATCGTCAAGGCACTGGATAATGCCGCCGGATTACGGGCCAGCGGTATTTCCGTGCGACGTATGGATAACGTCGCCGCGGAATAATCGCATGAACGGTCTGAAAAAACCATCGCCGATCGTAAATTCCCGTGCCCGGCCATTAATGAATGTCGACTCCCTGCCGTTAATGCGAGATGCCGGGCTTGATTATTTTTCGGCAAGCGTTTGCGCAAACGCTTGCGCTGGTTTTAGTGGAGCCCATCCTCGAACTGTCAAAGATGGATAATTCGGTGCGATGCGCCCGGCGCATGTCGAGGCGCTTGTTTGCGCATGCAACCGGATGATGGTGATCGTGCCGGGGCGCCTCGACTGTTGCGAGCGAAGAAGCAATCGGCCGGCGCGCCTTGGCGCGGCCGTTCAGGGCGCCGACGGCGGGCGCGGCACCGGCAGGTTGGCGCTGCGCCTGGCCAGCGCGTCGGTCTGGATCGAGATCAGCAGCCAGTCGCGCTGCGGCTGCGGAATGCTCAGCACCGCGTGCTCCATGGTGCGCATGTTGCTGCACCAGATTTCCGGCGTGACGGCGGCCGGGTCGGCCACCGCGGCAGCCAGCGAGCGCGCCGCATCCGGGTCGCCCTTGAGCCGTTCGGCGATCGCCGCCGACAGCGCGTTGCGCCCCTGCTCGCGTTGCGGCTCGTTGACGGTGGCCAGCGGCGTCTGCTGCGCCGAGCGCTTCAGCGATTCGTAGGTGATCCGGAAGTAGTCGTCGATGTCCTGGTCGGACAGCCTGGCCAGCGACAGGTAGCGCACGATCACGGCGCTCATGCTCTTCTCGCCGCCGCAATCGGGCGGTGCCGCGTCCAGTACGCGCGCGCCGATCGAGATGAAGGTCGAGCGGTCCGACTGCGAGACGCGCAGCGACCCCTCGCTGAAGAACTCGGGGCGCCGCTCGGCGAGCGAGCGCCCGGCCTGGCCGCCGTCGCCCATGCCGAAGGCGCGCACGATGTCGGGATCGGTCAGCATCTTCTCGCGCCAGCGCGCGACGATGGCCGCCTTCGGCGAATCGGGCTCGATGCCGTATTGCGCGACGAAGGCGTCGGACTTGGCGCGTTCGAGCGTGAGCGGGGCAGCGCCCGACAGCGGCGTGGCGGGCATGGACGCGGCCGCGCCGGGCGGCTGCGACGGCGCGCAGGCCGCCAGCGTCAGCAGCAGGGTGGCGAGGGCGGCAACAGTGGCGCGGCGCGGGCGGCGGCGGGCGGCGAACCGGTCGGGAATCGGCATGGCGATGTCGTGAGAGGCGGTGCCTGCCAATCTAGCATGCCGGCCCCCGTCACGACGGTTCGCGGGTTGGCGCGAGGCGCCATGGCGGGCATGCAGGCGAAGCGTCATCCCGGGCCCGTTTCGCCTCAGGGCATCATCCGGACCGTGACGGGCTCGCCGGGGCAGGTCTCGGCGTTGGCCGCGGCGATCGTCTTGGGCAGCCGCTGCTTGTCGGCGGCGACATTGGTGTAGTAGCGCAGTTGCGCCGGCGCCGAGACCGCGCCCGCTTCCCAGACGCCCGCCCAGAGGTGCCCGTGAGCGTCGCTCATCAATACGGACTTGGTATCGCAGGCGACGCCCTGCACGAACATCCCGACCACGCGCGCGCCATTGCCGTCGAGATTGTCGGCCTGCGTGTCGACCACGCTGGCCGTCGCCACCATGGTCCGGTAGTCGCGTCCGAGCAGCTTGCGCAGCGCCGCGTCCTGCGCAGGCGTGCTCGCCACGCCGAGCGAGAGCAGGCTCGGCTCGGCGTTCGGGTCGCGCGCGGCAGCGACGTAATCGCCGCCGTAGGAGACGCCCACGCCGGCGCCGCAGGCGAAGGCCCCGCCCTGCTGTTCGACCTCGAGCCGGTTCAGCACGCGCCGGAAGGTCAGCACGCAGCCCTGGGTATCCATCTTCGCGTCGCCGACATAGCTGGCCGTGTCGGGCGCGGAAAAGCGCGCCGTCTCGGATAGCGCGCCGGAATTCACGCCGGCCACCGCATCGAAGCTGAACGAGAACTGCCGCTCGTTGACCTGCGTGATGTCGAGCTGCGCGCCGTCGTGGCCGCCCGCGTCGACGCGCTGCCAGCGCGTGCCCCAGTGGAACGGCGTGCGCGCATGGCGCAGCACCACGATGCGGTCGGCGTAGAGGTTGCGCAGGCAGGCGTCGTCGCCACAGGCGTCGCGCCGGGCCAGCCAGGCGCGCTGGTCCGCGCGCCAGTCGGGCGAGGCCGGCACTTGCGCATAGAGCGCCTGCAGCGTCTCGTCCTGCTTCGACAACTGCGCGTCGGCGCAGATGCGTTGCTCGGTCGGCGAACTCGCCTTCGCGCAGTCGAAGCCCGCCGCCTGGGCGGCGCTGGAGAGGATGGCGAGCGTGGCGATCAGCAGCTTGCCGATCGAGGCGGCCCGGTCAGTCGAGGTGTTCATACGGTCTCCATGATGTCGGCGGCGCAGGCCGGCGCCGCGGATCCGCGCGCGGACCGCCGGATATCCTACGCGAAGCGGCGCGCGCGGGGGAGACGGATCGGGACGATCGTTTCCTTAAAACGACGTACCGATCTGGAACTGGAACTTCTGGTACTGGTCGCCGGTGTGCTTGACGACCGGGAAGCCGAGGTCGATCTTGAGCGGGCCGATCGGCGAGATCCATTCGAGGCCGGCGCCGTAGCTGTAGCGCAGCCCGTTGGCGCCGATGCTGTTGCCTTCCGAGCCCCACACGTTGCCGCCGTCGACGAAGGTGAACACGCGCAGCGTGCGGTCGTAGCCGGTGCCGGGCAGCGGCACGGTCAGCTCGATATTGCCGACCACCATTTTCGAGCCGCCGATCGGGTCGTTGGTGGTGGCGTCGCGCGGGCCCAGCGAACTCGATTCGTAGCCGCGCACCGAGCCGATCCCGCCCGCGTAGTAGTTCTTGAAGATCGGGTAGGGCTTGCCTTCCAGGCCCTTGCCGTAGCCGCCCTGGAAGTTCAGGCCGAGGATGAAGCCGCGCGCGAACGAGTAGTAGTACTGCGCTTGCAGGTCGCTCTTCACGTAGGTGGTGGCCGCGATCGGCGTGCCGTACTCGGCGTTCGCCTGCAGGAAGTAGCCGCGGCTCGGGATCAGCGTGCTGTCGCGGTTGTCGCGCGACCAGCCCACCGTGGCCGGCACGTTGTTCGAGACGCGGCCGAACGAGTTCACGTAGTCGATATAGCTCTGCGGCGTGGTCGAGTCCACGTCGAGCCGATTCTGCTCGAGGCCGATGCCGAAGAACACCGTGTCGGTTTCCGAGAACGGGATGCCGAACTTCATCGAGGCGCCGTAGGTGATCACGCGGAAGCTGGTGTCGGTGGTGCTCGAGTAGTAGAGCGGCTCGCTGGTGCGGTAGTAGACGTCGGTGATGCGCCGGATGCCGTCGATCGTGAAGTACGGGTCCACCTGCTCGACCGCCAGCGTGCGATAGGTGGTGGCCGTGTTGACCGTCACCGAGAGGCTGGTGCCCGAGCCGAACACGTTGTCCTGCGAGACGCTGGCCGAGATGATCGGGCCTTCGCCGGAGCCGTAGCCCACGCCCAGCGAGATCGAGCCGGTCGGCTTCTCGGTCACCTTCACGTTGACGTCGACCTGGTCGGTGGTGCCTTCCACCGGCACCGTCGAGATGTCGACGTCGGTGAAATAGCCGAGCCGGTTAATGCGGTCCTTCGACAGCGCGAGGCGCCCCGAATCGAACCAGGCGCTTTCCATCTGGCGCATCTCGCGGCGCACCACCTCGTCTCGCGTGCGCGAGTTGCCGGTGATGTTGATGTGCCGCACGTAGACGCGATGGCCCGGATCGACCACCAGCGTTAGGCCCACCTTGTGCGTGACCTGGTCGATTTCGGGCTGGGCATTGACTGTCGCGAACGCGTAGCCGTATTCGCCGAGCTTGTCGACCACCGCCTTGGTGGTGGCCTGCAGCTTGGCGGCCGAGAAGCGCTCGCCGGCCTTGATCTTCACCAGCTTCTGCAGCTCGGCCTGGCGATCCAGCAGGTTGCCCGCGAGCTGCACCTTGGAGATCGTGTAGGGCTGGCCCTCATGCACCGTGATGGTCAGGTACATGTCCTTCTTGTCGGGCGAGATCGACACCTGGGTCGAGTCGAAATTGAACTCGAGGTAGCCGCGGTCGAGGTAGTACGAGCGCACGTTCTCCAGGTCGCCCGTGAGCTTCTCCTTCGAGTAGAGGTCGTTCTTGGTGTACCAGGAGAACCAGTTCGGCGTCGACAGCTGCATCTCGTCGAGCAGGGTGCTGGTCTTGAAGGTGTGGTTGCCGATGAAGTTGACCTGGCGGATCTTCGCGCTCGGGCCCTCGGCCACCGAGAACAGGATCGACACGCGGTTGGCGTCCACCGGCGTGATGTTGGTGGTGACCTCGGCCGCGTAGTAGCCGCGCGTGAGGTACTGGCGCTTGAGCTCCTGCTCGGCCTTGTCCACCAGCGACTTGTCGTAGTACCGGCCGCGCGCCAGGCCGACCGAGCTCAGCGCCTTGGTCAGGTTGTCCTTGTCGAATTCCTTGATGCCGCTGAAGTCGATCGACGAGATCGCCGGGCGCTCCTGTACCTGCACGATCACCACCGTGCCCTCGGTGGCCACCTTCACGTCGTTGAAGAAGCCCGTCGCGTAGAGCTTGCGGATCGCTTCGGAGGCCAGGTCGTCGTTGTAGGTGTCGCCCTGCTTCATCGGCAGGTAGGCGAACACCGAGCCGGGCTCGATGCGTTGCAGGCCCTCGATCCGGATGTCGGAGATGGTGAACGGATCGGCCGCGCAGGCGGTGACGGACGTCACGCCAAGGCCGGCGAACGTCAGGTAGCGCAGGCGGCGTGACGACAGGGAGCGTGCATTCATGCGGATGAGGAAGAGGCGGAGGAGCCGGGAATAGCGGGTTCGCGACCGAGGACGCGGGCTTGTCGAGGACGCAGGTTTATTGCAGCGAGCCGGCCGTGCGCGGCAGGGCCGCGGCGGGGCCGCTCGCCAGTGCCAGCACGTCGGCCATCTGGCCGGCCAGCGCGCGGCCGACCTGGAACGACAGCTCGGCGCCGCCGGGCAGGCGGAACGACAGGATCAGGTCCGGCGCGCCACCGGCGTCGCGTCCCACCGTCCAGGCCTCGCAGGGCATCACGAACTTGACGCCGCGCTGCTTGTGGCGGATGCGCTCGGACGAGCCGATCGCGTTCGACAGCGCCGCCAGCAGTTCATGCATCACCGAGCAGTGCAGGGCGATGCGATCGGGCTGGTTGCTGTTGAGCATCAGATACTGCCCGTCTTCGGTCAGCTCGAAGCCGTGCAGCGCATCGATCGAATAGGAAGCCTGGGGCGGTGCCATCGTCGCGATCCGGTGGGAAAACGGAAGCGAGTATCGCGTTGCGCGTGAGTCGACGGGTTACCTGCCGTTTACTGCATGTTTCTTTCCGGCTGCTGACGGGATCGAGGCAGAGGGAGGAGGGCGCGGCGTCGGCATGGAATGCTCGCGCCGGGCTCGTCGCGCAAGGGATGGGGCGCTCGCGCGGAAGCGGCGCGAGCCGGCTGGTGGAGGATCGGCGCGCACCGCATTTCGGCTCGCTGCATGGGCGAGCAGGAAGCGGAGCGCGTCGTTCGCGAAGGCCAATCGTTCGGAAGGCGAAAGGATCGTCGGCCTTCTCGAAACGGCATGTTTCCCGATTCTTGCGGCGCGTTACCGCTGGCGGGGCGAGGGCCGCGACGCGCGTGGGGAATCAGCCGCTTTCCGGCGGCAGCGCGTGCAGGGCACCCTGGTGGCGCTTCACGATCCGCACCGTCTCGGCCGCGAAGGCGCGCAGGCCGGGATCGCCGCCGTCGCGTGCCTCCTTGGCGAAGGCCGCGCCGTCGGCCGCGTGGATGGTCTTCATCTCGGCGATGAAGGCATCGTCGAAGGCGGGGCCCGACAGGCCGCGCAGCTTGTCGAGGCGCTGCGTGAAGGCCGCGTTCAGCTGCGTATCGACCTCGATGCCGGCCGCGCTCGCGGCGGCCAGCAGCTTGGCGCCCACCAGTTGGTGATCGTGCGCCTCGGTGCTGCCGAGATCGACGATGTCCTGCCGCGCGCCTTGCCGGGCCGCGACCTTGCCGGCCTCGACCTCGAACATGCCGCCTTGCGAGACCATCGCGACGAAGGCGCGGTCGGCGTCGGACGTCGCGCCGCCGGCCGCGTGCGCGGCGAGCGGGGCGAGACCGGAAGTCAGCAGCGCGACGGCGGCGCTGCAACACAGGGAAACCAGGGAACGACGATGCATGGATGACCTCTACTCGTGACGGTTCGGGGAGCGTCGGCGCCCGGGCGAGGGCCGGGGCCGTCACGAGACAACACGGCTTTCGTCTGTTTTATCCCCGCCCTCAACGCGGCGGATAAGCGGCATCCCCCAGGCAGGCCGCCAGCCAGCCCTGGTCGATCTCACCGACATCCGCGTCGAGCAGGGGCGCGGGCGGCACCGGCGGCGCTTCGTTGCGGGTCGCCTCGGCGTCGAGCTGCGCCGGCCAGCGCGCCGCCGTGCCCTTGGCATCGTCGTCGGGGCAGGCCTGCCCGGCTTCGCCGCCGCCGATCGAGCAACTCGCCACGGCCGTCAGCCTGCCGTTGACCACGCGCCCGACCTCGCGCCGTTCGGAAACGCTGCCGCTGGCCCAATCCTGGTTGACCGAGCAGACGCGGTCGTGATGCTGGAAACGCTGCGTGCCGAAGCAGCCATAGCTGTAGCTGCCCGCTTGCGGGAGGAAATCGCAGGATGTCTGGTAGCCGGCGAACGGGCCGCCCGTGTAGCGTGCCTCGAAGGTGCGCTGCGCCAGCGCGACCTCGACCAGGCGTCGCTGATAGGGGTTGTGTATGCCGCCCTGCGAGAGCACGCGCGTGCGATCCCGGATCGCCTTCAGCACGATCTCGCGCCGCGCGGCTTCGTCGGGCGGGCCCTGGCCGTCGTCGACGGCATCGAGATGACCGGGCTGCGCATCGCGGCGCAGCAACCAGCGCCGCTGGCTGGCCACCAGCATCGCGCGGATCCCTTCGTCGCCGGCGGCCTTCAGCGTGGCCGCGTAGGCGGCGCCCATCGCCGCGTCGGCAGCCTGCAGCCGCGGGTCAGCGCAGATCATCCGCTCGATCGGGCTGGCCGCCTTGCGGCAGTCGATGGCCTGCGCGACCGGCGCCGCGAGCAGCGCGGCGGCGAGCAGGGCGAGGGCGCGCGGGGAAGGCCATGGCATGACGTGATCTCCTGGTTGTCTGTTTCTTGTTTCATCCGAGGTCGCATCGGCACTGCACGACATCGACATCAACCTGCACGGCGCCGCGCAGGCTGCGCCTTGCCGCCCGCGGCTGGCTTGCCGGCATCGCGATCGAGCAGCGCCGCGAAGCGATCGGCCAGCGTCGGCCGCGAGCGGTTCGGCCAGACCGCGCTCAGCTCGAAGAAGGGCAGCGCATCGCCGTCGCGCACCTCGCAGACGCGCACGCCCGAGAAGCGCAGTGCCTGCACCGAAGCCGGCAGCAGCGAGGCGCCGCAACCGGCCGCGACGCAGGCGAGCACCGTCAGCGAACGGTTCGCGTCCTGCACGATATTGGCCTCGCAGCCGGCCTTGCGGAACGCGCTGAGGATGCCGGCGCGCACCACCGGCAACTGCCCTTGCGGGAACCACACCAGGCCGATGCGCGCCAGGTCGGCCAGCGCGAGCCGGCCGTCCGCGCCGAGCGCGTGCGTCTCGTGCACCACCGCGTGCAGCCGCTCGCGCGCGATCAGCTTCTCGTGCATGCGCCCGCGCACCACCACCGGCGTATGCAGCAGGCCGATGTCGATCTCGCCCGACTCCAGCGCGGCGGCCTGCTCGGCATTGCTCATCTCGCGCAGCGCCAGCTCCACGTTCGGCACCTCGGCGCGCAGCGCCGCGATCGCGCGCGGCAGCACCTCGAACAGCGCCGCCGAGACGAAGCCGACCGCGAGCCGCCCGCCGCGCTGCGCGCCGATATCGCGTGCGCGCGTCTCGGCGGCCTCGATGCGCGCCACGCTCAGGCGGATGTCGTCGACGATCGCCTCGCCGGCGGCGGTCAGCGCCGCGCCGCGCCGCGTGCGCGAGAACAGCTTGACGCCGAGTTCGCGCTCGAGCCGCGTGATGGCCTGGCTCAGCGCCGGCTGCGCCAGGCCCAGCCGCTCGGCCGCGCCGGTCACGCTGCCGGCGTCGGCCACGGCCAGGAAATACTTGAGGATGCGGGCGGATTCCATAACACGATGCAATGAAAGATCAACGTTTCCATAGTATGCGAGCCAGGCGCATCCCGCCAGAATGCGTGCTATCAATCAATTGCCGCCGGCGCATCAGCCGGCGCGCCGCGCGCCAGGCTGCGCGCAAGAGGAGACGATCATGCGCTGGTACCGGGACATCACCCCCGTCGAGAAACGAACCCTGTGGGGCTGCTTCGCGGGCTGGGCGATCGACGCCGCCGATACGCAGATCTTCTCGCTGGTGATCCCCACCTTGCTGACGGTCTGGGGCATCTCCAAGGCGCAGGCCGGGCTGATCGGCGGCGCCACGCTGGTGGCGGGCGCGCTGGGCGGGCTGCTGGCCGGCGTGTTGTCGGATCGCGTCGGCCGCGTGCGTGCGCTGCAGATCACCGTGATCTGGTTCTCGCTGTTCACCTTCCTGAGCGCCTTCACGCAGAACTTCGAGCAGTTGCTGGCGCTGAAGGCGCTGCAGGGCATCGGCTTCGGCGGCGAATGGACGGCCGGCGCGGTGCTGCTCAGCGAGACCATCAACGCGAAGCATCGCGGCAAGGCGATGGGCATCGTGCAGAGCGCCTGGGGCTTCGGCTGGGGCGGCGCGGTGCTGGTCTACACGGCGATCTTCTCGCTGGTGCCGCAGGATTGGGCCTGGCGCCTGCTGTTCGCGGTCGGCCTGCTGCCGGCGCTGCTGGTGCTCTACCTGCGCCGCAACGTGGTGGAGCCGCCGCGCGAGCCGCTGCCGGTCGACGCGAACGGCGAGCGCCAGGGCGTGCTGGCGATGGCCGCCGGCATCTTCGCGCCCTCGGTGCTGCGCACCACGGCGGTCGGCGGCCTGATCGGCCTGGGCGCGCACGGCGGCTACTACGCGATCACCACCTGGCTGCCCACCTACCTGAAGATCGAGCGCCACCTGTCGGTGCTGGGCACCGGCGGCTACCTGGCCGTGGTGATCGTCGCCTTCATCGTCGGCTGCTTCGTCAGCGCCTGGCTGCAGGACCGCATCGGCCGGCGCTGGACCGTGATCGTGTTCGCGATCGGCTGCGCGGTGATGGTCAATCTCTACACCTTCCTGCCCATCGGCGACACCACCATGCTGGTGCTGAGCTTCCCGCTCGGGCTGGTCTCGGCCGGCATCCCGGCCACCCTCGGCGCGCTGTTCAACGAGCTCTACCCGCAAGGCGTGCGGGGCACCGGCGTGGGCTTCTGCTACAACTTCGGGCGCATCGTCTCGGCCGGCTTCCCGGTGCTGATCGGCCATATGAGCAGCTCGATGTCGCTGGGCACGGCGCTCGGCATCGACGCCGGCATCGCCTACGGGCTGGTGGTGATCGCCGCGCTGATGCTGCCCGAGACGCGCGGCCGCCGGATCGCGGCGCCGCTCGCCGCGAACCAGCCGGGCCGCGCCGACGACGGCCGCGCGCCGAGCGCGTCGCGCGGCTGAGCGGCATGGTCGAAGCGCGCCGCCGGTTCTTCCTTCTTCCTCGATGTCTCCCGTCCCTCCCATCATGAGCACCACGCTTGACGATCGCGCGATGCATGCCGAGTCGGGCCTGAGCGCCGCCGGCGCGGCCTGGCTGGCGGCCGCCGCGCCCGCCGTGGCCGGCATCGACAGCCATGCCCATCTGTTCGTGCGCGGCCTGCCGCTGGCCGCGCAGAGGCGCCACGCGCCCGACTACGACGCGACGCTCGATGCCTATGTGGCGCATCTGTCGGCGCATGGGCTCTCGCAAGGCGTGCTGGTGCAGCCGAGCTTCCTCGGCACCGACAACGGCTGGCTGGCCGCCGTCGCGCGTCGTTATCCGCAACGCTTTCGCGGCGTGGCCGTGGTCGATCCCGCGATCGACGAGGCGCAACTGGCGGCGCTCGCGGCCAGCGGCATCGTCGGCGCGCGGCTGAACCTGATCGGGCTGCCGCTGCCCGACCTGGAGCAGGGGCCGTGGCCGCGTTTGCTCGCGAGGCTGAACGCGCTGGGCTGGCATATCGAGATCCATCGCGGCGCGGCCGAGCTGCCGGTGCTGCTCGATGCGCTGCTGGCGCAGCGCTGCACCGTGGTGGTCGATCATTTCGGCCGGCCCGATCCGGCCGCCGGCGCGCGCGACCCGGGTTTCCGCGCGCTGCTCCGGCGCGCCGACAGCGGCCGTGTCTGGGTCAAGCTGTCGGCGGCCTATCGCAGCGTGGAGACGAAGGCGAGCGCGAATGCCGGCGCGGCGGCCGGCGACGGCGCGGCAGCGGGCACGGTGCTGGCCGCCCACCTGCTGGCCGCCTTCAGCCCGCAGCGGCTGGTCTGGGGCAGCGACTGGCCGCACACGGAGCATCGCCACCTGGTCGACTATCCGTCGGCCGCGCGCGCCTTGCGGCAGTGGGTGCCCGACGAGGCGCAGCGGCGCGTCATCCTGGTCGATTCCGCGCGCGAGCTGTTCCGCTTCTGACCCTGCCGGGCCGGCGATTGTCCGCGCTTCGCGGATTCTGAATCGCCGGCTTCCCGGCTTACCCGCGCATCGACCCCGGCACACAATCGCCCCTCATCGAAGCAGGATGCCTTTCGTGGGGAGCGAGCCAGCATGAGCACCATCCAGTCGCAATCACAGTCGCCATCCGCCGGGCCGCGAGGCACGGCGCGCGCGGCCGGCGCGGTCGCCTTCACGGTGCTCTCGTGGGCGTCCGCGTTTCCGTTCATCCGCATCGGCCTGCACGAACTCTCGCCGATGCAACTGGCGGCGGCGCGTTTCGCGACCGCCACGGTGCTGGTGCTCGGCTGGCTGGCCTGGCGCCGCCCGCGCCGGCCGACCGCGCGCGATGCGATGGCCTTCGCGCTGTCGGGGCTGCTCGGCATCGCCGGCTACAACGCCTTGCTGAACACCGCCGAGCTGAGCGTCGCGCCCGGCGCGGCCGCCTTCATCATGAGCACCTCGCCGATCGTCACCGCGATCCTCTCGACGCTGTTCCTGCGCGAGAAGCTCAATCGCTGGGGCTGGGCCGGCTCGCTGTTCAGCTTCGCCGGCATCGGCCTGATCGCGAGCGGCCAGCCCGGCGGCCTGGCGCTGGGCAGCGGCACCACGCTGATCCTGCTGGCCGCCGCCGGCTCGGCCGTCTACTTTGTGCTGCAGCGCCGCCTGATTCCCGTGTATGGCCCGCTCGCCTGCACGGCCTACACGCTGCTGGCCGGCGCGGTGCTGCTGCTGCCCTGGCTGCCGGGCGCGCTGCGCTCGCTGGCGGCGCCCGGCGCGCTGCACGCGGCCCTGCCGGCGGTGCTGGTGCTGGGCATCTTCCCGGCCGCGCTCGGTTACGCGAGCTGGACCTTCGCGCTGAGCCATTTCGGGCCGGCGCGCGCCACCCATTTCCTCTACCTGGTGCCGGCCGCGGCGATGGGCCTGTCGATCTTCATGACGGGCGAGCAGCCGGGGCTGGCGACCATCGTCGGCGGGCTGATGGCGATCGCCGGCGTGGCCTTCGTCGCCTGGCGCGGGCGCGGTGCCTGAGCGGGCCGGCGCGCGCCTACCGGGGCGCCGTCTCGCGCCAGCCGGCAAGCCTGCGCCATAGCGAGGGTTCGCCGTGCTCGCGCGCGGGCATCTCGACCAGGTAGGTGGTGCCGCGCACGCTGACCAGCACGCCCGCGTCGGGCAGCGCGAGCGGCGGGCTGCCGTCGCGGGGGTTCAGGTAGGGGCGCGCGGCGGCGCCGCTATCGGCATGCATCGGATTCGGAAGACTGTGCATGGGGCGGATGTCCTGTCGATGAGAAGGCGCGGCTCGCGCTCAGTAGCGCACCCGTCCGAGCAGCCGGAGCGGGTCGAGGGCGCGCTGGACGGTGCCGGCCAGCGCTTGCAGCGGGGCCGGCACGTGCTTGCGATACCAGGCGAGATTGACCGGGCCCACGCCGTGTTCGGCGCTGAAGCAGCCGCCCAGGCGCGCGACGCGTTCGTACAGCGCGCCGCGCAGGGCGATCTGCTGCATCGGCCCGTAGCGCGCGCTCTGCGCCGGCGGAATGGTCACCACCAGATGGCAGCCGCCGTCGCCGAAATGGCCGAAGGCATAGGCATGCAGGTCGGGATGGGCCTCGGCCAGCCAGCCCATCGCCTCGTCCACGAAGGGCGCGAGCTCGCCGCGCGCGAACGAGACGTCGAACGACAGCGGCAGGCCGTCGGCGGCCACCGCCAGCGGCAGCGCGTCGCGCAGCTTCCAGAAGCGCTCGCTGGCCGCGCAGGCCGCGTCGAGCGCGATGCCGTCGCGGCTCAGCGCCTCGAGCGTGTCCAGCGCGCGCGTCTCGAGCAGCGCGTCGAGCCCCGGCATCGCGCTGGCCACCTCGAACAGCGCGAAGCAGGCGGCGCCCTCGGCCGGCAGCGGCGCGCCGATCTGCGGGAAGGCCTCGGTCACGCGCGCCACCGCGCCGGCCGACATGAACTCGAAGGCCGAGAGCAGTTCGCCGAAGGCCTGTTCGAAGGCCAGCAGCGCCCGCGTGGCCGCCTGGTAGGAGGCGAACGCGACGAAGCCGGCGTAGGACGAGCGCTCGAGCGGCGCGAGCGCGAACGAGACCGCGGTGATCAGCCCGTTCGCGCCGCCCGCGCCGACGAACAGCGCGGTCGGGTCGACGCCGGCATTGCGCTTGCGCAGCGGGGCGAGCGTATCCACCACGCTGGCCTGCGCGTCGGCCAGCACGGCCTCGATGCCGAGCACGTTGCGGCGCACGTCGCCGTACTTGATCAGGCGGCTGCCGCCGGCGTTCGCGCCCACCAGGCCGCCGGCCGACGGGTCGCTGCCGAGGTCGATCGGCAGCGTGAGCCCGTGCTCGCGCGCGGCGCGATTGATCTCTGAGAGCCGCGCGCCGGCCTCGACGGTGATGCTGCGATTGACCGGGTCGAGCGAGCGGATCCGGCGCAGGCGGTCGAGGGCGACCACGCATTGCGCGCCGCTGCGATCGGGCACGGCCGCGCCCACCAGCCCGCTGCGCTCGCCCTGCGGGATCAGCACCACGCCTTGCGCGACGGCCGCCCGCACCAGGGCGCGGGCCTGTTCGGTCGAGGCCGGGCGCGCGATGCCGAGCGCCCGGCCGGCGTGATGCGACAGGTCGGCCAGGTAGGGCGCGCCGGCCTCGCCGTCGAGCCAGCCCTGGCCGCTGCCGTCCGCCAGCGCCGCGGCGAGCGCGCCGGCCTGGATGCGCCGATCGGCGACGGGCGCGTCCATGCTCAGCTCGCCTGCGCGAGCTGGCGGCGCAGCCGGCCGCGCACCACCACCAGCGCCACCAGCGGTACCACGCCGCCCCACAGCGGGCTGTGGCGCATGGCGACCGAAACCGCCAGCGCCACCACCGTGACGGCCAGCATCACCAGCGACAGGGAGCGCACGCGCGCGCGATCGGCCGGGGCGATGTCGACGAAGCCGCCCGCCGACCAGGCGGTATGGACGATGCCCACCACCAGCACGCAGACCAGCATCGCGGCCGGCCCCAGTTGCTCGCCCCACAGCTCGCTGCCGCGCGGCGAGGCGAGGGCCAGCGCGCCGCCGATCAGCAGGTAGAGATCGACGCCGATCGCGATGCTGTTGCGCTGCGCGCGGCGCAGCAGCCAGGCGCCGTGGAACACGGCCAGCGCGCCGCCGATCACGAAGGCGGTGGTCCAGCGCAGGTCGGCCGTGCCGGGTCCGAAACGGCCGTAGAACAGGAACACGATGGCGGGCAGGAAGTTGCTCGCGTGCATCAGGTAATCGACGAGGGGGGTGGTGCGGGACGTCATGGGGCATTCTCCATCGGATGACTGCGGTGAAACGGACAGGGCCGGCGCCGGCCCGCGAGCGGGCGCGCCGGCGCGGGGCTCGGCGCGCTCGCGTTCATGCGTCGTGCCAGCGGAAGGTGCGCGCGGCCACGCCGAGGAACAGCAGGGTGGCCAGCGCCATGCCCGCGAGCTGGGGCAGGAACGGGCCGTAGGACGCGCCGTCGATCAGCACGCCGCGCAGCGCCACGGCGAACTGGTTGGTCGGCAGGAAGGCCAGCGAGGCCTTGATCCAGTGCGGCGCGTCGTGCATCGGGATCGTCAGGTCGCTGAAGAACAGCAGCGGGTAGTAGGTGACGTTGCAGGCCAGCTCGGCGGCGGCCAGCGATTTCGCGCGGCTCGCCAGCAGCACCCCGAAACTGAGCACCATGGCCGCGCCGAGCAGCACGATCGGCAGCGCGCGCAGCCCGGCCGGGGTCACGATCGGCAGCGCGATGCCGAACGCGAAGCGCGCCACCGCCAGCAGCACCAGCGCCGAGAGCGCCATCATCGCCATCCGCGCGACGATCAGCGCCGCCACGAACATCCCGCGCGAGACCGGGAAGCACACATAGAGCTTGAAGGTGTTGCGCTCGCGCAGCGCGGCGATCGCGGTGGCGGTCGAGTTGAGCCCGATCGCCATGAAGGACATCACCAGGATGCCGGTGGCGAAGAAGCTGCCGTAGTCGAACGGCCGGCGTGCCGGCGCGCTGTTCTCGAAGTGCACCGGGGCGATGGCCGGCAGCCCGAGCCGCGTCGCCGCGCAGCGCGCCAGCGCGATCTCGACGATGCGCGAGGCGGCGCGCACGCCCAGCGAGCCGTTGAAGTCGTAGCGCACCGTGGCGCCCTGCTGCGGCGTGGCGCCGAGCGTCACGGCCAGGCGATCGGCGGGCGCGGCGCCGGGCGCGCCGAAGCTCGCGCGCACCGTGTCGCTGCGCGACAGGCTCTCGGTGACGGCGGCCTGGCAGGCGGCGCGATAGGGCGTGGCGCCGCCCGGCGCGAGGAACACCACGTCGACCGCGCCGAGCGAGCCGGAGCCGCCGAACGCGAACAGCATCACGCTGAGCAGGAACACCGGGAACACCAGGGTCCAGAACAGCGAGGCGCGGCTGCGCAAGAAGCCGAGCAGCTCGTTGCGCACCAGCATGGCGAATACCTTAGTCATCGCGCGGGCCCTCCGTGCAGACGCGCAGCAGGTCGGCCGCCGTGCTGGGCGCGAGTTCGAGATGCTGGATGCGCTGCTCGCCGACCAGCGCGTGCACGGCGGGATGCAGCGAGGCGTCGCCGAACACCTCGATCGCCAGCTCGCCGCGCGCGCGCTGGTTGACCACCCCCGGCAGGGTCGCGAGCCGTGCCTGCAACTGCTCGCTCTCGAGGCGGTTGCCGCAATGCAGGACCGCGCGCGCCTCGCCCACCAGGGAGGCCTTCAGCGCGGCCTGCGTGCCCTGGTAGCGGATCCCGCCGTCGCGCACCCAGACCAGGTCGTCGACGATCGCGAGCTCCTCGGCCGAATGGCAGATCATCACCACGCTGGCGGGCGCGCCGTTGCCGGCCGGCGCGCGCAGCAGCTCGATCACCTCGCCCGTGTAGCGGCGATCCAGCCCGGTGAAGGGCTCGTCGAGCACCACCAGCTCGGGCCGGTGGGCGAGCGCCACATGCAGGTCGACGCGCTGGCGCTGCCCCTTGGAGAGCGCGCGGCAGGGCTTGGCGAGCAGCTCGGGGATGCCGAGCGCGGCGCTCACCGTCTCGTCGACGCGCCGGTACATCGCGCGATGCAGGGCGACGATCTCGCCGACCCGCATGTGATCGGGATAGTCGACCTTCTGCAGTTGCGCGCCGAGCCGGCGCAGCGCGGCCGTATCGCCCATGAAGCGGCGTGCCGGCGCGCCCAGCACCCGCATCTGCCGGCCACCGCGCCGGAAGCCCAGCAGCGCCTCCAGCAGGGTGCTCTTGCCGGCGCCGTTGGGCCCGACGATGGCGGTCACCGCGCCGCGCCGGAACGCGACGTCGCGCGCCGAGAAGCGGAAATCGCCGGCCGCGATCTCGATCGAGGCGGCGGCCAGCGCCGCTTCCTCGGGCCCCGGGGCGGGCGGCTCGTCGCGCGGCGGCCGCGAGCGGCGCGTGCCGGCGGGCGCCGCCCGCTCGGGCGCGGGCGACGGGCTCAGCACGGCGCGCAGGGTGGTCAGTAGCGGAACGCTCATCGGGCTTCCTCAGTCGAGCAGCATCACCTGCGTGTCGCGCGTGCCCCGGAACGGGTTGCGGCCGTGCGCGACCAGCATGTTGTCGACGATCATCAGGTCGCCGGTGCGCCAGGCGAAGGCGACTTCCTCGGCGTCGAAGGCGTCGTAGACGGCATCGAGATCGGCGGCCGGCATCGGCGCCCCGTCGCCGTAGCGGATCTCGTAGGGGAAGGCGGCGCGGCCCGCGTAGCGCCGCTGCAGGTGCCGGAAGCTGAAGTCGCCCATCGAGCGCGGATTCGGGTGCTGGGCGCTGGCCTGGTTGAACCAGACCGTCTCGCCGGTGCGCGGATGCCGGCGCAGCGCCGGACCGACGTGCGAGACCGTCAGGCTGCCGTCCCCGAGCCAGCGCCAGCCGAGCCCGCGCGCCTCGCACAGCGCCTGCGCCTGCTCGCGCTCGGCGGTGCCGAAGGCCTCGTCCCAGGGCCGGTGGTATTCGGCGAACGGCAGGTTCGGGTTGGCGGCCAGCCGCTCGGCGCGGTCGCCCGGCGCCGCGAAGTTGCGCAGGTACATCACGCCGCGCGCGGCGAAGCGCTCGCGCAGCCCGGCCGGCAGCCGCGCGGTCAGGCGCCGCATGTCGCAGATCGGCGTCTCGCCGCCCGAGTCGGCCGGCTTGCGGCAGTAGAACGCCAGCAGGCGCGGGAACGACGGCATGTAGGCCATTTCCTGGTGCAGGCCGATCTTGAACGGCGGCGGCATGCGCGTCGATTCGTAGACGTCGCCGGCCACCTGCCGGCGCGGTGCGGCGCCCGCGGTATAGCCATTGGCGTACGGCGCGAACAGCGCCCCCAGGCGGCCGAAGGCGGCCGTGTCGGGCAGCGCGAAACCGCGCAGCAGCAGGGCGCCGTATTCGGCGAGCAGCGTGTCGATGTCGGCGCGCCGCTCGCGGAACCAGGCCACGAAGGCATCGGTGGCGCCGCTCGAACCGGTCGAGTCGTAGAGCTCGGCGAGCGCCGGGTCCACCGGTTCGATCAACAGCGGCACGCTGCGGCCGGCCACCGCCGGCGCGCAGCGCACCGTGTCGGCGCCGAGCCGCGCGGCGGCCGGATGGAGGGCGGGAGGGGCGAGCGCGCTCATCGCGTCAGGCCAGCGCGGGCTTGCTGAGCAGGATCTCGAAGCCGAGCGCGCCGAGCCCCGCGCTCGGGCTGTGGATGCTCGCGTAGGGCGCCAGCCCTGCCTCGGCCACCAGCTCGTGCGCCTCGGCCAGCGTGATCTTCTCCTCGACGTGGGTGGGCGGGTAGTCGGCCGCCGCGCGCATCGCCGTGAAGCGGTCGAGCAGGTGCTGCGGCGCGTCGCGGCGCATGTCGTGCACCAGGGCCACGCCGCCCGGGTGCAGCACGCGGAACATCTCGGTCAGGCTCTTCGCCTTGTCCGGCAGATGGTGCAGGGTGGCGCGGCCGACCGCCATGGTCAGCTCGCCGTCGGCGAACGGCAGCTCGAGCGCGTCGCCCACCCGCAGCTCGACGCGCTGCTCGATGCCGAGCGTCTTCAGGCGCGGGCGGCCCTCGTCGAGCATGGCCGGATCGAGGTCGACGCCGATGAAGCGCCAGCCCTCCATCGCCGGATCGGCGGCCAGGCGGACCGGCACCACGCCGGTGGCGGTGCCGATGTCGGCGATGGTGCCGGCCGCCATGCCGCGGGCGAGCTGGCGGATCCGGCTGATGAACAGCAGGTCCCAGGGTTCGAGCGTCTCGGTGGCGAAGCGGTCGTAGTCGTTGGCCGGGCGGAGATTCTTCAGCAGCATGGCGTTCCTCGATTCGGTCGGGGCGTTGCGTGGAAGGGAGTGGCGAATGGCGGGTTCATGGCCGGGCGCGCTCATAGCCAGCCGACCGGCACGGCGGCCAGCAGGCGCCGCGCGGTTGCGCTGTTGACGCCGAACGCGGGGCGCTGCCGGCGCTCGACCGCGTGCGCGACCATCGCGGCGATGCGTGCCGACAGGCCCAGCCCGACGCCCCAGGAGGGCGAGGCGACGCCGAGGTCGAGCAGCGTCGCGGCGCTCAGGAAGTCGATGTTCGGGTTGAGCCCCTTGCGCTGGCCGGCGCGCGCGCAGCTGGCATCGGCCAGCGTCGAGGCCGGCCCGCCGAAGCCGCGCGCCGTGAGCAGCGCGCGCAGGTGCGGCGGCCGTGGATCGGCGACGAACAGCGGATGGCCGAAGCCGAACAGCAGCGAGCCTTCGGCGTCGAGCGTGCGGTCCACCGCCTCCCGGCCGGCGGCTTCCAGTCGAGCGGCGAGGCTCGCGTCGGGCCGGCGGGCCGGGTCGCGCGCCTCGACGGGCAGCGTGTCGAGGATCGCACCGAGCCATTGCATCGCCTCGAGCGCGGCGCCCACGTGCGAGGGGCCGCTGGCGAGGAAGCCCGAGGCCACCGCCTGGGTCAGCGTCACGCCGGTGCCGATCGCCACGCGCGGTGCCAGCACGGTCGGCGTGATGTAGCCGAAGCCGGCATGCCAGGCCACCAGCAGCGCGTCCATCGCGGCGAGCGCGGCCGGATCGCGGCGCGTCGCGCCGGTCAGCACCAGCATGCGCCGCGCGTGGCTCGATGCGTCGGCGGCGGCGGGGTCCTCGCAGGGGCGTCCGGCGATCGCCGCGTGCAGCAGGAACGGCGCGGCCGCCGCGCAGGCCAGCAGCGCCTCGAGATCGGCATCGGCCAGCGGCGTGCCCGCGGCGCGCGCGAGCGCGTCGTCGAGCCCGCGCAGCAGCCCGGCGGCGGCCGCGAAGACCGGCGCCACGCCGGCCGCGCCCATCGAGGCGGCAACCGTCTGCGCGGCCGAGCCGCCGGCGAAACCGGCCGACAAGGCCGCCAGCCGCGCGCGGATCTCGGCCTCGCGCGCCTCGTGAGCCGCGTCGCCGGGCGCGAGGTCGAACCACAGATGCGCGATCGCGCCTTCGAACGAGGTGGCGCCGATCAGCGCATTGAGGTCGAGGCCGCGCACGCGCAGCGCCTCCTGCGGAGCGAGCGTCGCGCCGTCGAGGTCGGTGCCGCGGTGGCGCGTGGCCGGGCGGCCCAGCAGGTTGCGCGGCGCCTCGGCGGGCGCGGCTTCGCCGACGTGCGCGGCGGCGGGCGAGTCGGGCGTGTCGAGCGGGGTGGCCATTTCAGTCCGCCTGTACCAGTTCGTCGCTGCTGACCGCGATCGCCGCGTGGTCCATCGTCGCCAGCACGGCCGCGTGCTGGTGCACCACCGGCAGCACGTTGGCGAAGTAGTAGCGCGCGCTCTTGAGCTTGCCGCGATAGAAGGCCGCCTCGGCCGGCTCCATGCCGGCGTCGATCGCGGCCAGCCGGCGCGCGGCGATGCCGGCCGATTCGAGCAGCACCCAGGCCGAGGTCACCACCCCGAACATCTCCAGGAAGCGCGTGTAGAACTGGCTGCTGCGATGCGTGTGGCCGTCCTGCACGTCGCGCGCGATCTCGTCGAGCGAGGCGGCGATCGCGTCGGCGCCGGCACGCAGCGCGTCGAACAGCGGGCGCAGCTCGGCCGGCGTGTCGGGGCCGTGCTGCTGCACCAGGAACACGTCGAGGTCGTCGCGGTAGTACTGGATCAGCCGCGAATGGCGGCCGAAGCCGAGCTTGTCGCGCACCAGGTCCTGCGCCTGGATGTAGTTGGTGCCTTCCCAGATCGACAGGATCTTCACGTCGCGCGCGTTCTGCTCGACCGGGCTCGCGTCGGTATAGCCGAGCCCGCCGTGCACCTGGATCGCGGTCTCGCAGATGCGCCAGGCCTGGTCCGAGATGAAGGCCTTGCAGACCGGCGTGAGCAGCAGTTGCAGCTTGCGGTGCCGTTCGATCTCGTCGGGATCGGCGCCCGGGGTGGCTTCCAGCATCGCGGCGCGGGTCGCGGTGGCGGCCAGCTTGCCGAGCAGGCCGCGGCAGCCGTCGACGCGGCTCTTCATGTCGATCAGCATGCGCTGCACGTCGGCGTGCTCGATGATCGCCACGCGCGCGGCGCTGGTGTTCGAGGCCCGCTCGATCGGGCGCCCCTGCAGGCGGCGGCCCGCGTAGTCGACGGCGTGCAGGTAGGCGCTGGAGGCCACGCCCACGCCGAACATGCCGGTGCTCATGCGCGCCTGGTTCATCAGCGGCATCAGCTGCAGCAGCCCGACGTTGCGGCGTCCGCCGAGCAGCCAGCCGCGCGTGGTGCCGCCGCTGCCGAACACCAGGTGCGTGTTGGCGCAGCCCTTCAGGCCCATCTTGCGCGGCAGGCCGATGCATTCGACGTGGTTCGGCAGCAGCTCGCCGCTGTCCTCGTCGGGCCAGAAGCGCGGCACCACCAGGCAGGACAGCGAGAAGGAATCGGGCGAGGCGGTATCGATGCGGCCCAGCACGAAGTACAGCGTGTTCTCGGTCAGCTCGTGCATGCCGGCCGAGATATAGACCTTCTCGCCCTCGAGCGCGTACAGGTCGCCCTCGAGCGGCCGGGCGCGCAGCGCCACCGCGGTCAGGTCGGTGCCGGCCTGCGGCTCGGTCGCGCAGAAGCAGGCATCCCAGCGGTAGGCCTCGAGCGGCGCGATCAGGGTCTTCTGGTGCGGCGTGCCGTGCATCTGCAGCAGCTTGACGGCCGGCCGCGTGAAGCCGCCGTAGGTCATGAACGAGGGGTTCGCGCCCATGAACATCTCGTAGATCATCTGCGTGACGATCGGCGGCAGCCCCTGGGCGGAGCCGAACAGGGTGCCGGCCCACTCGTCGCGAAAGCGCGCCCACAGCGCGTGGAAATGCGAGGGGATGCGCACCTGGCCGTCCTCCAGCGTGCAGCCCTCGACATCCGAGGGCTGGTAGCTGCGGCCCAGGTCGAGCGCGAAATCGCGCGCGCGTGCCAGCAGCGCGTCGACGTCGGCGCGGCTATGCGAGGCATAGGGGCCGGTTTCCAGGAAGCGGCGATCGGCCTCGAACAACTCCCAGAGGAAGAAGCGCAGCTCGCGCAGGCTCACCTTGTAGGCGCTCGTCATTGCAGGTCCCCCTCGATATCGAGGGCGGCCTCGAAGCCGCCCTTTACGTCACAGACGGCCGCGGCGGCCGCGCCGTGCAGCGCCGCGTCCCAGACCAGCACGCTGCGCCGCTCGTCCTCGTCGAGCGAGGCGGCCAGCCGGATCAGCGCGGCCGCCGATTCGGCCGAGGACAGGTGGCCCGTCACCTCGTGCTGCACGCGCCGCGCGCAGGGCACGCCCACCGCGTCGGCCACCCGCATCGCGAAGGCCGGCCCGAAGCCGGGCGGCACGCACCAGTCGATGCTGGCCGGCTCGCGCCCGGCCGCGTTCAGCGCGCCGCGGATGGCGCGCGCCGCGATCGGCACCAGCGCATCGCCGAGCGCCTCGGGCGTGGTGTTCCAGGGATCGGCGATGGCCTCGCCGAATTCGAGCGCGAGGCCGCCGATGCTGCCCCAGGCGGTGAGCTCGGCATGCTCCGGCACGTGGGTGCCGCGTCGCACCAGCAGGGCCGCGGCCGCGTCGCTGTAGCCCACCAGCTCGCCGAACTGGCGGAAGAACGGATAGAGCCACTTGTCGCCGAGGATCACCAGGGCCTGGTCGTCCGGGCCGAGCAGCCCGCCCAGCAGCGACAGCGCGCCGTACCAGCCGAGCGTGCCGTTCTGGCCGAGCGCGAGCGGCATCACGCCTTGCAGGCCGAGGTCGTATTGCAGGCGGCCGACCACCGAGTCGCCGATCGTCTCGTTGAGCGCGCTGCTGGCCAGGATCAGGTGGGTGGTGCGGGTCAGCAGTTCCGAGCCGAGCTGGTCGCGCAGGTCGAGCGCGGCATCGGCGGCCAGTTCGGACAGGCTGCGCCCGGCCGGCGCGATGCGCAGCGCGGGGCGGCCGCCCGGCGCGAGGCGTTCGCTCTCGTCGGCCGTCAGCGCGCCGTGTCCGCGCGGCCGCGCGAAACGCGCCTGAGGCAGCAGCAGGTGGCGGTAGCCGGGATGGCGTTCCTGCGCCTGGATCGCGTTGAACGGCGTGGCCGGCGGCAGCACCACCACGCCGCCGTAGAGCGCGAGCGTGTTGGTGTCGGCGGCCAGCGCCGCCGGCGCGGCCTGGCGGGTTGCTTCGAGCGTCGGCAGGGTCATGCGGGTGACTCCTCCAGATTCCGGGGATTGAATGCGTCGCGGTGCCGGGCCTTCAGGGTCGGCCGGTCGATCTTGCCGTTCGGGTTGCGCGGCAGCTCGGCCTGCTGCTCGATGGCGAGCGGCACCATGTAGGTGGGCAGCGCGTCGCGGCAGGCGCGCAGGATGTCGGCGCGGCAGTCGTCGGGCTCGAGCGTGGAGACCACCGAGGCCATGATCGCCTCGCCCAGGGTGGGGTGCGGCACGCCGTAGACGGCCGCCTCGCGCACGTGCGGCAGCGCGAACAGCAGGTCCTCGACCTCGGTGGGGCTGACGCGATAGCCCGAGGTCTTGATCATGTCGTCGCCGCGCGCCACGAAGTACAGGTAGCCCTCGGCGTCGCGCCGCACGATGTCGCCCGACCAGACCGCCACGCCGGGGCGCGGCACCTGGCCGTGGCGCTGGGGCAGCGGCCGGAAGCGCTGCGCGGTCAGCTCGGGCTGGTTCCAGTAGCCGAGCGTGACGAAGGCGCCGCGGTGCACCAGCTCGCCGGGCTCGTCGGCCTGGCATTCGCTGCCGTCGGGGCGCAGCACCAGGATCTCGGCGTTCGGCACCGCCTTGCCGATCGAGGCCGGCCGCGCGGCCACCTCGGACGGCGGCAGGTAGGTCGAGCGGAAGGCCTCGGTGAGGCCGTACATCAGGTAGGGCCGGGCGTTCGGGAACAGCGCCTGCAGCCGGTGCAGCAGCGGCGTGGCGAGATGGCCGCCGGTATTGGCGAAGCGGCGGATCCGCCGGCGCGCCGAATCGCTCCAGGCGGCGGGCTCGAGCTGCATCCAGAGCGGCGGCACGCCGGTGATCGAGGTCACGCCGCGCGCGTCGCAGTAGCGCGGCACCTCGGCCGGCTGCAGGAAGTCCAGCGGCGTGTAGCAGGCGCCCGCGGCCAGCGCGCTGCCGAGCTGCGAGAGGCCCGCGTCGAAGCTCAGCGGCAGCACGCCGAGGATCACGTCGCTGGTGTCGAGCTGCTGGTAGGCGGCCACGCTGGTGGCGCCCGACACGAGGTTGCGCTGCGAGACCACCACGCCCTTGGGCTTGCCGGTCGAGCCCGAGGTGTAGAGCAGGGCGGCCGGGTCGTCGTCGATCGCGTTCGGCGCGCGTTCGGCGGGGGCTTCGGCGAGCGCGTCGTCGGGCGCGGCCGCCAGCGCCTCGGCCAGCGTTTCCATCAGCAGCACGCGTGCGGCGCCCACCCGCGCGGCGATCACCGGCAGGCGGCGGATGCGCTGCGCGCCGGTCACGAACAGGCTCGCGCCGCTGTCGGCCACGATGTGCTCGACCTGCGCCTCCTTCAGTTGCGGATTGACGGGCACGAAGATCGCGCCGAGCGCGTTGACGGCGAGGATCGCCACCACCGTCTCGTACTGCTTGGGCGCGTAGATCGCGACGCGCTCGCCCGCCGCGACGCCGAGCGAGGCCAGCACGGCCGCCGCGCGATCGACCGCGCGCAGCAGCTGGACATAGCTGACGTCGCGCGTGCCGTCGGCGTAGGCGAGATGGCCGGGCCAGCGGCGGGCGCCGTCGTCGAGCAGGTCGACCAGGCGGATCATGGCATTCATGGGCGGTCCTCTCAGTCTCGGGTTCGGGGTTCAGGCCGCGCGCACGTAGACGTGCGCCGCGTCGTGCGACAGGAAATGCGCCATCGAATAGCTGCGGTGATAGGCGCCGCAGCGCGGGAACACCGCCAGGTCGCCCGGCACCGGCGGCGCGCCGTGGTCGTCGCGGCCGATCACGTCGGCGCGGCTGCAGGTGCTGCCGACATAGAAGGTCGGCACGCCGCGCGGCTTGCCGCCGCTGCCGCCGTTGCCGTCACCGCCGCGGCCCTGGCGCACCAGCACCGGCGCGGCCAGCCTCTTCATCACGGCCTCGGTCTGCGCGAGCAGGAAGGCATGGCTGAGGCCGCCGTCGCAGACCGCGATGCTGCGATCGGCCCAGTGCTTGACGGCCACCACGCGCGTCACGAACAGGCCGCAGTCGGCGAAGATCGCGCGGCCCGATTCGTGGGCCAGCGACCAGTTGCCGGCCAGCGGCGCGATCGCCTCGCGATAGCGCGCGAAGGCCTCGGCGTGGCGATCCTCGCCCGCGCCGGATGCCGGCCGGGCAGTTCCGTCGGCTGGGTTTGCGTCGTCTGCCTCGCTTGCCTCGTGGCTGGCCGCGTCCTCGGCGAACCCGCCGCCCAGGCTCAGCGATTCGAGCGCCGCGCCGTTCGCGCCGGCCAGGTCGCGCGCCAGCGCCGCCAGCGCGTCCGGCAGCCCGAGCGTGTCCGGCGCGGCGGCGCCGGCGCGCGCGAAGCTGTGCGGGCCGGAGAACACATGCAGCCCGGCCACCGGCAAGCCGGCCGCCTTCAGCGCGAGCACCGCCTGGTGGGCCTCGTTCGGCGTCATGCCGAAATGGTCGTGCCAGTTGGCGCGCGAGTGCGCGCCGGCCAGCGCGCCCGCGTTCAGGCGCAGCAGCAGGCGCCCCACCTCGGCGCCGCCGGCGCGGGCCTCCCTGGCCAGCGGCACGAAGCGCGCCACCGCGTCGAGGTTGTCGAGCACGAAGTGGCAGCGCGAGGCGAGCCCGGCGCGCATCAGGGTCTCGTCCATCGAGGGGTTGTTGAGGTAGCGCGGTGCCTTGATGCGGCCGATCACGATGTCGAGCTCGCCGCGGCTGGCCAGCTCGACGCCGTCCTCGTAGGCATGCGCGCTGCGCGCCAGCAGGTCCTGGTTCGGGTTCGCCTTCAGCGACACGATCAGCCGCGTGCCGAGCCGCGCCTTCAGTTGCCGGTAGCGCGCGATCGCCACTTCCGGGTCGTAGACGTAGCAGGGCGTGCGCAGCTCGGCGACGAAGCCGTAGTCGTCGGCCGGGGCGGCGCCCGGCGAGCGTTCAGGCGTCATGGCGGCCCACCGGGTGGAGCGTGACGGCCGCGTAGGCGCCACAGTTCGACTGCATCGCGCCGAGCACGCGCTCGCCGCGCGCCAGCGCGTCGAGTCCGGCGTCGGCCAGGTTGATCGCGAAATCCGAGCAGCAGGCATGGCCGTGCGCCAGGATGTTGGCCGCGTGCAGCCGCTCCGGCGCGATGCGCATCGCGCGGCACAGCGAATACCAGCCCGCCATGTCGGCGTTGTGCGGCAGCAGCAGGCCATAGGCCTCCAGCGGATGCGCCTCGAGCGCCACGGCCGCGTCGAGCACGCGCCGCGTGTAGGGCCATTCCAGCGCGATCATGTCGGCCTCGTTCTTGCTCACCGTGTCGGAGCCGCGCCACCACTTGGCATTGGTCTCCATCGCGATGCCGCCGAGCCGGTTGCGCCGGCAGTTGCGGGTGAGCAGCATCGCGGCGGCGCCGTCGCATTGCACGCCGCTGACCTGGCGCATGCGGTAATCCTCGCCGTAGACGCGGTCCGAGGAGACGATCACCGCCGCGTCGAGCGTCGCATGCTTGCGCATCAGCGCACGCACCACCTCGACGCCGGCGGCCACCGACACGCAGGCGAGCTGCGCCACCGAGCCGAGCCACAGCGGCGCGATGCCGTGATGCGAGGCCACCTCGTGCGGCAGGCTGCGCGGCGCTGGCGGCACGCTGAAGGGCTGGGTATGCACGTGCACGATCGCGCCGATGTCGGCGGCGGCGATGCCGGCCGTCTCGATCAGCTTGCCGACCGCCGCGATGGCCAGCTCGGTCTCGCCGATGTCGAGCGCCATGTGGAAGTAGCGGCTGCCCGAGCGCGCGATCGTGGCGGCCCGCTGCGCCGGGTAGTCGCGCTCGGCGGCCCATTGCTCGATGTCGACGGGCTCGCCCGGCAGCTCGTAGGCGCAGGCCTCGATGCCGGTCCAGAAATCGGCCGCGCCGGAAACGGAAGTCAGGGACGTCGTCATGGTCAGTTGTTGAGCGGCATGGCCGCATAGTCGAGGACGTTGAGCTTGGCGAAGGTATCCTGCACGGCCGGCGAGAGCAGGCCCATCTCGCGGATGGTCGGCACCAGGCGCCGGAAGATCGAGCGGCGGATCGAGCTCGATACCGGCGACTCGCGCACCATCGCGCTGCATTCGCGCTTGGACAGGCCCATCGGTTCCCAGATGTCGTCGGCGCACAGGTGCTCGTAGAGCACCGAGGCACCCTCGCAGACGAACTGCTCGCGCTCGCGCCGCTCGGTGCCGTCCATCTCGGCATAGACGCGGCACAGGGTGATGCGGCCCACCGCGAAGTGGCGCGACTCGTCGCGCTGGATGCGCTGGAACAGGTCCTTGATGAACGGATCGGCGCTGTAGGCCACCACGCTCTGGAAGATCGACAGCGCGATGCCCTCCACCAGCACCTGCATGCCGAGGTTGGTCATGTCGAGCTGGTTGCTGGTGATGGTGTCCTGCAGCAGCGCGTGCAGCGAGCGGCTCATCGGGTAGCGCACGTCGAGCTTCTCGACCAGCTTCGCGTAGGCCTCCACGTGGCGCGCCTCGTCCATCACCTGGGCGGCCGCGCACAGGCGCGCCGACAGGCCGTCCTCGGCCGAGGCCAGCTTCGAGGCGCAGATCAGCGCGGCCTGTTCGCCGTGCAGGATCTGCGAGAGCAGCCAGCCCTGCGCGTGATGCCGGACCTCGCGCTTGTCGCGGTCCGACAGCTTGGCCCACAGCTCGGAGCCGTAGATCAGCAGCGTCGGGTCGGGCATGCCGAGCGGGTTGGCCGGCTCGAGCGCATGGCGCCAGTCGACGTCGCTGGCGACGTCCCACTGGGAGGCCTTGGCCTTCTCGTAGAGGCGGTTCAGCGCCTCCTCGCGCAGCGCGTAGTCGTTCGACATCAGCGCATCGACCGGCATCGGCCAGCGGATGTCGTTGTCGGTATCGGGCAGGACGGCAAGCGTGTCGGTCATGTCGTTTCCTTGGCGGCCGGATGGGCGCCGGGATCAGCGGGGTCGGGAATCGGGAAATCGCTGGCGAGTGGCGCGGGCAGGGCCTCGATCCGGATCGCGTGGGCGGGCCAGGCGCGCCGCAGCAGCGCATCGAGCGGGGCGGCCAGGTCCGCCTGCCAGAGCGCGCAGCGCAGCGTGTTGTCGCCGGCGAAATCGACGTCGCGGCGGATCCGGTCGCCGATCCACAGCGTCGGCCAGCCGCGCGCGGCGTCGCGCGCCGCCTCGTGGTACAGGTCCGCGCCGAGCAGCACCCAGGGCGCGAGCAGGGCGGCGGGCAGCACGCCCATGTAGGAGGCGCGCACCTCGACATACAGGCGCAGCTCGTCGTGCACGGCCTCGCGCGCCTGCACGGCGAGCTCGGCGAGGAAGGCGAAGTGGCGCTCGTGGTCGAGCAGCACGCGGCGCGCGTCGTCGTCGTCGGGGCAGCCGGCCAGGCGCGCCGTGTCGGCGAAGGCGGCGGCCTCGGCCGCGGCGGCGCGCGCGTAATCGGCGGCACTGCCCCCGGGCATGCCGAGCGGCATCCGGTAGGCGTTGGCCGGCACCAGCACGGGCCGCGAGGCGTCACGGCGCAGCCGGTAGGCGAGCAGCACGGGCGGGTTCATGAGCCGGCCTCCTCGCGCGCCGCCGGCGGCTCGGCCGCGAGCGTGAAGCGCGCGTCGGGCGCGAAGGCGACGTCGCCGATCGCGTAATAGCCGTTCAGCGCCAGCGAGCAGACCACCGCGCGCGCCGGCGCGCCTTCCTGCTCGGCGGCGAGCAGCAGCGAGATCCACGGGTCGCTGCCGAAGGCATGGCCGAAGCGCGCATGGCCGTCCGGCATCAGCGGCGTCTTGCCGAGCGTGGCCAGCATCGCGCGGCGCGACTGGGCGGGGAAGAAGGGGATCGCCGCGCGCAGCCCGGGCCGCTCGGCGCAGAAGCCGCGCAGGGTCCGGCCCAGTTGGACCACCGCGTTGGCCGGCGGCGCGGCGCCGGCGATCAGCGATTGGTGGGGGCCGGGCCGGTCGACCTCGATCAGCAGGGTGGCCAGGCCGAAGCCCGAGGCGCCCCAGGCGGGGTTGCCGTGCCAGTAGGCATAGCCGTGCAGGTCCACGTCGAGCAGTTGCAGCAGCAGCGTGTGCGGGCCCGACACGGCGGCCTTGTCGAGCGCGCGGCGCAGCACGTAGCCCCAGCCGGCGCACTCGTAGGAGCAGGTGATCCAGTCGGGGCGGCGCGGGTGGGCCCCGGCCGCCGCCTCGACGAAGGCGCGATGCGGCGCCGAGCCGTTCATCAGCAGCATCGACAGGATGGTCGAGCTGATCACGTAGTCGTCGGCACGCGCGGCACCGGCGACCCGTTCACGCTCGGCCGCCGCCAACGCGCCGAGTTCGCGCGCGGTCCGTGCCAGCGGCCAGGCGCCGAAGGCGGGGCCGGGCGCGGCGGCCACGCGGCGATAGCCGAGCGCGCGCACGCGCAGCGCGGTGGCGGGCAGCGCCGCGGCCACGGCCACGGCGGCCGGAGCGGCTGCCGCGACCTCGGCCGGGCGGGTGGGCGCGCTGATCGGCATGGCGGCCTCAGGCGGCGTGCTGCTGGCTGCGCAACTGCGCGTCGAGCTGCTGCAGCGTGGTGTACTGCGTGATGTTCAGCGCTTCCGGGTCGATCGAGCCGTAGAGCTGCTCGCAGAACACGATCAGCTCGACGATGTTGAGCGAATCGATGCCGAGTTCGCCGATGCCGGCGCCGGTGTCGACGGTCTCGACGTTGAGGATCTTGGCGACTTCGCGGGACAGGATCTCGAGGGCGTCGGCCGGGACGTTGGGGTTGCTCATGGTCTGGCTCCTTCGTGCAAGTGGTCGGGTAGAGGGGAACGGCTTGGGACTACAGGGGCCGGCTCAATGGCCGGCTTCACTGCGCAGGCTCTTGCGAAGCTCGTGGTAACAACGGTAGGAACTGCCTTCCATCTTCGTGAACGCCAGCAGGTCGCGCTGGTCGTCGAAGCTCGCGACGGCCCGGCCGCGCACCAGCGCGCCGAGGAATTCGTTGGACAGCAGCTTGATGGCCAGCACGCGCTGGACCTTGCCGAAGCTGTAGTGCGCGATCTCGGTCTGGCTGCGCGCGGCCTCGGCGATGAAGTGATGCACGCCGCGCAGCTCGGGGCCCAGCGCGAGGCGGCCGGTCTTCTCCAGCCAGGCGACGTGCGCCATCAGCGCGCGCACGAAGTAGGGGCGCACCACCGTCAGGTACTTGTTGAACACGGTCGGGCCGCCGATGCGCAGGCGGTCGCCGGCACCCACCCGCACCTCGCCGGCGACATTGGCCAACTGCAGGTTGCCGGCCAGGAACGGCGCGCCGAAGGTGTCGCGCCGCAGCTTGCGGTACTCGTCTGGCCACACCAGGTAGGCGGCCGGGAACATCACGCCGGGCAGGCGCGCGGCGATCACCGCCATGCAGTCGCGATGGGCCTCGATGCCCCACACCTTGTCCACGTGCAGGCCGATGCCCTGTTCGTCGCTGCGCGCCAGGGTCTTCCAGCCGGCCAGGCTCGGGCCGCCGCCGTCGCTCATCAGGAAGGCGAAGTTGTGGCCGGCATCGATGCATTCGCAGGCGCGGCGGTTCTGGTCTTCGGTGAAGAACAGCCCGAACATGATGCGGATGAAGGCGCGCATGAAGGGCTTGAAATGGCCGTGCAGGCCCTCGTCGGCGATCTGCAACAGCAACTGCTCGGTGAGCGGCGCCTCGTCGTGAGCGAGCGGCGTGGAGGCCGGCGATTCGGGCAAGGGCTCGGGCCGCGTGTCGCGCAGCGCGATCACCATCTCGCTGTCGAGCAGGCGCAGCGCGGCGTCCTCCACCAGCGCCACGGCCGCGGCGGGTGGGCCGCCCGCCAGTTCGAGATGGCGCAGCACCGGGAAGGCCGCCGGCGAGGCGGCCTGCGGGCCGGCCGGTGCCGCGCGCGGCGGCGCCGTGTCCGGCGCGGCGGGCAGCAGGATCGGATCGACGGTGTCGGGCGGGGACAGGAAGGAGACGGTGGACATGGTGGGGTTCCGGGTCAGAAACGCACGCGCAGCGCGGCGTCGATCTGGGTGCTGAGGCCGACTGCGCGATATTCCGAGCCGCTGCCGGCGAACGCGTGGGTCAGGGCGAAATCGAGGCTGGTGCGCTTGCCGATGTCGGCCACCACCTGCGCGATGGTCAGCAGCCCCTTGTCCTGCGGCGAGTAGATGCCGCGGATCGAATACTCGACGTGGCCGATCTTCTTGCCGGCGCGCACGAACAGGTAGTCGCGCAGGCTGCCGTCCACGCTGACCGCGTCGGCGGTGGCGCCCAGTCCCGCCAGCGCGAGGTTCGGCGCGGCCGCCAGCAGCGCGTGATTGGCGTTGATCGAGTTGACGATGCGGCGCCACTGGCTCGCGTCGTAGCGCGCCTCGTCGTGCGACCACTCGACGATCAGCGAGACGTTGCCGGGCAGCGCGCTTTGCAGGCCGAGCGCGCTGCGCCACATGTACTGGCGGTCGTTGCGGCGGTCGACGAGGTCATAGGCGTCGGCCTGGTCGAGCGGCGTGCCGTCGGCCAGGAAGCGCGGCACCGCGCGGGTGGTGCCGCGCTCGATCCAGCCGCTCGCATAGACCGTGCTCGACTTGCCGACGTCGAGCGAGAGCGTGCCGCCGGTGCCGCCGTGCTCGGCGTGGCGGCCGGCCAGCAGCGAGGCGGAGCCGCCGTCCCAGTTGGTGGCCACGCGCAGCAGTTGGGTCGCGCCCTCGACGTCGCGGTTGTCGACGTCGCCGCGCAGGCTGCGGTTCCAGCCCGCGATGGCCTGCACCGTGGTGGTCTCGCCCGCCCACTTCAGGTCGACCAGCGGCGTGCCCTCGACGTCGCCGTAGCGATCGTAGATGTCGGCCGAGGCCGCGCGCTTCTGGAAGAAGCCGAGCGGGAAGAAGGCCTGCGAGGTGTCGAGCGCGTCGATGCGCTTGCCGGCCGTGACGCTCAGGCCGTTGTCGAAGGCGTAGCGCAGGCCGGCTTCGTTGAAGCGGCTGGCCTGCGCGCCGAGCGAGTGGTCGGCGGCCACCAGGCGCGCGTTGGCGAACAGGTTCTCGCCGTCGAGCCGGAACAGCGCGGCGGCCTCCTGGTGGTCGCGCGGTTCGCTGCCGATCAGGTCGGCGAGCAGCGCGTGGCCGTCGAAGGCATCGACGCTGCGCACGTAGCCGACCCCGCTGACGCTGCCGAGCTGGTCCATCAGCGATTCCCCCCTTGCCGCGACGGCATGGCAGGCGAGCGCCAGCGCGGCGCCGAGGCAGGCACCGGCGCGCGCGGCGCGCGGCGTGCCGGCGATGGCGGCCGGGCTGGCCAGGCGCATGGGGCGGCGGGGGCACGGAGCATGGCGGTCGGCCTCACTGCGCATCGGCGAGCGTGTCGGGATTGAACCAGCCCGACGGAATCCGGTGCGGCTTGCCGTCGAGGATGTCGACGACGCTGGCGCGCTGTTTCTCGACCTCGTTGCGGTACGTGATCTGGCGGATCACCTTGCGGCCGTCCACCTCGACCGGCGTGGCGAAGTCGGCGCTGCGGAACAGCAGGCCGCTGGCGAGGAAGAACTGCGCGCGAATCGGCACGTCGGTGCCGGTGGCCACCCACAGCTTGATGCTCGGGTAGACGTTGTCGGGATCGGTGGCGGCGAGGTCCAGCTCGGTGGCCGCGCGGCCGTCGATGGTGGCGGCCGCGCCGGTCGTGGCGCGATAGCTGTCGGCCCAGTGGGTGCGCGTGATGTCGCTGATCACCACCTCGCCCTGCAGCCGCTGCATGCCGTTGATGCGCACCGCGCTGCGCGTGTTGGGCACGTAGAACCAGTGGCCGCGCGTGGTGGCCAGGTACTTCTGGCCGTCGTTCTCGCCGCTGCGGGTGAGCGCCAGCGTGTCGCCGTTGGCGCGCGTGTAGACCAGGTAGCGCGTCGCGTCGTCCTGCTGCTGGCCTACCAGGTTGGTGATGCGGATGTCGGTCTGCGTGTCCGAGCTGGTGCTGCGATAGGCGTCGGCGCGTGCCAGCATGGTCTGCGCGGCGGGCTGGTCGGCGGCCAGCGCGCGGGGCGCGGACAGCAGCGCCAGCGTGCCCGCGCAGAGCGTCAGGGCGGTGCCGAAGGCGGCGAGCAGCGTGCGCGGCGGCGGGAGGCGAAGCATCATGATGCGAGACCCTCGATGATGTTGCGTTTGGCGAGCCCGAGCGTGGCGAAGCCGGCGGCGGCGATACCGAGCACCACGAAGGCGGCCTCGACGGCGGCCACCGCGGCCGGCGTCACGGCGAATTCGAGCAGGATCGGCTTGACGCGCCCCGGGGGCGGCGGGAGATGGATCTGGGCGTGATTGAGCGCGAGCATCGCGAGCACCGCGCAGGCGATGCCGAGCGCCGCGCCGATCAGGCCCAGCAGCGCGGTTTCCTGGACCAGCACCCAGCGCACCGTGGCGGTCGGCACGCCGATCGCGCGCAGCGTGGAGATTTCGCGGCGCCGCTCGACGATGCTCATCAGGATCCAGTTGCTCATCGACAGCAGGATGGTCAGCGAGAGGATCGCGCCGAACACCGAGAACTGGTTGCGATAGAGCGAGACGATCTGGTGGTAGAGCGAGACCAGCTGGTCCCAGCTGCGCACGTCGAGCGCGGGCAGGGCGGCGCGCAGCGCGGCGACCGCGGCCGGGGTGGCGCCGGTGTGCGTCAGGAAGATCGCCAGGCGCGAGACGCGGTCGGTGCGCAGCAGCGCCTGCGCGGCCGGCAGCGTGATGTTGACGATGCGCTCGTCGACATCCTTGGTGCCGGTGCTCATCACGCCGACGATCTGCGCGTCGGTGGCGTTGATGCCGCCGTGCGCGGTCGACACCATCAGCTGCACCACCGAGCCGGTGTGCACGCCGAGCTTGCGGGCCAGCTCGGCGCCGACCACCACCTCGGTGCCCGGCGCCGACGGCGACAGGTAGCGTCCCGACAGCACCGCGTGATAGTCGAAGTAGCCCGGCGGCTCGCGGGCCGGCTCGACGCCCACGCCGACGAAGCCGTAGCTGAGGTCGCCGTTCGAGATCAGGCCGTCGAAGTCGATCTCGCGAGCGGTGGTGGCCACGCCCGGCAGCGCGGCCACGGCGCGTTGCGCATCGGCCTGCTCGGCGGCGCTCAGGCCGTATTGCAGGGGCTTCTCGCCGATCAGGTCGAGGTAGCCGCGGTGCATCACCTGCAGGTGGCCGACGCCGCTGTCGATCGAGCCCTCGCGCACCGCGTCGAAGGTCGCCGCCACGTAGCCGAGCGCGATGCTGGCGGCGAACGCGGCCACGCCGATCATCGCCATGGTCAGGAGGGTTCGGCGCCGGTTGCGCCAGAGGTTACGCCACGCGTACGTCAGCCAGTTCACCTTGAGCTCCCAGAATGCCGTCGCGCATCTCGATGCGGCGGGGCAGGCGCGCGCACAGACGTTCGTCGTGCGAAGCGATCAGAAAGGCCGTGCCGAGCGTGCGGTTGGTGTTCAGCACCAGTTCGGCGACGGCTTGTGCATTGGCGCTGTCGAGGCTGGCGGTCGGCTCGTCGGCGATTACCAGCGCCGGCTCCTTGGCCAGCGCCCGCGCCAGCGCCACGCGCTGCTGCTCGCCGCCCGAGAGCTGGCCGGGCCGGTGCCGCTCGCGCGCGGACAGGCCCACCGCGTCCAGCATCGCGCGCGCCTGTTCGCGACGCGTGCGCGGCGTGCCCCAGGCGAAGCAGCCCAGTTCGACGTTCTCCAGTGCCGACAGCACCGGAATCAGGTTGAAGTGCTGGAACACGAAGCCGATCCGCTCGCGGCGCACGCGCTCGAGCGCGGCCGGCGAGTCGTCGATCTCGCGGCCCTCCAGCCGGCGCGTGCCCGAGCTCGGCACGTCGAGGAAGCCGGCCAGGTTGAGCAGGGTGCTCTTGCCGCTGCCCGAGGGGCCGACCAGCGCGACCACGTCGCCGCGCCGGATCACCAGGTCCGCGTCGCGCACCGCCACCAGTTTCTCGGCGCCCGCGTAGCGGCGCGTGACGCCGAGCAGCTCGAGGACGATCGGCGCCGCGTCGAGCGGCGGCTGGCTCAGGTCGGTCATGCCAGTGCTCCCTGCAGCGCCGGCTTGCCGGCCGCCGTGGCGGGCGCTGCCACCAGGGACAGCGCGCCCTGCGTGTACAGCTCGCGGCACTTCAGGCGCTGCAGCTTGCCGCTGGTGGTGCGCGGCAGCGAGCCGGGTTCGACGAAGCAGAGGTCCTGCGCCGCGAAGCCGATGCGTGCGCCCAGCAGTTGCTGGCATTCCAGGCGGGTCTGCGCGCTGGCGTCCACCGGGCGCGTCTCGATCGCCACCACCAGGCGCTCGGTGCCGCTGGCCGTATCGGGGCAGCCGAAGGCGATGCAGGTGCTCTTGCGCAGCAGCGGATGCGCGCTCAGCGCGTCCTCGATCTCGTGGGGGAAGTAGTTGCTGCCGCGAATGATGATCACTTCCTTCTTGCGGCCGAGGATGTAGAGCTGCTCGTCGGCGACATAGCCAATGTCGCCGGTCAGGAAGGCGCCGTTCGGCGTCAGCGGCGCGACGATCTCGCCGCTGCCGGCGTCGAGGTAGCCGAGCATCAGCGAGCTGCCGCGAATCGCGATCTCGCCGGCCTGCCGCTCGGCGAGCGTCGCGCCGTGCTCGTCGACGATCTCGTAGCGCATGCCGGGAATCGGCTTGCCCATCGCCAGCACGAGCTCGCGCTCCGGCGCCGGCGCGTCGGCCGCGGCCGGCGCCACCGCCTCGGCCGCGCGCCGCTCGATCAGGGCGCGCTTGTCGATGGCGTCGGCGATCACGTAGGGCGCGCCCTCGATCCGGCCCGCGTGCCAGGCGCGATGCATCGAGACCGCCAGCGTCGATTCGGCCATGCCGTAGCACGGCTGCAAGGCCGAGGCATCGAGGCCATGCGGCGCGAAGGTGGTGGCGAAGTCGCGCAGCGTATCGGCGTCGACGCGTTCGCCGCCGATGAAGATGTTCCGGCAGGCCGACAGGTCGATGCCTTCCATGGCGGCGGCATTGAAGCGGCGCACGCAGTAGCGCAGTGCGAAGGTCGGCACCGAGGTGGTGGTGGCGCGCGTCGCGGCGATGCGCTTGAGCCAGCCGAGCGGGTTGCGGATGAAGCTGTTGGGCTGCATGAACAGCAGCGGCGCGCGATAGTGCAGGTTCGACAGCAGCGTGAGCAGCCCCATGTCGTGGTAGAGCGGCAGCCACGAGACGGTGCCGTCGCCCTGCTCGATATCGAACAGCACCGCGCCGCCGATGCCGAGCACGTTTGCGATCACGTTGGCGTGGCTCAGCACGGCTGCCTTCGGATGCGAGGTCGAGCCCGAGGTCAGTTGCACGTGATGCGGATCGTTGCCGGACTTGGCGCTGATGACGGGCTGCGCGCCGGCCTCGGCGGCGGCCGCGAAGCTGGCGGCGTCGATCACCCGGGTGCCGGCCGAGACGACGGGCGCGGCCTGCCAGACCGGCGCGAGCGCGTCGAGGCCGATGGCCAGGCGCGGGCGGTACAGCTCGCAGGCCACCTCGGCCACCTGCCGGCCCTCGCCGCTGCGTTTCGCCGGGACCGGCACCGTGCACGGCAGCGCGCCCGCCATCACGCAGGCCATCATCGCGACCGCGTGCTCGACCGAGGCGGGCAGGGCCAGCATCACGATGTCGTTCTCGCGGATGCCGAGCTCGCGCAGCGCGCCGGCATGGCGCAGCACCGCTTCGGCGAAGCCGCGGTAGTCGATCGAGGTCTCTTGCCCGGCGTCGTCGACGAAACGCATGCGATGCGCGGCACCGGGGCCGCCCTCGAGCGCATCGAGCAGACGATGGGTTGTGGAAGCGCAATGTGTCACGGCTGGCCCTCCTGGATGAGCGGGGCGCAGGCCCCGTCGAACGGAGTCGATTCTTGTCGCAACTGGCGAGGCGCGACAAACGCAATCTCGGCAGGCTATGCATGCGTGCCATGCATCCACGCCGCGCGCGGCGCCGCGGGCCTGCCTCGGCGGGCGGTTCATGCCTGGGCCTCATGCATCGCGTTCGGAAAAGTCGCTTGTCCGTGCCGCGTGTCGTACCAACAATGGGGGACGACGCAGGGGCCATCGCACGCGCGGCCGCGGCGCGTGATCCACGCGTATCAGAATGACGTTCCGATCCTCGCCGTCGATGGGTTCGCGGCGGGTGCGTGCCGCGCGCAAGGCGCCCGCGTGCGCATGCCGTGTCCGGCGCCGCCCGGGATTCGACGACGATGCTTTATCCGGAACTGTATCAATCGCTCGAGGCAGTACGCTGGAACATGCATGCCGACATCGACTGGCACGCCTTCGATGCGGCGCGGCTCAGCGACGAGCAGGCCATCACGATTCGCATGAACGCGATCACCGAGTGGTCGGCGCTGCCGGCCACCGAGATGTTCCTGCGCGACAACCGGCACGACAGCGATTTCTCCGCCTTCATGAGCATCTGGTTCTTCGAGGAGCAGAAGCACTCGCTGGTGCTGATGGAGTACCTGCGCCGCTTCCGGCCCGAGCTGGTGCCGACCGAGGCCGAACTGCACGCGGTGCGCTTCGAGTTCGATCCGGCGCCCCCGCTGGAAACGCTGATGCTGCATTTCTGCGGCGAGATCCGCCTGAACCACTGGTATCGCCGCGCGGCCGAGTGGCATACCGAGCCGGTGATCCGCCAGGTCTACGAGATCATTTCGCGCGACGAGGCCCGCCACGGCGGCGCCTACCTGCGCTATATGAAGCAGGCGCTGGCGCGCCAGGGCGATGTCGCGCGCGCCGCGTTCGCCAAGCTCGGCGTGCTGATGGCCTCGGCGCGCCGCACCGAGAAGCCCCTGCATCCCACCAACCTGCACGTGAACCAGTCGCTGTTCCCGCGCGATACCGTGCAGTCGCGCCTGCCCGATCCGGCGTGGCTCGAGCGCTGGCTCGACGAGCAGATCCGCTTCGACGGCGAATGGGAGAAAAAAGTGGTCGACCGGATCCTGCACAACCTGTCGATCCTGTTCGAGCGTCCGATTGCGTCGGTGCAGGAATTGAACCGCTATCGCAAGGAGGTGGTCGCGCGCCTGCCCGCCCGCGACGCCATGCACGGCGGCGACGGGCAGGCGGAACCTGCTTGCGGCGTGACCATGCCGGCCTGAGGGCGGGCCGGGCACGCGCAGGCCCGGACGCGCGCGCGAATCCATAGCCCGTGCATCGCCCGTGGTGAACCGGTTCCGGTTGCCGCGCGGCGATTTTTCGTTTACCTCCCCGGTGTGAACAATTGGATTGGCGATTAATCGGCTATTTCTTTATGGACGATTCATTGAGTTATGGGTTTATGGATTTTTCGATGTGGCAGTATTGATTCATTGAACGATTTGCCGGATTGATGCCATGCGGGTGGCGCGGATAACCGGATTTGTTTGTTGTTGGAAATGAAATCGTCGGGAAAATGTATGGTTAAGAAATTTGAGAGTTGACGGGTGATTCTATGACTTCTCTTGCCGGGCAAGCGATTCCATGGAGTGGAATAATATCCGGAGAGGATTGCCTGGCAGGCTTCGGCGGAAGATTCGTCAATCTTCGGAGTGAATCCAATTCGATTTGCGATTTCATTTTCATATATTTCAAATATATAACATCAATTGTATTCGAGAATTTACTCGTTCGATTTTGGAAATGCTGGTAGATTGCATTCTGGAAATGATGGCGTCATGATTCGGCATGACGATGAGGTTTTTGAGTTGACGGGCGGAGTTGGCGTATCGCACTCCGAAATAACATCCGCGTCGCATCGCCGACGGCGGAAACAATGAGGGCATGGCCCACCGCGGGCCTGGCGCCGAGGACCACATGCGGCGCATCGATGTGAGAGGTCGCAGTATGGCAAGTGCAAAACGTTTGAAGAACCTGCCGTCGCTCGATTTTCTGAGAGGTTTCGAATGCGCGGCACGTCATCTGAGCTTTACCAAGGCCGGCCAGGAGTTGAACGTCACGCAGTCGGCCGTGAGCCGCCAGGTCAAGGCGCTCGAGGAGCGGCTGCGGATCGAGCTGTTCCACCGGCACATCCGCGCGCTGACGCTCACCGACGAGGGGCGCGCCTTGTATGGCGCGATCTCGGGCGCGCTGTCGGATATCGAGCACGCGATCGATGCGCTTTCCGAGTGCGTCGCGCAGCGCGCCGTCTCCTTGTCCACCACGGCCTCGTTTGCGGCCTTGTGGCTGATTCCGCGCCTCAGTTCGTTTCGCGTGAAGCACCCCGATATCGACGTGCGCGTGTCCGCCACCAATGAAATCGAGGATATCAGGCGCAAGCGCTTGAACTTCGCAGTCCGATATATCGCGCCGGACATGCTGGCGCCGGGCATGCGCGTGTTGTTCCGCGAGCGCGTGGTGGCGGTCTGCAGCCCGAGCCTGGCCAGCGCGCACGGCATGCCGATCCGCACGCCCGCCGATCTCGAGCGCCACGTGCTGCTGCACATGGGCGACGCGCGCGGCCAGGCGCCGTGGTATTCCTGGAGCACCTTGCAGAAGGCGCTGGGCGTGCCGCGCATGAAGCAGGCCGGCGGCCTGACTTTCAGCCAGTACGACCAGCTGGTGCAGGCGGCGGTGGATGGACATGGCATCGCGATCGGCCGTCGGCCGCTGGTGGACGGGCTGATCCGCCAGGGGCGCCTGGTCGAGCTGTTCGGCGATTGCTCGGTGCCGTCGGGCAGCTACGTGCTGCTCAACAACGACGAGATGTCGGGCAGCGCCGACGCGGCGGTGCTGGTCGACTGGCTGCTCGGCGAGGCGGGGCGGCACGGTGCGCCGCGCATCGCCAGGGCCGAACCGATCGCGATCGGCGAGGGCGCCGCGCCGCGGCTGCACAGCGTCGGTTGAGGCGCTGGCGCGCCCCCTGCCGGCTGGCGGCGGCTCCTCAGTTCGCGTTCACCAGCGACGGGTCGATATAAGTCGGCACATCCTGCGCCTGCTTGTAGACCGCGTTGCGCACGTTGAAGCGATCGGCATTGACGGTCGAGCCGTAGATCGAATCCAGCCCCGTGCCCTTGTGGAAGGCCTGCTTCGCGGCGGCCGCGTCCAGCAGGTGGGTACCCTTCAGGAGCGGCAGGTACTGCTCCGGCGTGAGTCCGACGCGCGCGGCCATGATCTTCACCGCATCGGCCTGGGTCTTCGGATCGGCGATATAGGCCACGCAGCGATACCAGACCCGGATCACCTTGGCCCAGTCGGCGCGGCGCGCCGCGAGGCTGGTGGGCGAGACCGACAGCGCATCGTAGATCAGGCCCGGCGCATCGGCCGAGGTGAAGATCGGCCGCGCGCCCGGCACGCGCTTGAGCGCCTCGCCCGCGTTCGGCTGCCAGGCCGCCACCGCCGCGATATCGGGCGCCGAGCCCAGCACCTGCGGCAGCTCGTTGGTCTTGGCGTTGACCAGGGTGACGTCGCCGTCCTTCATGCCGTGCTTCTGCAGCGCGGTCTCGACCAGCAGGTGGTCCACCAGGCCCAGCTCGACGCCGATCTTTCTGCCTTTCAACTGCTCGACGCTGCGCAGCGGCGGCTTGGCGATGATCATGTCGTTGCCGGCCGAGTAATCGGTCAGCAGGATCATGGTGTTCTTCGCGCCCGAGGCGCCGGTCACCAGCGCGTCGCCGTTGGTGACCGTCACCGCGTCGAGCTTGCCGGCCGAGAAGGCGTCGAGCGAGGCCGAATAGTCGAACCACTCGAAGTCGACGTCCACTCCCGCGTCCTTGAACCAGCCCTTGTCGAGCGCGACCTGGAACGCGACCCAGCCCGGCCAGTCGCTATAGCCGATCTTCAGCGGCGGCGCCGCGTGCGCGAGCGGCGCGGCGCAGAGGGCGGACAGCGCGCCGGCCAGCGCGACGGCATGCAGCGCGCGGCGCGCGGGAGCGGCGGACCGGACGGGTGGGACGAGCGGGGCGGGACGGGAGGAGCAGGCGGCCAGCAGGCGGCGCAGGGCAGAGGCAAAGCGGTTCATCGTGAACTCCGGCGTATCTGGGATGGCGTGACGTCGAACCGGCCCGCGCATCGCGCGGGCCGCTGGCGTGGCCGGATCTCCGGAATCGGTGCGGAACGAAAAAACGGCCACGGAGAGGCGCGGTAGCGATCGCTACGCTGCTCTCCCGGGCTTTTGTCCCGCCGTGTAGCACGTGTCCCGCGCATCGCGCGCCGGCCCGTGCCGGGCTGCTCTCGGACCAGGCATCGCGCTCGCGCGCGACCGGAACCCTAGCACCCCTAAGATGCGACTTCGCCGCACCTCTCGATCGCTGGTCGAGCGAAAAGCATGCCAGCGACGTGCGGCCCGATTCAGCGGGCGCCGTCCTCGCGAGCGGCGCGGGCCAGCGTGTCGCGGCGCGCGGCGCGCTGCAATTCGATGAAGCGCGCGGCAAACAGCAGGGCCAGCGCGTTGCGCAAGCTCAGCATGGTCTTCATTCCGGTCTCCTCGGGGATGGCGATGCGAGAGGCCGTGCAATGGCCGTGCCATCCCGCGATTCGCGGCTTGCGCAGGCAGGTGCAAGGCGCTTGAAAGCAGGCTGGGCGCGGTGCTGCGCCGGCTTGTGTGTGCCGTCTCGCGCGGCCCTCGCGATGCGCGTCGACGGTGCGCGCCGCGCATGGCCGTGGTGCGCGGGCCCGGGCGCATGCACGATGCGAGGGCGTGGCGCCGCTCGCGCCGATGCCGTCCAGGCCTTGGCACGCAAGCCGCGCGAAAACCCCCGCGCGCCAGCGCCGCCGCCCCTCGCTGCCCCTCGCCGCCGCTCCAACCCGCCGCGCCGCCATCGCTTCCCCGTCACTGGCACGCAAATCGCTTGATAGCGAACCGAGAGGTGCGAAGCGATTTGCATCATCTTCAGGATCGCTAGGGTTCCGGTCGCGTGCGAGCGCGATGCCTGGTCCGAGAGCGTTCCGGTCTTGCCGACGGCCTCGTCCGAGGTCGCGGCGAGGCTCCACGGAGGGATAAAAGCCCGGGAGGTCGCGATGACGTCATCGTCCTCTCATGCCATCCCATCCGATCCCAGGAGCCTCGATGACTTCCCAATCCCTCCCGCCGATCCCGCACGTGCTGTGGGAAACGCTGATCCCGGCCGGCACCCACTGGTCGGGCTGCCTGCGGCGCGGCCTGGCGCTGCGCATTGTCGATCTCGAAGGCGGCGCGAACCTGGCTGCCGTGTTCCATCGCCAGGAAGACCTGCTCGAGCGCTACAACATGGCCGACACGCTCAAGGCGCAGCACACCGCCCATCTGACTGCCGGCCATGCGCTGCATACCGACATGGGCCGCGTGATCGCCTCGATCACGGCCGACACGCTCGGCTGGCACGATCCGCTCGGCGGGGTGGGCGATGCCGCGCTGTTCGCCGCCAAGTACGGCAGCACGCAATACCAGCAGCAGCGCAACGCGATGATCCGCAACGGCCGCGACAGCCTGGTGCTCGAACTCGCCAAGCACGGGCTCGGCCTGCGCGACCTGGCCGCCAACGTGAATTTCTTCAGCCGGCTGGCCAGCGGCGCCGACGGCGAGCTCGAGTTCGTGGCCGCTCACTCGGCGCCCGGCAGCGCCTTCGACCTGCGCTTCGAGATGAACACGCTGGCCGCCTTCTCGAGCGCTCCGCATCCGCTCGACCCGTCTTCCACCTACGCGCCCCGCCCGGTGAAGCTGATCGCCTACCGCGCCTATCCGGCCGACGGCGCGGCCGGCGCCGACGACATCTGCCGCAACTCGCGCCCGGAGAACGGCCGCGCCTTCATCAACACCGACCGCCTGTTCGCCTGAGGAGCGCCGCCATGACGATCATCGAAAGCCGTCTCGATCCGCGCGACGCGAGCTACGACCACACGCTGCCCTCGGGCGAGCCCTGGCTGCACGAGCTCAAGCAGGGGCAGGTGCTGCGCATCCTCGACCTGGAAGGCAACCAGGCTGTCGACACGCTGTTCTACAGCAGCCACGATCCGGCCGAGCGCTACAGCGCGCAGGACACGATCCGCGCGCAGCGACGGATCTACCTCGGCGCCGGCAGCGTGCTGATGTCGAACCTCGGCCGCCCGCTGGCCACCATCGTGGCCGATACCTGCGGGCGCCACGACACGCTGGGCGGCGCCTGCGCGGCCGAGAGCAATACCGTGCGCTACGCGCTGGAGAAGCGCCACATGCACAACTGCCGCGACTCCTTCCTGAAGGCCATCACGCATTGCAGTTGCGGCGTCGGTACGCGCCTGTCCAAGCGCGACCTGGTGGGCAACGTCAACTTCTTCATGAACGTGCCGGTGACGCCCGAGGGCGGCCTGAGCTTCGAGGACGGCATCTCCGCGCCCGGCAAGTACGTGGAGATGCGTGCCGAGCAGGACCTCACGGTGCTGATCTCGAACTGCCCACAGCTCAACAATCCCTGCAACGGCTACAACCCCACGCCGGTGCGGCTGACGATTTGGGAGGCGCGATGAGATTCGCCAAGGTGCTGGTCGCCAATCGCGGCGAGATCGCCTGTCGCGTGATCCGCACGCTCAGGCGGCTGGGCATCGCCTCGGTGGCGGTCTATTCCGAAGCGGATCGGCACGCGCCGCATGTCGGCCTGGCCGACCAGGCGGTCTGCATCGGCCCCGCCGGCGCCGCCGACAGCTACCTGAGGATGGAGGCGATCCTGGCCGCCGCGCGCGAGACCGGCGCGCAGGCGATCCATCCCGGCTACGGCTTCCTGTCCGAGAACCCGGCCTTCGCCGAGGCCTGCGAGGCGGCCGGGCTGCGCTTCATCGGGCCGCGCGCCGCGCAGATGCGCGCCTTCGGGCTCAAGCACAGTGCCCGCGAGATCGCGCGCGAGCAGGGCGTGCCGCTGCTGCCGGGCACCGGCTTGCTGGCCGACGCGGCGGCCGCGCTGGAAGCCGCCGGGCGGATCGGTTATCCGGTGATGCTCAAGAGCACGGCCGGCGGCGGCGGGATCGGCATGTCGCTGTGCCGCGATGCCGGGCAACTGGCCGCTGCCTTCGAGACCGTCGCGCGGCTGGGCGCGGCGAACTTCGCGAACGCCGGCGTGTTCGTCGAGAAGTACGTCGAGGCCGCGCGCCATATCGAGGTGCAGATCTTCGGCGACGGGCGCGGCGAGGTGATCGCGCTCGGCGAACGCGACTGCTCGGTGCAGCGGCGCAACCAGAAGGTGATCGAGGAGACGCCGGCGCCGGGCCTGAGCGAGGCCGAGCGCGCCGAGCTGCATGCCGGCGCGGTGCGGCTCGCGAAGGCGGTCAGTTACGCTTCGGCGGGCACCGTCGAATACGTGTTCGACGCCGAGGCGCGCCGCTTCTATTTCCTGGAGGTGAATACGCGCCTGCAGGTCGAGCACTGCGTGACCGAGGAGGTGACCGGCACCGACCTGGTGGAATGGATGATCCTCGAGGCCGAGGGCGACCTGCCGCCGCTCGCCGCGCTGGCAGCCAATGCCTTGCCGCGCGGCGCGAGCATCCAGGTGCGGCTCTACGCCGAGGATCCGAACAAGCGCTTCCAGCCCAGCGCGGGCCTGCTCACGCATGTCGAGTTCCCGGCCGGGGCGCGCGTGGAGAGCTGGGTCGAGGCCGGCACCGAGGTCAGCGCCCATTACGATCCGCTGCTGGCCAAGCTGATCGTGGCGGGCGACACGCGCGAGGCCGCGCTCGCGAAGCTGCGCGATGCGCTGGCGCGTACCACGCTGTATGGCATCGAGACCAATCTCGACTACCTGCGCGCGATCGTCGGCTCGGACACCTTCGCGCGCGCCGCGCAGACCACCGCCTTCCTGTCGCGCTTCGTGTTCGCGCCGCATACCGTCGACGTGCTCGACGGCGGCATCCAGACCACCGTGCAGCAGACGCCGGGCCGCATCGGCTACTGGAATATCGGCGTGCCGCCCTCGGGCCCGATGGACGACCGTTCCTTCGACCTGGCCAACCGCCTGCTCGGCAACCCCGCCGAGGCGGCCGGGCTCGAATTCACCATGGTCGGCGCGACGCTGCGCTTCAACTGCGCGACGCTGTTCGTGCTCGGCGGCGCCGCGTTCGCGGCCACCCTCGACGGCGAGCCGGTGCCGGCCTGGCAGGTCCGGCGCGCCGCGCCCGGCGCCGTGCTCAAGCTCGGCGGCGTGACGGGGCCCGGCGTGCGCGCCTGCCTGGCCGTGAAGGGCGGCCTGCAGGTGCCCGACTACCTGGGCAGCAAGGCCACCTTCACGCTGGGCCAGTTCGGCGGCCATGCGGGGCGCGCGCTGCGCAAGGGCGACGTGCTGCATCTCGACGCCGGCGCCGGGCGCGGCGAGGCCGGCGCGGTGCTGGCCGAGCACGAGCGGCCGCAACTGACCCAGGCCTGGACGCTGGGCGTGCTCGACGGGCCGCACGGCGCGCCCGACTTCTTCACGCCCGACGATATCGCGATGCTCTACGACACGGCCTGGGTGGTGCACTACAACTCGAGCCGCACGGGCGTGCGCCTGGTCGGGCCGAAGCCGTGCTGGGCCCGCAGCGACGGCGGCGAGGCCGGGCTGCATCCCTCCAACATCCACGACAACGCCTATGCGATCGGCGCGGTCGATTTCACCGGCGACATGCCGGTGATCCTCGGCCCGGACGGTCCGAGCCTGGGCGGCTTCGTGTGCCCGGTGACGGTGGTGCGCGACGAGCTGTGGAAGCTCGGGCAACTGCGGCCCGGCGATACGGTGCGCTTCGCGCCGGCCGCGCGCGATACCGTTCCCGTCGCGGAGGAAACCGCCGCCGCCGAGATCGATGCACGCGCAACCAAGCCGCTTACGGCGCTCGATTGCGTGCTGCTGCGCGATCCGGATGCCGGGCGCGGCATCGGCGTGGTCTACCGCCGCTCCGGCGACAGCAACGTGCTGATCGAATACGGCCCGCCCGTGCTCGACCTCGAACTGCGTTTTCGCGTGCATGCGCTGATGGGCTGGCTGCAAGCGCATCCGCTGCCCGGCATCGTCGATCTCACGCCGGGGATCCGCTCGCTGCAGGTCCATGTCGATCCCGATCGGCTGCCGATCGCGCGGCTGCTCGAGCACCTGCGCCGCGCCGAGCACGAGCTGCCCGACGATGCCGAGGCGCGCGTGCCGAACCGCATCGTGCACCTGCCGCTGTCCTGGGACGATCCCTCGACGCGGATCGCGATCGAGCGCTACATGCAGTCGGTGCGCCCCGACGCGCCCTGGTGCCCCAGCAATATCGAATTCATCCGCCGCATCAACGGACTCGATTCGATCGAGGACGTCAAGCGCATCGTGTTCGACGCGCGCTATCTCGTGATGGGGCTCGGCGACGTCTACCTCGGCGCGCCGGTGGCCACGCCGCTCGATCCGCGCCACCGGCTGGTGACCACCAAGTACAACCCGGCGCGCACCTGGACGCCGGAAAACGCGGTCGGCATCGGCGGGGCGTATCTGTGCGTCTACGGCATGGAAGGGCCGGGCGGCTACCAGTTCGTCGGCCGCACCGTGCAGATGTGGAACCGCTATCGCAGCACGCGCGAGTTCGAGCCCGGCAAGCCCTGGCTGCTGCGCTTCTTCGACGAGATCCGCTTTTACGAGGTCAGCGAGGCCGAGCTGGCCGCCTTGCGCGAGGACTTCACCGCGGGCCGCGCGAGCCTGCGCATCGAGCCATCGAGCTTCGACCTCGGCGAATACCGGCGCTTCCTGTGCGACCAGGCCGATTCGATCGCCGCCTTCAAGACGCGCCAGCAGGCCGCCTTCGATGCCGAGCGCGAACGCTGGCGGCTGACGGGCCAGGCCGATTACGTCGACGAAACCTCGGCCGGCGGCGGGGAGGGGAGCGCGAACCCGGCGGCGGCCGACGCGCTGGACCCGGCCCGCCGCGCGGTGACGGCCGACGTCTCGGGCTCGGTCTGGAAGCTGCTGGTGGAGGTGGGCGCGACGGTGGCCGAGGGCGAGCCGATCGCGATCCTCGAATCGATGAAGATGGAGGTGACGGTGCAGGCCGCCGAGGCGGGCGTGATCGACGCGATCGATTGCGCGGTGGGCGCGCCGGTGGCGGCGGGGCAGCGCCTGATGGTGATCCGCACCGGCGAGGCGGTGAGCGCCTGAAGGCGCTGGCCGCCGTGCCCGAATCCGCAGCCCGATCAACGTACCGCGCCGCCTGGGAAGGTGGCGCGGTCAACCTGGAGAACGGAATGAACACCGTCCCCCGACGTACCGACCGCAGCAATCGCGCCCCTCGCACCGACTGGCTCTCGGTGCGTCGCGAGCTGTCCCCCCGCGCCCGCTGGACGCTAGGCCTGGGCTCCTTCCTGCTGCCGCTGCTGGTGTGGTGCGTGATCAGCTACGTGCCCTTCGTCTGGCATCCGCAGATGCTGATCACCAATCCCGGCAGCGTCGATTATTTCCAGCCCGGCATGCGCGTCGATCGCGCCGTGTTCGACGACGAACTCGCCCACGCGCGCGAGGCGCATGCCGCGCCGCCGGCCGGCATTCGCGCGAACCCGGTCTACCTGCCGGCGCCGCACGAGGTGCTGCGCGCCTTCTACACGGCCTTCACGACGCCGCCGGCCTCGCGCGAGGGCGTGTGGCTGCACCAGAGCCTCTGGCACAGCATCCAGGTGATCTTCTGGGGCTTCGTGATCTCCTCGGCGCTGGGCGTGCCGATCGGCATCCTGTGCGGCGTGTTCGGCGCGGTGGCGCGCCTGAACGAGCCCTTCCTCGAGTTCTTCCGCTACCTGCCCGCGCCCGCCTTCGGCGCGCTGATGGTGGCCGTGCTCGGCATCTACGACGCGCCGAAGATCGCCATCATCGTGATCGGCACCTTCTTCCAGCAGGTGTTGATCGTCGCCAACACCACGCGCAAACTCGACTACGCGCTGTTCGAGGCGGCCATGACGCTGGGTGCGAAGAAGCCGGGGCTGGTCGCGCACGTGGCGATCCCCGGCATCCTGCCCGACCTCTATCGCGACCAGCGCATCCTGCTGGGCTGGGCCTGGACCTATCTGATCGTCGCGGAGCTGGTGGGCACCAGCTCGGGCATCACCTGGTACATCAGCCAGCAGGCGCGCTACCAGCATTTCGACAATGTCTACGCGGCGATCCTGATGATCGGGATCATCGGCCTGGGCACCGACATCGTGCTCGGCCTGCTGGGCCGCAAGCTGTTTCCATGGGACCGCGCGCAGCGCGCCTGAGGCGAGCGCGTGCCTTGCCCGATGAATCCGATCGACCGACCCTGCCAGATGCCGAGGCGACCATGCAGAACCCCCAAGCCGTTCCGTCCTACCTGATCCAGTCCGATGCCGTGCGCGAGCGTTTCGACAAGCTCAAGGCGCGCGAGGTGATCCTCGAGGTCAACGACCTCGGCAAGCGCTACCGCAGCCCGCAGGGCGAGTGCGTCGCGCTCGACGGCATCCGCTTTCGCACGCACCGGCGCGAGTTCGTCTGCGTGATCGGGCCGTCGGGCTGCGGCAAGTCCACCCTGATCCGGATCCTGGCCGGGCTCGATACCCAGACCAGCGGCGAGGTGCTGCTCGACGGCAAGCCGGTGCATGGCCCCGGCGCGGATCGCGGCATGGTGTTCCAGGGCTATACGCTGTTTCCCTGGCTGAGCGTGAAGAAGAACGTGATGTTCGGACTGCGCATGAACGGCAGCAGCCGCGGCGAGGCCGAGCGCGAGGCGCTGCAATGGCTCGACCTGGTGGGACTGACGAAGTTCGCCGAGGTCTATCCGCACCAGCTCTCGGGCGGCATGAAGCAGCGCGTGGCGATCGCGCGGGCGCTGGCGAACCGGCCGCGCATCCTGCTGATGGACGAGCCCTTCGGCGCGCTGGACGCGCAGACGCGCGCGAAGATGCAGTCGCACCTGCTCGACATCTGGCGCAACATCGACATCACGATCCTGTTCATCACCCACGATCTGGACGAGGCGATCCTGCTGGCGGACCGGATCCTGGTGCTCAAGGCGAACCCGGGCGCGGTGCAGGAGCTGATCGAGGTGCCGGTGCCGCGCCCGCGCGGCGCGGGGCAGATGAATACGCCCGAGTTCCTCGCCACCAAGGCGCGGCTCGAGGCGCTGATCCATCCGCCCGAGCCGGCCGGCGAGGCGGCGGCCGAGGACGAGGTCCGGCCGCATCTGATCCGGCTGACCGACGTGGCCGACAATGTCGAATGAGCGTGGAATGAGCGTCGAACGAGCGTCGCGTGCCTGGTTCGACGTATCGGCCGGCGCCGGCTCGCCGGTGCCGCGCTCAGCGCGCCGGCTGCGGCTGCGCCACCGCCTTGGTGTAGTCGGCGGCCGGGCCCGAGGGCGGCGCCAGCGACGCATCGCTGGCCCAGTCGGTCGGCGTCGACGACAGCGTGTAGCGCAGCGTGCCGCCGTCGGCGATCGCCGCGATCGGCAGCCACGAGCCCTGGTAGGTCTTGCCGTTCAGCTCCACCGACTTGATGTAGGGCTTGTTGTTGACCAGCGCCTCGTCGTCGGCCTCGATGCGCAGCTTCTTGCGGCCGTCGTCGAGCCAGACCGTCATGCCCTTGAACTGCGGCGTGGACATCGCCAGCCCCGGCGCGGACGGCACCACCGGATAGAGGCCCAGGCTCGCCCACAGATAGAAGCCCGAGGTCGCGCCGAGGTCGTCGTTGCCGGGCAGCCCGCCGGGCGTGTTGAAGAAGGTCTTGTTCATCACCAGCGGGATCACGAACTGCGTGAGCTGCGGCTTGCCGGTCCAGTTGTAGGCCCAGGGCGTCTGCAGCGAGGGCTCGTTGCCGATGTAGAGCGTGGTGCCGTCCTGGCCGCTGTTGAGCGTGGCGGCGCTCGGCAGCGGGCCGTTGAACGGGTCGCTCTGGCTCAGGCCGAACAAGGTGTTCAGGCGCGCGATGGCGGCCTGCTTGCCGCCCAGGCGATTGATCAGCTCCGTGTAGTCGTGGCCGATGGTCCAGGTGTAGTTGGGCTCGGTCGATTCGTGGAAGCCGCCGTTGTCCAGGCCGCTGTAGACCCAGTTGCCGCTCGCGTCCTTCGGCACCAGCCCGCTGGTTTCGCCGCCGTTGTAGTTCTGGCCCGGCGGGATGCTGGCGTTGAAGATGTGGGTCCAGTTGCGCGCGCGGCCATGCAGGGTGGCCACGCTGCTGGCGTCCTCGGCGCGGCCCAGCGCGGCCAGGAAGTTGGCCACCGATTCGTCGGTGGCGGTCAGCTCCAGCGTCATCGAGCCCGCGTGATGGCTGGCCGCCGCGTTGGTCGAGACATAGCCGTTCTTCTGGTAGAAGCTGCCGATGCTACTCACGCCCACCGTGTCGTCCACCGCCGCCATGTTGTTGCAGGCGCCCTCGACGAAGGCGCTGCCGGGCCCGCCGGTGCCGAAGGCCGATTGCAGCATGTAGCCGCGCGCCGTGCCGATATCGAAACCGCGCGCGCCGAAGGCGTAGGCGGCCGCGATCACGTTGGGCGCGTGGTCGCCTTCCATCGGCTTGGTGTCGTCCGAGCCGTCCACCCAGTGCGGGAAGGCTCCGCATTGCTTCGCGTCGGCCACCAGCGACTGCATCATGTCGCTGGTTTCACCAGGGAACAGCAGCGCCTGCAACTGCGTTTCCGAGCGATAGGTGTCCCACAGCGAGAAGCCCGAATAATGCGTGCGATAGGCGTTCGGATTTCCCGGCACCGGATATTGCGCGACGTTGGCCACGTCGCGCGCCGGCGCCGTGTTGCCCGGCGCGTTGAGATTGCCCTGGCGCATGCTGCGGTATTCGCCGTTCACGTCGCTGTAGACGGTCGGCCCGGCCATGGTGTGGTAGAGCGCCGTGTAGAACTGCGTGACGTAGTTGCGCGCCGCGCTCGCCTTGCTGCCCAGCGCATCGATCGCGCCGCCTTGCGCGAGGTCGAGCTGGATGGTGTTGAGCCGGTGGTTCCAGACGGCATCCTGGTCGGACCTGACCGTGTCGAAGGACCAGCCCGGGTTTTCCGTCTGCAGGTTCAGCTTGGCGTTCGCGACGCTGACCGAGGAGATGCCGATCTTCACCTGCACCACCGTCGCGCTGCCCGGCTTCGCCGCGAAGCCGGCGGTGGTCACGCCGTTGACGGTGCTGGTGGTCCTGGCGTCGAGCGGCGCGTCGAAGGCCATGTAGAAATACACGGGCTTGTACCAGGTGCCGCCGCAGAACGCGCCCACCACGGTCTGGCCCGAGACGGTATTGGCCTGCGTGTCCGCCGCGATGTTGACGAGCGAGGGCGAGACGCCGGACTTCATGCCGTTGCTGAGCCGTGCGTTGACCACCAGCTTGGGCGTGGTGCCAGCCGGGAAGGTGAGGCGCGCCATGCCGGTGCGCGTGGTGGCGGTGAATTCGTTGACGATGCCGTTGCCGGTCTTGACGCGGTAGTAGCCGGGCGAGGCGCTTTCGTCGCTGTGCGAGAAGTTCAGCGTGCCGCCGCCCGGGATCATCGCCACCGCGCCCTGGCCGCGACAGCCGGGGCCGTTCAGGTGCGTGAGGCTGAAGAAGTTGATGGTCTTGTCCTGGTAGTAGTAGCCGCCCGAGCCGTTGCCCCAGGGTTGCCCGCTGCCCGGCGTGTCGGGGCCGAAGCTGACCATGCCGAACGGCGTCTGCGCGGCCGGATTCAGGTTGCCGGGATAGAGGCCGCCGGCATCGGGCGCGCCGGTGCCGATGAAGACGTTGACGAATTTCGTCAGGCCGGGGATGTCGGTGCGCGCGACCTGCTGCGCGCCGTTGCCGGCCGGCGTGGTGGCGCCGGCTTCGCCGGACGGGCCGCCGATGCCGGTCGGCCGGCTCTGGCTGGCCACCGAGGCGGGTGAGGAATCGAGGTCGCCGTTGCAGCCGGCGAGCAGGGCGATGCCTATCGCCGCCGCGAGTGTCAGGGTCTTGCGCATGCTTTGCCTCCAGGTGTTATCGATTCTTGTGCGTGTCGAGGCGCGATGCGACGCGTGACGCTCGCGCTCTTTGGAATCACGTGGAGTGTGCCTCGGGAGCGGCTTTAGCGGCTAATTGGAAAATTCCCTGATTTTTTCGAAATTTAGGTAAACAAAACGGCTGTTTATAAAATCTCGATCGATGCGGTGGATAAGCTGTAATTCTGACCCGCGATTGAATTGGAAATGGAAATAATTTCGCTGCCGCTCGCCGGGGAAGGCTTCCTGCAGTCGATCCCGTCGTGATCATGATGCAATGCAATATCCCGGTTTTCGGAATCGATGGGAAATGCCGTTTCCCGTCGGACGACATTCATTTCCGGAAATGCGGTGGAAATTGCCTGGGGAAATTGAATCGGAAATGGAAAGGGGCGGCATCGAACGATGCCGCATTGATGAGCGAGGGGAGTCAGTGGCCGGGCCCGGGCGGGCCCGGCGCGATCAGAACGACACGGTGGTGGTCAGCGTGACGAGGCGCGGCTCGCCCACGGCGATGATCAGGTTGCTGTTGCTCGACGGGTAGTAGACCTTGTTGAACAGGTTGTTGACGTTGAGCTGGACCTTGGTCGGGAACTTGCCGATCCTGGTCTCGTAGGCGGCGAACGCGTCCACCAGCGCATAACCGGGCAGCGTGAAGCTGTTGGCGGTATCGCCCGCGCGGCGGCCGACGAAGTGCGCGCCGGCGCCGAAGCGCCATTGGCCCGGCAGCGAGGCGATGCTGGTGTCGTAGACCGCGAACAGGCTGCCGGTATGGCGCGCCGCGTTGACCAGCGGCACGTTGGCCTGGCGGTCGATCGCGTCGGTGTAGGCGTAGCTGCCGATCACGCTCCAGTGGCGCGTGATCTGGCCGGCCAGGTCGAGCTCGACACCGCGCGAGCGCGCCGCGCCGATCGTCTGCGAGACGCCGTTGACGGTCACCGCCACGTTGCGCTTGTCGATCTGGTAGAGCGCCAGCGTGCCCGTCAAGCTGTGGTTCAGCTCGAACTTCAGGCCCGTCTCCACCGAGCGGCCGGTGGTGGGCGGCAGCGGCGCGAGGCCGTCCACCGAGGAGTTCGGCACGAAGGAGCGGCTGGTGTTCACATAGGCCGACAGGCCCGGCGTGAGCGCGTAGACCAGGCCCAGCGTGGGCAGCCAGACATGGCCGTGCGAATCGTCGGCTACCACGAAGGGGCGGCCCTGTCCCGCGAACTGCTGCCAGTTCTCCAGGCGGATCCCGGCCACCGCGGTGAGCCGCCCGGTCAGGTGCACGTTGTCCTGCGCCATGAACGAGTAGGTGTGGGTCTTCCACAGGTTGTCGCTCTGCGTGGCGCTCGGCACCACGCCCGGCGGCAGCAGGCCATAGACCGGATCGAAGATCGTGAAGCCCTTGGTGGCGGTACCCCGGATCGTGTCGCCGCGGAATTCGCGGCGACGTTCGTACTCCGTACCGAAGTAGAGATCGTTGCGGATGCCGCCCAGCGTCAGGTTGCCGAGCAGGCCGATCGAGGCGATCTGGTTCGAATCGTTGCGGCCGAGGTTGGCATCGGCGGTGCGCGTGAGCGCGCCGGTGGCGCTGTTGAAGGCGGTGGCGCGCGTGATGTACTGGCCGTAGCGATCGCGGCCCCAGCTGTAGGCGGCGCGCACGCGCCAGTTGTCGCTGAGCTGGTGCTCGACCTTGGCCTGGAACATCTCCTGGATGCCGCTGCTCTGCGCCCAGGCTTCCTCGTAGCGGCGCGAGGCCAGCGCATCGTCGAGCCGGCCGTTGACCAGCACCGTGCCGCGATCGAAGGGCGTGGTGTAGTCGGCGTACTGGTAGCGGATCTCGATCGAGGTGCGCGCGTCGTGCCAGGACAGCGCCGGCGCGATCAGCGAGTCGCGTTCGCGGCCGAAGGTGCGCCAGTACTGGCTGGTGTTGTCCTCGCCGGTCAGGCGGAAGGCCAGCGTGCCGCCCGCCACCTGGCCCACGCCGCCGATCGGGCCGGTCAGGTCGAAGCTGCCGCCGGCGCCGCCGTGGTTGGTCTTCGAGGCCGAGATCGAGCCGCTGTATTCGTCCTCCGGCTTGCGCGTGATCAGGTTGATCACGCCGCCCGGCTCCTGCACGCCGTACAGCAGCGAGGTCGGCCCCTTCAGCACCTCGACGCGGTCGATCGCGGCCAGGTAGTTGTGCAGCACCGGCGAGCGCATGCCGTCCACCAGGATCGAGCCGTCGTCGTTGTTGCCGAAGCCGCGCTTGATGAAGGCGTCGCGCGTGCCGCCCAGCGTATTGGTCTGCACGATGCCGCTGACGTTGGAGAGCACGTCGTCGAGCGAGCGCGCGTGCTGGTCCTCGATCACCGTGCTGCTGACCACCGCCACCGCCTGCGGCACCTTCATCACCGACTGGTTCGGGAAGCCGGTGACCGAGGTGGTGCGCGGCTGGTAGCCGACGGTCGGCTCGGCGGCGGCCGCGCCGCGCACGCTGACGGTCGGCAGCGTGTGCGCCGCCGCGGCTTCGGTGGCCGGCGCGGCGCCGCTCGCGGCAATCGCCGGCGCGGCGGGCGCGGCCGTGCCGCTGGCGTCGGCGGCCGAGGCGGCCGACGTGTGGGCGGCGCCCGCGAGCGCGAGCGTCAGGGCGGTCGCGTGCAGCGGCCGGCGCGCCGCCATGCGGCGCCGGGATGGTCTGTTGGTTGGCATCGTGTCGAAATCGCGGTGGTTCGGTCGGCATGGTGCGATCGCACGCATGACCGGATGCGGATAGTAACGTTAATGAGAATGGTTATCAATATTGAAATAATGACGGTCGGCGTGCGCGGGGCTGCAACGAAATCGGGGGAAGCGAGTGCGCGGGCCCGTGCGACGAGGCTGGGCGGGCCGCGAGGAGATTCGGGACGGCGGGGGGAAAAGCGTGGGTGGGGAGGTTCGTGGCGCCCGACAGGGCCGGTCCAGCCTGGTGCCGGCGCGGGCGCCCGGGGGGGGGGGGGGGGCCCGCCCCCCCCCCCCCCCCGCCCCCCCCCCCCCCCCGGCGAGGGGGGAAACCCGACCACCCCCGGAAGGGGGGGGGGGGTGCGAGACTGCCAGGAAAAAAC
>NZ_VIUM01000024.1:0-110077 GCF_007828315.1 Burkholderia sp. SJZ089 | reverse complement strand
TTCGGCTCGATGAAACGCATCGCGAAGCCGTTGAGCGAATTCATGCCATCTGCGGGAAACGTCCGAGTCCAGTCGATGGGTATTTCAACGGCCTGTTAGTGAGGACAATGGCCAATGCAGCCGAGAAAGTTGCCGATGCCGGTCCATTGAGTACCCCACACTCTCGAAAGAACCCTGGCAGACTAACGTCAATATCCTGCTCAGCAGGTCATCGAAATCTCATCGGGGGCGCGCTTCTCCGGGAACTGGCGGCGCAAAGTAATGGCGATCATCGGGCAATATGACTATGCGAACGACGCTTCGAACGACGCTTATCGGCTCGAAGCTGTCATCGGTGTACCTTTTAAGGACGGGCGCATATGGGTCGTGACCATTCCGCAAAGCGCACAATCGATCTCCTTTCGTTGAAGAGGAGATTGTCATGGAAACGCTTAATTCTTCCGGCGCTCGTCGGGTGCCATGGAATAAGGGAAGGCTAACCGGCCAGAAGCCTCCGCTGAAGCTCCGGGAAATCTGGGCGATTCGAACGAGGCTGCAGATGTCGTCTAACACTCGCGAGTTGGCGATGTTCAACCTTGCGATCGACAGTAAGCTTCGAGCGTGCGATTTGACGCGCTTGCAAGTGCAGGACGTCTACATGGGAGGTCATGTCGTCGCTCGCGCGACTTTCATGCAGCAGAAAACGCATCGATCAGTGCAGTTCGAAATCACGGAGCAGACTCGTCAAAGTGTCTTTGCCTGGATTTCGGCGCGGGGATTGAAGCCTGCCGACTATTTGTTTCCAAGTCGACTGCATGCCTCAGCGCACGTGTCGACGCGCCAGTATGCGCGCATCGTTCATCGTTGGGGCGCGTCGATCGGGCTCGATGACACCGGGTACGGTACGCACACCATGAGACGAACGAAAGCGTCGTTGATCTACCGGCGCACCAAGAACCTGCGCGCGGTTCAATTGCTCTTGGGCCATACGAAAATTGAAAGCACCGTGCGATACCTCGGCATCAAGGTAGACGATGCGCTTGAAATGGCTGAGCAAACCGAAGTGTGATCGCCGGTGGCCGGCGAGCGTGCGCTTGTCGGCCAGGAGCGGCCGCATAAGACCGCAAGGAGGGTGACCATTTTCTGACGGATAACCGCCGCTCAGATTCTATTGACTCGGACGCTATGGACCCAGCCTTAGCCTGTGGAAACGGCAGGCGCACACGACATCCGGTATCTGCCTCGCCCTTCTACGTCAGGTCGCAACTGGCTGATGCATCTTCAGTAGCCGCTGCGGCAACTGACTGTTTCCATTGGCTTGACGACACACCGCGGACTTTGTCGGACGCGTCGGCATCCGATGCTCCGATGCCTCTGTGAACTCAGATCCTGGCGGCGACCGGGAGTCGGAATGGGGCGCCGAGACGGTTGAAAGCGTTCATTGCGGCAATCGTTATCGTGAGGTCGACAAGATCCTTCGGCGAGAACGCCGCCGAAGCCGCCGCATAGGCTTCATCCGAAGCATGCGTTTCGCTGACGAGAGTCACCTCTTCGGCCCAAGCCAAGGCAGCGCGCTCCGAAGCGGAGAACAGGTGTGGGACTTCGTCCCACACCGGCACCAGCGTCAACTTGTCGATGGACATGGTCTTTCTGAGATCGCGACTGTGCATGTCGATGCAGTGGGCACATCCGTTAATCTGTGAAACACGGAGGAACACGAGATGAATGAGTTCCTCGGGCAGGTTGGTGCTTTTGGTCACATACTGATGGACACCGAAAAGCGCTTTTGCGCCGTCCGGGGCGATCTCGCTCCAGTTCAAGCGTGTCATCTTCGTCCTTTGCCGTTTGGCCATAAAATAACGTCTCTTGCGTCACGGGCGCGGGTTGTTTACTTCCCCTTCGCGCGCGACTCATGACATAGCGCGACTTTACTAACCCGAGATCACGGACAACAGGCCCAAGAATTGGCGAAATGACTGAGCCAAAGACTATGCCCACGCTTGCCATTGAGATAGACCGTAATGCGGCGGCGTCCGTAGGCGAGCAGATCTACACGAGCCTCAGGCAAGCAATCATCGATGGTCTTCTTCAACCCGGAAGACGGTTACCCTCCGGCAGGGATCTCGCTGCGCAGCTCGGCGTCGCCCGCGGAACAATCCTGGTGGCCTACGAGCGGCTGGCTTCCGAGAAGCTAGTGTTCGGCGCAGGCCCCGCCGGCACACGCGTCTGCGCGCAGCTTCCTCCAGCACCAACCGCGGCCGAGATTCCGCTCGATGGGCCACTGGATGCCTTTACACGACCGTATTCGAGCGCGCCACTACCGTTCCAGCTGGGCGTACCGGCTCACGATGCATTTCCCGCCAAAGTCTGGGCTCGAATGCGAGCGCGGGCAGTCCGTGCGGACGCCACTGGATACACGACCTACGCCGACCCTCGCGGCGAGCGCGACTTGCGCGCACAGATTGCCAGTCACTTGGCCATCAGCCGCCAGATCCAATGCCATCCCGATCAAGTTATTGTTACCAGCGGATACCGACAGGGACTGATGCTTACGCTGATCGCGCTCAGAGCTCACGGTCGCACCGCGTGGATCGAAGAGCCGGGCTATCCGCTCGGGAGGAAAGCTCTGGAGCTGGCGGGGCTCACGGTTGCTCCTATCTCCGTCGATATGGAGGGGTTACGCGTCGAGGAGGGCATCGCTCGTGCTCCGCACGCCCTGTTAGCACTGGTCACGCCCGGCCAACATGCGCCGCTGGGGGTCGCTCTCTCGCCGGCAAGAAGGCGGGCGCTGCTCGCATGGGCTGAAGCGAAAGATGCCTGGATCATCGAAGATGATTACCTGGGCGAACTGCAGTTGGTCGGACGGGCGGCGCCCGCCCTGGCTGCGGGTGATGGTGCGCAACGCGTAATCCACATCGGCGCATTCAGTAAGACGATCAGCCCCGCGCTCGGCCTCGGCTTCATCGTTGCGCCGCGCGTACTGACGGAACGCGTTGTCGAAACAGTTTCGTTGATGGCACCTGCTCCGAATAGGACGACACAGCTGGCAGTAACGGAGTTTCTCGCAGATGGACACTTCATGCGCCACCTTCGACACATGAAGAAGGTCTATGCTGAGCGCCGCCATCTCGCTGTTGAACTGCTCGGGAAGCGATTTACGGAGGTCGTGGAATCGGGATTGGGGCTGATTGTCAAGTTGCCTGATGGCGTCGATGACATGGAAATCGTTCATTCCGCGCGCAAGCAAAATCTTGCACCGTCAGCGCTATCTGCGTGGTACCTGCGGACCGAGCTTGCGAGAAACGGCCTACTTTTGAGCGTAACGAATCTTCGGCCCGACAACATCCGTGCGGCGTGTGCTGCTCTCGAAGATGTTGTTTCAGCACGCATCTCGCAACGTCGAGGCGTCGATGCAAGCCATCGTTTCTTTTGATCGGCTTGGAGTGACCGGTACGGACAGCTTCGCGGTCATCCGTCTGAGCATATCGGTGGTCCCCTTCGGGTCGGCTACAGCCAATCGTATCCACCGCTATGCCACTACTTCCGCACGAAAGTAGGCAATTCGCATGCACTCTGACGGTCTCGCCTGGAAACCTGTGGTGGGATTGGACGTAAGTCGTCCATTTGCTACCTACACGCTTGCAGATATTCCGCCGCCCTACGCGTATCGCGCCTCTTACTCGGTTTTTACCGCTTCGAGCTCGGCAACCGCGCCTTCGGTCACATCAGCCGCACCAGCCGGCCGCACACCCCCCCGATACCCCCTAGGCGATTGCCCAGTCGCCTTCTTGAACGCGTTACTAAACGCGCTCTCGGAGGTATACCCAACCGATTCCGCGATCTGCGCCACCGAACTGCTGCTATCCCGCAAGGCCCGCTCCGCCAAACGAATGCGCCAATCGGCCAGATAGCTCAACGGCGCCACCCCCGCCGCCGTCCGAAAGCGCAGCGCAAACGTGGTACGAGACATCGCGCAGGCCTCGGCCAATTCATCGAGCCGCCAATTACGCGCCGGCTCGCCATGCATCAGCGTCAGCGCCGGCGCAATCCGCCGATCGCACATCACACGAAACCAGCTGGCCGGTAGCGCTTCCTCATTCGCCATATGCGCACGCAGGATCTGGATGAACAACAACTGAGCCAGATGCGCCGAGGCGAGCTGCGTACCCGGCAGCGGATCCGAACGTTCCTCGACGAGCTGCGCGAGCAACTGCCTGAAAGCAGCAGCCTGCGGCGCCGCCGCCTGGATACGGATCCACGGCGGAAGCACACTGGTAAGCAGCCGCCCGCCCTCGGGATCGAGCAGCACATGCCCGCCGATATGCGCGAAATCCTGGCCGTTGCCGATCACCGCCGTCGACTTGCCGGCGCCGGAAAACAGGCTCATCGCATCGACCGGCTTCAACGACGGATCGCTGGACAGCACGAAGGAGCGCCGCGCCGACAACAGCCCCACATCGCCCGACTCGAAGTAAAGGGCTTCGCTCTCACCCTCGAAGCTGGCCCAGCAATGCCCGCGCACCACGGCGAAGAACTTGATCGAGGCAGGCGCCGGAAACCGGATCGCCCACGGGGCGCCGGCCGAGAAACCGCCCGTGACGAGCGATTCCGCCTTGGCCAGCTTGAGGATGTCGGAGAGAGGATCTGAAGTCATGTCCGCACTATCACGCAAGTAAAGCGCACTTTCAAGCATTCTCCGTCCGGAGGCGGCGCCTTAAGCTGGCGGCTCATCGTTATCGAGGGAAGGCGCTGTCATGTCGTCGAATCAGGAAATTCCGCAGCCGGACACGAACAAGGATCTGGTACTGGTCACCGGCGGCACTGGCTTCATCGCCCAGCATTGCATGCTGGCCTTGCTGGAACAGGGATATCGCGTGCGCACCACGGTCCGCTCGCTGTCGCGCGAGGCGGAAGTGCGCCGGCAGCTCGCGGCGGGCGGCGCCGAGGCCGGCGATCGGCTTTCCTTCGTGGTGGCCGACCTGGCGGACGACGCGGGCTGGGACGAAGCTGCCAGCGGCTGCGCCTACGTGATGCACGGCGCCTCGCCGACGCCCTCGGGCGAATACGCCAACGAGGACGAGCAGGCCTGGGTCCGTCCCGCTGTCGAAGGCAACCTGCGCGTGCTGCGCGCCGCTCGCGACCAGGGCGTGCGCCGCGTAGTGCTGACCTCGGCATTCGGCGCGATCGGCGCCGGGCACGGTGCCGATCACCGCCGCCCCTTCGACGAAACCGACTGGAGCGACGTGGACGGCCATATCGCGCCGTACCAGAAGTCGAAGACGCTGGCCGAGCGCGCCGCCTGGGATTTCATCGCGCGCGAAGGCGGCGGCCTCGAGCTATCGGCCGTCAATCCGGTAGCCGTGCTGGGCCCGGTACTGGGCGCCGACTATTCGCACTCGATCCACCTGATCCGGCACCTGCTGAACGGGCAGCCCGGTTATCTGCGGATCAACTCGGGTTTCGTCGACGCGCGCGACGTCGCCAGCCTGCATCTGCTGGCGATGACCGAGCCGGCCGCCAAGGGCGAGCGCTTCCTGGCCACCGGCGGCGCGAGCCTGTGGATGGCCGATGTCGCCAAGGTGCTGCGCGAGCGGCTGGGCGAGGCCGCCAGCAAGGTGCCGACGGCGCTGCTGCCCGACGAGGTGGTGCTCGGCAATCCGGCCATGAAGGGGCTGATCCCGCTGCTTGGCGTGGACATGAACGTCACCAGCGAGAAGGCCATCCGCCAGCTGGGCTGGGCGCCGCGCTCGCAGGAGGAGGCGATCGTCGCCAGCGCCGAAAGCCTGATCCGGCTGGGGTTGATCGACAACCGACCGACCGCGGATCGATAGGCCCCCAGCGCCGGCGGGCGCCTCGACCCTCGCAAAGCCATCGCAACCCCCCTTGTCGGCCGAAGTCGGCAAGGGGCTTTCCGCATGATGACGATTGGCATTGGTAGTACCCCGCGTTGACCGATCTTGCGTTGCAACACTACAGTGTTCAAATTTGGAACCATTGTTCGTCAGGCGAATTTATCGCCATGTCGAACCGATCAACGTGACCGAGGCGGCGCAGTCCGCCCACCGCCGCAGGAGACTTGCGATGAGCCGTAGCCCCGTCGTGAACTTACAGACGTTCATCAACGAACAGCCGTTCGGCGCGTTCCAATGGCTCATCTTCCTGATGTGCTTCGTGATCGTGCTGCTGGATGGCTTCGATACCGCGGCGATCGGCTTCATCGCGCCCTCGCTGCTGTCGGAGTGGCACCTGAGCAAGCCCGATCTGGCGCCGGTGCTGAGCGCGGCGCTGTTCGGCCTGGCCTGCGGGGCGCTGGCCTCGGGGCCACTGTCGGACCGGCTCGGGCGGCGCGCGCTGCTGATCGGCTCGGTGCTGCTGTTCGGTGTGGCCTGCCTGGGCTCGGCGTTCTCGTCGAGCATCGGCGAGCTGACCGCGCTGCGCTTCGTGACGGGCGTCGGCCTGGGCGCGGCGATGCCGAACGCGGTCACCATGATGGGCGAGTTCTGCCCTGACAAGCGCCGCGCCACCGTGATCAACCTGATGTTCTGCGGCTTCCCGCTGGGCGCCGCGTTCGGCGGTTTCCTGGCGGCCTGGATGATTCCGCAGTTCGGCTGGCGCAGCGTGCTGATGCTGGGCGGGGTCGCGCCGCTGGTGCTGGTGGTCGTGCTGCTGGCGAAGATGCCGGAATCGGTGCGCTTCATGGTGGCGACCGGCAAGCCGCTCGAGCGGATCCGCGAGACGCTGGCGCGCGTCTCGGCCACCGCGAGGCAGGCCGGCTCCTTCGTGATGACGGAGACGGCGCCGCAGACCGGCGGCAAGGGTGCGGCGGTGGTGCTGTCGCGCCAGTACATCGTCGGCTCGGTGATGCTGTGGATCGCCTACTTCATGGGCCTGGTGATCTTCTACGCCTCGATCAACTGGATGCCGATCCTGCTCAAGGATGCCGGGCTCGCGCCGAAGACGGCCACGCTGATCTCGGCGCTGTTCCCGCTCGGCGGCGTGGGCGCCGTGCTCAGCGGCGTGCTGATGGACCGCTTCAATGCGAATCGCGTGGTGGCCGTCTGCTACGCGCTGACAGCCGTGAGCGTCTATTTCATCGGGCAGGCGGCCGGCAACGTCGGCGCGCTGGTGCTGATCGTGTTCCTTGCCGGCGTGCTGATGAATACCGCGCAGTCCTCGCTGCCGGCGCTGGCCGCGGCCTTCTATCCGACCGCCGGGCGCGGCACCGGGGTGGCCTGGATGCTCGGGATCGGGCGCTTCGGCGGCATCGCCGGCTCGTTCCTGGTGGCGGAGCTGGCCGCGCGGCACGTCTCGTTCGCGAACGTGTTCGCGACCATCGCGGTGGCGGGGCTGGTGTCCTGCGTCGCGTTGTTGGTCAAGCAGAGCGTGCGGCCGCAACAGGCGGCGCCGGGCGGCGAGAAGATCGAATCGCTCGGGCACTGATGCTTGCTTGCGCATGCAAGGACGAAGGCCTGCTCGATGAGCAGGCCTTTTTGCATGGCTTCGGGGAACGGCTCAGCGCGCCCGTTTCGTGTCGATGCCGGCGAGGATCAGGTCGATGCCGGCCAGGAAATCCTCGCGGTCGTCGTGCGTGCGCATCTGCTTGGCCAGGCTGCGGGTGAAGGGGAAGGTTTCGGGATCCAGCTCGGACCAGGCGGTGGCGATCTCGTCGAGGAAGCTGGCGCGCTCGACGTCCAGCTCCTGCGCGATCCGTGCGTTCGCCGCGTTCTGCGCGCTCACGCCGAGGATGTAGCTCAGCAGCGCATGGACGGTGCTCCACAGCGCGCGTTCGGGCACCTCCAGCGCGCGAACCTGCTGGCCGATGCGCTCCAGCATGCGAACCATCGGCAACTGGCCCGGCACGCGGTTGAGCGCGGAGCCGATCCAGGGATGCGCGTCGATCGTGTCGAACAGGCTCAGCGCGAGCGCGCGGATCGCCGTTTTCGGCGAGACGCGGCGCGAGGGCGGCGCCATCGCGCCGGCCAGGATGGCATCGCAGGCGGCGCTCAGCAGATCGTGCTTGTTGTCGACGTGCCAGTAGATCGCGCCTGGCCCGGTGGCCAGGCGCTGCGACAGCGCGCGGAAGGTCAGGCCGCTTTCCCCGGCGTTGTCGAGGATCTCGATCGACGCCTCGATGATCTGTTCTCGCGACAGTGAGGATTCGCGTCGCTGCGGGCTGCGTGACTGGGTGGCCATGCCGGATCTTGACCTCTATGGAATGTTGTTCCAAGATTGCCATGGAATGACGTTCCATGCGACGGTTCATGATGAACCTGTTGTCGCGAATCAACGAGGGTCAGGATGACGACTTCCATTGCAATCATCGGGGCGGGGCTGGGCGGCCTGGTGCTGGCGCGGGTGCTGCATGTCCACGGCATCGCCGCGACGGTTTACGAGGCCGATGTATCGGCCGAGGCGCGCAAGCAGGGCGGCATGCTCGATATCCACGAGCACAACGGGCAGGTCGCGCTTCGTGCGGCGGGGCTATATGAGGCCTTTGTGGCGCTGATCCATCCCGGCGGGCAGGCCTCGCGCGTGTTCGACAAGGATGGCGTGCTGCTGTACGAGCAAGCCGATGACGGCACGGGCGGGCGCCCGGAAGTGCTGCGCGGCGAGTTGCGACGGATCCTGCTGGCGTCGTTGCCGGAAGGCGCGGTGAGGTGGGCGCACAAGCTGAGCGAGGTGGTGCCGATTGATGGAGGCCGGCATCGGATGCGCTTCGCCAACGGCACGGAGGCGAGCTGCGATCTGCTGGTGGGTGCCGACGGCGCGTGGTCCAGGGTGCGTGCGTTGTTGTCGGACGCGAAGCCGGAGTACACGGGCACGAGCTTCGTCGAAACCTACCTGCTCGATAGCGATGCGCGCCATCCTGCGAGCGCGGCGGCCGTGGGCGGCGGCGCGCTGTTCGCGCTGGCGCCGGGTCGGGGCATCTTCGCGCATCGCGAACCGGCGGGGGTGTTGCATGCCTATGTGGCCTTGAACAAGCCTCGCGAGTGGATCGAGGCGATCGATTTCTCCGATTCGGCGGCGGCGCGGGCTGCCGTTGCCGGTGAATTCGAGGGCTGGGCGCCGGCGTTGACGGCCCTGATCACGGCGGGTGATTCGGCGCCGGTGGCACGGCCGCTGTATTCGCTGCCGAGCGCGCATCGCTGGGATCGCGTGCCGGGCGTGACCCTGCTGGGCGACGCGGCGCATCTGATGATTCCGTCAGGCGAGGGCGCGAACCTGGCGATGTTCGATGGCGCGCTGCTGGCGCAGGCGATTGCCGCGAGCCCGTACGACATCGAGGCGGCGCTGGCGGCGTATGAGCGGGAGCTGTTCCCGCGCAGCGCGGCCGAGGCGCAGCAGGCGGAACCGATGCTCACCGAGATCTGCCTCGGCGCCGAGGCGCCCTGGAGCCTGGTGGATTTCTTTACCGACAATCAGCCGGCCGAATGAGTAAGACTTCGGGGTTCCGCCTTGTGTCGCTCATTGAGGAAACCCGATCATGCCCGAGCGCGACAGCGTGATGTTCTTGCTCACATTGGCCGGCGCATTGGCCAGGACCCAGGCCGTCGAGAGTTCTCCGAACGATTCCTTGCTCGACATGCCGTCCACCGCCACCACGACCTTGAAGCCGCGCAGCGCCGCCTCGCTCGCGGTAAACAGCACGGCGCCGTGCGCCACCGTGCCGGCGACGATCACGGTCTGAATCCCCTTCGCTTTCAGGGCGGCCTCGAGATCGGTGTTGAGGAATTTGTCCACGCCGGACTGCACGACCTTCTCGTCGCCCTTGGCGGCAATGGCTGGCGGTACCGCGGCGAGCGTGCCGGTGCTGGTGAGCGTATAGACGGTCATCAGGTTCGCTTGGCGCGCTTTCTCCAGCAGGCTGGCGACGGCCGGCAGCGAGGCGGCGCAATCGGGACGCTCCTTCCCGTTGCAGGTGCTGACATCGAAATCGAGCAGCAGGAGCGCGGTGTGAGCGGGATCGGTGACGGAAACCGACTTCAGCGCCGGCGGCGGGGGCGTCGGAACCGACTTCCACGAATCGATGATGTCGGCTTGCGCCGCGCCGCAGAAGGGCAGCGAAAGGGCTAGTGCGCACAAGATATGTCGGACGCCATGCATGGGCTCTCCTGTTTCGTGGGACGGATATTCCGCGACGCGCTGGGGGGCCACCGACGCGCGGCCGCCCCCCGGAGCAGGAAAGTCTACCGGCACAAGCATTCAAACAGATGACGTACCCGACAGGTGACGGCCGTGGCGCCTTCCGATGGCCGGTCGCTCACGCTTGCCCGCCTGCGCCTCGCCTCGGATTCCCCATTCAGGGATAGCGGGATATCGTCGTGCCGTGAATGGCGAGGCTCACTCGAAGCGATAGAGCTTTTCGGGGTTCGTCACGAACGCCATTTTCAGCCGATCGGCGCGCCCGAGCCACCCGGCGATGACATCGACCAGGTTCGCATCGTCGGGTTTTGTGCCTTTCTCGGTCGGATGCGGCCAGTCGGTGCCCCACAACATGCGTTCCGGTGCCATATCGATAAAAGCCTTCGCCACGGCAGCGACATCGCCGAACAAGGGCGCGCCACTTTTCGTATCGACGTACGGCCCTGACAGCGTAATCCATGTATTGCCCTTGTCGACCAGCCTCCGCGCCACGCGAAAGCCCTCCGATGCCATGCCATCCGGCTGCGGAACATGCGCGATGTGATCGAGTACGAGCGGGCACGGCAGGGCCGTCAAATGCGATTCGATTTCCGGAAGACGCTTGCCCTGGATCACCAGCTCGATATGCCAGCCCAGCGGGGTGATGCGCTTGGCGAGTGGCGCGAGCATGTCGAGCGTGGTCGCGCCCGGATAGCTCAGATTGAAGCGGATCGCGCGAATGCCGCCCGCATCCAGCGTGCGCAATGCATCGTCGGTGATCGATGTGTCGATGACGGCGACACCGCGTGCGTTCTTGCCGAACTGCGCTATCGCGTCGAGCGTCACACGATTGTCGGTGCCGTAAGTCGATGGCGTGACGACGACGTTGCGCTGCACGCCCAGGCGTTTCTGCACATGGCGATATTGCTCGACGGACGCGTTCGGCGGACGCAGCGTCGTGCCGGGCGCCGCCGGAAAGCGATCGTCGTAGATATGCATATGGCAGTCGATCGCCCCCGCGGGCAGCATGAATGCCGGTGGCTTGCTTCCGCTCGTCCAGTCCTGCTGCGCATGGGCAAGCGAGGGCAGGGCGGCTGCCGCCAGCAAGCTACTCGCTCCACACATGAATTCACGTCGATTCATTCGCGACATCGTCAGATTGCCTCCGCGTTGTTGTCGAGCACCGGTGCTCGTCCGGTGGGGCCGTTGCGCGTGAGCAGCAGCAGCGTCGCCACGCTGACGAGCGTGAGGATCGCCAGCGGCATCAGCGCGAGCGAGTAGCTGCCGGTTGCCTGCTTCACCCAGCCATATACGTTCACCATCAGGCCACCGCCCAGTAGATTCGCGATGGCATTGACCGTGGCGAGGCCGGCGGCCACCGTGCTGTTCGACAGCATGTCGGTGGCGAGTGTCCAGAATGGTCCCTTGAATGCATAGGCGCCAACCAGCACGGCGCACAGCATGAGAACGGTCGGCGCGAGCGAGCCGGTGAACGAGGTCGCGAACAGGCCGAGGCCGATCAGCAGCATCGGCACGACGGTATGCCAGCGATGTTCGGCGAGTCGATCCGAGCGGCGTCCCCAGTAGATCATCAGCACGGAAGCGAGCGCGTAGGGAATCGCGTTGAGCAGACCGGTCTGCAACACGGTGAGTCCATACGATTTCAGCAACTGCGGTTGCCATACCGACAAGGTACTGCCCGCTGCCGACGCGCAGGTGTCGACGAGTGCGAGGCACAACACATAGCGATTGCGGAACAGGCGGGTGATGGGCATCGCCGCGATCTTTTTCGGTGCCTTGTGTTCCGAAGCGAGCGCGCCGAGCAGCCAGCGGCGCTCCTCCTTGCTAAGCCAGGTCGCTTCGGCAGGCTTGTCGGTGAGCATGAACAGGCAGGCGAGGCCCAGCAGGACGGTCGGCAGCCCCTCGATCACGAACAGCCAATGCCAGCCGCGCAAACCGGCGATGCCGTCCATCTGCAGCAGCAGCGCGGAGATCGGCGAGCCGATGAAGCTCGCGGCGGGGATCGATACCATGAACGTCGCGACGGCGCGGGCGCGATATTTCTTCGGCACCCAGTAGGACAGGTACAGCAGCACGCCCGGCGCGAAACCCGCTTCCGCCGCGCCGAGCATGAAACGCAGGATGTAGAAGGTCGTGGCGTTCTGCACCAAGGCTGTCGACGCCGACACGATGCCCCAGGTGATCATGATCCGCGCGAGCCAGCGTCGTGCGCCGTACTTTTCGAGTGCGAGATTGCTCGGCACTTCGCAGATGAAATAGGAAACGAAAAAGAGGCTTGCGCCAAAGCCGAATGCCTTGGCCGACATGCCGAGGTCGTGATTCATCTGGAGCGATGCCATGCCGACGTTGCCGCGATCGATGAACGCCATCAGGTAGCAGATCATCAGGAACGGCAGCAACCGCCAGATCACCTTGTGCATCGTTTGACGCTCGAGCAACGCGTCGTCCGTCGATCCCACTTCCATGTCCTGTCTCCTGTGTTCTCAAGCGCCGGAGCGCTGTTTTCTGAATGTTTGCAGCAGCGTGATCGACAGCACGCCGGCGCCCAGCACCGCGGCCATCGCGCAGAAGGTATTGCGCACGCCCAGCGCCTCCGACGCGGTGCCGACCAACAGATAGCCGAACGGCATCGTGCCGTTGTAGGCCATGCCGTACATGCCGACGAGCCCGCCTCGCACGTGCTCGGGGCAGCGACGCTGGATGGTGGCGTTGGTCGAGGTCGCGGCAAAGGTGAGGCTGAATCCGAGCGCATAGAAGGCCGGCCCCGATGCGACGGCGTTGGTGATCACGGCCAGCACGAGCAGCGCCGCGACCGCCGTCCATGGCGACCAGGCGATGAAACGTGCCGAAGCCCGCGGCCCGAGCGCCGACGAGAGCAGCACCGCCGCCGACAGCGAGCCCGCCCCCGCGCATGCGAAGAACAGGCCGGTGAAGTACGCGGCATCGTGATAGGCGCGATCGGCGAGCAGCGGCACGAGCGTCTGGTAGCTGCCCGCGAACAGCCCGATACAGGCGAGGATCGGCAGGTAGCGCGCGGAAAATGCGTCCGCCATCACGTAATCGACCGCGTCGCGCAGGCCGCTGGCCTGCTTCGCCGGCACGTCCGAGCTCAATCGGATCGAGCGGACGCAGGCTGCCATGAAGCCCAGCGCCGCCATGTAGATCGCGAACGACATGCGCTCGCCGAAGGCGGGGTAGACGAAGCCGGCGATGGTGGGGCCGACCATGCGGCCGACGTTGTAGACCATCGTGTTCATCGCGACGGCATTCGACGTGAGACTGGCGTCGCGCAGGCTCGACAGCAGCAGCACCTGGCGCGCCGGCACCTCGATCGCGCTGGAAATGCCGATCGCGAGCGCATGCGCGAGAATCAGCTTGACACCGAGCATGCCGGCGAACGACAGCACGAACAGGCTTGCGGTCAGCACGAGCGAGGTCATCAGTACGCACAGCGTGACGCGCCGCGCGTTTTCCGAGCGGATCCGCGATCCTGCCACGGGCGCCACGATCAACTGGGGGCCGTAGAGCAGGAAATTGAGCAGCGCGAGGATCGCGGCGGAGCCCGACAGGTGATAGACGAGCAGATTGAGCGTGACGTTCTGCGTCCAGCTGCCGAGTACCGATGCAATCTGCCCGCTCAGGTAGCGCCGCAGCGAGGCCTCCGCGAGTGCCGGAAAGAGTCGGTTGGTCAGGGTTGCCGTCATGAAAGCGCTTTCCCGCGCGTTTCCGGCGCGAAAAGTACCACGATCGCAGCGGCGACGAACGCGAAGATCGTCGTGGAAAGGCCGAGTACGAAGCCGCCGGACGTCGAGGCCAGCGCACCGATGATCAAGGGCGCGATGAAGCCGCCCAGCCGGCCGCCGTTGTACGTCAGGCCCATGAGGAAGCCGCGCGAGGCGGTATCGCCGATGATTTCCGCCAGGAATGGCCCGGCGCCCGCGAAGATGCCGTTGACGCTGAAGCCCGTGAAGAATATCGCCACCATCAGCAGCAAGGTGTTGGCCGACAGGATGTAGACGAACACTGCGGCCGCGCCGACCAGCAGGTATGCGATGAACATCGGGCGTCGCCCGAGCCGGTCGACCAGGGCCGAAAACAGCAGGAACCCGGTGATGGCGCCGAACTGCAGCGACAGCACGAACTTCAGGCTATGCACGAAATCGAGGTGCTTGACCGCGACGAGAAAGGTCGGCGTCCAGGTGAATACGCCCCAATACAGGTATTGCAGGAAGAAGATGAACAGGAATGCCGTCACGAGTCCACGCACGTTCAGCACGCCGTCGCGAGAGTCGGCGTGCTTTGCCGAGGTGTGCTTCGCCTGCTCGTGGCGCTTGAGCCAGATCGGCGATTCGGGCGTCTTGCGTGCGACCCAGAACAACAGGAAGAACGGCAGCGCACCGATCAGGAACAGCAGGCGCCAGCCATGGCCCCCCAGCCCGCCATTCATATCGCTGACGATGCCCGCGATCGTGATCGCGAGGATCGCGCCGATCGGCAGGCCCATCTGCATCAGCGCGCCGCCTTTCCCGCGACGATTGGTATGCCACGTTTCCGCGATCAGCGCGGCACCGGCGGTCCAGGTGCCGCCCATGCCGAGCGCGCCGCAAAAGCGCAGCGCGGCGAACGTCTGCTCGTTGGGCGCCAATGCGAGCAAGCCGGAAAACAGGGAATAGATGCCGATACACAGGAGCGCGGTGCGGACGCGCCCGATCCGGTCGGATACATAGCCGAACAGGATGCCGCCCAGTATCTGGCCGGCGGCCGTGATGCTGGTGAAGAGGCCGAGTTGCGCCTTGCTCAAGCCGAATTGCAAGGCGAGCGTCGGCAGCAGCAGCGACAGCAGGAACGAGTCGTAGCTCTCGAAGGTCCAGCCGAGGCCAGCCAGCGTCAGCGAGCGGCGCTCGGCACGCGTGATGTCGCGATAGCGGGTGCCGTCGTTCTCACGTTCGATGGTGACTTTCGACGGCAGGGTTGCGCCTGTCTTCATGGTTTGTCTCCCGGAATTTGCAGGCGGTACGTCGATGCGGCCGTGCCGCTGAAAAGCGCTGCCTTCTCGCCGGCAGACATGGTGTGTGCCAGTCGCTTGAACGCGTTCCACACTACGTGGTAGCTGAACATGCCCTTGTCGACCGGGAAGTTGCTTTCGAACATGCAGCGCTCGACGCCGAACAGTTCGATGCAGGTGTCGAAATAGGGGCGCCAGGCAGTCGCGAGCGTTTCCGATGACGGAGCGCACGTCTGTGCCGCGAAATCGAAGCCGAAGACGGGCATGCCGGCGCCACCGAGTTTTATCCGCGTATTCGGCAGCGACGCGAGCTTTCGCAGGGCCTGTGCCCAGGCGCGATGGGTTTCGTCCGGCTGCCGGGCGTGAGATCCGACGCCGAGCGGGCCGCCGAAATGGTCGATGACGATCGTCACCGCCGGGGCGGCCTTCGCCAGTTCGAACAAGGCGTCGAGCTGCGTGTGATAGACCCAGGCATCGAGCGTCAACCCGTAGCGTCCGAGCGCCTGCACGCCGCGTACGAAAGCCGGATTCGCCATGCGGTCTCGCGGCGGCGTCACCGGGCTCGAGCTGACCGTTGGATCCTCGTGCCACGCGAGCGGATTGCGGATCCCGCGCAGCCGTCCGCCGGATACCTCGAGCATCGTCTCGAGCACCGCCGCCACCTCCGAGGCAAGCGTCAGGTCCGCTCCGCCGACGATGGCGTCGCATGCCTGCGTTGTCCCATACGCGCCGCTGGCGAACATCGCGGCCACGCCCGTGGCGAACTCGACCTCGCCGACAGGTTTCAGCGCATCGGGCCCCGTCGCTCGCAGCATCGATCGGCACTGAACATACACGGTCGAGACGATTCGATGTCCGCTGGCGAGATCGTCGCGGAATTCGTGGGCGAGGTAGCGGCCCGACTGCCTGTCCCATAGATGGTGATGGGCGTCAACGATAGGCAGGTCGGGTTCGAGGATCGCTTCTTCGCGCGATGCGAGCCAGTCGGCTCGGATCGGCAGATGCGGGGCGTGGACGATCTGCATGATGGGCTCCGCGTCAGAACTTCGAGCGCATGCCGATCGTGATCCCGGTCTGGTTGTAGCCGGGAGCTACCGTGCCGTAGCCGTTCACGCCGAGCGCGGAGTTGCCCTTGTTGCGGGCGTAGCCAGCGACCGCATACAGGTCGGTGCGCTTGGACAAGGCATAGTCTGCCATCAGGACAGCGAGCCACGGATCGGCGTTGGTGCCGTGCACGTCCTGATAGTAGCCGGACGCGGTCAACTGGAACGCGGGCGTCACGTAGTACTGCAGGCCAGCGTAGTACAGGTTCGCGGTGCTGGCCTGGCCGCCTTGCACGACGATCGGGTTGACGGGTTGAAACGCGTTGCTGTCTCGCAGCCAGCGGTACCCGGCGAAGCCCTTGATCTGGCCGAACGTGTAGGTCGCGGCTGCATAGGCGCGCCGCTCGCTGGCCGTGTTGGTCGCGACCGTGTTGCTGTTGCGCTGCTCGTAGACGGCGGTCGCTGCGAATGGCCCGCTCGCGTAGGTCAGCTCGCCGCTGAAGAAACGTCCCGTGAGTTGCGCGCCAGGCACCTCACTGCCATAACCGGCGTCGTAGCGCGTGCTGTACATGGCCGCCACGGTGACGGGGCCGAAGGTGCCGACGTACTTTATCGAGTTGTCGATTCGCGCGGCCATGGCGTAATCGACGGACAGGATCGAATAGCGCGACGATGCGCCCATCGGATCGAACGGCACCGAGACATCGTAGAGCAGTGCGTTCTGACGGCCGAGGCTCAACTGCTGGCCCGAATAGCGGAGTCCGACCCACGCCTGGCGCCCGAACAGCCGTTGCGTGGTGGCCGCGTTCGTGCCGAGTCCCTTGGTGCTCTGCGATGTCGTGCCGTCGTTGATGTTGAAGCCGTCCTCGAGATTGAAGATCGCCTTCATGCCGTTTCCGAGGTCTTCGACGCCGCGCAGCCCCCAGCGCGAGCCCGACAGATTGCCCGATGCTTCGCGGGTCAGGCTGCCACCGGTCGGCGTGTTGTTGATATGTTCGATCCCGGCATCCACGATGCCGTACAGCGTGACACTGCTCTGCGCATGCGCGGACCCCGCCATCAGGCTTGCGCCGGTGGCGGCGAGCAGGGCCGTGCGAGGGAACATTTTTTTAGTATTGCGAATTTTAAACGGCATGGTGTCTCCAAACACGATTCATTGACTTATAGGAATGGTGCTGCTTGAAAGCCTGTTTACCTGCCGGCCGAGGCCGGTTCGGGTGCATCGGTGGATTCGCCCACGTTGGCGCCCGGATCCCCGAGCCACGCAGTGATCAATGCGCCGGCCAGCATGATCGCCGCGATCGCGATCAGGGGCCACGTGAAGCCGCCGGACATCTGCTTGAGCGCACCGATCATCGACGGCCCCACGAAGCCGCCGAGATTGCCGACCGACACGATCAAAGCGAGGCCGCCCGCGGCGGCACGGCCGGTCAGGAAGCCGGACGGGATCGCCCAATAGGTCGCCTGGAATGCGAGGATGCCGCTCACCGTGAAGCACAACGCGGCCAGCTTGAGCGCGGGCACATCGGTGAAACCGGACAGGCACAACGCCAGCGCCGCGACCACCAGCGCGCCGGCCACATAGGGAATGCAGTTCGTCGAACGGCGCGCGAGCCTCGCCCACAGCAGCATCACCACGGCGCCGACCGCATAGGGAATCGCGGTCAGCCAGCCCACCGTCGTATGGCTGACACCGAACTGCTTGATGATCTGCGGCATCCACATGCCGACGCCGACCGATCCGACGATTCCGCAAAAGTTGATCAGCGCGAGCACGAAAACCCGCCAGTTGGTCAGTGCGTCCTTCAGCTTGTTGCCATGCTTGGCGCCGATATCGCCTTGTTCCAGCGCCAGGCGCTTCTCCAGCGAACGCTTTTCGTCGTCGCTGAGCCAGGACGCCTTCGCCGGCCGGTCGGACAGCATGAACAGGCATGCGATACCGAGCAGCACCGCCGGCAGGCCTTCGATCATCAGCAGCCATTGCCAGCTGCGCAGGCCGTGCGCGCCGCCGAGTTGCAACAGCGCGCCCGAGATCGGCGAGCCGATCATGTTGGCAACCGGAATGCCGACCAGGAACGCGGCGGTCACCTTCGCTCGCCACTTCCCTGGAAACCAGTGGGTGAAATACAGGTAGATGCCCGGTGTGAAGCCGGCCTCGGCGAGCCCGAGCAGAAAGCGCGCCGCGGCGAAGCTCTTGGGACCGACCACGAAGGCGGTCGCCATCGAGAACAGCCCCCATGTGATCATGATCCGCGCGATCCAGATGCGAGCGCCGACCTTTTGCATGATCAGGTTGCTCGGGATCTCGAAGAGGAAATAGCCGATGAAGAACAGGCCGGCACCGAGCCCGAATTGCTCGGCGCTCAGGCCGAGGTCCTGATTCATCGTCAGCGCGGCGAAGCCGACGTTCGTGCGATCGAGATAGCTCACGACGTAGCACGCGAAGATGAACGGCAGGATGCGTCGGAACGCTTTCGCGAGCGTGCGTTCGCTGGCCGCGTAATCGTCCTCGGACATGGCGCGAGCCGACGACACGGTCGATTCACGTGCGTCGCTGCTGCTCGGGGTGTGATGTGCTTGCGGATCGGCGCGCAGCGCCGGATTGCTTTCCATGTTTGCTCCTCCGCCGCGCTCTGCGGCGCGGTGTGTCGATGACGGTCGGGAAGCGCCGCGGAATTCGCGGCTCTCCTGCCTGCCGTTGTCTATTGCCTGGCGCGGTGTGGCAGCGGCCCGGCGGTTTTCATCCGCGTTTTGAGCACGGTGCCCGACACGGATTCGGTCATGTAGAGCGTTTTCATGTCCTCCCCGCCGAAACACAGGTTGGTCAGCGACGTGCCAGCGGAATTGGTCAGGATCTCGACCGGCTCGCCACGATGATTCAGCACCCAGACATATCCGAGCCCGGGATTGGCCACGAGAATCCGCCCGTCGTTGTCGACCGTCAGTCCGTCGGGGCCGCTCGGCCCGTACGAGGTGAAGAACTGGCCGACCTTGCTCACCGATCCATCCGCTTGCAGCGGCACGCGCCACACGCTGTTGCCGCGCGTCATGCCCACGAACAGCACCTTCTCGTCGGGCGACAGCACCAGGCCGTTCGGGCTCGGACAATTGCCGAGCAGCATGTCGAGCTTGCCGTCCGGCGAGAGGCGATAGACGCGCCCGGTCGGATCATGCAGGCCCGATTGCCCCTGGTCCGTGAAATACAGGTTGCCGCGCGAGTCGAAGCTGAGGTCGTTGACGCCGCGAAAGCGCTCGGAATTGCGGCGCTCGAGAAACGGCCGCACCGCGCCGCGCTCGATATCGAGCAGCATCAGGCCGTTGCGATAGTCGGTGATCAGCAGATGCGCGTCGTCGTAGCGCTTCATGCCGTTGGGCTCGCCCTCGTATTGCACGACCAGTTCCCACTCGCCGTTGGCCGAGATGCGGAAGATGCGGCCGTGCGGGATGTCGGTCACGAACAGATGGCCCGCCGGGTCCCACACCGGGCCTTCGAGGAACGAGTCGGTGGGCAGTCCGCCGCGATTGGCGCGTGCCCAGTCGGTTTGTACCTCGGGCTTGCGGAACGCATCGGGCATTCGCGTGAAGACTTCGGTTTCGCGCACTTCGGGCGCGTTCAGGAAAAACATGCTCGTTTCCTCGCGTAGGTCAGGCGGCCTTGCCCGCGTGAGCTTCCAGCACGGTGATCACGTTGGCTGCCGCGGCCGTGCCCATGTTCACATACGCCGCGTCGCTGACGCCGCCGATGTGAGGCGACAGGATCAGGTTCGCGATGTCGTCGAACGGATGGGGATGCGGCTTCGGTTCGATCGCGAAGCTGTCGAGCCCCGCCGCTCGCAGCCGACCGCTGGCGAGCGCGTCGACGAGTGCCGCTTCGTCGATCAGGCCGCCGCGCGCCGTGTTGACCAGAATCGCCCCTTGCTTGAAACGCGCGAATGCCGCCGCGTCGAGCATCTTGCGATTGTCGTCGGTGAGCGGGCAGTGCAGGGATACGACATCCGATGCGGCGTAGAGCTCGTCGAGCGCGACGAGCGTCACGCCGGCCGGGGCCTCCTTGGCATAGGGATCGAAGGCAAGGACCTTCATGCCGAACGCGATGCCCGCCGCCGCCACGCGGCGCCCGATGGCGCCAAGCCCGACGAGGCCGAGTGTGCGGTCGTTCAATTCGATCGACTTGTGGATCGACTTGTCCCAATGACCCGAGCGCATCCGCGCATCGAGCTGCGGTACCGCTTTCGCGCATGCGAGGATCAGCGCCCAGGCATGTTCCGCGACCGCCGCGGCATTGGCACCCGTTGCGGCGCGAACCGCGATGCCGCGCTCGGCCGCCGCTGGCTGGTCGATCACGTCGATGCCGCTGCCATGCTTCGAGATCACCTGGAGACTGCCGGCGGCGTCCATGACCCGCGCATTGACCTTGCCGTAGCGAACGATGATCGCGACCGGGTCATGACGTGTGCAGAGCGCGACGATATCGTCTTCGGTCGGCTGCTTGCCGGCAAACACCACCTCGAAGGGAGACAGCATGTCGAGCGCCTCGGGCGCGAGATCAGCGGCGGTGACCAGGACCACGGGTTTGTTCATGACGGTTTGCATTACAGCGCCTCTCCTTCCGCCAGCATGCCCGCGGCGCGCAGTTCCTTCTCGATCCACGTCGGGCGCAGTTCACCCTTCGCGATGCCGGCGAGGCGGGCGGTTTCGCTTGCCAGCTTTTTCGCGGCGAGATCGACGATGCGGGCGACGTCGTCGCGCGGAATCACGACTACGCCGTCCGCGTCGCCGACGATCAGATCGCCCGGGTTGACCGCGGCGCCGCCGACCGAGATCGGGAAATTGAGGCGGCCGGCAACGCTTTTGGTCGGGCCGCAGGGGTTCGTGCCGACCGAGAACACCGGAAAGTCCCACGTCGCCAGTTCGTGCGAATCACGCACCGCGGCGTCGATGACGAAGCCCGCCAGGCCACTCGCCTTTGCCTGCGACGCCATGATTTCGCCAATCAGGGCGCAACTCTGGTCGCCCTTGCCATCGACCACGATGACGTCGCCGGGCTGGGCGACCGCGAGCGCGGCATGGATCGCGAGATTGTCGCCGGGACGCACCTCGACCGTGATGGCCGGCCCCGCCACCTTCATCGTCGGCGACAGTGCCTTGACCCGGCCATTGATCGTGCCGCGACGGCCGGCGACGTCGGCCAGGATCGCTGCCTGAAACTTGCCGGCCGCGGCTACGAGCTCGGGTGACACGCGTTCGATGTGGCGATTGATGGAAGTGTGTCCGGTGGGAAGCGCGCTCATGAAGAATCCTTTGCTAGGTCGTTGTACAGTGTACAACATGCGTGTACAGAGTGAAATGACTATAGCGTCGATGATTCAAGGCGAGCCATTCAGGTTTACCCCTTTACTACATGAAACAGCGTTGTACGATGTACAATTTTGGGTCGCCGTGATCGGGGAGTTCGGAGCAATGGGAAACGATGGAGTTGCCGCGGTCGAGAAAGCGCTGTCGCTGCTCGACTGTTTCAGGCCGGGGAAGGAAAAGCTTGCGCTGGCCGCGCTTGCGCAGGCCTCGGGCATGCACAAGACAACCGTGTACCGGTTGATGAATTCATTGGAACGAATGGGCTACGTGGTACGAGCCGAGTCGGGCGAGTATGCCCTCGGCGCGCGACTGCTGTACCTGGGCAAGCTCTACGAGCAATCGTTCCATCTTTCGACGATCGTCGAACCGGCGTTGCACGCGCTTGCGGCGCAGACACGCGAAAGCGCGTCCTACTATGTGCTCGACAACGGGCAACGGCTTTGTCTTTTTCGTGCCGAACCCTCCGAGGGGCTGCGTGAAACGCGGCTTCCGGGCACGGCACTGCCGCTGGACGACACCGCGATCAGCCATGTGATCCGCTTCTGGGGCGTCGGCGAGCCGATCTACGACACGCTGCCGTCGTTTCCGTGGTTCACATCAGGCGCTCGCGATACGCACACCGCCGCGTTCGCGACGCCCGTGTTCGGTGCCGGCGATCGCTTCATGGCGGCGCTCACCTTGTCCGGTCCCGCGTCGCGTCTGAACGCGGCGCACGAAACCGGCGAACTGATCGAGCCGCAATTGCGCGCGGCATCGGATCTGTCCAGGAAGCTCGGCGCGAGCCTGGCCTTCTGCGAGCAGATGTACGCTCGCGGCTGAGTTCACTTCGATGCGGGCCGGCGGCGCGGCGCGGGTTTCGTCCTCGGCACGACCGCGCCCAACTGCGTACTGGCGATCGACGCTTCCGCATGGAGCGTCGATCGCAATCCACGATCGTCCACATCGAAATCGCCGATCACGCCCGACAGCGTGAGCACGCCCACGAAGCCATTGCCGGCGCCGAACAGCGGCATCGACATCGAGGCCAGCAGCGGGTCGCCGACGCCTGCCGATACGCTCACGTTGTCCAGGCCGTTCTCTCCCAGCGCCGCGGCCGTGAGTGTGCCGAAGCGCTTGAATGCCTGCCCCGAGGCGGTTTTGTCGATCGGGCGCCGGGTGCCTGCCCGGATCGCGACGCGCACGACGCGATCGGGCTCGGCGCGTACGAGGCACACACGCGAGTCGCCGTCGCGTACGTAGACCGACGCGCTATGTCCGGTCTTTCGCATCAGCCGATCGACGATGGGCGCCAGCGTGTCGACCAGATCGATGCCGCCGTCGAATGCCTTGCCGAGCTGCGATGCCTTGATGCCGAGTCGGTAGGCACCGCTCGCCTCTTTGTGGACGAAGCCCCTGGCCTCCAGCGACAGCATGTAGCGCAGGATCACGCTCTTGAACAGACCGGTTCGCGCTTCGAGCTCGCCGAGCGAGCGCGTGCCGGGTTGGCCCAGGAAGGCCTCGAGCAGCAGCAACGTCCGGTCGACGGCGGCTACCGAACGATCAACGGGTTCGTCTTCGTGTTTCATGCGAGAGGTCCATGATCTGTGGCGCCTTCTTTCAACAACATGTGCGGACCGAGCTCATCGAGGGCATTGAGGCCGAGCAGTCCGAGGTTGCGCTGCACTTCGGCGCGAAGTATGGCAATGGCGTGATCGACGCCGGGTTCTCCGGCGACCGCCGCCGCGTAGTTGAAGGGGCGTCCGACGAATACGAAATCGGCACCCAGCGCGAGCGCCTTCAGCACGTCAGTGCCGCGCCGGATGCCGCCGTCGATCATGACCGGAATGCGTTCCCTGACCGCCGCCGCGATTTCCGGCAGTACCCGCAGCGGCGCCACGGCCCCGTCGAGTTGGCGCCCGCCGTGGTTCGACACGATGACGCCGTCCACGCCGCGATCGCTCGCCATGCTCGCATCGTCGGCGGCAAGCAGCCCCTTGATGATCAGTCTGCCTTTCCACTGCCGTCGAATCTGCTCGACATGCTCCCAGTTCAGATGATCTTTCGCACCGAAGTCGCGTGCCACACGGCGCGAGAAGATCGGAGCGCCGCGCGTGGCATAGGAATTTTCGAAATGCGGCATGCCGTGCCTGACCAGCGTTTTCAGCGCCGTGCCGAACAACCAGCGCGGGTGCGTGATGCCCTCCATGGCAAGACGCAGGCTCGGCTTGAGCGGTGTCGAGAACCCGGCGCGAACGTTGTTCTCGCGATTCGCGAGCACGGCGGTATCGACCGTCAATACCAGCGTTTCGTAGCCTGCGCGCTCGACTCGCTCCACGAGGGCATGGATCTTGTCGGCTTCTCCAGGCAGATAGGCCTGGAACCAGGTCCGTGGCGCGGCGTGTGCCACCGTTTCCAGGGGAATCAGCGACGAGCCGCTCATGATCATCGGGATATCGGCGCGTCGGGCTGCCTGCGCCAGGACGAGATCGCCGCGATAGGCGGACAGCGCCGAGATGCCCATCGGCGCGATGCCGAACGGCGCCGACCAGGTATGGCCGAACAGTGTCGTCGACTGTGAGCGCTTGGATACGTCGCGCAACACGCGCGTGATGAACCGGTACTCGGCATACACGCGTTGGTTGTCGTCGAGCGATGCGTTGCGCTCGGCGGCGCCGGCGATATAGCCAAATATGGGGCGGGGGAGATGCCGCTTTGCTGCAAGCTCGAAGTCGTCGAGCGACAGATATCTCGCCAGCGCCTTGTGCGGTTGCCGTGCGGGTGTTCGGTTCACAGTGTTCATGCAAGAATCATAACGGCATTATGATTCTTGCATGTCATGGGGTAACTACCGGGATGCGGGACGGAGTGCGCGAGTTGCAGCGAAGCCACGGTACCGGTGCCGCAGTGTTATGTCCTCCGCTCGCTTTGTTCTACCTCCCTCGGCGTCACCCCCAGCATGCGCTTCATCCAGTGCGCCATATGGCTCGCATGCGCGAAGCCGCAATCGAGCGCGACCTGGCTGACCGGCAGTCCACCCTGCAGGAGCAGCCGCTTCGCGCGTTCGACGCGCTTCTCCACCACAAACTGATGCACCGGCGTCCCGAACGTCCGCCTGAACAGCAACTTGAAATGCGGCACGCTGAGCCCCGCGACCTCGGCCAGCTCGGCGAGCGCCAGGCTCCGGTCGAGATGCGCATCGATATAGTCGACCACGCGCATCGCCGCGCTTCGGTTCAAGGCTGGCTTGGTCGATCGCGAAGCTGAGTCGTCATCCCCATCCGCGAGCCGGATGATCATCGCCACGCCCAGGCTTTCCGCATAAAGCGCGTCGGATGCGTGCGGCGCTTCGAGTTCCGCGCGCAAGGCCCACGCGAGATGCTGGAGACGCGGATCGCGCCACTGAAGACGCGGCGTGATTCGCGCGACGGCGCCGCGTCGATCGAGCCGCGACAGCGTGCGTTGCGCGAATTCCTCGGTGAAGGCGATCCGCAGGATCGTGCAGCTTGCATCGTCGGCCCATTGGCCGTCGAGGCCGGCCGGAATCACGTCGACGTCGCCCTGGCTCTGGATACGCGACGACCGGCGGCCGTCGCAGCGGCAATGCGCGGTCACCGGCGCGCCGATATGCATGCCGACGCGATGCTCGGCCGCCGCCGGCACGCGATGCACGCCCGCGCCGATGCCGACCAGCTCGGCGCCGAAGCCCGACCAGCCGAGCCGGTCGCTCGACAGCAGGCGCTCGCGCGTACCGGCCTGGAATCTCTCGGCAGGGTTGATCGCATTCACGGTTCGCACCTCGGCAGCCACGGTTTCGCGCATTATGCATCGATCCCCGGCGGCGCGCCTGCCGCCGCGCCGGGCGGCCGTCATCCATTCCTGCTGATCACCATCCGTTCCTGCGCGAATCGCCCGTGATGCCGCGATACGCTCGATTCCTCCCCAATGAAACAGGAGTCGAACGATGTACGTGATCCTTGGCGCGGCGGGAAAGGTCGGACAAACCACGGCGACGGCATTGCGGCAGGCATCGCTGCCGGTGCGGGCCGTGGTGCGCGATGCGGTGCAAGGTGCCGCGCTGGCGAGCATCGGCTGCGAGGTGGTGTTCGCCGATCTGCACGATCCGGTAGCGCTCGATCGTGCGCTGGACGGCGCGCAAGCCGTTCAGGTGCTGGTTCCGCTGCCACGGGACGATGCGCATCCAGCCGACACGATGCGCAAGACCATCGACGTCACCGCGCGCGTGCTGGCCGCGCATCGCCATCTGCACGTGCTGGCCTTGTCCGATTACGGCGCCGAGCTCGACGCCGATACCGGCATCACGAAGCTGTTCCATCATCTGGAAGCGGCCTTGCGCGATGTGTCGCCGAAGCTCACGCTGTTGCGCTCGGCGGAGCATATGCAGAACTGGGCGCGCGTGTTGCCGGTGGCCTTGTCGAGCGGCGTGCTGCCGAGTTTCCACGATCCCGTCGACAAGCGCTTCCCGACCATCTCGGCGGGCGATGTCGGCGTGGTTTCGGCGCGTCTCCTGCGCGATGGGCCGAGCGCCGCGGCAACGCGCATCGTGAGCGTCGAGGGGCCGGCACGCATCACCGCGAACGATGTCGCGCAGTCGATCGTGACGGCCGGCGGCCGTCCCGTCAAGGCGCTCGCGCTGCCTCGGGATCAGTGGGCCTCGGTCCTCGCCGAGGGCGGTGCGAGCGAGCAGCATGCGCAACTGATCATCGACCTGTTCGATGCGCACAACGCGGGACGCATCGACGTCGAGGCGGATGCCGGCGAGCGCGCATTCGGCGCCACGTCGCTGGACTCGGCGGTCGCCGCGATGGTGGCTTCGGCCAATGGGCGATGACGCTGGCATTTCGGCTTGGCCTCATGCGGCCGAGCCTTCCTCCTCGGCCTGCTTCACGATCCACTGGTTGAACAACTGCATGGCGGGCGTGGCCGGCTTCCCCTTCTGCTGGATGAGCCAGTAGCTGCCCGCCTGCACCTCGATATCGAACGGCCGCACCAGGCGCCCCGTGGCGAGGTCTCGCGCGAACATCGAGGCGGGCGCGAGCGCCACGCCGGCGCCTTGCGTTGCCGCCTCGACCATCAACCGAGACGAGTCGAACACGGCACCTCGCGCCGGCATCGGCGCGAGCCCCGCCTTCGCGAACCAGTTCATCCAGTCGTCGGCGCGATAGGAGCGCAGCAGCGTTTCCCCGACGAGATCGGCGGGCACCCGCAGGCGCTGCGCGATATCCGGCGCGCACAGCAGCGAGAGCGGCGCGTCGAACAGCTTCTGCGCGCGCGTGCCGGGCCAGTTGCCGTCGCCGAAGCGGATCGCGCAATCGAGGCCTTCGGCGGCCAGGTCGACCAGGTTGTTGTTCGTCATCAGGCGCAGTTCGACGAAGGGATGCAGCGCGTGGAAGGACCGGAGCCGAGGCATCAGCCATCCCACCGCGAAGGTGCCCACGGCCCCCACCGTCAGCACCTCGTGGAAGTGTCCACCCTCGAACTGCCGCAGCACGGATTCGATGCGGTCGAAGGCATCGCTGAGCACGGGGCGCAGCGCGAGCCCTTCGTCGGTTACCGCCAGCCCGCGCGGCAGGCGCTTGAACAGGCTGACGCCGAGTCGTTCCTCCAGCGCGCGAACCTGCTGGCTGACGGCGGCCTGGGTGACGTTCAGCTCCTGCGCGGCGCGCGTGAAGCTCAGGTGCCGCGACGAGGATTCGAAGGCGCGCAGCGCGTTCAGGGGCAAATTGGGGCGCATGATGGTGTCATAAGTTTTTCTAGGGCAATGGGCAATTTATCATCGTTTGTCGCCCGGCCCCGAAACCGCGATAGTGGCGGCTCTCCAGGCCCAGCTTTCGATAAGGATGCCACACGATGAAGTTCAGCAAGATGATGCCCGCCATGACCCAGGCGGTTCTGTTCTGCGCCGCGGGCGCGATGCTCGGTATCGCCGACACGGCCTTCGCGGCCGCCGATCGCGTCCAGGCCGTGGTGGACGAGACCATACGTCCGCTTATGACGGAGAAGCAGATCCCGGGCATGGCGGTGGGCGTGGTGGTGGACGGCAAGGCACACGTCTTCAACTACGGCGTGGCGTCGAAGGAAAGCGGACGGCCGGTCACGAATGCGACGCTGTTCGAGCTCGGCTCGGTATCCAAGACCTTCACGGCCACGCTGGCATCGCTGGCCGAGGTCGACAAGCAACTGTCGCTCAGCGACAAGGTGGAAACCTATCTGCCGCCGCTGCGCGGCAGCGATTTCGGCAAGGTGCGCCTGCTCGATCTCGGCGCGCATACGGTGGGCGGCCTGCCTCTCCAGGTGCCTGACGACGTCCACGACGAAGCCGAACTGATCAGCTACCTGAAGCACTGGCATGCCGCTCATGCACCGGGCACCTTTCGCACCTACTCGAACATCAGCATCGGGACCCTGGGTATCCTGACCGCGAACCGCCTGCAGCAGGATTCCACCAGCCTGATGGAAGGGCGGCTGTTTCCGGGCCTGGGCCTGAAGAACACCTTCATCGACGTGCCGGCCGCGCGCGAGGCCGACTACGCGCAAGGTTATACGGCGGCGGGCAAGCCGATCCGCATGAAGATGGAGGTGGTGGGACGGGAGGCCTATGGCGTCAAGTCGACGGCCGGCGACCTGCTGCACTTCATGCAGGGCAACATGAAGCTGATCCCGCTCGAAGCGTCGCTGCAACGCGCGGTGACGCAGACGCATACCGGCTACTTCCAGGCCGGGCCCATGACGCAGGACCTGATCTGGGAGCAGTATCCCTATCCGGTCGCGCTGAAGACGCTGCTGATCGGCAACGGCCCGGCGATGCTCTTCAAGGGCATGAAGGTGACGGAAATCCGTCCGCCCGAGGCGCCGCGGGATGATGTCTGGATCAACAAGACGGGCTCCACCAACGGCTTCTCGAGCTACGTCGCATTCGTGCCCGCCAAGCGGATGGGCATCGTGATCCTCGCGAATCGCAGCTATCCGATCGAGGACCGCGTTGCCGCCGCGTACCGGATCCTGACCGCGCTCGATGGCGCCGGGCAGTGATCATGCGAAGCGCAACGACGAGGCACATCCGCCACGGCGTGTCGATGCTCGCGGCGCTGGTGATGTTGCAGGCGGCCGACGCGGCGCCTCCCGAGGCCCGGGAAACGGTCGTCCTGCAACGCGTTCCCGTGCCGGACACCGATCGCGAGATGGGAATGGGCGTGGCCGTGTTCCCGCCCAACGCGAGCAAGCCGCGTCACAAGGCGAGCGGACCGGAGCTCTGCTACGTGCTCGAGGGCGAGGTGACGGTGCGTGTCGATGGGCAGCCGCCCAGGCGATTGCGCGCCGGCGAAACCTTCCAACTGCCGGCCGATGTCGTGCACGTGACGACGGCCGGCCCGACAGGAGCAAAGGTCGTCGCGGCCTGGGTGCATACGCCGGGCAAGCCCTTCAATCTCCCGGCGCTGGATTGAAGGCGAAGCGCGCGATGGTTCGCGCGCCTCGGTTGTCTTCAACCATCGGTCGAGACCGTCACGCCTTCCCAGGCATCGATTTCCTCTTCCATCGCCGCCAGCTTGCCTCGCACCAAGCCGAGCGCATCGCTGCCCAGCAGCAGATGCGCCGGCGGCTGCTCGGCGTCGATCGCCACCAGCATCGCGCGCGCGGCCTTGACCGGATCACCCAGCTGCTTGCCGCTCTTTTCCTCGCGCGCCTGGCGGATCGGATCGAAGATCGCGTCGTAGTCGGCGATCGAGCGCGGCGTGCGCGACATCGAACGGCCGGCCCAGTCGGTGCGGAACGAGCCCGGCGCGACGGCGGTCACGGCGATGCCCAAGGCGCGCACTTCCTTGCCGAGCGCCTCGGAAATGCCCTCCAGCGCGAACTTGCTGCCGCAGTAGTAGGTAATGCCCGGCATGGTGATATGGCCGCCCATCGAGGTGATGTTCACGATGTGGCCATGGCGGCGCTCGCGCATGAAGGGCAGCACCGCCTTCATCATCGCCACCGCGCCGAACACGTTCACGTCGAACTGCCGGCGCAGGTCCGACAGCGGCGATTCCTCCATCACGCCTTCATGTCCATAGCCGGCGTTGTTGACCAGCACGTCGATCGGGCCGACCTGCGCCTCGATCTCGGCGACGACGCCATCGATGGCGTCGAAGTCGGTCACGTCGAGCACGCGCGCGACGGCGGCGCCCGGCGACAGCGACTCGAAATCGCGTCTGGCCTCGTCGCTCCTGACCGTGCCGACCACCGTGTGGCCCGCCGCCAGGGCTTCCCGCGCGAGCGCGCGGCCGAATCCGCTGCTGACGCCGGTGATGAGCAGAATTTTGCTGGATGTCATCGAAGGGACTCCCGAATGTCGATAGGAGCATGCATACTAGTCTGGCAAGTGGCGACGGATAAGCCGGATTCCGCTATTTTTATTGCCTAAAACTATGATCATGACGCGCAACCCAGCTGAGCATACGGAGCTTTCCGCCCGCGACCGCAGACGCATGATTGCCTTGCTGCGGGACCTGGCTCCCGACGAGGGCTACAACCTCACCGCCCTGCCGAGCGTGCGCATCCTGCGTTCGAACCGGGCGCTGTCACGCACGCCGGTGCTGTACGACCCGGGCATCGTGATCGTCTGCCAGGGGCGCAAGCGCGGTTACTTCGGCGAGCAGTTGTATCTGTATGACGAGCAGCATTACCTGGCCGTGTCCGTGCCGGTGCCGTTCAGCATGGAAACCGAGGCGACGCCGGAGCGCCCCTTGCTCGCGCTCTACCTGCACCTCGATTTCACGGTGGCCGCCGAACTGGCGGCGCAGATCGATCGCGAAGGCACGGCCGAGCCGGTGCGCGCTCCGCAGAGCATGATGTCGACGCCGATGGACGATGCCATGCAGGCTTCCGTGCTGCGCTTCCTGGAGGCGATGCATCGTCCGCTCGAAGCGGCGGTGCTGGGGCCGGGCCTGTTGCGCGAGCTGTATTTCCGGGTGCTGACGGGGGCGCAAGGCGCGTCGATGCGCGAGGCGCTGGCGATGCGCGGGCAGTTCGGCCGGATCGGGCGCTCGCTGCGCCTGATCCACGCCGCTTATGCGCAGCCGCTGGACGTCGCGCAACTGGCTGGCGAGGCCGGCATGAGCACGCCGAGTTTTCACAGCCACTTCAAGGCGATCACGCAGGTTTCTCCGATGCAGTACCTGAAGTCCACGCGCCTGCACCAGGCGCGCCTGCTGATGGTGCGCCAGGACCTGACCGCCGAAGCGGCGGGGCACGCGGTGGGCTACACGAGTGCTTCCCAGTTCAGCCGCGAGTTCAAACGGCTGTTCGGTGCCACGCCGGCTGCCGAAACGCGACGGATGCGCGAGAGCTTCGCGGTCCCCGAGCCGTTCGAGGGCGCGGTTTATGTGTCGTCGCATTGAGTCGACGCGTCGGTATCGACTACCATCCTTGGCTTGTGACTTCATTGCCTGTCTGGAACCCGATCTCATGTCGCTGAATATCCGAACCGCCCGCGTCGACGACGCGGCACTCATCCTGCGCTTCATCACCGAACTCGCCATTTATGAAAAGGCGCAAGACAAGGTCGAGGCGACTGTCGAGAGCATCGAGACATCGCTGTTCGGTCCGCAATCGCCCGCGAAGGCGTTGATCTGCGAGCTCGATGGCAAGGCGATCGGCTTCGCCGTGTATTTCTTCTCGTATTCGACTTGGCAGGCCAAGGCGGGGCTATACCTGGAGGATCTGTATATTTCGCCCGACGCGCGTGGCCATGGCGCCGGCAAGCGGATGCTGCAGCATCTCGCGGGGATTGCGATCGAGAAGGGCTGCGGGCGCTTCGAATGGAGCGTGCTGGACTGGAACGAGCCGGCTATCGTTTTCTACAAGGCGCTCGGCGCCAAACCGCAAAGCGAGTGGGTTCGATATCGGCTCGAGGGGGATGAGATTCGCGCGTTGGCTGTGTCGGCGTGAGGTTTGCGTCGTCGATCGGGGCGCGGTGAGAGCGCTTATAAGCTGAGATAAGTCGGCAGCAGGTCGTGGTCGACGAGTCGAATCTCGATGCGGTTCGCGATCTCGACATGCTCGGGATTGTCGGCTGAGAACGCTTCGTCCACGACGCTGACGATGATCGTGCCGGTTTGCTTGCGGCCGGCGGATGGGACGGGGATGAGTGCCCTTGCTTCGGGAACCTGTTGCGTGGTGATTCGGTGCGGCAAGTAGAGCATCCAGCCGACGCCGGGTTTGTCGTCGAAAACTTGCTTGAGTCCGTATTTCTCATCGGACACGTCGACGAGCAGCGGCCCGAAAACCTCGACGATTTTCGCGACGAGATCCGCAACCGCCCGATAGTCTTGCCACGCTGGCCCGCGAATAGTGATCGACAGCCTATCGGGAATGGTTTTGTCGGCTATGTGGCAGGAAATCGAGGCGCCCTTGCTGGCATCCCTGTTTCCATCCCATAAGGCGGCATAGGTGAAGGCGTGCTCACCGCGAAATGCCTCGCGAAGCACCGCCAGGGCAGCGGGTGTCGCCTCGCCATTGGCGTCGTAGACCTGGTAGAGCATCGCTTCTTGCAGCGTGTCTCCTTTCAGGCGCCAGTTCTCTGCGCGAAGGGATGCGTCGTAGGTGGCAAGTTTTGCGGCGATAGGTGAAATTCGCGCAAGCATGCCCGCGAAGTCGTCTGCCAGGAGTGACGGATCGCGAAAGCTGGCGATGATGTTCATGGGCTGCCTCAAGGGTGGACGATTGACGGTATGCCAAGGTGCCGCAAGGTGAGCATCATGCGACTCTGTGCGAGAGGTGTCTGGAAATACCACATCAGGCGGGTTGGCGGCTTGGCGCGAACAAGGCTGGCCTGTTTCTCCGCTGCCGCCTCCATCGATTCGAATCCCTTGAAGAATTTATAGGCTGCAGGGATAGAGCCATCGAGAAACTGATCGTAGTTGCCCTTCGCTTCCTGCAACAAGCATCGACCCGGCACGAAGCCGTCGAAGTCGATATTCAGCCACGCCCACTCCTCGCTCCAGCCTTCGGCGACGCTATAAGGCCGTCCGGTAACGCGCGCCTGGTATTCGCGCGGTGCCGCGTTCATCGAGTGGAAGCGTTTGACAGCCAAGCCGGACTCGGGTGGACAGCGTTCGCAACGCTCTGCCGTGCGCGGGACAGCATGTGCCGATGCCCTTGCCTCGATATCGTCGTCCGTTGCGTCGCCGGACAGGCTAGCGGTTCCTGCTCCGCCCAACAGCGCCGCGCCAATACGCATCAAGAGCGGCCCAAATTCCATTGCGGCGCCTTCGATGAGAGGTACTGCCATTCCGGCCATTGTGATTTCCTCTGAGATAGTCGGGATGATTGACGTGCCACCTGATTACGCGCAGGTAGTCATGAAAACGCTCGTCTGGATGGCGGCCCGGCCGCTTCAGCCAGCGTCGCGTCGCCAGTCTTTGATAGAAGCCAGGTGAAAACGCCTCGAGGCGAAGGAATGCCGCGACGTTTTCATCCGTCGAGATGCCGATTTCCTGCGCCGCGATATACGCGCGCCATAGCCGGTCTGACAGCGTGTGGTCCGCAGCCAACGGAGCGTTTTCCGTGACGAGTGCATGCCGGATGCGTTCGATGTAATTTTTCGCATCGATACGTGCCATTGCCGCGAACTGCTCGCTAGATAGGGTGAGCATTGCGTGCTATCTCGATCAGATGGCCGTCGCATTCAACGAGCCAGTCGAATACCGTCACGAAGAATGCAAGTCGCTGCACGGGAGTCATCACCGAGGCAATCGATGGCATGAGCCGAGCGTCATGGAAACGAAGCAGCGCAAGCTGACCATCGGGCAACTCGACATCCAGATTCTCCCGAAGATGATCCGCCAATGCCGTCATCGGATACGCGCTGATCAACCAGGACACGCCAAACGAACTGGCCGCCAAGGACGAAAGCGCTGTGTTCACCAACATGGATGTCGCTTCGCAATCGACCAGCCAAGGGCCGGCATTGGCCACCGATTCGTCGGGCGTATCGTCGAGCAAGGCGAGGCACGCCGCCGTTCTGTCAGGGACAGTGCCGTTCCGGTCTTGATAGAGCACGCCGTCGAACAGCGCATACAGTCGCGCTGGCACCGTATGTGGCCGGCGCCCGGCGAAATAGGCTTCGATGCTCGGTGACATGATCAACCCCGGACGATCATCGTCATCGCGTTCCTTGCCGCTGTCGTCGTGCATGCACGGCACAGCGTCGGAGGCGAAGACGGGAAGGCTGTCGCAGCGGCAACGATGTTGTCGTGCCCATCGATGTACGCGTCAGCCTCGCCGTCATCGTCGATCGTATTGGTCGACTGCGAGGCAATGAGGACGGCGCCGCATGCGGTTCGCATTCCCTCGACGGCGGTATCTCGCCCGTGGATTCCGTGGGGATATCGGCGTGGTATCGGAAGTATCGGGAAAACACCTTGGCATTGCGGACAACTTACCTTGTGTCCGACGCCGGCGACAGGTTTTCCCTGGATGGTCACGGACGGCTCGCCCTCGAGGACGCAGCCGCCATGCGTTGTCGTGTCGCCAGCGCAAATGATCGCTCGTCTAGCCAATTGATCCTCCCTTTGCTCGGTGCTCGGGTACGGAATGTACCTCCATCACCCCGGAGAGAATCTGTCGGCGATCATGCTCGGTGCATCTCTTATTTCGGAAGTGGGCACCGGTCGATCATGATGAATCGTTTCACTCTGCCGCTCAAATCACCGACAATCCACATGACGCCCGATCGTGCGTAATCACGGATAGCCGATGAAACCCTTCCGCCATCTCCTCCACGCCATCCTCTGCGCAGCCTCGCTGGCCGCGTCCACCGCCCACGCCGGCGGCTGGTACGAAGTCCGGAACTACACCGGCACGATCGGCAGCCTGCCGATCCATCTATCGCTGCAGACCTATGCCGAACTGAACCACGACGAGCCTCGTCGATCGCAGGTCGACGGCAGCTACTACTACGACGCCCATCGCCTCCCCATCCCCTTGCAAGGCAAGCGCCAGGCCGACGGCAGCATGCAGTTATGCGAAGCCGTGGCACCGGCATCCTTCGGCGATTCTCCCAAGGTCCCGGTAGCCTCACCGGCGCATCCCGTCCCTTGCCCGATTTCGCTGAAGCCGAGTGACAACGGCGCCGCCGGCGAGTGGCGCGACGGCAAGCACGTGCTGCCGATCACGCTGCACCAGGTCGGTACGCTCGACGACACCCGTTCCGACAAAACGCCGAGCGTATCGGGCACGGTCGAGATCCCGATGTGGCATCACACCGGCAAGCACCTGCTGCTGGGGATCTACGAATCGTCCAGCGCGTGCCCCTTGTCGATGGCGCGCCTGCGCCTCGTCAATCTCCGAAGCGGACGGACGGACAAGGAACTGAAGCTGGAATGCGGCGCGGGCACGGTGGCGACGTCGATCTATTCCAACGTCTATGCCGCGGACAATCCGCGCCACGTGACCATCATCTTCGAGGGCGGTTATCACGGCATGGGCGACGACCGCGAGGTGCCTGTCGAGCCCTGACCATCGCCGTGCACGGATGCCGCCGCTATGGCGTCTCGTCGCTCGTGTGCTGCGCGTCGTCGGGATCGCTCATCAGGATGTCGAGCATGCGCCGGGGATTCGCCAGGAAGTCGCGCGTGACCTGGTAGTGCTCCGTCTCCTCGTAGGCAACGCGCCGGATGCCGTCCTCGCCGAAGGCATAGATCCAGGCATCGGGATACGCCATCAGGATCGGCGAGTGTGTCGCGATGACGAACTGCGATTTCTCCTCGATCAATTGGTGCAGGCGCGCGAGCAGGGTCAGCTGCCGTTGCGGGGAAAGCGCCGCCTCCGGTTCGTCGAGCAGGTATAGCCCTTCGGGGCCGAAACGCTGCATCACCAGGGCGAGGAACGATTCGCCATGCGACTGCATGTGCAGGGAGCGGCCGCCATACGAAGCCAGCACGCCTGCCGTGTAGGGGTCCTCCTCCATTTCGTCGAGCGTGCTGGCCACGTTGTAGAAGCTCTCGGCACGCAGGAAGTAGCCGGTTCGCGGGCGGCGGAGCCCCTTGGAGACCCGAAGGCGCTCGTGCAGGGGCGAGTGCGTGTCGCGCGTCTGGAAGTGCAGCGACTGGCTACCCCCTTCCGCGTTGTAGCCGAGTGAAACGGCCAGGGCCTCGAGCAGGGTCGATTTCCCCGAGCCGTTCTCCCCGACGAAGTAAGTGATCTTCGGGTGCAGTTCCAATGCATCGAGCGAGCGCACGGCCGGAAGATTGAAGGGATACCGGGAGGTATCGTTGTCCGGGTCCGGTTTCAGGTCGATGCGCGAGACGAACCGGGAGGAGAGGATCACGGCTTCGCCCCCGGTCCATGCTTGGCCAGGAAGCGATCCAGTTGCCGCGCGAAGGCCTTGCTGTCCTGCGCGGAATAGGGCGGCGGCCCGCCCGTCTCGACGCCCGAGCTGCGCAACTGGTCCATCACGTCGCGCATGGTCAGGCGCTCCTGGATGTTCTCGCGGCTGAACCAGTTGCCGCGCGGGTCGAGCACCTGCGCGTCCTTGTCGAGCGCGGCGGCGGCCAGCGGAATGTCGGCCGTGATGATCAGGTCGCCGGCCTCGGCCAGCTCGACGATGCGCTGGTCGGCCACGTCGAAGCCGGCCGGCACCTGCAGGGCCTTGATGAAGCGCGAGGGCGGCGTGCGCAGGAACTGGTTGGCGACCAGGGTGAGGCTGATTTCGAGGCGCTGCGCGGCACGAAACAGCATCTCCTTGACGACGACCGGGCAGGCGTCGGCGTCGACGAGCATCTGCATGACAGGATTCCGAAGGGAGGAAAACCGCCAGTTTACTGCGAGCGCGGCCCCGGCCTCAGGCCGATTCGGTGCAGACCGCCGGCCGTGCCGTCGTCTTCAGCCCGAACAGGCCGAGCGCGACGCTCGCCAGGCTCGCCGCGGCGGCCATCGCAACGGCCGCGTGCAGCCCGCCGACCATGTCGCGCGAGGCGGCCCCCGCCAGCGCCCCGAACAGCCCCACGCCCAACACGCCGCCAACCTGGCGCGCGGTATTCAGCAAGCCCGAGGCGATGCCGATCGTGGTCGGCTCGACATGGGCCAGCAAGGCCGTATTGATCGACGGCACCGCCAGCGCGACGCCGACGCCGACCGCCAGCAACGGCAGCGACACCGCGAGCGTGCCGCTGTCGCGATGCAGCAGCATCAGCGCCAGATAACCGGCCGCGGCCAGCATCTGGCCGGCGAGCATCGGCAGGCGATATCCGAAGCGCGCGGTCAGCGAGCCGGACACGATGTTGGCGACCGCCACCAGGGCCGTCATCGGCAGGAACGCCAGCCCGGCCTGCAGCGGCGTGTCGTGGCGCACGTTCTGGAAGTACAGGCTCATCGCGAACATCAGGCCGTAATAGCCGAAGTTCAGCGACAGGCCCGTCAGGGCGCTGACGTTGACGACGGGAACCCGGAACAGCGTCATCGGCAGGAGCGGCTGCCGATGACGCCGTTCCACCGTCACGAATGCGAGCGCGGCCAGCAGCGCGAGCGCGAAGCTCCCCGGCACCTGCGCGCTGCCCCAGCCCGCGCGGCCCGCGGCGATCACCGCGTAGGTCAGCGCCGCCAGCGCGACGATCGCCAGCGCCTGCCCTGCAAGATCCAGCCGCCGCGCCGCGTGGCGCGGCGTTTCCGGGGCATGCGCCAGCGTCAGCCAGATCCCGACGATGCCGACCGGCACGTTGATCAGGAAGATGCTTGGCCATCCGAAACGATCGACCAGCAGGCCGCCCACCAGCGGGCCCGCGCCGAGCGCGAGCGCCGCCGTGCCGGCCCAGATGCTGACGGCGCGGGCGCGTGCCCGCGCGTCGGGGAAGGCCGCGCCTAGCAGGGCCAGCGAGGGCGGCACGCACAGCGCGGCGCCCACGCCCTGCAGCACGCGCGAGGCGATCAGCAGGGCCGGCCCGTCGGCCACCCCGCAGCCGATCGAGGCGCAGGTGAACACGGCGAAGCCGGCCACGAACACGCGGCGCGCGCCGAAGCGGTCGGCCAGCGCGCCGGCGCTGAGCAGCAGGCTCGCGAAGGCCAGCGTATAGGCGTTGACGATCCATTCGAGCCCGGCCGCGTCGATCGACAGGGCGTCGCGCAGGCGAGCCAGCGCGACGTTCACCACCGTGACATCGATGCAGACGATGACGAAACCGAGGCTGGTGGCGAGCAGCGCCAGGCGCGGCGAGCGATGCGGGGAAGCGGGCATGAGACGGAGTCCAGGGTGAGCGTGCCAGGTCGGATCGGTTGATCCACGAGGTTTGGCTCCCACTGTATTCCCTAAGAAAAACTGGATAAACAGGCCAATCCTTGCAAGAGAATCCACTAATATTGCGCAATGGACCTACTCAAAGCGATGACCGTCTTCGTGCGCGTGGTCGAGAGCGGCAGCCTCAGCGCGGCCGCGCTCGCCTGCGACCTGTCGCCGACCATGGTCGGCAACCACCTGCAGGCGCTGGAGGCGCGGCTCGGCACGCGGCTGCTCCATCGCACCACGCGCAAGCAGCAGCTCAGCGCGTTCGGCCAGGCCTATTACGAGCGCTGCATCGAGATCCTCGGCCTGGTCGACGATTCGGAACGCCTCGCGCTCGACCATCTGGCGACGCCGCGCGGGCGGCTGCGCGTGACCGCGCCGGTGGTGTTCAGCAACGAGTGCCTGATTCCCTCGCTGGCCGACTATTACGCGCGTTATCCCGAGGTCAGGCTCGACGTGGTCGCCACCGATGCGCTGACCAACCTGATCGACGACGGCTTCGAGGCGGCGATCCGCGTCGGCGCGCCGGGCAGCGAGGATGTGGTGGCGCGGCCGCTGGCGCCGTACCGGCTGATGCTGTGTGCCTCGAAGGCCTACCTGAAGGCGAACGGCGTGCCGTCGACGCCGGCGGACCTGGCCGCGCATCAATGCCTGAGCTATGCCTATCCGCCGCGCTCGGAATGGTACGCGGCCAAGGCCGAGTGGCTGCTGGACGGGCCTGACGGGCCGTCGCGCGTACCGATCGAGGGCCGGCTGCGGATCGACAATTCGGAGGCGCTGCGGCGCGCCGTGCTGGGCGGGCTGGGGATCGCCATGCTGCCGTCCGTGCTGGTCGGCGACGATATCCGCGCCAAGCGCCTGGTGGAAGTGCTGCCCGATCACCCCGCGCCCGAGCGCGCGCTGAACCTGCTCTACCTGCCGGAGCGGCGGATCTCGCCGAAGCTGCGCAGCTTCATCGATTTCATCGTCGAGCGCTTCGGCGCCGATGCGATCGCCACGCTGGAATCGGTGTATCGGCGCGCGAGCCTCAAGCCTTCGCCAGCAGCCGCGCCAGATGCTCGCGGGTCGCGGGCCACTCGTCGTCGATGATGCTGAAGCGCACCGAGTCGCGCTTGCGCCCGTCCGGCATGATGCGCTCGTGGCGCACGATGCCTTCCTGCGTGGCGCCGATGCGCAGGATCGCGGCGCGCGACTTTTCGTTGAGCACGTCGGTGGTGAACTGCACGCGCACGCAGCCGAGCACCTCGAAGGCATGCACCAGCAGCAGATACTTGCATTCGGTGTTGGCGCCGGAGCGCTGCATCGAGGCACCGAGCCAGGTATGGCCGATCTCGAGCTTGCGGTTGGCGCGGTCGATCTTCCAGAAGCGCGTGCTGCCCACCACGCGGCCGGTCTCGCGATGGACGATCGCGAACGGCATCACGGTGCCGGCACGCTCGCCCTCGAAGGCCTTCGCCAGATAGGCCTCGACCGTGTCCGGCCCGGGCACGTTGGTGACTTTCAGGTTCCAGAGTTCGCCGTCCGCGGCGGCCGCCAGCAGTTGCTCCGCACCGACGGAGCCCAGGGGGCGCAGCTCGACGAGCTGGCCGCTCAGGGTGGGCGTGTCGGTCATCGCGGATTCAATCATTCAATGCTTCGGGCGCCACGCGTCGAAGCTCACGGGCCGTTGGCGATCGGCCTTGATCACGCTGGCCTGGTCGGGCAGCAGCGCGTCGGCGTCGGGGCGGGGATCGGGATTCGGCTCGCTGCTGTGGACGATTTCCTGGTGGAACAGCCAGCCGCGCCGAGCCGCATCGTAGTGGAACGTGATGTTGTCGCTCCAGTGGTTCGGCCCGGCGGCTACGCCGTTTTGGACCGAGAAATAGCGGTTCTTGATCGCGAGGCCGTTGTCGTCCAGATCGAGGTAGGGGTCGCCCGATACGCCGCCCTGGTCGGCGCGCATCACCACGAAATCATTGCGGGCCGCCAGCGTGTAGCGGCCATCGGCGCCCTGCGTGATCAGCAGCAGCGGACGCGCGGAAGGGCGTGCTTCGGTATCGGGGATCCGGTGCACCACCACCAGGTAGTCGGTGCGTCCCGCGTCGGTCAGCGAGCCGGCCAGGTGATCGAGCACTTCATAGCCGGCGGGGACCAGCTTCTGTACGGCGGCCGGCAACTCCGGGTTGTCGGGGCAGCGCGAGGGTGCCGTATCGCAGGCGGCCCGGGCCGCCGCGCTGAACAGCGTGGCGGCCGCGGCGAGCCCCGCCCATGCCGCGCGCCGGCGGCGCGTTTCAGCCCAGCGGCGCATCGAGGCGGCGGCCGAAGCGATCGAGGCGAGGCAGGTAATCGCGGCTCGGGTCCAGCGAGAAGGCCACGCGGCGCGCGCGGCCCATGATCTCGTCGCGCGGGAAGAATCCGAAGTAGCGCGAGTCGGCGCTGTTGTCGCGATTGTCGCCGAGCATCAGGTACTGGCCCGGCGGCACCACGATCGGGCCGAAGGATTCGCGCGGGCTCGGCGCCTCGGGCGAGAGGCGCACCGTGTGCGGCGCGCCGCCGATCCGCTCGGCCAGGTACTCGCCCGGCGAATCGGCATCGCTGCGCAGCAGGTTGCTGCCGATCGGGCGGTAGTCGGCGCGCTTGCCGTTGATGGTCAGCACGTTGTCGTGCATCGCCACCGTGTCGCCGGGCAGGCCGATCAGGCGCTTGACCAGCAGCTCGTGCGCCGCCGCCGAGTCGATCGTGACGATGTCGCCGCGCTGCGGCTCGTGCAGCCGCACGAGGCGAATGTGGGTGAAGGGGATGCGGATGTCGTAGGCCATCTTGTCGACCAGGATCCGGTCGCCGATCCGGATGGTCGGCAGCATCGAGCCGCTGGGCACCACGTTCCAGTCGGCCACCGCGCTGCGGAAGATCACCATCAGGAACAGGAAGGCGATGAAGCCCTTGTTGGCTTTCCACAACCTGACAATCGTGCGCATCTTGCTGTAAGCCGCCGGGCGGCCCGTGTTTCGTGTATGCGGACTATACCCGAAGCGCCAGCCGGCGGGCGCGGAGCCCGGCGCGGGCGGCCCGCGCGGCGTGCTTTTCGGCACCTTCCCCCGCGTCTTCTTCGGCGCGTTCCCGGCCGCCTCGCATGGCGCGCGCGCCGATATAATCCGGCCCATCGCGCTTCCCTCCGACCCAGACGGCGCCGCCTCGCGCGCCGTTGCCCGTCCTCACTGACCGCCGCGCCATGACCGATCTACGCAAGCTGAGCTTCGAGCAACTCCTGATCTACATCGCGGTGGTCGAGACCGGCTCGCTCACGCGCGCGGCCGAGCGGCTCGGCATCGGCAAGACCGCGGTCGGCAAGCACGTGCAGCGGCTAGAGGACGAGCTCGGCACCACCCTGATCGCGCGCACCACGCGGCGCATCCACGTGACCGAGGCCGGCGCTTCCTTCTTCGAGGCGGCGCGGCGCCTGGCCGAGCTGGCCGACGAGGCCGTGTCCTCCGTCAACCCGGCCGCCGAGACGCTGCGCGGCACCTTGCGCGTGGCGGCCTCGGTCGAGTTCAGCGCGATCGTGCTCGCGCCGGTGCTGGCGGCGATGCGCGAAGCACATCCGGAGCTGCGCATCGAGATGGTGTCGGGCGATCGCTTCATCGACATGCTGGCCGAGGGCGTCGACGTGGCGATCCGGCTCGGCGAGCTGGCCGATTCGAGCCTGCGCGCGGTGACCGTCGGCAAGTGTGAAAAGTGGCTGGTGGCGAGCCCCGCCTGGCTCGCGCGGCATCGCCTGCCGGGCGACGTCGCCGAGGCGGCGGGGCTGCCCTTCGTCGGGCTCTCGGTGCTGGCGCATCCCTTGCGCTGCCAGTTGCGCAAGGCCGGCGGCGAAACCCTGGTGCTCGATTTCGCGCCGGGCCTGCTGGCCGACACCATGTACGCCTGCCGCGCCGCCGCGGCCGAAGGCGCCGGGCTGGCCTGGCTGCCCGATTTCACGGTGCATGGCGACATCGCCGCGGGCCGGCTGGTGCGTGTCCATGCCGATTGGGCCGGCCCGGCGATGGCGATGCACGCGCTGCTGCCGCCGGGCCGGCACACGCCCCCGAAGGTCCGCGCGCTGATCGACCGTCTCAAGGCGCATCTCGCTCAGGGCTGATCCGGCTGCGTGAGCAGATGGCCATGGCGCAGCAGGATCACGGCCGGCTCGTCGGCGAAGGGCTCGTGATGCGTGCCGGGATGCAGGCGCATCCAGGTGCCGGCCGTGAGCCGTTGCTCGCCATCGCGCAGCGTGCCGCTCAGCACGAAGATCTCCTCGCCCTGCGGATGCGTGTGATCGCGCGTGCGCGCGCCGGGCTCCCAGGCCACCAGGCTCAGGCGATGTTCCTCGCTCGGCAGCGGCACCACCTGCATGTGCGCGTGGCGGCCCGCGAGCCATTGCCGCTGCGCGGCGCGCTCGATCGCGGTGCCGCCGGGCGCGGCGCCGGCTTCGCGATAGACCAGCACTCGCGCGCCTTGCGGGCCGGCGCGCAGCGTGAGCGCCTCGCCCGCGTGCGTAACGAAATCGTCCCTGGCGAGCGGCTCGCCAGACAGATCGGCGCTGCCGCGCAGCAGGTAGAGGTCGTGTCGCGAGCCGCCGTCGAGTTCGAGGCGCTGCGAAGGCGCGAGATCGACCACGCTGCTGCTGCGCGTGGCGCTCGCCTCGCTCAACTGGACGATCGCCCCTTCCTTTCCCGGCGCGGCATCGAGTTCGATGCGCGCGCGTTCGATCAAGCCCGTGTTCATACCGCCTCCTGATCCGACGTCGGTGCGTCGAAGCCGATCGGCGAGCGCACGAAGGGCACGAAGCCCGGCAGCGCCTCGACCCGCTCCAGCCAGCGCGTCACGTTCCGGCAGTTCGAACGATCCACCTTGCCTTCGCCGGCACGCGCCACGTAGGCGTAGATCGCGACATCGGCGATGGTCGGCGCGTTGCCGGCGAGCCAGTCGCTGCCTGCCAGTTCCCGGTCGAGCGTGGCCAGGAAGGCCTCGCCCTTGGCGATCGCCTCGGCGGGATCGCGCGGCAGCTTGAACAACTGGATCGCGCGGGCCGCCGCGAGGCCGTGCGCCACCTCGCCCGAAGCCGCCGACAGCCAGCGCTGCACGCGTGCCGCGCCGGTCGCGTCCGCGGGCAGCCAGGACGGGCCGTGCTTGCGCGCCAGATAGACCAGGATCGCGGTCGAATCGACGATCACCTGCTCGCCGTCGACCAGCGCCGGCACCTGGCCGAGCGGGTTGATGCGCAGGTAGTCGGGCGATTTCTGCTGGCACTGGCGCAGGTCGACCTCGTGGACCTCGTGCTCGACGCCGAGCAGCGAAAGGAACAGGCGGACGCGGTGCGAATGGCCGGAAAGATGGAAGCTGTGCAGTTGCATGGGATGTCCTTGATCGGTTGGCTGGATGGTCTGGCGGTCGCTCGACCGTTGAAGCCATTCTCGACAGGGTCCGGGGCCCAATAAACGAGCCGGAGGGCGACTGAGTATCCGCGATTCGCGAACAATGCCGCCTGGCCGCCGCCGGGCGCGGCCCGGCCGGCGGGACCGCCTGCAGCCGGCGGCGCGATCCACTATGCTCGGCGGACGGCCGGCAGGCGGCGCCGCCCAGGCGGGCGAGCCAGCGATGCGTTCCGATCGCGCCGGCGCCCTCGACACGCCATCCACGGTGACACCATGAGCGACATCCCCTATCGCAATGCCCTCATCATCGGCACGGGCCCCGGCATCAGCGCCTCGCTGGCGCGGCTGCTGCGCGAGGCCGGCCTGCAGGTCGCGATCGCCTCGCGGCATCCCGAGCGGCTCGCGCCGCTGGCCGCCGAAACCGGCGCGATCGCGCTGCCGGTCGACGCCAGCGACGCGGCCCAGGTCGAACGGCTGTTCGAGCAGGCCGAGGCGCGCATCGGCGCGCCCGAAATCGTCGTCTACAACGCCAGCGGGCGCCTGCGAGGGCCGATCGCCGAACTCGACGCGGCCCAGGTGGAGCAGGCGCTGGCCGTCTCGGCGCTGGGCGCCTTCCATGCCGTGCAGCAGGCGGCGCGGCGCATGCTGCCGGCCGGCAAGGGCGCGATCCTGCTGACCGGCGCCACCGCCGGGGTGAAGGGCTTCGCGCTGTCGGCGCCGTTCGCGATGGGCAAGTTCGCGCTGCGCGGGCTGGCGCAGAGCGCGGCGCGCGAGTTGACGCCCAAGGGCATCCACGTCGCGCATATCGTGGTGGACGGCATGGTGCGCTCGGAACAGCGCCCCGATCCGGCTGATTCGCCCGACAGCACGCTCGACCCCGACGCGATCGCGCGCGTCTACGCGGACCTGCTGCGCCAGCATCGCAGCGCCTGGTCCTGGGAGATCGAGGTGCGGCCCTGGACCGAGAAGTTCTGAACTCGGGCGGGATGGCGCGATGGCGGAGGCGACGCGGCGGCTCGCGCCGCGCGCTGGTCAGGCCTGGGCGGCCTGGCTGACTGCCGCCTGCCCGCGCAGCCAGGCGACGAAGGCCGCGACGTGCTCGTCGTCGAGCCGCTCGGGCGCGATGTCGAGCCAGTAGCCGTAAGGGCCGATCGCCTCGACCGGCGAGAGCGGCACCAGGCTGCCCTCGGCGATCTCCTCCTCGATCATGCCCAGGTCGACCACCGCCAGCCCGGCGCCCTTGCGCGCCGCGTGGATCGCCTGTTCGAGCGTGGAGAATTCGATGCCGTCGCCGATCCGCGCCACCGGCACGCCGGCCTGGGCGCACCAGTCGGCCCACAGCGTGAGGCGCTTGCCCTCGTGCAGCACGTGCAGCGAGGGCACCCGGCCGAACAGCGAATCGAGCGGCAGCCCTGCGTAGCGCGGCGCGCCCACCAGCGCGTGGCGCTCCATCATCAGCCGCTCCGAGAGCATGTCGGCGCGCGCCGCGCGGCCGAAGCGGATATGGCAATGGCAATCGTCGCCGGGCTCGGTGCGGATCGACAGGTCGACCTCGGGCAGCGTCTCGAACAGCGTGCCCAGGCGCGGCGAGAACCATTGGGTGGCGAAGGTGGGGGGCACCGAGACGGTCAGCCGGCGCTTGCGCCCGGGCTGCACGGCGGTGATCTCGAGCACGCCGCGCTCGATGGTGTCGAAGGCCTGCTCGATGAAGGGCAGCAGCAGCATGCCGGCGGCGGTCAGCTTGACGCCCTTGTGGTCGCGCTCGAATAGGCGCGCGCCGACGCTGTCCTCCAGCAGGCGGATCTGCCGGCTCACGGCGCCCTGGGTGACGCACAGCGAGGTGGCGGCGCGGTTGAAGCTCAGATGACGGGCGGTCTCCTCAAAAAAACGCAGGGCAATCAGCGAAGGCATCCGCCGCATGATTCATTCCTTTCTGTCGTCTCTCGCCGGCCCGTCCGGGCGATGTTCGCGCCGGAAAACACGGGCTGGCGGAGCTTTATGGCAGAAAAGCGGGAGCGACGGCAGGCAGTGTAAATCCGAGCCTCGCGGCGTCGCGCCGTGGCGGCTTCGCGGGGTGGACGTGCATCGGCGGCGGGCTTGCGGCGCGGGCTGTCAGAGAGGCTCTCGCGGGTCGATCAAGGGTCGATCGAGGTGGCTGGCGCGAGGATTCGCGCCGCGATTTTCAGACGCGACCGTCATCCGCCTGGGACGCATCCGAGCCGCCCGCCTGGCCCCGTTCGATCGCGCGCCGGGGCGTGCATGGGCGGCGCGGCATGTCTCGAATCCTTGCGAATCCGACATGGAGGACGTGCCGGGTCAGATGCGAGAATCGGATGCTGGCGCCGGCGCCGTGCCGCAGCGACATCTTTTTCTGGAGGCTCGAACCCATGCCCTATCTGCAACTCGACGTGAACGACGCATATTCGGTGGAGCAGAAGCAGCGGCTCGCCGCCGAGATGAGCCAGACCTATGCCCGCATGATGGAGGTGGATATCCGGCGCATCAGCGTGGCGATCCGCGAACTGGGGGCCGGCGGCGTCTGGCGCATCGCCGAGGCCGGCGAGGCGCCCGTGCCGGTGGCCGTGATGATGCTCGACATCCGCAAGGGCCGGCCGCCGGAGCAGCGCATGGCGGTGGCCAAGGCGCTGTGCGCGCATTGCATCGACATCCTCGGCCTGCGCGAGGACCGGCTCAATGTCGAGTTCACCCAACATTCCGGCGACGAGATGTACCACCCGGCGCTCGGCGGCTACAGCCCCGATTGGACGCCCGGCGAGCAGTGAGCCGGCGGATTCGCGAGGTCAGCCACGGCGTGTGACGTTGCCTAACGGCAGTCCCGGCGCCCAGTCGGCACCTCGCTGAGGTCGACCGCCGAGAAACTCATGCCGGCCACGATCAGTTGGGCGGCATTCAAGCCGTGAGCGGCGCGTTGCCCGCGGCTCGCTGGATGGTCTGCGGTGCCTGGCCGAAGGCGCGCAGGAAGGCCTGGCGCATCCGCTCCCGATCACCGAAGCCGGTTTCGCGCGCGATGACCTCGATCGGATGGCGGGTGGTTTCCATCATCAGGCGCGCGGCCTCCACGCGCAGCCGCTCGACCGCCTTGGCGGGCGATTGGCCGGTTTCCTCGCGGAACACGCGGCTGAACTGGCGCGGGCTCAAGTGGGCGGCTTCCGCCAGCCGCTCCACGGACAAATCGGCGGCGAGGTTTTCCTGCGCATAGGCAAGCGCAATCTGGACCCGATCGGATCGCGCATCCAGTTCGAGCAGGGCCGAGAACTGCGATTGCCCGCCGCCGCGCCGCTGGTACAGCACCAGCTTGCGGGCCACGCCGCGCGCGGTTTCCAGGCCGAGATCGCTCTCCACGATGGCGAGCGCGAGATCGACGCCCGCGCTCATGCCGGCCGAGGTCCAGATCTGCCCGTCCACCACGAAGATGCGGTCCTCGTCGAGCTGGACCCCTGGATACTGCTTCTTGAAGTTGCGTGCATGGAGCCAGTGCGTGGTCACGCGCTTGCCTTCCAGCAGGCCGGCTTCGGCCAGCACGAAGGCGCCCGTACAGATCGAGGCCACCCGCCGCGAGTGCTGCGGCGCGCGGCGCGTGTAGTCGAGCAGCGCGGCCGAGGGAAGCCGGCATTCGTTGTCGCCGGCGACGATCAGCGTGTCGTAGCCCGCCTCGGCGAGCGGCTCGCTCTGCACCGAGAAACCCTGCGAGGACGCCACCAGGCCGCCGTGCTCCGAGACGATGCGGAAGCGATAGACCTCGTCGCCGTGCAGCAGGTTCGCGTACTCGAACACGCTGGCCACGGCGAGCGCCAGCGACTGGAAATTGGGGTAGACGACGAGACCGACGGAATGCATGGGGTTTGGCAGGGCGAATGTCCGGATTGATTGAATCTAGCACGATGCGGACATGATCGAGCGGGGTGCCCGTCGCGTAACTTTTCGCTGTTTTCCTTTCGATTTCCTGTCATCTGGCGTTCCTGCCGTCCACGCCGGCTTCTCTGTCAGTCATGTCCTAAATCATTGCATATACGACATTGAGGATGGGTGCGGTCACGACCAGAATTCCCTTCACGAACCGGCACCCAGCCGGATCACCCCAACGAAAGGAAAAGACATGACTGCCTCGACGAAAGGAATCGCATTGATCACGGGCGCCTCGGCCGGCATCGGCGCCATCTACGCGGACCGCCTGGCCAAGCGCGGCTACGACCTGATCCTGGTGGCGCGCAACCAGGACCGCCTGACCACCCTCGCCAGTCGCCTGGCCGCCGAGACGGGCCGCTCGGTCACGCCGCTGGTCGCCGATCTCAACGACCGTGCCTCGCTGGCGAAGGTCGAGAGCGTGCTGCGCGAGAACGGCGGCATCACGATGCTGGTGAACAACGCGGGCGTCGGCTCGGTCGCCTCGATCCTGGATGGCGATGTCGACGCCATGGAGGACATGATCAAGCTGAACATCACCGCGCTCACGCGGCTGACCTATGCGGTGGCGCCGGCCTTCGTGGCGCGCGGCGCCGGCACCATCGTGAACATCAGTTCGGTGGTGGGGATTGCCGTGGAGATGCTGAACGGCGTCTACAGCGCCTCGAAATCCTATGTGCTGAGCTTCGGCCACGCGTTGCAGCGCGACCTGGCGGGCAAGGGCGTGCGCGTGCAGTCGGTGCTGCCCGCCGCGACCGAGTTCTGGGACGTGGCCGGCTACGCGAAGCAGAAGGAAGCGGCCAGCACCATGACGGCCGAGGACCTGGTGGATGCCGCCCTGGTCGGGCTCGACGCGGGCGAACTGGTGACCATCCCGACCCTGCACGACGGCGAGGGCTGGACGCGCTGGGAAGCGGACCGCCGCGCGCTGGCACCGCAGTTCGCCAATGCCAAGGCCGCGCCGCGCTACGTGCTGGACGCCAAGGCCGGTGCCTGAATCGTTTCCCTTTCCTGAAGGAGTCCCATCATGAAGAACCTGTTCAAGATCGGTGCTGCCTTGCTGACGGCGGCCACCACCTTCGCCGTTCCCCTTGGCGCTTCCGCGCAGTCGCGCGGCAAGGTGCTGGTGGTGATGTCGAGTGCCCATCAACTCGATCTGCGCGACGGCAAGAAGTACCCGACCGGCTACTACCTCAACGAATTCGTGGTGCCCTACCGCAAGCTGGTTGAGGCGGGCTACGAGCCGGTGATCGCCAATCCCAAGGGCGACATGCCGGTGATGGACGCGAATTCGAACAACAAGATGTTCTTCGGCGGCGACGACGCGGCGCGCGCGGATGCGCTGAAGTACGCGCAAGGCATCGCGCAGCTCGAGCACCCGAAGACGCTGGCCTCGGTGGTGGCCGAAGGCACCGGCGGCTATGTCGGCCTGTTCATCCCCGGCGGCCACGCGCCGATGGTGGACCTGCTGGAAGACCGCAACCTCGGCAAGATCCTGCTGAGCTTCCACGACAGCGGCCGCCCCACCGGCATCATCTGCCACGGGCCGATCGTGCTGCTCGCCGCGCTGCATGATCCGCATGCCTTCGTGCAGTCGATGATCGCCAACGACGGCAAGGCCAATGCCCTGGCGAGCGGCTGGCCGTATGCCGGTTATCGCCTGACGGTGTTCTCGACCGGCGAGGAACAGGCGCTCGAAGGGCCGAACGGGCTGGGCGGCAATGTGCAGTTCTACCCGGTGAATGCCCTGGCCGAAGCCGGCGCGCATGTCGACTCGGTGGCGAACTGGCACAGCAACGTGGTGGTCGATCGCGAACTGATCACGGGGCAGCAGCCGATGTCGGCGCCGGAGTTCGGCGATGTGCTGGTGGAGAAGTTGAACGCGCGGGTGCGCTGAGGGGGGAGGGGAGGGTGGCTGGGTGGCTGGACGGGAGATGTCCAGCCGCTCTCGTGTTTGTGGCGATCGCGATATCACTTTGAGAGATCGACAGCCGTTCGCGGTTTCCCCCGATATCAGATCGGAACGCGAGCCTGATTGCGGATCTGGACTTCCACTGGAAAGCCGGCGAGCAATCATGAGCCAGCGGCGTCTAGCATTCCCTGGGCAGTCCATACTATCGCGCCGTCCAGATCTCTTTGAAGCGGGTTACAGGGGGTGTGTTTGGCGGCCGGTTAGGGCGAGGCAAACGTGGCTCACCTCATAACGATGCTTATCGCGGGTCCAACTGCGGACGCTGTCCCGGGTGATACCAAATTTTGGTATATGATTGAAACCTCATGAGGAGGTGCACGATGCCGCGGAATACATCGATCTCGCTGGGGGATCACCTGACCCAGTTCGTGGATACCCAGGTCGCGTCCGGGCGCTATGGCTCGGCCAGCGACGTGGTTCGGGCCGGTTTGCGGCTGCTCGAGACGCAGGAAACCGAGCTAAAGGCCTTGCAGGAAGCACTGCGCGCAGGTGAGGCATCCGGCGCGCCGGCGGCCTTCGACGGCAAGGCGTTCCTTGCGCGCATGCGCGTCAAGCATGTGGGCTGAGGCACGGGCGGTGCGATTGACGCCGTTGGCCGAGGCGGATCTCGAGGATATCTGGACCTACACGTTCGAGCAGTGGTCACTCGAGCAGGCCGAGCGCTACGTGGGCGACCTCGTTGAGGCGTTCGAGCGCCTGGCACGCGGCGATTGGGTAGGGCGATCCAGCCGCGCGAGCGATGATTATCGGCGTTACCTGGTGGGATCTCACGTGATCTTCTATCAGGAAACGAAGGCTACCCTAGACGTGATTCGCGTGCTGCATCAGCGCATGGACGTTGACCGGCATTTGTAGCGGGACACGGACCGAGCTTGCGGCTCGCGCTGGCTCGACGAGTCCCATGGAGAAACGGCTGGTCTGAGAAGGCCGAGCGTTCAAGACCTATATCGATCACTCGGGAGAGACCATGCAATGCGATGCATCGGTCGAATTCGAACGACTCCAGGCCGCCGTCGAGGCCTTGGAGGCGGCCAATCCCGTTCAGGTCGTGCAAGTGCTGCTCGGGCCAATCATGACGAATCAAGACGTCGTGAATTATATGGAACCCGTTTCTCCTGCACGCTTCCTCGGCCGATAGGCCGGCTTCACTCGGCGTTGTCGGTCAGCGCCGTCTCCAGACGATCGAACACGCGCTGCGTCGCGGCGCTCGGCGCCTCGAGCGCGAACAGCAGCAGCGAGCGTCCCGTCACCTGGTAGACGTCGCCGCTGCGCAGTTCGGGCAGCGCGTCGCGCACGGGCACATTGGTGTCGAGCAGGCAGGTCCAGTGCTCGCCTTCCGGGATCTCGGGCAGGGTGAAATCCACCACGTCGAAATGCGCGTTGAACACCAGCAGCAAGGTCGCGTCCGACGCCGCCTTCACGATACCGCTGGCCTGCGCGCGCCCGTCGATCACCAGCCCGAAGCAGCGCATCGAGGCATCGTCCCATTGCGCCTGCGTGAGGTCCTCGCCCGCCGGCGAGAGCCAGCGCGCATCCGTCACGTCCAGCGCCGGGTTGTGCTCGCCGGTCAGGAAGCGCCCGCGACGCAGCACCGGCAGGCGCTGGCGCAAGGTGGTCAGCTTGCGCACGAAGTCGGCCAGCGCGCGGCCGTCCTCGTCGATGCCGGCCCAGTCGATCCAGCTGATCTCGTTGTCCTGGCAATAGGCGTTGTTGTTGCCGCGCTGGCTGCGGCCGAACTCGTCGCCGCCGAGGAGCATCGGCGTGCCTTGCGAAAGCAGCAGCGTCGCCAGCATGTTGCGCTTCTGGCGTTCGCGCTGCTCGCGGATGTCCGGATCGTCGGTGGGGCCTTCCACGCCCATGTTCCAGGAGCGGTTGTCCGAGTGGCCGTCGCGGTTGTCCTCGCCGTTGGCCTCGTTGTGCTTGTCGTTGTACGAGACCAGGTCGTTCAGGGTGAAACCGTCGTGCGCGGCGATGAAGTTCACGCTGGCCCACGGGCGCCGCCCGCGGTGGTTGAACTTGTCGCCGGAGGCGGTGATCCGCCGGGCAAGCTCGGGCGCCATCGCCTCGTCGCCTTTCCAGAAGGCGCGCACCGTGTCGCGGAAGGTGTCGTTCCATTCCGACCAGCCCGGCGGGAACCCGCCGACCTGGTAACCGCCGGGCCCGCAATCCCAGGGCTCGGCGATCAGGCGCACGCTGGCTAGCAGCGGATCCTGGCGGCAGGCGTCGAGGAAGCCGCCGCCCTCGTCGAAGCCATGCGGCTCGCGGCCGAGGATGGTGGCGAGGTCGAACCGGAAGCCGTCCACCTTCATTTCCGCCACCCAGTAGCGCAGGCTGTCGGTGACCATCTGCAGCACGCGCGGGCAGGACAGGTTGAAGGTGTTCCCGGTGCCGGTGTCGTTGATGTAGTAGCGCGGCTGGTCGGGCATCAGCCGGTAATACGATGCGTTGTCGATGCCCTTGAACGACAGCGTCGGACCGCGCTCGTTGCCTTCCGCCGTGTGGTTGTACACCACGTCGAGGATCACCTCGAGGCCGGCGTGATGGTAGCGGTCCACCATCTCCTTGAATTCGGCCAGCGAGGCCTTCCCGTTGACGAAATAGCGCGGATCGGCGGCGAAGAAACCGATCGTGTTGTAGCCCCAGTAGTTCGTCAGGCCCTTGTCGAGCAGGTGGCTGTCGTTGACGAAGGTGTGGACCGGCAGCAGCTCGACCGTGGTGACGCCGAGCCCCTTCAGGTAGTCGATCACCTGCTCGTGCGCGAAGCCGGCGAAGGTGCCGCGTGCCGCCTCGGGCACCTCCGGATGCATCTTCGTGAAGCCGCGCACGTGTGCCTCGTAGACGATCACGCGATCGGGCGCCAGGCCGTTGCGATCGGGATGGGTCCACGAGAAGGTCGAGTCGACCACCTTGCATTTCGGCACGAAGGCCGCGCTGTCGCGTTCGTCGAAGGACAGGTCGCCGTCGGGCGAATCGAGCGTGTAGCCGAAGATCTCGGGGCACCAGACCAGCTCGCCGACATGCGCCTTCGCATAGGGATCGAGCAGCAGCTTGTTGGGATTGAAGCGATGGCCGCGTTCGGGCTCGTAGGGGCCGTGCACGCGGTAGCCATAGACGGCGCCCGGCGTCAGGCCCGGCACGAACACATGGAACACCTCGTCGGTGTATTCGGGCAGCTCGATGCGTTCCAGTTCGGTCTTGCCGTCATCGTCGAACAGGCAAAGCTCCACCTTGGTGGCGTGGGCGGAGAACAGCGCGAAATTCACGCCTTGCCCGTTCCACGTCGCGCCGAGCGGGAAGGGCTGCCCTTCCTGGATGGCGCGGGCGAAGCGGCCCTCGCGGGAAGCGGGCGGCGTCGCTCGTTCAGCGGTGGTGGACTGTGGGGTATCGAACGCGGTGGACATGGCAAGGCTCCTGAAGGGTGCAGGAGCCGAGCAAAAACCGGGCCGCGAATGGCATCGACGCGATCGTCGCGCCGGGTGGCGCCGGCTTGGCCGATTCCGTCGGCGTGCCGTGTACGAAATACAAGAGCACGGTACCGAACGCGGTGCCGTGCTCGCGGCCCGGGCGCTGCCGCGTCGACCGTATCAGGCCGTGCCGTGCGCGCCCGGCATGCCGCCGTCGGCCAGCGGGCGTTCGCAAGCCGCAGCCGCGTCGAGCGCCGGCAGGCGCGCCGGGTAGGGATCGTTGCGGCGCTCGGCCCCGTTCGCCTTGCCGGCGGCCGGGCGCGGCCGGATCAGCTCGCTCGCGGTGGGCATCGGCATCATCGTCATCGAGCTGATCGCCAGGATCCGCGCGGCCGCGAGGGTCGGCGCGGCGACCTGGCCCTGGCTGCGGCCCGTTTCCATGTCGACGATGTCGTAGCGTGGCATGTCGCCGAGGTTCGCCGCGCTGGCCCGATGCACGATCCAGGTCCGGCCCAGGCATTCGAACGGCCTGGCGAGCGATCCCGGGTTGCCGCCGGCTGCCTGACGTTCCGAAGGCGCGCCGCCCAGGACTTGCGCCAGGCCGAACAGGCCGCCTTCACCATGCTTTTCGTTCATATCCGATCCCGAGTAAACCGATCCGACAAAGGGCGCTGCGATCTTGCCGAGGTCGCCGCGAAGCGGCAGCCGCTCGGCGCCGATGCCGCATCGGCCGCCGCCGGCCGAGCCTTCGTGTTGAAAATTGTTCATCGTTATTCCGGTTTTTGGCAAAAACTGCAAAGTCATCGCTATCCGCAGCCCGCGTTTTCGTGCGAGCAGCCGGGGGGTAATTGGTAGTGTTTCGGTGCACGCCGAAACATAGGATGCGTGATACATGCGAGATCCGTGCCAGGTGGGAAGGGCTTGTCCGGGCGATGCCGATTTCCATCGAGGGTGCGAGGGCAGGGGCGGACGGTTCGCGCGCCCTGGTCGGGCGGGCGCGAAACCAGGTGGCACGACGATTGCTTTAAATATGCGTCGCCGTTTAACCAACGAGCTCATCATGGCGCCCATCAGAACCATCGACCTACTTTTATTGCGCACCTTGTCGAAGTTTCACCACGCCGAAAAGCAGGCGGCCAGGCTGTTCTCGACGCTCTCGCGGCTGGCCGCCGATCCGGCGCTCGCCACCTGCCTGCAAGCCCGCCGCGAGGCGACGCTGCGGCGCCTGGCGCTCATCGAGTTGCTGGCCGCCCAGTGCGTGATCGACTTGAATTCGACCAAATGCCTGGCCATGGAAGGCCTGGCCGAGGAAATCGCGGAGCTGATCGAGGCGGCCCGGCCCGGCGAGGTGCTGGACGCCGGGATGCGCATCATGGCGCGGCGGGTGATGCGCGGCGAGCAGGAAATGCTCACCGATGCGCGCATGCTGGCCAGTCTGGCGGGTCGTTCCGACGTGCTGCGCTGGCTCGACCAGCCGGGCGAGGGCCAGGGAGAAGGCGAACCGGAGCCGCAAACGGCTGCCGACGGGGAGATCGGCCCGATCGCCGGCGGGCTCGCGGCCCTGGGCGGCGCCCCTGACGACGCGATGGACGATGCCGCCATCGCACGGATGGTGGCACCGATGTCGGATGAAATGCCGATGCGGATCCAGTAGCACGCGAATACGTTTTCGAATAAACAACTCGCCCGAAGGGAAATCCGCCGCTATCGCGGTGATTGTTTCGCGGATCGGTCGAGGCCTGTACAGTTCGACCTCTTGTGGGACGACGTGTGCCGGCCGGATTGACCAGTCTGCGCCACACGGGGACGAAATCGGCTCGAAAGCCGATTCGAATGGGGTGAATCGATGAAAAGGCATACATGACCGACGCTATCGACCAGCGTTCCTTCCGCAGGATCATTCAGCGCAACATCGCGCTCCCGCTCGTGATGGGCCTGGTGAACATCGCGGTGTTCATCGGCCTGGTGGTGTACCTGGTCTCGACCATGAGCTGGGTGGAGCATTCCGAGCGAGTCATCGGCGACGCCAACGAGATGATGCGGCTGGCCGTCGAGCGCCAGTCGTCGAGCCGGGGCTTTTTCATCACGGGCGACGAGCGCTTCCTGTCCCAGTACGAGGTCGGCGAGCGCCAGTTCCAGTCCGAGCTCGATTCCCTGATGAAGCTGGTGCAGGACAATCCCCCCCAGGTCGAGACGCTCAAGCGTATCCAGGCGATCCATGCGCTATGGAATCGCTCGGTCGACGAGGTCATCGAGCTGCGCCGCAAGGGCGCCGATTACAGCGGCGCGATCCAGGCCGGCAAGGGGCAGCGCGAATTCGACGAGACGCGCCGCGAATTCACCTCCTTTCTGGATATCGAGCTGGCCTTGCGTCAGCAGCGCAGCGCCGCCGCGCGCAGCCTGACGGCGGTGGTGGTCGGCACCTTCCTGCTGTTCAGCCTGCTGGTGAGCGGCGTGCTCGCCTGGCGTGGCCGCCGCGAGCTGCTGGAACTCTCCGGCACCTACGACGACGCGCTGCGGCAGGAGCTCGAGCATACCGAGGTGCTGAAGCGGCAGGTCTGGGTGCGCTCCGGCCAGCGCCTGCTGGCCGAGAAGATGGTCGGGCAGAGCAGCCTGGCCTCGGTGGGGCAGGCCACGCTGGACTTCCTCGCCAATTATCTCGACGCGCTGGTTTCCGCCCTGTATGTGCGCGATGCCGCGTCAGGCGATCTGCGCCGGGTAGCGACGCACGGCTTCAGCCACGAGCAGGCGAGCGGCGGCAGCTTCCGGGATTCGGAGGGCCTGGTCGGCCAGGCCGCCTCGTCGCGGCGCACGGTGGTGATGAAAGATACCCCCGACACCTACCTCACGGTGACGTCCGGGCTGGGCGGCAGCGTGCCGCGCAGCCTGGTCGTGCTGCCGGTGGTCAACGACGACGTGGTGAACGGCGTCATCGAGCTGGCCTTCATGCGCGACGTCGAGGATCGCGATCTCGAACTGCTGGAGCTGATCGCGAACAGCGCGGGCGGCTTCATCGCCGCCGCGCAATATCGCGAGCGCCTGCAGGAAACCCTGGCCGAGGCGCAGCAACTCAACGAGGAAATGCAGGTCCAGCAGGAGGAACTGCGTGTCGCCAACGAGGGGCTGGAGGAACGGGGGCGCGCGTTGATCGATTCGCAGGCGCGGCTGCAATCCCACCAGGCCGAACTCGAGCAGACCAATACACAGCTCGAGGAATACGCGCAGCGCCTGGAGCGGCAGAAGGCGGAACTGGTGAGTGCCCAGCAATCGCTTTCGGCCAACGCGGCGCGACTCGAACAGACCAGCCGCTACAAGTCCGAGTTCCTGGCCAACATGTCCCACGAGCTGCGCACGCCGCTGAACAGCTCGCTGATCCTGGCCCGCCTGCTGCAGGAAAACCGCGGCGGCAACCTGACCGACGAGCAGGTCCACTACGCGCAGACGATCCACAGCTCGAACAGCGACCTGCTGAACCTGATCAACGACATCCTCGATTTGTCGAAGGTCGAGGCCGGGCACATCGTGATGGAGCCGGAGACGGTCGTGCTGGATACGGTCATGCGGTCGATGCGGGAAATGTTCTCGCCGATCGCCGAGGGCAAGGCGCTGACGCTGACCATCACGCGTGCGCCGGGCACGCCCGGCACGATCGTGACCGATCGTCAGCGGCTGGTGCAGATCCTGCGCAACCTGCTCTCCAATGCGCTGAAGTTCACCGAGCGCGGCGAGGTCGCCCTGGGCATCTCGGTGGATGGCGCGGGCGAGATCCGCTTCGAGGTTCGCGATTCGGGGATCGGCATCGCCGCGGACAAGCTCGAGATGATCTTCGAGGCGTTCCAGCAGGCCGACGGCTCGACCAGCCGCCATTACGGCGGCAGCGGCCTGGGCCTGTCGATCTCGCGCAAGTTCGCGGAGCTGCTGGGCGGGCGCATCGACGTGGTGAGCGAACCCGGCGCGGGCAGCGTGTTCACGCTGCGCCTGCCGCTCGACCTGGCCATGCCGGCCGCCGCGCTGGACCCGGCGCGCGCCGCGCAGCAGGCCGACGTCGTGGCCGCGCCGCAGGACGCGCGCGAGGCGCTGCGCGCCACCGGCGTCGCGAGCCCCGTCGCCCAGGCGAATGGCGGCGGCCAGGGCGGTCATGGCGCGATGCTCGCGAAGCCCATCGCCGACGATCGCGACAATCGGCATCGCCCGGGCCGCCTGATCCTCGCCATCGAGGACGACCTGGTATTCGCGGGCATCCTGCGCGATCTGGTGCACGAACTCGACTTCGACTTCGTGCACGCGGCCGACGGCAGCTCGGGCGTCGCGCTGGTGCGCGACATGCAGCCCACGGCGGTCCTGCTCGACGTCGGGCTGCCCGATCGTTCCGGGCTCACCGTGCTCGAATGGCTGAAGAGCGATCCGCTCACGCGCCATATCCCGATCCATATCGTGGCCGCCACCGACCATATCGCGAAGGCCCTGCACCTGGGTGCCGCCGGATACACGCTCAAGCCTGCCGCGCGCGCGACGCTGGAGGACGCGATCCGGCGCATCGAGGGGCGCCTGGAGCATCGTTTCAAGCGCGTGCTGGTGATCGAGGACGACACGGCGATGCGCGAGGGCATCCGCGACCTGCTCACCAACGAGACCACCGAGATCGTGGCGGTGGACACCCTGGCTAGCGCCCTGGAGAACCTCAACCTGGTCGATTTCGATTGCGTGGTGACGGATCTCGCGCTGCCTGACGGCACCGGCTACGACCTGCTCGAAACGCTGGCCGCCGATCCGGCGCGCGCGCTGCTGCCGGTGATCGTCTACACGGGCCGCGCGCTGTCGGCCGACGAGGAGCACCGCTTGCGGCGCTATTCCAAGTCGATCATCATCAAGGGCGCCCGCTCGCCCGAGCGCCTGCTGGACGAGGTCACGCTGTTCCTGCACAGCGTCGAGTCCACCCTCGCGCCGGAACAGCAGCGCATGCTGCGCACCGTGCGCCAGCGCGACGACATCTTCGAGGGCTGCTCGATCCTGCTGGCGGAAGACGATGCACGCAACATCTTCGCGCTCTCGCACGTGATCGAGCCGCTCGGCGCCAAGCTGTTCATCGCGCGCAACGGGCGCGAGGCGCTGGAGCTGCTCGAACAGGGGCACAAGATCGACCTGATCCTGATGGACGTGATGATGCCGGAGATGGACGGCCTGGCCGCGACGGCGGCGATCCGGAAAGACGCGCGCTTCATGCGGCTGCCGATCATCGCGCTGACCGCGAAGGCGATGGAGCACGACCGCATCCGCTGCATCGAGGCGGGCGCCGACGACTACATTTCGAAGCCGATCGATATCGACAAGCTGGTGTCGCTGTGTCGTGTCTGGCTGCGGCAGCGCTAGGATGGAAACCGCCGGCATGGAATCGCAATACGGTGACGACGACGTCGAAGCGCTGCGCATGGATAACTTCGACATCGAGCTCAAGCTGCTGCTCGATGCGATCTACCTGAAATACCAGCACGATTTCCGCCACTACTCGCTGCCCTCGCTGCGCCGGCGCCTGACGCAGGCGCTGGCGGAATTCGGCCATCCGACGCTGTCGCAACTGCAGGACCGCATTCTCCGCCACGAGGACGAGTTCACGCGCCTGTTCCAGTACCTGACGGTGCAGGTCAGCGAGATGTTTCGGGATCCCGCCTATTTCCAGGCGCTGCGCGAGCACGTGCTGCCGGTGCTCGGCACCTATCCTTCCATCAAGGTGTGGGTGGCGGGATGCAGCAATGGCGAGGAACTCTGGTCGCTGAAGATCCTGTTCGACGAGGAAGGGCTGACGGATCGCACGATGTTCTACGCGACCGACATCAATCCCGACGCGCTGGCGCGTGCCGAAGCCGGCATCTATGCCGCCGACCGCATTCCGGGCTTCTCCCGGAACTATCTGGAGGCGGGCGGCAAGCGGTCCTTGTCGGATTACTACCATGCCGCTTACGGCGGGGCACGCATCGCGTCCCGGTTGCGCGAGCGGGTGGTGTTCGCCGACCACAGCCTCGCGACCGACGAGGTGTTCCTCGAGGCGCATCTGGTGTCGTGCCGCAACGTGCTGATCTACTTCGAGCGCGAACTGCGGGAGCGCGCGCTGGCCCTGTTCGAGCGGACCCTGGTGCGGCGAGGTTTCCTGGGCCTGGGGATCAAGGAGAGCCTGCGTTTCTCGGGCCAGCATCCGGCCTTCGAGGATTTCAGCCGGCGTGAACGCATCTACCGGAAACGCTGACGGCCATGTCGTTACCTGCTTCGTCTCCACCCGGCGCGCTGCCTGCTCCCGCCCGGCCGCCCTACGAGGCGGTCGCGATCGGCGCGTCGGCCGGCGGCATCGAAGTGCTGGCCATCCTGCTCGGCGCGCTGCCCGCCGCGTTTCCCGCGATCGTGATGGTGGTGGTGCATCTGCCCACCGATGCGCCGAGCCATCTGGCCCAGGCGCTCGCGCGGTATTGCCTGCTCCCGGTGCAGGAGCCCGATGCCGGCGAGCCGCTGGCCGCCGGTCACGTTTACGTGGCGCCGCCCGATTATCATCTGCTGGTTGCCGACGACCTGACGGTGGCCCTGTCGGTGGATGCCCGCGTGGCCTTTTCCCGTCCGTCGATCGATGTGCTGTTCGAATCGGCGGCTCATTGTTTTCGCCGCCGCCTGCTGGGCGTGCTGTTGTCGGGTGCCAACGACGACGGCGCGGCGGGGCTGGCCCGCATCCGTGCCGCGGGCGGCACCGCCTGGGTGCAGGACCCGGCCACCGCCGAAGCGTCCGCCATGCCGCTGGCGGCCATCGCGCGCGGCGCGGCGGATGAGATTCTTTCTCCGCTCACCATGGCCGGCCGGCTGGCCGCCTTTTCCGCTTACTCCTGATGCAGACCATGGCTTCTGTCAACATTCTCATCGTCGACGACATCGCCCACAACATCACGGCCTTGCAGGCATTGCTGGCCCGGGATGGCGTCAACCTGCTGGTGGCGCAATCGGGAACCGCGGCGCTGGAGCTGTTGCTGGTGCACGAGGTGGCGCTGGCGCTGCTGGACGTCAACATGCCGGACATGAACGGCTTCGAGCTCGCCTCGCTGATGCGCGGCAGCTCGCGCACCGCCCATGTGCCGATCATCTTCCTGACCGCCACCACCGAGGAAGCTTCGCGCACCTTCCGCGGCTACGAGGCGGGCGCGGTGGACTTCCTCTACAAGCCCGTCAATCCGCAGATCCTGCAGGCGAAGGTGGATGTCTTCGTGCAGCTCGAACGCCACAAGCGGCTGCTGGCCGAGGAGTTGCAGACTTCGCGCGCGCTGCTCGCGGCCAACGAGATGCTGATGGCGGTGCTCGGGCACGACCTGCGCACGCCGCTCGGCGCGGTGCTGTCCTCGGCGGAGTACCTGCTGCGCGAGCCGAACGGCCCGCAGACGGTGAAGGTGGCGAACCGCATCAAGAGCAGTTCGCAGCGCATGGCGCGGATGGTCCATCAGTTGCTGAATCTCGCGCGTCTGCAGGGCGGCAGGCTTCAGTTGCAGCGCGAGGCGGTGCAGCTCGGCACGCTGTGCCGCTCGATCGCGGACGAGTTCCGCGGCGGCGACGGCGGTGACCGCGTCGAGATCGTCGAGCGCGGCGACGGCGCCGGCAACTGGGATGGCGACCTGCTATGGCAGGCGATTTCGAATCTCGTCAGCAATGCCTTGCAGCACGGCGCGCCGGACAGTGTGGTGACGGTGGAGGTCGATGGCGAGGCGGCGAACCGGGTGTCGGTCAAGGTCCGCAATCGCGGCGTGATTGCCGAGAACGTCGTGCCGCATCTGTTCGAGGCCTTCGGGCCCGGCGCGGCCGACACGCCGCGCCGCGCCGGCCTGGGGCTGGGGCTGCACATCGTCGAGAAGATCGCCCAGATGCATCGCGGCGCGGTGAAGGTGGTGACGGACGAGGCGGATCACACCACGTTCCGTATCGAGCTGCCGCGCTCGGACGAACGTGACGAGACGGCATCGCGCGGCTAAGCCGATGGATTGATGGACGTGACGCAAGCTAGACAGATCATGAACAGTGCGATGAACCAGATGGCCGGTCCGATGGGGGACTGGCAAAGCGGATGGATTGGGGATACCGAGGACCATGCGATCTGCCTGCTGTCGCCGCAGGGGCGCATCCTGACCTGGAATCGCGGCGCCGAGCGCGCCTGCGGCTACCAGGGCACGGAAATCATCGGCCAGGATTTTTCCTCGTTCTATCCGGAGAAGGCCTGTGCCGCCGGCGCGCCCGCGCAGACGCTGGCCGCCGCGGCCGCGCACGGCCGCCATGCCGAACAGGGATGGCGCGTGCGCAAGGGCGGCGCGCCATTCTGGGCCGATGCCGTCGTGACGGCCTTGCGTGGTCCCGGCGACGCCCTGCTCGGCTTCGTCAAGGTACTGAGCGACATCAGCGACAGGAAGGCCGCCCAGGATGCGGCGCTGGAAAGCGAGCGCCAGTTCCGGATCCTGGTGCAGGGCGTGGTGGACTACGCGATCTTCATGCTTTCCCCCGATGGCCATGTCGTCAGCTGGAACCCGGGTGCCGAGCGCATCAAGGGTTACGCGTCCGGGCAGATCATCGGCTCGCATTTCTCGCGCTTCTATACCGAGGAGGACGTGGCCGCCGGCGTTCCCGAGAACGCGCTGGAAACGGCACGCAGGAACGGGCGCTTCGAGGCCGAGGGATGGCGGGTCCGGCGGGACGGCAGCCGCTTCTTCGCGCATGTGGTGATCGACGCGATCCGGCACGAGGGCGAACTCGCCGGCTTCGCGAAGGTGACGCGCGACATCACCGAACGCCAGCAGGCGGCCGAACAACTGGAGCAGGCGCGGGTGGCGCTGTTCCAGGCGCAGAAGATGGAAGCGCTGGGGCGGCTCACCGGCGGCGTCGCCCATGACTTCAACAACGTGCTGCAGGTGCTGCGCGGCAACCTGGATCTGCTGACGAGCCGCCACGAAAGCGACCCCTGGACCATCGAGCGCCTGCAGAAGGCGATCGACGCGACCGAGCGCGGCTCCCGGCTGGCCACGCACCTGCTGGCCTTCGGGCGGCAGCAGGCGCTGCAGCCGGTGGTCGTGAACCTGGAGCGGCAACTGCGCGACATGGACGACCTGCTCAGGCGCACGCTCGGCCAGTCGATCGACATCGAGACGCTGGTGGCGCCGGGGCTCTGGCACACCATGATCGACCCGCATCAGTTCGAGAACGCCGTGCTCAATCTCGCGGTGAATGCCCGCGAGGCGATGCCCGAAGGCGGGAAGCTGACGCTCGAGCTGGAGAACGAGGCGCTCGACGAGCGTTACGTGGCGGCCGAATCGGACGTGCCGCCGGGGCAGTACGTGATGCTGGCCGTCACCGACAACGGCGTGGGCATGCCCGCCGAGATCCTGGCCCGCGCCTTCGATCCGTTCTTCAGCACCAAGTCGGAAGGCGCCGGCACGGGGCTCGGCCTGAGCATGGCCTATGGCTTCGTCAAGCAAAGCGGCGGCCATATCCGCATCTACAGCGAGGTGGGCTACGGCACCACGGTGAAGGCTTATTTCCCGAGGTCGGCCGGGGTGCCCGTCGGCGCGCCGCGCACGAGGCCCGGCGCGATTCATCAGGGTAGCGAAACGGTGCTGGTGGTGGAGGACGATCCTTCCGTGCAGTCGACCGTGATCGACACGCTGACGGGCCTGGGCTACGAGGTGCTGAAGGCCAACGACGCGCTGCAGGCGCTGGCCGTGATCCGCAGCGGCGCGCATATCGACCTGCTGTTTACCGACGTGGTGATGCCCGGGCCCTTGCGCAGCCCGGAGATGGCGCGCCAGGCCAAGCAACTGCTGCCGAACCTGAAGATCCTGTTCACCTCGGGCTACACGCGCAATGCGATCGTGCATGGCGGGCGGCTCGACCCCGGGGTGGAGTTGTTGAGCAAGCCCTATAGCCGCCAGCAACTTGCCGCCAAGCTGCGCCAGATGCTCGCCGCGAGCGGCGAGCCGCCCGCGCTGCCCGCCGTGGCCGCCATGTCCGGCGAGGCGGCACCGAGCAGCCCGCAGCCGCAGGACGCGCCGGCGTGCGGCGAGGTCGTGGGCCGGCGGGTGCTGGTGGTGGATGACGACGCGGATTCGCTGGAGGCGACGGCGATGCTGCTGGAAATGGGCGGCCACGTCGTGCTGCGCGCGGAGGATGCGCGCCGGGCCCTGGCGGTGCTGGACAGCGAGGCCTGCGACATTCTCCTGACGGACCTGGCCTTGCCGGATATCGACGGCATGGAGCTGGCGAGGCAGGCGGTGCATGCCCATCCGCACCTGCGCGTGATCTTCGCCTCCGGGCACGTGGTTTCCAAGGCGGCGGACCTGGCCTTTGCCTGGACCGCCTTGCAGAAGCCCTTCGATGCGGATCAGCTGTTCGGCGCCGTGCAGAAGATATCGCGGGCGCAGCCGACGGCGTGACCCGGCACGCCGCGTGAGTGCGGTGCGCCGCTTCCCCGCTCAGGCCATCTGGTCGTCGCTCGCCACGCCGTCCTCGAACAGCGCGAGACGGTTGTAGAGCGTCTTGAGGCTGATGTCGAGCACCTCGGCGGCATGGGTCTTCACGCCGCCGCATTTGGCGAGCGTGCCGAGGATCATCTGACGATCGAGCTCGTCCAGCGGGGCGCCGAGCTCGACCGATACCGAATCGCCGAACTCGGCTTCGTTGCCGGCCACCTCGACCGTGATCGGCGGCGGCAGCGTCTCGATCAGTTCGCCGTCGCTGAAGATGCGGGCGCGCTGCACGAAGTTGCGCAGTTCACGTACATTGCCCGGCCATTTGAAATTGGCGAGCGCGGCGAGGGCGGCGGGCGCGAAACGCATCTCGTTGCCGGCCTGCTCGTTCAGTTGCTCGAGAAACGCGCGGGCCAGCATGGCGATGTCGTCGCCGCGCTCGCGCAGCGGCGGCAAGGTGATCGGGAACACGTTCACGCGGTGATAGAGATCGGCGCGCAGCCTGCCGTTGGCGATCGCGGCTTCGGGATCGAGGTTGGTGGCCGCCACGATGCGCACGTCCACGTCGAACTCCTTCAAGCCGCCGAGCCGCGTCACGCGCCCGGTTTCGAGCACGCGCAGCAGCTTGACCTGCGATTCCATCGGCATCTCGGTGATCTCGTCGAGGAACAGCGTGCCGCCGTGGGCGCGTTCGAAGAAGCCCTTGTGCTGACGATCGGCGCCCGTGAAGCTGCCCCGGTCGTGGCCGAACATCTCGCTCTCCACCAGGTTCGCGGCGATCGCCCCGCAGTTGATGGCGAGAAACGGGCCGGTGCGGCGCAGGCTCAGGTCGTGGATGGTGCCCGCGGCGAGTTCCTTGCCCGTGCCCGATTCGCCCTTGAGCAGCACCGAGGCGCTGGTCCTGGCGACGCGGTTGATCGCGTCGTACAAGGTCTGCATGGGCGGCGAGGTGCCGAGCATGCGCCCGAAGCGGCCGAGCTGCTGGAGCTCCTGGCGCAGCGAATCGATTTCCGCGCGCAGGGCGCTCACGCGCGGCAGGCGCGAGAGGATGCGCGTGAGCCGCTGCATGTTGACCGGCTTGACGAGGTAGTCGCTCGCGCCGCGGCGCAGTGCGTCGATCGCGGTTTCCAGGCTCGCATGGCCCGTCATCAGGACCATCTCGCAGTGCGTGCCTTTCGGTAGGTCCTTGAACAGATCCATGCCGTTGCCGTCGGGAAGCACCAGGTCGCACAGGATCAGGTCGGGGGGATCGCCCGCGATCAAGCGGCGGGCGTCCGCGAGTGTCGCCGTGGTTTCGCAGCGTAATTGCTGCGATTGCGCCAGGGCGGCGAGCATGTCGCGGGAATCTGCGTCGTCTTCGACAACCAGTACGTAGGACACGAATACTCCAGGGGGGACCGAATAGGCCGTGGCTCAGGGCCGGGTTGTGCTGCGGGGGCGATATGCCGGAACTTGCCGGTGCGGCTGTTGAATCTTCGACGCTGGATCGAGAGGAGCGAGGGTATCGGAGGCACGCCGATTCCCGAGCATGTAAAAAGCGCGCAATCATACAGCGCGCTTGTAATCCGTTCCGCCTCGACGCCGTTTCCACGGCTGCGCGGCGGGCCGGCATCTGCATCCCCGCGCTTGGGCGGACGATTCAAGCAAGAGCCGGGCCTGCCGCGCGTCGGTCGCCGGATCGGCGAGGCCGTCACGCGCTGCCGATATAATGGGCGTGCCTTTCAACCATGGGATATCGAATGAAATCACTGATCGCTCTGCTCGCTGCATCGTCCTTCGCCGTGTCCGCGTTTGCCGCCAACGTCGTCGAGAAGCTGCCCTCGGGCGTGGTCGTCGAAACCCTCAAGGCGGGCACCGGCGCGCAGCCGACCGCCAGCGACGTGGTGCGCGTCAACTACGTCGGCACGCTCGCCAACGGCACGGAGTTCGACAACTCGGCCAAGCACGGCGGCCCGGCAACCTTCCCGCTCGGCGGCGTGATCCCGTGCTGGACGCAAGGCGTGCAGAAGATGAAGGTGGGCGGCAAGGCCAAGCTGACCTGCCCGGCGGCAACGGCTTATGGCGATCGCAGCGTCGGCGTGATCCCGCCGAATAGCCAGCTGACGTTCGAGGTGGAGCTGCTGGGGATTGGGCAGTAACGCTCGCTCAGTCACTCACTCAGGATATGTGGTGCAGGAGCCCGGCCTTGGCCGGGCTTTTTTGTGTCTGGAGTGCTGGTGGGTGGTTGATGCTGCGCTTCGCGCAGATTGGCGCCCCCCCGGTTACTCAGATTGGCGTGTCGTCCCACGCGATTTTTTTCCGTGGCTTCATCCCGCGGCGAACTCCCGTTGTCTGGTCGACGCTAAGGATTCCATGTCGGGTGATGTCAACCTCCGATTCGTCGATCGGCGTGATGATCAATTGGCCCATCGTCACCTTGATGCGCGCGCGATGCCCAGGGATGAAACCGGCATCTTCCAGCCAGTAGCCGGCAAGTCGCATCCAAGGGAACGTGGTCATTTCGGTTCTGTCTTTCTTTGGGTCGAATTCGCCGAGGTAGCGCCAAGACTCCCGAATGGTTACGGAGCGGTCGGGGAAACTGTTTGGTGCGTTATGATTCTTTTTCAGCCATTGTTAACTCCCATGTGAGTTAGTGGTGGTTAGCGGCCTATGGGTGTGTCAGCACCTGTAGGTCGCGCTCGTTTACGCGGCGGGTTTGAGCGAGAGAAGCTGGCATGTTTTGTATGCCGGTGAAAGCTCGCGCCTGCGCGATAATGTAGAGCTAGAGTAGCGCGGGTGGGGGCGGGGAGGTTGGGACTGGCCGTTTGGGATAGGGCGTGGGGCTGGGAAAGACGGCGCATATCCGTCTAATTGATGGAGACGGCGAATTAATGAGCTGCCAATGCACGTGGTTATTGTTCTGAGTAATGGCAGCAACCGGCCAGTACCGGTCGTTCGTGTGCGCTTTCTGACCGACGCTCAAGGTCAGCTTCGCCCCAGACAGCAGACCGTCGATCAACGATTGTCGCCTGCAAAAGATGTAACGACCGGTCCCATCAGCGATGTATTTGACGCCAGTTGGTGACGAGGGACGACGGAGTCTCGTCACCAATACTGAGTCGTTCTGATCGCGTATGGTGCTCACGAGGCGCCAGCGAAACTTTTGAAGAGTATCGGGTCCGCAGCGAGGCGCCGGGATAGCGCGCTGATGTATTCGGGCATTCCCTCCGTTAAGCTCTTCCCAGCTTTTGCGCGCGCGTGCAACTCCATGAGGAGCAGAGCGTTGCGCTGAACTCGAAAGTCTCGCAATCGCACTTCGTCGAAGTCGGGCATTACGCTGCCGAATGTTGCTACAGGGAGGATTGTCGTCTGCCACTTCTGTGCAGTCTCGTCGCTCGCATTGGAGAAAACATAAACTGCTGCTGCGGCGACAGCGTCGGCAATCTGAATGCCGTGGGTTTTCTTTGAGTCTGCGAACTCGAGTGGGCCTGACAGGTTGAACGTGATTGGGTGTCGTTCATTACCAAAGTCACTGAATAACTTGTCTTCGCGGCCAATCATCGATTCGAAGATGCGTGGATCGTGTTGAAGCGGTTTGGACGGATCACAGATTGCCGTGATTGAGGAGTGCTGCAACCCCCAGCTCGCAAGTAGCGTGTAAAGAGCCGTGTTCGTCAAATCAAGAATCCACTTCCCAGCACCAGAATTTTTGAGCGCAGAAAGTTCCTCGCGAATGTCATCCGAGCGGAGTTGCGCAAACTCGCGGATCTGCGCTATTACCGGTGAATTTTCAGAATGGACTGAGGAAGAGAAGATGTTCGGCAGCTTCTCCTCGTCGCCGGAGCGCATGAGTTCCTCAAATTCACGGAATATCTCCTCGGCACCAGCGCCGCGGGCTGAAAACTCAAGGTAGAGAATATTCGCAATGTATTTGTGGAAACCAACGCCATAAAAAATCGAATTTATATCGGAAATTGATGGTTCAAAAATATACTCAAAGAGTTTGCACGCCAATGCAAATTTCTTATCTGAGATCGATATTTTTATCTTTCCTCCGAATATTTCGAGAATCTCATCAATTACCTTCCTTCCGCGAGCGAATTTGACAAGCTTGCTACCCTTTAGCTCACCACCCTGCACACCATATTTCTCGATCACGCGCCTCACAAACTCGTCAGCTTCGTCGTCGCTGGTGGCAACTGAAGCATACGCAAAGAACTTTTGATCAGGATGGAGTAGGTTATTTCCCGTAAACCCCGATTCGTCAAAATAGATTTTTTGTGGCATTAGACAACCCTCTTTGTTTTTTCGCCGGCGCAGCAACACCCAGCGTCGCGGTTACTTCATGAGTGTGAGGTAGCTTCGAGATTGCTTGTTATCCAGCCGCACGTTGTAGACGATGCAGCATTCCCCGAATCTCCAGGAGATTGTACATCTCTAATTGGGTAGGCTCTCACCATGCCCTACCAAAGTGGCCGCGCGGCAGAGGAGAACCAAGCACTGGCCAATCATCGCCTAACTGGATCGCTGCGTACGACCGGTTTTTCATTCTGGTTGCTCAGCAGCTATGCTGGGCGGCCGCGCAGATGACACATTAGGCCAAAATGAACCGCACAAACAGGTAGCGTGGTCGATTCATGGGTGGGTGTAGAGGGCGCGGTAGTCTTGGCAACTAAACGAACGTCCGCTGACGGTTGGACAGCGTCATTACCGCGTCGCCGCCGCGACTGACAACTACGGGTCGATCTGCGACGGTCGCGCGTTGCTGAGTGGCGGCCGGCCGCGTTTGGCCAACAGATACCTCTCGCCGCCTGGGCGACCAAGTCGTTCAAGCGGCTGGTTTGCGGCCATGAACGGCCTTTCAGCGAGCGGAGATGGGCGCCCAAGTACAATGATGGCCTATACCCGGCGACGCACAAACAGATTACTGCTCGCCTATGTGCCGGCCGGATGAGCCACAGCCCTTTCATCCCTGGATAGAAGGAACGTCGCTTCTGCGAAATGAACATACAAATGCGGGCGCGACTATGCTTCGTGTTGAACGACAGAATAGACAAAGGAATGGGGACGCATGGTGGAAAGCTTCAACTACATCTCCTTCGGTAATTGGGAATATCTCGAGGGAAACTTTGATCGCGTCATCATGGGCCGGGGGCGCATGTTCGAGTACACGCCGTCCGACACCGAAAAGCGGCTTGAAAGCCTCGACTCGACGGCGATCGCCTTTCTGGAAAAATTGCCGACCTTTCTGTGCAGCGAGACCAAATTAAACCAAAACACCGTCTCCATGCTCATCAGGTACGGTCGGATTTCCGGCACCACGCCCGGCCCGAAGGACGTCTCCACCACTTTCGAGACATTGATCAATTTCGGCGAGGTCGAATTCGACGACGTTCAGGACGCCGGGGAGGTGTTCGGCGCGGATCGGTTCCAGCTTCACCGCACTCACTGGGCCGTCCGTGAAGGCGACGCGCGGGAGGTGCTGGACCGATTGATCAAGCTTAATCCCGATCTTGCTCCTCGCGTTGCGGAGCAAGAGGCGCCCGCTGCTGACGATGCAGAGATCCAGCCTCCGCCACGTGACAAGAAGATCCTCGGCGTCGCCGAGAGTGTGGAGTCCTTCCTCCAATTGCTCTACGGCTCGCCGGCAAAAGCCGCGACTGAGACCTTCTTCAGAGGCCACAGTAACGCTCGTTATGAGCTGACGCCGTCGTTGCTGCGCAAATGGGACAACGGCGACTGGCAGTTCATGCCGAGCGAGGATCGACTCTGCAAGGAACTACTGATCGCGCATCACGATGAGTTCCACGGCGATCAGTTTTGCTTCGACCGCCTTGTGCGCATGCAGCACTACGGCTTGCCTACGAGGCTGCTTGACATCTCCGGCAACCCGCTGGTGGCGCTCTTCTTCGCCTGCTCCTCTGGGCCGGACCAACCGGAAATTGACGGTGAGGTCATTGTCTTCCAAGTATCGTCGGAGCTAGTGAAATACTATGACTCAGATACCGTCAGTTGCCTTTCAAATCTCTCCAATCTGACGTATGCACAGAAGAATGAAATCGATCTCAGCCTCGACAAAGTAGGATTTAATGAAACGGACGTCGCCGGAAAGTTGCTCCACCACATTAAGTCGGAGAAAGGCTTTTTCGAGGGGCGAATCGTCCCGGACGATCTAGGGTCCATCGTCTGCGTGAAGGCAAAACGCACTAATACGCGCATCAAATCGCAGTCTGGCGCCTTCCTGTTGTTCGGGCACGAGGCGACGCTTCCCGATGCCGGCCAGGGTGGGATCGAAATCAGCCGGGTCACGATTCGAGAGAAGGCGCACATTCTCGAGCAGCTCGACCGAATCAACATCAACGCAACGACCGTATATCCCAGCATCGACCAGACCGCTGATCATCTGCGGGAGCAGCATCGGTCCCCGCGACCTGTCAAAACAGACGCTAATGCCGCGTCCAACAACTCTCCAGAAACCTGACGGGACAACTAGGGGCTCACCTGCTGGTAGCAGTGCCGGGGTTCCGTCGACATCGAAATTTTCAGATACGTGAACTCAAGGCGCTAGCCAGCAAGGGAAAAAATGCCGCGCCACCCCGGATCTAGCCGCCGACCGCACGGAGCCGAATTGATCCTCTCCTTGGGAAATGACGACCGTTCTAGAATAATCTAAAGGGACGGTTTGGATCGGAAGTCGCCGGTCGCGCGTCGGGGGCAGCGACCGGCTGAGTTCGGCCAGAAGCTGTCGCTCGCTTCGTCACAGCCAGTGGCTGGGCTTCATGCGAGACTTCATCTCCGTGGTTCCCCTCTTTGCTCGCGAGGCGCCTGGATGCTCTCATCCAGGCCAAAGGAACCGCAACCTTCGCCTCACGCGTTCAATAGACTGAGGGACATCGCCCAACAGGGCAGAAGTGGTAGATTGGTCAGAAGAAGCCCACGGGTAATGCGCTCAAGCTCCTACACTTGGTGAGGAAGCGCTGCATTGAGGTAGTGGCTTGTCCGCGTCTAGGAGTAACTTAGAGATGTCGTCTTCATCGTCGGTCGCCGGGGGGCGCGCCACCCAGGCTGGAATGAGTTTTCAGGCCGGTGTCAGCGCATGGTTTGCTGCTCATCTGCTCAGCCGGACACCCATCGGTACTCGGTTTGGACAGAGAAGAGACGCCGTAGTAGAGCGCCTTCACTTCGAGACGAGCCGGAATCTCGATGACATCGAGGTTCAACTCTCAGATGGAAGTCTGGTCAGTGTCCAGTGCAAAACCAACTTAGCGCTATCTGGTGCTGACGGGTCGGCACTGGCATCCGTAATCAAGCAGCTAACGAGTCTGTATCGGACCGTGTCAGCTACGCGGGAGGCTGCAACAGGCGTATTGGCCGTATCGACGAGTGCGCCAGCGTCGCTTGATGACCTACACCGGGCCTGCCGAATGTTTGATGTTGGTGGCACGTGGGCAGAAGTCTACGGACAGGTCAATCAAAGTGAACGCGGAGCGCTCGATATCTTCCGCGACCATGTCACACGTTCAAGGGCAAATGCGTCGGCCGGCCCGCTGTCGGACGCGGTACTGGCAGGCATGGCACGCATGTTCCGCTTGGTGCGTTTTGACATCGAACCGGGAGGCGCGGATTGGCGCGAGGCGGCAGCGACGTTGCAAGGTGGTCTTTACGGGGACCCAGTAACGAGCGAGACCGCGATGGCGGAACTCCAGCGCATTGCCCAGGACCTGATCCGAAAGGGGGCGCCCTCCGACAGAAATGGCTGGCTTCGTTCCGTTCGGAAGGCGGGAATCGAAGACCGACAGTCGCCCGGGTACGACGCTGACATCGAACGGCTTCGGCAATGGACCGCGGCAGAGCTGGAGCGGCTTAAGCGGCATACGATGCTGGCAGGCGACGCGGAGATTCCACGTCAGTGCCTAAAGGCCTTAGGCGACGCCATCGCCAACGGAAGCCTGCTGGTTATCGGTGAGCCCGGTGCGGGAAAGACCGGTGTGCTGGTGCGCTACGCGAGGGAGTTGTTTGCCAGCGGCGCGCCAACGGTATTTCTTTCAGTGGATGACCTAGCCGCAACCACGGATGCCCCCACGCTTCGACGGGCGCTCAACATCGAGAACGACCTTCTCGATGTGCTGGGCGCATGGCCCGGAACTTCACCGGCTGTCTTGGTGATCGACGCGCTGGATGCATCAAGAGGAGGTGCATCTGAAGCGGTATTTGCAAGACTGATCGAAGGCGTAGTCAACAAGCTCGGTGAGCGATGGTCCGTTGTTGCCTCCATCCGCACATTTGATCTGCGGCATGGGAAACGCTTGCGTGCGCTTATGCAGGGAACGCCCCCGGACGGCGAATATGCCGAGTCCGGCCTCGAATCCGTCCGACACTTCTCGATCCCGCGGCTCGTCGATTCCGAGCTGACCTTCATCGGCGAAGCGAACCCCACACTCGGCCGACTCCTATCCGCTGCGCCCGCATCCATTCGGGAATTGCTGGGAAACGTTTTTAACCTGTCACTCGCCGCCGAGCTGGTCACTGGAGGCCTGGCACCTGAGGCGATTCAAGCTGTCACCAGTCAGAGCCAGCTGATATCGCGATACGAGGACGAGCGGCTCAGCAGTCATCGGTTGCGACGCGCGGCGAAGGAGGTCGTGGGCGAGATGGCCCGGCAAGAGCGCTTGGTAGTTAAGCAGGACCGCATCCAGAACGATGCGCTGGATGAAGTCATCGCTACCGGGGTTTTGGTGCAGGCACCGCAGGACCGCGTTTCCTTTGCGCACCACGTCTTGTTTGACCATGCTGTCGGGCGCTTCTACCTTGACTTGGATGACGCAGCGACGCTTACGGCGCAGGTTGCCGGGCAGCCGGCGATCGGTTTACTACTCGGTCCAGGCCTTCGATTCGCCATCATGGACAAGTGGGAAACAGGGATGGCAGGGAAGGAGGCTGCTTGGCAGCTGGCCGCAGACCTGGCTTCTCACGACGACATGGACCCCGTGCTGGGCAGCATTGCCTTACGGACAGTAATCGACAGCGTGCAGACGCTTGAAGACGTGCGACCACTGATGGCCATCATGAGCGACCGCAGTCGTCGGGCTCAGGCGGGGCATGTGCTTTCAAGAGCGTCGAGGTTTGTGAGAGTAAGTCTCCTCGCGCACTCCAATGCGAACGTCGCAATGCTCGCTTGGGCAGAGGCCGCGCGCGGCGCCGCATTGACCGGCGCTAAGGAGCATCTCGACGGGGTGCGAATCCTTCTGCTGACTCTGATGGAGAGAGGTAACTTCGATGACGCAGGCTTCGCTGCCGCCTTCGGTGCCGCTGCGCGCGCGATGCTCGCGACGATCTGGTCTGACGAGAGTCTGTCGGGATATTCGAGCAACGCAATCCGATTCGTAGCTCGCGCCTTTGAGTCCGATCCTGCAGCGTCGGAGCGGCTCTTGGAATACGTAATCTCCGAGCCCCATTTCTCCACGCACGCATCACAGGAAGCACCCTGGCTTGCCGAAGGCGCGTGCTACATGCTGAGTGCCGCACCGGCATTTGTGGAAAGAATCTATGCCATCCTATTTGGCAAAGAGTCCCCACAGGAGGGCGACACCTTTCTCGGCGGCAGCCCGAGCAAAATCCTGACGCTTAGATCAAGTCACAAGCAGGAATACGAACATGCTCGCTGGCACCTGGAGCAAGTGCTTCCGAAGTTCCTGGAGGCCTCCCCGGAACACGCCATTCGCGCGGTGAGCAGCTGCGCCATTGGGCTCACAGCGGAAGAACAGGGGGGCGGAAGAGATGGACTGACGTATGTGACAGTGCAAGGCGCTACAGATGCAATCGCCATCATCGATGACAGTTTCTCGATGGAAGAGTGGCGAGAAGCAGAGGAGCACGAGGGGACCGAGAGGAGAGCGCTAAGGGTACTAGCGGATTTCCTGCGATCCTGCTCTGGAGATGACTTCCGCCGCTGCACGGACGCTGCTCTTGGCGCGCCGGTATCTTCTTCGGTCGTTGCACGACTGTTTGGGATTGCCGCCGAACGCCTGGGCGTGGCCGACGAGAAGCTCTGGCCTATCGCCTCAGACGATGGAGTATTGCTCAGCTGGCGCTTGTCGCGTGACGCCATCGCTTACGTCGCCGCTGCTCTGCCCACGAGGTCTGCGGATCAGCGAATTTCATTTGAGACGCGGCTTCTTGAGCGGGTCCGAAGTTCGGATGACGACACAAGGAAGCAATGGGAGTACCGCGCGCAGCGACTCCTGTCGCTGGTCGAGCCTAGCGACTTACTAGTGCCGGAGCTTGCCGCTTATCGGGCTGAGCTTGCAGAGCAGGGGGATCTCACTGGTAACCCTGCCTACATATCGATATCGACTGGTTGGTCGGGCAGCGATGAAGACACCGTTGACTCTCTGTTGCGCAGTCAGGGAGTTGACACACACGCTGGCCCGGATGCGACAGTCATGGAATCGGTGCGGTCGCTGAAGCAGTGTCTTAAAGCCAGCGGCGAAAGCATCGATCAGGCAGGCGTCACAACGATGTGGGCGCAGATACAGAGCGTTGTCAGGGCAATCGATCAGCAGTCCGGTGTCGCGGCGAAGCCAGAGACCCTCCATGCGGCTTGGGGTTACGTCAGCAACGCCGCTGTACAAATTGCCGACAGCGACGCGTACAAGTCAGCAGGTGAACGAAATCCACCAACAGGTGAGCTGCTGGCTTTGCTGGATCGGTTGGCGGAGAGCCTATATCCTGAGGTCTCGGATGAAAACACGAGAACGATGGGCTGGGGAAACTGGGATGTTCGCGTGTACGCAGCTCAGGGTTACTTGGCTCTGGCACGTAGGGGCCTAGACGCCAGCTTCGAGGCAAGGTTTCGCAGAATGCTCGCCGATCCAGTTCCGACGGTTCGTCACCAGATTAGCTGCGCGCTCAACACGCTCTGGGACGTGGCGAGGCCCACGATGTGGGAGCTAATGGATTACGTAGCCGAGCACGAAGACCATCCTGAAGTGCTTGCGTTCTTTGTCAGTGGGTCGATGAGGAGGATGATCGGCGCGGAACAGGACCGATGTGCTTCGATCGTGTCCAAGGTTATCAGAGTGGCCGAGGCAAATGCGATAGCAAAGGAAGAGGGGCGGGGTGAACTCGCTGAAGCGGTTGCGGGCATAGCGGCTCACTTGTGGTTAGGCCGAGGTCATGCCACGGCGAAGCAATGGATAGATGGCTGGATCGCCAATCTTGCAGTCGGCCACAGATTCGTGGGGCGGCTGATCTCTGAACTTAGAGCGCCACTGTTCCTGAAGTGGGACGAAAAGATCGGGGCAGACCGCGCTGCGGAGATTCAGAACAGATCGCGAGAACTTCTCGCTGCGATCGTAGATGCCGAGATCGCCGGTCTGAACGAGGCGAAGGCTTTGCTTCGTGACGGCCAAAAGGAACTCGGTGTGCCACTCTACCGTCGCAGCGGTCAGCAACTTGAGCACGCGGCAAATCAGCTTTACTTCGGTTCCGGCGCTTCTTCTGCGACTCGTGGAAACTCGAATTTCTCTAACAACTTGAGCGATCGGCATCGCAAGGCCGAGTTCATCGCTGAGTATGGCGACATACTGCAAAAGATCGGGGACACAGGAATCTCCTCGATCGTTTACCACTTGGTCGAGTTATATGAGTTCCTGGCAGAAGCTGCGCCGGAAGCAGTCTTCGACCGAATCGCGGCGTTGCTCCTTGGGCCAGCTGCTGGCGACGGATATCAGTTCGAGAGTCTTGCCGAGACCGCGCTGGTCCGCTTGGTGCAGATGTACTTGGCCGACTACCGATCAGTGTTTGCCGATAACGCTCGACGAGAACAGTTGGTGCAAGTTCTTGAACTGTTCTCCAAGGCTGGGGCACCGGAAGCGCTGCGTCTGCTGTATGAACTGCCGGACCTGTTGCGATGAGCACCCTCGCCCAAATACAGCGAGTGGGAAGGGCGCTTGCTGACTGCTTTGGCGCTGATCCGCTTGGGTTTTCCGGACCAAACCTAGCGCGAGTTTTCCGGCGTTTCGGGCCCGATGGGGCCCGGCAAAAGCGCCAGCTGACGGACGAATTCAGCCGGCGCCAAGTCTTTGAGAGCAGAGTGAGGACGGCTCTCGTTGTAGTCCCGCCGCCATGCTTCAATTATCGCTTTGGCTTCGCCCAATGTCTCGAACCAATGTAGGTTCAAGCATTCGTCCCGGAATGATCCGTTAAAGGTCTCAATGTGGCAATTGTCCGTCGGTTTGCCCGGTCGGCTGAAGTCGATTTTGGCTTGATGGTGATACGCCCACATGTCGAGCAGCCGCCCGGAAAATTCACTGCCGTTGTCCACGAACACATGCCGTAGGGCGCCGCGTCGAGCCGCGATGCGATTGAGTGCCGATACCGCGTGCTCGCCCTTTAGACGCTGTCCGACCTCGATGGCCAGGGCCTCCTTGGTGAATACGTCCACCACGGTCAAGGTACGGAATTTCGAACCATCAGCCAGTTGGTCAGCCACGAAATCCATGCTCCAGGCATCGTTCGGTTTGACTGGCACGATCTTCGCCATCCGGGTCACGACCATCTTGCGACGCTTCGGCAATTTCGAGCGCAACTGCAGTTGTTCCTCGCAGTACAGCCTGTAGGCTTGGTTCCTGCCCAACTGCCAACCTTCGCGGCGCAACAGCACGTGGACGCGCCGATAACCATATCGCACCCGGGTGTACGCAATCTCGCGCATGCGCGAACGCAGCTCGGGACGGGGATCCTTGACGCTTCGGTAGTACTGGACGCTACGTGGTTGCTTCAAGAGCCGGCAGGCCCGCCTCATCGTCAATCCGTAGTGGCTCACCACATAGGCCACCACGTCTCGCCTCAGCGCGGGCCGGGCCACTTTTTTGAAGCCACGTCCTGCAGGATCGCCTTGTCCAGGCTCAGCTCCGCAACCAGCTTCTTCAGTCGAGCGTTCTCGTCTTGCAACTGCTTGAGCTCGCGTACCTGATCCGATTGCATGCCTGCGTACTGCTTCTTCCAGCGATAAAACGTCTGCTCCGAAATACCGACCTGGCGGATCAGATCCGCCACCGGCATCCCCAGTTCCGCTTGCTTCAGTACCGCCACAATCTGTTCGATCGAAAAGCGCTTGCGTTTCATGGCAAACCACCTCCTGGTTCAGGGTCAAGTTTGCCGCAAAACTCGCTCTCGGATTGGCCCAGGATTCCTAACGCAGATCAAGTCGATACGTAGACGAAGGTCGGCAATAATCGGAGAGAACTCCAGGTTTTCAAGTTCGAAGTCGACTGCTTCCTCACGATGCGTGCGAATGACTCGCGACTTTGCTACGCGGTCCCGAGATCAGTCGCAAGCGCTGCATCGACGCCCCGCTTGCGCGCCAGGGCCATCGGATCGGGAGCGCGTCCCCTGAATTCTCGAAACGCCGATTCGGGATCTACGGAGTTACCTACGCTGAGCAGCTTGTCATGCAATTTGGCCGCAAGCTCCTCGTCGAAGCGATCGCCACGTTCCACAAAGGCCTCGAACGCATCCGCTTCGAGCACCTGTGCCCAGAGGTAGCCGTAGTATCCGGCAGCGTAATCGTCGCCGCCGAACAGGTGCCGGAAATACGGCAAGCGATGATTGACGTCAGCTTCGAGTGGGACGCCGAGGCGCTCGAAGCAGTTCCACTGAAATTCATCGATGTCGAGATCGGTGGCCGATGTAACTGAGTGGAGGTCGATATCCAGTAGCGCCGATGCGATGTACCGGACGAGTTCGTAACCCTCGTTGAACCGAGTTGAAGCACGAAGGCTCGAGATCAGGCTGTCCGGAATGGGGTCGCCGGTCTCGGCATGTTTCGCGTGAGTCGCAAGCAGTGTTTCGTCAAGCATCCAGTTTTCGAATAAATGGGAAGGGAATTCAACGAAATCCCGGTACACCCTCGTGCCCGACAGCCCGCGAAAGCGCACGCCCGACAGCAAACTGTGCAGTGCATGTCCGAATTCGTGAAAGAGCGTGCGGACATCGTGGATGCTCAGTTCTGTTGAGGTATGACGACTTCCCTGAAAGGACGCGCTGTTGATCACAATCGGCAACGACGCCTCCAAGCCGTCACAGCGCATGCGAAACTCGGATTCCCAAGCACCAGATGTCTTGCGGTCGCGAGCGTAGTAATCCGCGATGAAATATCCGATCAGTCGACCACGCTGCTCGACGTCCCATAATCTCGCATCCCGGTGATGAAGCACCGCGTCATGCCGTTCGCAGAAGCTCAGTCCAAATAGGCGATAGGCACAGTCGAAGGCCGCACGAATGCACGACTCCAGTTCGAGGTGCTTGCTGACGAATCCGGCATCGATGTTGAACCTTCGCGCACGAAGCCGCTCCGTCAGATAGCGCCAGTCCCAAGGTTCGATTTCGACTGGCTCACCGAGGTCTGCCGCAAGGCGGCGGAGTGCCTCCAGCTCGGATTCGCACAAAGCCTTGGCGGGCGTCCACAAACGTTCGAGAAGCTCGCGTGCCGCTTGCGGCGTGCCTGCCATCCTATCGCTCAACGCATATTGCGCGAAATGCTCGAAGCCGAGCAAATGCGCGAGTTCAGTGCGTAGAGCGATCGTTTCACGGATGACCGGGCGGTTGTCGACAGCAGACTCGGTGCCGCGATTAGTCCAGGCGCGCCAGATGCGTTCGCGCAGGTCGCGACGGGTCGAGTAGGTCAGAAACGGAACCACGTTCGAATACTTGAGCGTGAAAATGTACTGGTTCGGCTCTCCAGCGTGCTGCGGTGCATGCGCCGGTCGTCTCACGAATTCCGGCAAGCCCGCCAGTTCATCCTCGCTTGTGAGAACGAGAGTGAACGCATCGGTCGATGTGAGGAGGTTCTGGTTGAACTTCACGTAGAGTTCGGCGAGACGCGCCTTGACTGCATTAAAGCGCAGGGCGTCCGGCGCCGACAAATGGACACCGTTGCGGACATGGTCCGCATGAATCCGTTCGAGCAGGCGTCTCTCGTCCTCCGCCAATCCGAGCGCGTGTCGTGCCTGGAAGATGGTATCGAGGCGCGCAAAGAACGGCCCGTGACTGCGCGCGGCAGCGTGGTGAGCAGCCAGCGCGGCGCTGACTTCGGCCTCGACAGCCCACAACTCGTCGGTCCCCACGGTCAGCCGCAATATCTCGAACAACGCGGCAATGCGCTCAATGTGAGCGCCCGTCGCGTCGTAGGCGATCACCGTATTCTCGAAGGTGGCGGGTTCGGTATTCGATGCGATCGTGCCGATCTGCTCAAGATGCGCCTTCGCAAGTTGCGCCACGGCAGGGACGAAGTGTTCCGGGCGGATCTTGGTGAACGGCGGAAATTCACCGGCTTCCTTCCAGTCCGTCAAGAGTGGATTCGGCAGGGTCACGGTCATGGCGGCTTTCGATCCTTGTGTTGATTGCTGACGAGAGTCTTTCGTCAGCGACGATTGCTCGTTGACGCACAACTGTAGGCACCCGGGAGTTGGAGCGTCAATGGCCGCTTGGCGTGACGACGCATCGCGGTCGCCTTTCTGGACGAACGCCGTATCTCAACATCAAAGAGCTGCTGCAGTAACCCCTCAAAAAAAACCAGGGTGATCGGAAGTGGAATTGTCTCGTCCCAAGGGATCGCCGGCACGGTGCTAGAGCGCATCCGCGGCAATCGCGTCAGCGAGACGCGGGAACGTCGGCTTGAAGCCGAGGTCGTCACGAATGCGGCGACCGTCGAGCAGCGCGTCGAACGCCGCACCGCTTGCGGGCGCCGATCCGTCTGGCGGCAGGGCGCCAACCGACGCCAGTAGTTCGGCGATCTTGGGCGCGTCGTCGTCGACCACGTTGTAGATGCGGTGCGCCGGGTCCGACTTGTCGATCAAGCGCATCACGGCCTGAGCGACGTCCGCGTGGTGGCCGATCGATATCCGCTGAGTTGGCTGCCATCGTTGCATGAGAGGCGCGATTTCCGCGATATGTGGATCGCCGTCGCCATAGACGAACGGCAGACGCAACACGCGGACGTCCAAGTTTTCCAGGCCCAGGAGAAAGCCTTCGGCGGCCAGTTTGCTCACCGGGTAGGCGACGGTCGGCGCGCATGAGTCGTCCTCGGAGGCAAGGCGTCCGCCGTTCGATCCATAGACGAGGCCGGTGCTTAGAAAAACGAACCGCTTCACGCCGGCGTCGCGCGCGGCGACGGCAAGTGACTGCGTGCCGAGATCGTTGACGCTATGCATCTGTTCGGACGTCGCTCCACGAAAGAACGCGGCGCAGTGAACGATCGCATCCGCACCGCGCACGGCGGCATGCAGCGAATCAGGATCGAGCAGATCGCCTTCGACGAGTTCCAGCCGATCCGTGTTCAGTTGAGCCGCACGCGCACGGTCGCGTATCAGCGCGCGCACCCGGCTGCCACGCTGTGTCATTCGTTTGACAAGGCGGCTACCGACTTTTCCGGTTGCACCGGTAACGAGAATTGTCATGCGAGGCCTCCAGCCAGAGATGAGGTACGAAACTGTATCGGGTCATGGCTGGCATGCATTGGAAAAAACGGACAAAGCGAGCGCGTGTCACGCGACGGCTGGGTATCGTCTACTATACGGCCGTGCAACTTGCATTCATTTCGCGCAGGCATCCCATGTCCGTTATCGAATCGATGGTCGTCGACGAATGCGTGGTGAACGAGCCGAGGGTAGCGATTCCGCGCCCGGAGGTGCATCTCGTCATCAGGGGAGGACCGTCGGCAAATCGGGGATTGGATATACATGTGCTCGGTGCCCGTCGCTACGTCACGCGCAAGACGATTCGCAAGGGGCAATGGACCGTATTCGCGCGCCTTCAACTGGGGACTGCCGCCGCGGTGCTCGGGATGCCGGCATCCGCCGTCGCGAGCCACGCGGTGCCGGTGGAGGACGTGTGGGGCGCCGGCGAAGCGCAAGCGCTGTATGACCAGCTTGCGACGGCGGCAAGCCCCGACAATGCCGCGCGTATTCTGGCGCGCGTGATTGCGGCCCGGCGCTTGCCAGACCGTCTACTTGGCGATCACTCGCTGCTCGTGCGCGAAGCGGCGAAAAAATTGCCCGGCGCCAATGTGTGCGAGGTCGCGGCCCGCCTCGGCATCAGCGAGCGGCATCTGCGGCGCGTGTTTATCGAAACGGTTGGCATGAGCCCGAAGGTGTTCTCCAGGCTCATGCGGTTTTCCCGTGCTACGGACCTGGCGCGCGCCGACCGCCGCAAGAACTGGGCGAGCATCGCCGCAGAAACCGGTTTTTACGATCAGGCCCACCTCATCGAAGAATTTCGCAACTTCACGGGTGTGACGCCCGATGCATTTATTCACGAACTGAGTCGCTCTCTCGGCCAAAGAAGGCCTGATCCAGGCATGGCGCCGTTGTCTTTGGCGACTGACTGACGAAACTGGGTGCCTTATCCGGTTACTTCCATTACGGGCGCCGAGCAACTGTTCCAAGGCCTCAATAGCCATGAGGAAACTCCGAGTCTGTTGGACCGAAGACGAGCAATCTCGGGGCGAACTGGTCGCAATATTATTGGCATTGACCTAAGCCGCCGAGACAGCGGCTCATGGCGCAATTCCGGTGGCGTTGCTCCTCTCAAAGCGAAACCACACGGTCTGAATCGACTCACGACATTATCAAATCGCTGAGAAATGACGCCAGCCGACATCACCATGAGCATGTGGCGGGTGCTCAGCGATCGTGACCCGAGGCGAATCCATCAAAAAAAGTTGATTGGTGGGACTACCTCGAGCTGGCTTGGCGCCTCGTACGACGCCAATCGCTGTTTCACGCCAGATTTTTCATTCTAGGATTAGCCGCAGCGTGAGAGGCTGATCTCCCGCGTCACCCTCGACGCGACCAATCCACGCACAGCACCCCCAGCGATACCAACGCCGCCAGCGCCGCCGCGACAAACGCCCCCGGCACGCCAAACCCCTGCGCCACGACCCCCGCCCCCGGTCCACCAACGGCCAGCCCCAGATCGAAGCACGCCAGGTAAGCCCCGATTGCGAGCCCGCGATTGTCGCCAGACACGCGCCGCATCGCCTCGACCCCGAACGACGGAAACACCAGCGAATAACCGAGCCCCATCAAACAGGCGCCGAGGAAGGCGATCGACGGCCCATTCGCCCACGCGATGGTAAGCAGGCCGACAGCCTCGACCAGCAACGACACGAACCCCGTGCGATACCCGCCAAAACGATCCGGCAAACCACCGAACAGCAGCCGCACGACGATATAAGCGCAGCCGAAAGCAGTCAGCCCCAGCCCCGCATGCGGCCATGACTCAACGCCATAACGCAGCGCCAGAAAACCTCCAATGGTCGCCGCGCCGGCGGAGGCGAGCGCCATCCCCAGCCCCGGCGCCCAGATCAACCTCAGCATCGCCAGGAACGAAGCACGCCGCGCGGCAGCCGCCACCGGATCGGGATGCCAACCGGCGGCGATCGCGAGCCCCGCCAGCGGCGCCAGCGCTGCGGCCAGCCCGACCATCCCGAAACCGCCGGCATGATGAATCGCCAGCCCGATCGGCGCGCCGGCCGCCAGCGCGGCATACATCGCGATGCCGGACCAAGCCATCGCCTGCCCCGCGTAGCGCGTGCCAACGCGAGCGATGCTCCACGCCGCCAGCGCCGTGATGAAGAAACTCTCGGCCAGCCCCAGCACCAAGCGCGCGAGGCACAGCAACGCAATCGCGATCAACGCATGCGTCGCCCCCGCAAGCGCTGAAGCACAGTAAATCCACCCAGCCACCGACGCGCCTGCCAACCCGAGCAACGCGGTAGTCTTGCTGCCTTTCGCATCGGCCAGCCGGCCGGCGAACTGGCGTGTCAGCAGCGTGGCCGCCGACTGCAAGCCAACGATCACGCCCACCGCGACGGTACCGAAATGCAGCGTGCCGGGCACATAGAGCGAGAAGGTCGGCAACGGCAGGCCGACCGCGAGAAAGCCGAGGAAGGCCACGACCGAGAAGGGAATCAGTTGCCGGACAACCGGCTGTTGCTGCTGCATCGATGTCGTCTCCATGAACGCCGCGCGTGAGCACGCGGGCGGCGCAGTGTAGGCGTCGCCAGCGGATCATGGCAGGTCTCGCGCGTCATCGCCGTGATGACAAAAAGTCAGGCTCGATGGCGTAGCCTTGACATCAGAATGTGCAGTCAAGCGCCGGATCGGCCGTGCCGGGATGATCGACGGCCCGTGCCAGTCTTCCACTCAGGCAAGGAGATTTCGATGGCATTCGATGCGCGGCTGCTGAACGGCGCCGGCGTGCTGGCGGCGATCGTCGAGACCGGCAGCTTCGTGCGCGCGTCGGAAGCGCTCGGCGTGACCGCGTCGGCGATCAGCCGAACAAGTTTCGCGATTGGCGAAGCGCTGCGGCCGTTTGCGCGGATGCACGGTTCGCATCGAGCAGCGTGGCGGCCAGGGGCAGCGCGGCGGCGGTCTTGAGGAGCGTGCGGCGTCGGCTCATGCGAGAATCCTCCTGTCGTGGCGAGATGCGGCCCGGCGCCGGGCCGCTCCGGAGGGAAGCGGGGCAGGGCGGGCTCGATTCGTCGCCGCGCGCCGATGACGGCGCGATGCAAGGACAGTTTAGGAAGCGATGCGCGAGGAAAGAAGCGCGGTGGCGTCAGGATGCGGATGACGCGAGGTCATGCCTGGCATACAGGCCCATCTTCCCGGCACGCCGTTGCCGATGGCGGCCAGTCGTCGCCGGCAGCCATCAAGCAAACCGCCCGAATCCGATTAAAAGCGCGTACGGATTGCGAAACGCACATAAGCCTGGCGCGTATTGGACGAATCCCCCAAATTGCCGATGTTCGCCACCGCCGCTGCGCCCGTCGACGAGATGCCGGACGCTTTCTGCAAGGTCGCCCCGGCGTAGAAATCCGTTCGCTTGGAGACGAAGTAGTCGGCGATCAAGCCCAATTGGTTGAAGTGCTGGTTCCCCACCGAGCCCCCGGCACCGTTGCCGACAGCGCTGCCCTTGGTGTACTCGTAGCCGATACCCGCATAAAACGTGGGCGAGAACTTGTATTTGATGCCGATCTCGCCGGTATTGAACTTCGCGGTGTTGCCGCCGAGCGCGGTGATGTTGCCATACGCGACGTTCGAATACGCGGCGCCGATCAGCATGTTGCCGATCTGATAAGTGGCCCCGCCGGTGACCACCTGATACGAGGACGCGCTCGCATAACCGCTATTGAGCACGCCGCTGAGCTGTGTCGCGCCATTGGGGTTGCCCGTGAAGAAACCGGTGCTGCCGGCCGTCCCGGTCGGGTTCTTGAAGTACTCGTAGGCGGCGGCGATCGTGATCGGTCCATTGGCGTAGGTGAGGCCGGCGTTGTACCCGCTGCCGCCGGTGATATTGCCGGGCTGGCCGCCGAGGCTCCATTCGCCACCGAAGCTGAATCCGCGATACTTCGGGCTGGTGTAGCGGATCGTGTTGTTGAGCCGCAGCGAATTGTTCAGGTTGTCGAGGTCGCCGGGATGCGAGAACAGCGCGCTGCCGTAATAGCCCATCGTCGAGACGGGCTGCACGAAGTAGAAGACCGAATCATATTGCCGGCCGAGTGTCACGGCACCGAAGCGGCTGCTGGACAGGCCGACGAATGCCTGTCGGCCGAATTCGGCGCCGCCTTGCCCGAGCTGGCCATTGTTCAGGTTCACGCCGGATTCGAGCGTGAAGATCGCCGCCAGCCCGCCGCCGAGATCCTCGCTGCCCCTCAGCCCCCATCGGCTGCCGTTGATGCCGTTGTTCGAGTCGAGATTGAACTGCCGCCCGCCGACATTGTGGCCATTCACCACGTTCTTGTTGTTGCTGATGAATTGCACGCCCTCGTCGATAATGCCGTAGAGCGCCACGGAGCTCTGGGCATAGGCATGCGATGCGCACAACAGGGTTGTGCCGCATAACGCGACATAAGTTCGTTTCATTGTCACCTCCATGTATTTTCATTGTCGTGAGGCCGCCCCGTGCGTTCTCAACGATTCGAGCCACGGCCTGAATGCCACTCGCACGGGCGTGCGTCGACGCTTGCCCGGTCTGGAAACCGGCCGGGCAATTCGCGCACGTCAAGCGGGCGGCCATATCAGGCCGTTTGGGATTGCTTATTTAAATCCAGGTTCGACTACAGATTTGCGAATCGAAGCCGAATGGTCAGTCGACATGCAATAGCGACACGCCTTTTGTCTCTTTCACGAAACCGAAGATGATCGCGAGCCCCAGCAGGACACCGATCAAGGTGAAGACCCATATGCCGACCGCCATGTCGAGATGGAGAGTGCGGATCGACGACAGCACGACGTATGGCGCGATACCGCCGCCGAACACGCCGATGTTGTAGATGAAACCGACGCCGGAGCCGCGCACGTTGCCGGGCAGGTTTTCCGCGATGATCGTCGCGTAGCAGCCTCCTGCACCGACAATAAAGAAGCCCGAGAAAAACGCGAAGACAACGGCCAGCGGCATGACGTTCACCGAACTGACCAGGGCATAGACGCTCGCGCTGCCCAGAATCAACAGCAAGGCCAGGCCTTTCTTGCGCCCGAGATATTCCACGACGAAACCCGACGCGGAAAACCCGAAGATCTGCCCCACCGCCGAGGCGCTGGTCAGCCAACTGATCGTCGCGGCACTGAAGTTGAGCCCCTTCAGGAAGGTGGGCAGCAGCCCTTGCAGCGGCCAGGCGGCGAACTGCAGGAAGATCAGCATCAGGGCGAGTACCAGCACCAGCCAGGGATGCTCCGCGAACAGGCGGAACGCGGGCCAGCGGCCGCCCGCCTTGGCCTGCTGCTGGCTGCGTTGCCACATCGGGGATTCGGGCAGATAGCGATACAGCAACCAGCCCAGGATGGCGCTGGGAACGATGCCGACGAAGAACAGCACGCGCCATCCGAAATGCGGATAGACCAGGCCATAGACGATCGCAGCCAGGATCGCGCCGATACCCCAGCCGGCGTCGAGCATGCCGATGCCGATCGCGCGATGCTTTTCCGGCCAGGTTTCCGCGATGATGGTGGAACCCAGCGCGAAGATCGGCGCCATCCCGAAGCCGAGCAACAAGCGGAACACGAGTATCGATGCGAAGCTCCACGCGATGCCGGTCAGCGCGCCACCTACCGTGAACCATGCCAGCGCGATCAGCAGCGGAATCTTGCGACCGATGCGATCGCTCAGGCTGCCGAACATCAACCCTCCCAGCCATCGCACGCCGAAGGTGGCCAGGATCAACAGCGAAGCCGTGCTGGGCGCCACGCTGAATGCCTTGGCGATATCCGTCAGCACGAAGGTGACCAGCAGGAAATCGAAGGCGTCCAGCGCCCAGACGCACCACACGCCGATCAATACGCCCCATTGGCCGAGGCTGATCTCGCGATACCACCGCCGCCCGGGATCCGCCCCGGCTTGTGCTTTTGCCGATTCAATCATGTTTCTCCTCCGTTATATCCCTTGGCTCTATCTGGCCTCGGCACCGCTTGTTTGACTGCTCATATTGCGCTGGCGTGACGTTCGATGCAGATGTCGAGAACGTCGCCGCCGTCGCGCTTACCCCAGTTTTCACTCGAGAAGATTTCGACCTCGTTGAAACCTTCGTATCCCGCTGCTTCAACCCAGGTTCGGATCGTCGGGATGTCGATCACGCCATCGCCCATCATGCCCCGATCATTGAGCAGGTCGCGCGTGGGCACCAGCCAGTCGCAGACGTGAAAGGCCAGCAGGCGAGCGCGACCCGCGCGATCGATCTGCGCCTTCAGCTTCGGATCCCACCACACGTGATAGACATCCACCGCGACACCCAGCGCGCCGGTTTTTTCCGGATCCAGTTCGTCGCAGAGATCCAGGGCCTGCTCCAGCGTATTCACGCACGCGCGATCGGCCGCGTACATCGGATGCAGCGGCTCGATCGCCAGCGGCATGTGAACGCTGCGCGCGTAGTCGAGAACCTGCGCGATGCCGTCGCGAACCTGTTCGCGCGCGGCGCCGATATCCTTGCTTGCCGACCCGGCCGGCAAACCGCCGACCACCAGCACCAGGCACGGCGCATTCAATTCGCGCGCCTCGTCGATGGCGCGGCGGTTGTCGTCGATCGCCTGCTGCCGCCCGAGCGCCGTCGATGCCGGGAACATGCCGCCACGGCAGTAGCCGGACAACACGATGCCGGTGTCCCGCAGAAGCCGGGCCACGCTTGCGCTTCCCACCGCCGCGACCTGATCGCGCCAGGGCGAGATCGCGCGGATCTGGCGCCGGCCGCATTCCTCGATGATTCGATCGAGCGGCCATTGCCGGACCGTGGCCGTATTGATGGACAGCCAGCGGTGATCCTGGGACAGATCACGCATCCCACACTCCGTTCATCGCCAGCAAGGTTTTCATGCGCGTGGCGGCGAGCTCGGGACGCTCGAGCAGGCCTGCCGCGTCCGCCAGCCGGAACAGCTCCACGAAATGCTGCAGCGAACGAGCGCTTTGCTGGCCGCCCACCATCGTGAAGTGCGGCTGATGGCCATTGAGCCAGGCCATGAAGACCACGCCCGTCTTGTAGAAGCGCGTGGGCGCGCCGAAGATGTGCCGCGCCAGCGGAACCGTCGGTTGCAGGATCTCGTGATAGCGCTCGATATGCCCCGCGGCCAATTCTCCGAGCGCGACGGCCGCGGCCGGCGCAATGGCGTCGAAGATGCCAAGCAGCGCGTGGCTTTGCCGATGGTTCTCCGATGCGCCGATACCGTCTCCGGCGATCAGCTCGGGATAGTTGAAATCGTCTCCCGTGTACATCCGAACGCCTTCCGGCAGACTGCGACGCATGGCGATTTCCTTCTGCTTGTCGAGCAGCGAGATCTTGATCCCGTCGACCTTGTCGGCATGGGCGGCGATGATGCCGAGGGCGGTATTCATCGCATCGTCCAGATCCGCGGTGCCCCAGTAACCCGTCAGCGCGGGGTCGAACATATCGCCCAGCCAGTGCAGCACGACCGGCTGCCGTGCCTGGCTCAGGATGCGATCGTAGACGCGTTCGTAGTCGGATGGCGATTTCGCTACCCGCGCCAGCGCGCGGCTCGCCATGACGATCAACGTTCCGCCCAGCGCTTCGATCGCCTCCATCTGTTCCTCGTACGCGCGAATCACGTCGTCCACGCTGCGCGCGTCCTCCGGCGCGAGCTGGTCGGTGCCGCATCCGGATGCGATCAGCGCGCCCGGCGTGTGCCTGGCCACTTCCAGCGAACGCTTGATCAGTTCCAGCGAGCTGGGCCAGTCCATTCCCATGCCGCGCTGGGCGGTGTCCATCGCCTCGGCGACGCCGAGACCGAGCGACCACAGGTATTGCCGGTAGGCCATCGTCGCATCCCAGTCGATCGCGTTCTGCGTCGAGGGATCGTGACTGACGAACGGATCGGCCACCACGTGCGCCGCCGAATAGGCGATCCGCGCGGTTTGCGGGCGCACCTGGTGCGCCGTGAACGGGGCGGCTTCGCGCAGTTGGTACGGCTGCAGGGTGCCGTCGCCGGCTGGGAGCTTCAAGGTAATGCTCATCGGTCTCTCTCAACGAATGTCTGGCGTGCAGGGAATTGACGGTGCCCGTCTTGTCGTCGGCTCTTGTCAGGTTTGTGCACGAACGGCAAAGAAATCAAGGACGGCGTCGATCTGGCCTTCCAGCATGGCGGGGCCCTGGTGGATGGCGCAGCCTCGCTCGCTCGCCGCCAGCAGCAGCGGTGTCGTCACCGGCTTCAGGATGATGTCGGCGACCAGCGCGTCTCCGGCCAGGTGCGTGATGTCGAGCGGCAACGGATCGTCGGGGCGCATGCCGATCGACGTGCAGTTGACGATCACGTCGAAGCCCTGCGCATCCGGATTGGCCTCGAACACATTGAGGCCCGGCCGGTGGGCCTTGATGCCGTCAACCAGGGCCCGGCAACGTCGCGTGTCGATATCGAACACGCCGATCGCATCGGCGCCCGCCGCGGCGATGGCGTGCGCGACCGCGCAACCTGCTCCGCCCGCGCCGATGACCAGCACGCGACGTCCCGTCAGCGTCTGTCCTCGCGAGGCCAAACCACGGATGAAGCCTTCCCCGTCGAAGTTTTCGCCGATCAATCGGCCATCCTCGGTTTTCCGGATCGTGTTGAGCGCGCCGGTCAGTCGAGCCTGGGGGCCCAGTTCGTCGACCCACTCGGTGGCCGCGATCTTGTGCGGCACGGTCACCACCAGCCCGTCGAAATTCCGGATCGCACGGAAGCTGTCGATCACTTCCCGCAGCGCGTCGGGCGCCACATGCAAGGGCACCAGCACGGCATCGGCGCTGCGCTCGCGAAAGGCGGTGTTGAATAAGCGCGGCGATGCAACCTGGGCGATCGGATCGCCGACGATGGCATAGACCCGCGTGCTGCCGGACAGCGGGCCGGGGATGCCCTGGACGGTCGTCATGCCGCGGCCCCGTTGCTGGCCGCGAGCCTCGGATGCGGCGCCCGCGTCTTGCCCGCCAGATTCTTCGCGATTCCCATCGGCTCCGCCCTGAAGATGCGCTCGTCCATCGTCCGCAGCGCCGGGGAAATCAGCGGGCGGAATCCCATCTGGCTCAGGATGTCGCGTTCCAGATCGATGCCCGGTGCAATCTCGATCAGCTCCAGCCCGTCCGACGAGGAGCGGAACACCGCCCGCTCGGTGACGAACAGCGTGGTCTGGCCGCGCTCGCGTCCATATGGACCACTATAGGAAACCTGTTCGAGCTTCTCGACGAACTTGCGATGCTTGCCCTCGGTCACGATGGCGAGTTGGCCGTCGCCGGTGGCGATTTGCAGGCCGCCCGCGGTAAATGTGCCGCCGAACACCATCTTGCGGGCATTCTGGCTGATATTGACGAAGCCGCCGATGCCGATCACCCGGTTGGCGAACCGACTGATATTCACGCTGCCTTGCGCATCCACCTCGACCGCCGAGAGGAAGGCGAGATCGAGGCCGCCGCCGTCGTAGAAATCGAATTGGTAGGGCTGATCGATCATCGCCCAGTAGTTGCGGGAGGCGCCGGCGTCCAGGCCGTTGGCCGGTGCGCCGCCGATCAGGCCCTGCTCGTTGGTCAGCACGATGTGCTCGAGGATGTTCTCCTCGGCGGCCACGATGCCGATGCCCGTGCAGATGCCCGAGCCCACGTTGCAGATCGCATCCGCTTCCAGTTCCATCGCGCAGCGTCGCGCGACGATCTTCCGCTCGTCCAGGGGCAGGGTCGGGAACGAGCCGAGCGGAATGCGCAGTTGGCCAGCGAAAGCCGGGTCGTGACGCGTCTGGTAGGTCTGGTGCTGGTCCGGCTCGACCACCACCACGTCCACCAGCATGCCCGGAATCTTGACGGTCTTGCCCGGCAGGGTGCCGCGCTGCGCGAGACGCTTGACCTGCACGATCACGATCCCGCCGCAACGTCGCGTGGCTTGCGCCATCGACAGCATCTCGCCGAACACGGCCTCGTCTTCCATCGAGATATTGCCGTCCTGATCGGCGGTGGTGCCGCGCAGAAAGGCCACGTTGATATCGAACGGCTTGTAGAACAGCCATTCGCGCCCCTTGAGTTCCACCAGCTCGACCAGGTCGTCGGTGCAGCGCGTGCTCTGCTTGCCGCCGCTGATGCGCGGGTCGACGAAGGTATGCAGTCCGACGTGGGTCAGCAGCCCCGGGCGTCCCGCAGCGATTTCCCGCATCAGTTGCGAGAGCGCGCCTTGCGGCAGCGTGTAGGCTTCGATTTCGTTGCGGTTGGCCATGTCGGCAACCGCCGGCGCGTCGACCACGGTGCCGCACACCACGCGCTTGAGCAGGCCAGGGTGCGCAAAATGCGAAATGCCGCGATGCGAGCGATCTCCCAGTCCAACCGGGTGCAGCGACGTGATCGAACGCGGCGCCGCCGTGGCCAGGAAGCGCCGCTCCACCGCCTCGATCAGCGCTTCCGGGATGGCATGTCCCGACCCCGAACCGCCGATAACGATCGTATCGCCGTCATGGATCAAGGCCGTTGCCTGATCGGCTGTCAATAGCTGCATCGCTGCTCCACCAGAAAAGTAAGTGGAGCGAGCTTATGACTTATTTACTAGTAAGTCAATTTTCGGGAGGGGCGGTGTTTACCCTGCTCGATAGGCGAAAACAGGCGGACGCAGGTGGACCCGCGTCGGACGACGCGAAGGAATATCGGGGAGGCGGGGAAGGGCGGGGAAGCGGTCAGCACCGACGCGCGGGAGGCGCGTCGAATGCTCGTCGGATTACTTGCTGCTTCGACGGCGTGCTTTCGGGTCCGGCGCGTAGGCGGACAACATCACGCGGGAGAAGGCATCGAAAAACAGCTTCAATTTGTCGAAGCCGCCGGTGCCATGCGTGAACACGGACGAACTGTTCACGATGTTGATCAGCAGGAAGGCGAGGTCCTCTCGTGGCGTGTCGTCTCGCAGTTCGCCGTTGTGCCAGGCCGTGTCCACGGCGAGCCGGATCCCTTCATGAATCGAGGAGGTGAAGGAGGCGAGCATGTCGCGCGCACTCTCGCTCAGCACGTCGCTCTCGAGCCGCAACCTGCCGATCAGGCTCCAGGACTGCGTGCCGTGATCGGTCGGGTTGAACTGCCGGTAGCGCTCGAAGTTGTACTCGACCACCTTTTGCAGCTTCTCCTGCAAGCTGGTGGTCTGGTCGAGCCAGATGCGCAGATGCCGCCCTCGCGCTTCGGCCACGTAGTCGGCCACGACCTCGTCCACCAGCGCCTGCTTGTTGCCGAAGTGGTAGTGGATATTGGTGGTCGTCACACCTAGCCGGGTGGCGATATCGCCGTAGCTGGTGCCGTTGAAACCGCGGCTGATCAGCAGTTCCGTTGCCACCTGCTTGATCTTTTCGCGCATGTCGGAGCGTGCAGCGGCAGGCGCCCTGGCAGCCCGCTTTTTCCGCGTTGCTGTTTGCGTGCCGCCGCCGAGTTCGCTTTCCGTGCTGTTTACCATCTTTGACTGCCGCCCCTTTTGATCAGAGTTCACGCGCAGCATGCTACCGCATCCAGGCGCGTGACGCGGCACCGATCACGCCTGCACGAGCAGGAGTGTTTCGCCTTCCTGCACGACTTCCTTGCGCGTGTTCACGACTTTCATGGCGAGCGTCACGATGCCACGATCGCTGCGTTTGGTGCTGCGTTTCGCGTGAATCCGCACCTCGACATGGATCCGGTCGCCGATGAGCAAGGGGGCGCGGAACGACCAGTTCCAGCTCAGCGTCGCGATTCCCTTGAGCCGGACGGGGCAGCGCGTTTTCAGGCCGTCGGCGAGGGACAAGCCCAGCAGCCCGTGCGCTATCCGGCCGGGGAAACCCGCTGCCTGCGCGAATTCGTCATCCATGTGGACGTCGAACAGGTCGCCGGACAGGCCGGCAAATCCCACCACGTGCGCTTCGGTGACGGTCACGCCGCTGGTCTGGTAGGTGTCGTCGATCTGCAGGTCGTTGAAGCCATATTCGCCGGGTACCAGTACGCGCGCTGGTTTCTGGTCTTCCGACTGGTTTGTCATGTCCATCACTCTCACCCTGTTCGTTGTGAGATGTGATCATACCTTATTTACTAGTAAGGAAGAATTGAGGCCCGGCCAGTATTCTGGATGGCGTTGTCGATCACGGCTTCGGCACATCATCGTCTGGCCTTGATGAGCCCGCCTGTCACGAGCCGCGCCGTGCCATGTTGAACTCTCGAGTTTCCCGCTGAAAAAAGCGTAGCCGAGCAGCGCGGCCCACAACAGCGCCGAGTACGCTTTCCTTGGGACAGGAAGATGCCTTGAGCACGAAGCTAGCGACAGGCCCTCGGTATCGGAGAGCGCATGACATCCCTCGATAGATATCGGCGGGCCACCCAATACTGCGGCGAGCGCTATACGGTCGTGAGTATCCCCGCTATTCGGAATTCGTGGGCAACATCTGCATGGCGGCTTCCTGCGCTGCTTCTACATGCCGACGTGCGGCGACCTCGGCCGCCTCGGCATTTCGCTCCTTCAGTGCCTTGTGCAATTTATCGAGTTCGCGCAGGCTGGCTGGAAGGCGTTCAATCTGCATCAACGACGTTGCACGTAGCAGAGTGATACGCGAGTACAAACTCAACAACATCTCCTTGGCGAGCGCGTTGCCGCAATGCTCGAGCAGAGTATCGTATAGATCCGTCTTGGCCTTCAGTATGGCGGAAGAATCGTCAGCCTTCGCCGCAGCCTTCAATACGCGCATGCGTTCACCAAAGCGATTCAGTTGGTCGTCGCTGGCAAGACGAGCAAAACCTGCAGCGGCATAGCCTTCCAGCAAGGCGCGGATCGCATAAATTTCGGCCGCCTCTTGTCTCGACATGACGGCGACGACCGGCCCCTTGTGCGGGAAGATCTTGATGAGTTTCTCGCCTTCGAGCTTGCGCAACGCTTCGCGGATCGAGGTTCTGCTGACTCCGAGCAAATCACAGAGTTCTCTTTCGACCAGTCGTGCTCCAGGCGCGAACTGGCCGGACACGATCGCCTGGCGCAACGCATTTTCGACTTGCTGTCGCAATGTCTCAGGTCGGAGCAAGCCTACTTTGTCGGACATCTCGAATGTCTCCCTGTCTGACAATCAGATAAAGCGACATGATAAACCGCCATGCTCGACCATGCAAAAGCCCTACGTTCGCGACGTAATCACGTCGGGATTGACGAGATTGGTTGGCTGGCCTGCGGCAAACGCAAGCACATTGTCGAAAGCGCCACCGAAAAAAATCTCGTATGTGTCTTTCTCCACATACCCCAGATGAGGGCTGCAAATAGTGTTCGGCAGAGCGAACAATGGCTCCGCGTAAGCAGGTTCGACCTCATAGGCGTCGAGTGCCGCGAAGCCCGGATTGCCCCTGCGTAACTGGGCGAGTAACGCGCCCGGCTCAACCAGGTCCGCCCTGCTGCTGTTCACGAAAACAGATGAGGATTTCATCAGCGCGAGATCCCCTGCACGAATGCAGCCGCGGGTGTCATCGGTCAGCCGCAGATGCACGCTCAAGACATCGCTCTCGCTGAAGAAAGCCTCGCGGCTCGTCGCCACTTCGAAGCCATCGCTTGTCGCGCGGGCGAGCGAGCCGTCGCGGCCCCATACGATCACGCGCATCCCGAACGCCGCGCCGTAACGCGCGACGATGGCGCCAATCGTGCCGTATCCGAGAATGCCGAGAACGCGTCCGCGCAATTGAGTGCCAAGTGTGCCTGCCTGCCATTTTCCGCGTTGCGCGTTCTCGACTTCGCACGGCAATCGTCGCATGGCGGCGAGCACCAAGGCCCATGTCAATTCAGCCGGGGCATAAGGATTGCCGCCGCTCGCCGCGACGGCGATGCCTCGGCGCGTACAGGCGGTTGTATCGATATGCGAAACGCCTTTTCCCGTTTGGCTGATCAGTCGCAGCGAAGGCAGCATGCTCAGCAAGCCGTCATTGATCACGGTTCGCTCCCGAATCGGAATCAGCACGTCGACATTGCCGATCTGCGCGGCCAGCGCCGCGGGATCGCTCTCCGATCGGGTGTGGATGCTTACGGTATGACCCGCGAGTTTGCGGAAGGCATCGAGATGTCTGACCGCATCCTGCGTGTCGTCGAGAATCGCGATTCGCAAAGCGGTGGATACCTGGGCTTGCGTGTTCATATTGTTTCGGTTTTCGGTTATCGATCTGGTTTGTATGGAAGGCGCACTGCATGCGCCGGTTTCACTGTCCATCCACGGGATCGCGGTGGTACTGTCGAACCACGTCAGCGGCAACCTTGAATGCATCCAGCGCGGCCGGCACGCCACAGTAAATGCATGCTTGCAGCAACACCTCCTGAATCTCATCGACGGTGACACCGTTGTTCAATGCTCCGCGCACGTGCAGCGCGATTTCGTGTGGACGATTGAGTGCCGTGAGCATCGCGAGGTTGATCATGCTGCGTACCCGGCGCTCGAGCCCGTCGCGGGTCCAGATTTCGCCCCAGCACCACTCGGTGGTGATCTTCTGCATCGGTTTCATGAAGTCCTCGACTTCATTGACCGACTTGTCGACGTACGCGGCGCCCAGCACCTCACGGCGCACGGCAAGTCCCTTTGCGAACTGTGGAGTATCAAATTCGGAAGGCATAGTCATGTTACGTTTTCCTCAACAATGAAATGAAGCGGTGCACCGGGCTGTGAGGCCGTATGCCTGCCGCCATGATGAAAGTGGTCTACACGACTGTCGGTGCGCCTGACCGCCGCCGGAAATGTCGGCGCATATCCTTGCCGAACGTGTCCTATTTCGATGATTGTGCCGAGGCGCTGAAGTGAACCTCGATGGCAGCCCAGTATTGCGGCACGGTGACGGTGGAATCATCGGTATCGCCGGCGCCGCCGGCATCCGTCCCGAAGGTGAAATGCTTCCGGGGAATGTCGATCGTCGTCGGCTCGATCGCTGCATCGGCCGGCGCATATGACGCCATTTCACAGTGAATTGCCAGTTCCTTGGCTGAACGTTTCACGCTGACGACGCCTGGCGCAACGACGGACCACACACCCTTGTCGTTCGAGAGCGTGCACTTCGCACCAGTGGCAGGGCCGTTGCTGCTGACCGCCGAGATGGCAATGCTTTCTCGATACTGATCCTGATTGTCATTGGCATCGCCGCTATTCACCGACGCATCCGTTACAACCGAAACCCCCAAGGCGGAGGGGGAATCTCCACCGTCGGTGGTGGCCGCTCCCGCGTGAGCGGCAAGCAACAGGACAGACAACACAAGCGTGCGTTTCATCGTTTTTCCCCCATCGTGGCAATGCCAAAAAAATTGAAGATCGATTCATCGGTTGTGCTACGAACGCTTCTACGCGGTCAGGCGAGCATAGACATGTGGCTCATTCATTTGCGGGCTCACGGGAATGCCACGCTGGCCAATTCGGCTGCAACCCTGGCGATTTCGGTGTGGTCGCGCCCAGGTCCCAGGGCGATAAGCGCCGCTTTCCACCGCGCCAGGCATTCGCGGGTGAACGGCACGTCGGCGGCAAGTTCGCTGGCGAGGTCGGCGGCGATGCCGACGTCCTTGACGAGAAGATCGAGCGAGAAACCGGCCGCATAAGTGCCAGATAAAAGAAAGGGCTTGAATTTGGTCTGCGTGTTGTAGTTCATCCCGGACGATGCATTGAGTACGTCGATCATTCGATCCGGATCCAGGCCGAACTTCTTGCCGATCAGTACCGCCTCGAGCGCGATCAGGAAGCCGCCCGCCAAGGACAGGTTGTTCAGCGCCTTCATTGCATGGCCTGCTCCGATCGAACCGACATGCACAGGCTCCCGGCCCAAGGCTCGCAAAACGGGCGCCACCCTTGAGATCACCTCCTCGCGGCCGCCCGTCATGATCGTCAGGTCGGCACGTTCGGCGCGACGCACGCCCCCGGACACCGGGGCATCGACCAGCGCGATTCCGAGTGCAGCGAGGCGTTCAGCGATGTGCATCGTGCGCGAGGGCACGCCGGAACTCATGTCGATGACGATTCCGCCCGGCGTCATGGTGTATGCCGCGCCGTCCTCGCCGAACAAGACGGCTTCCACTGCGTCGCTGTTCGGCAGCATGGTGATGATGATCGGTGCGACTGCCAATTCGCGGCCACTGCTCGCGACGCGGCAGTCGAATTCGCGGGCGAATTTCGCCGCGCGGTCGAATCGAGCGTCATGGACGACGACATCGTGAGTTGCCTTGACGAGGCAGGCGGCCATGGGCCAGCCCATGGCGCCAAGACCGGCGAAGCCGATTGGCTGCGTCATTGATTTTCTCCGGGGTCAGTCAGGAAATGGCAGATCGCGGGTTTCTGGCAGGAACCAGGGAGCTATCACACCAAGCAGATAGACGCTGCCCATTGCCAACGCCGCATGAGGTATGCCTCCCAGTCGGTGCACCAATGCACCGGCCGCGATCGGGAATACCCAGATGATTAGTCGGGCGCCGTTGAAGATGAAACTGATGGCGCTCGCCCGTACCGAAGACACGAATAGCTCCGCGGGATAGATCGCCATCCACACGTATGCGCAGCCCAAGGTGAAGAATCCGTCGATTGGCGCAAGCCACATGAGCTGTAGTGCATTGCTCGCGATCCGATACGAGACGATTGTCATGATCAAGGATCCGGCGAAGGTCAGGCATACGAAAGCGCGACGGCCGATTCGGTCGATGATGAAGCCTGCGATCAGATATGCAACGATCGCGCCGAGCGTGAATGCGAGCGAGGCCTTTGTGCCCCACAAGGCAGGATCCTGAAGACCCGCGGCTTTCGCCAGTGCGGCGGTCTGTGCCGGCAACCAGGAAGACACGGCCCACAGCCCGGTGGACGTGACCATCGAGAGCAGCAGGGACAGCAGCATGCGGGAGCGTGTATCGCTGGATGCCAGCAACTGCCTGAGCGGGAAAGGCCGTGACGTGGTTTCCGTGAGCGTGCCTGCGAGGCCTGCTTGCGACCATTGACGATTGCGTATCGCGACAGCCCATTTCTCGGACTCGTCGACGCCGCGCCGAAGGTAGAGAACGAACAGGGCAGGCAGCGCGCCGATCAGGAACATGGTCCGCCAGTTGTCCTGGGAGGACGGCGCGTAACGTGACAGCGCATACCAGATCGCCGCAGCGAGCAGAGTGCCCCAGCCGTAGCCGGATTGCAGGAAACTCAAGCCCTTCGCGCGTGCGTGGTCGGGCCAACTTTCCGACACGAGCGCGATCCCCGTGCTCCATTCCCCGCCCATCGCGATCCCCGTCAGAAATCGCATCACGCCGAGCATTTCGAAACTGTGCGCGAACGCGGTGGCGCCCGAGAACAGGGCGTACAGCAAAACCGAGGCTAGCATGACGCGTTTCCTGCCGAAGTAGTCGGCAGCCACGCCGCCGATCAACCCGCCGACACCCCAGCCAACCAGGGCGATTCCGAGGACGCCGCCCGCATAGATGGCGGCGTTGCTCGCTTGGCTCGGCGTCAGCACCGAATGCAGCAGTGGCGCCATGACCAGGATCGGCGCCATGGCCTCGTAGCCGTCAAAGATCCAGCCAAGGAAGCCGCCGAATAAGGTTCGCCAATGCATCGCGGTGAGCCCGTCAGTCCATCCGGGCTTGCCGCTCGCGGCGGCCGAACTGCTGTCCATCTGCCTGTCCTCGCTGAAAAGATGAGATCCGGAATGCATGGCATGAGTCCGTTGCCACGTTCTCGCGTCACGCACATTATCTGTTTGTCATACAATCTGTCAATAGCACGATGTGTCAGCCATGCTGTTGTTCAAATGTCTTCTTCCGAATCTCCTATGCCTGTTCTGCCCAATACGCTTGCGCTTCGTCCACTGGTAATGCTGGGCTTCTGGTTGCGCGTCGCCCGGCGGAAACGGTTGAACGACGAACATCGCGCTGGAGGCGAGGCGCCTGCGCGCAGCGGCGATGTCCCTGAGCATGCGTGGCATTTCACGACTTTTCGCTGGCTCTCGATCTACGCCGGGATGTTCGCGTTCTCGATGCTTGCACTGGCGGAACTGGTCGGGGGAACGGTCGCGCATCGCCTCGACGATGTCAGTGATTCCTCCCTTCACTGGGAGCGGATGTATTTCCATTCCATCCAGGATGAAAAATTGCCGGAGGCGATCGCCGACCGTATCGCTCGTGACGCGCCGGAGCAGAATTACTACGGACTTTTCGCGGCCGACGGGCGACGACTGGCCGGCAACATTTCCGAGTGGCCAGGTTCCCTGCCTGCGGACGGGGAAAAGCGCACGTTCACGCAAGGACTTCGCATCGACAAGCATCCCGGTGCTCCGGTCGTTCGAGCCAGCGCCGAGCGACGCGCCGACGGGAGCACATTCGTGATTGCCCGGAACATGACGCAGCTCAGGTCGATCAGGCGCGCCATGCTGGATACGCTGATCGGCGGAGGCAGCGCCTATCTGTTGGGTACGTTTGCTCTCGGGGCCGGGCTCAGCTATCGGCAGTGGCGACGTTTTCTGTCCATGCGCCAGTCGACGCTCGAGATCGCAAGAGGAAATCTCGCGCGACGCTTGCCGACGGGGGGCAACGACGAATTCGACATGCTGGCGCATCTCGTGAACCGAATGCTCGACCAGATCGAAAATCTGATGGGCGAGGTAAAGGGCGCGTGTGATGGCATCGCGCATGATTTGCGTACACCGTTGGCGCACATGCGCATCCGGCTTGCGAGCGTCGTGGCGAATCAGGGGGAGCAAGGGGCGGGTATCGATGCCCGGCAGCGTGTCCTGCTGCGAGAAGCACTGGCGGACGTCGACATGCTGCTGCAGCGATTCCACGCCATTCTCCGAATGTCGGAAATCGGCGCGCGTCGTCGTGACGGCTTCGCAACGGTTGATCTTTCCCAACTCGTGCGCAGCGTCGCCGAATTGTATGAGCCGCTGGCCGAAGACCGAGGTATCGGATGGCAGACCGCCATCGATGACGTCATGCCGCTGCACGGCGACAGTGACTTGCTGTTCGAGGCGGTGGGCAACCTGTTGGACAACGCCGTGAAGTATTCCCCGCGAGGTGGCGCGGTCCGCATTGCACTCCGAGCGGGAACGGCTGGCCCGATACTGTCGATCTCGGACGACGGGCCCGGCATCCCCGTACATGAGCGCGAGAAGGTGCTCAGTCGTTTCTATCGGGGCGAGCGTACCTGCCACATTCCGGGGACCGGACTTGGGCTCTGCCTCGTCGCGGCAATCCTGGAGCTGCATGAGTTCTCGCTGCGGATCGAAGAAGGGCCCGCAGGCACCGGCACCGTCATGCGGATCGAATGCCGGGCATGAACACGAGTGGCGAGCCTCACCCAAGCCGTTTCCGTCGCGTACGCCGGCACGGCGGCTTCCGGCTCGACGCAGCGAGGGCGGCAATTCCCTGCCGCGCCAGTACGCCTCAGGTTTCGCGCTCGATTGGCAGCGTGTAGTGACAATAACCACGCTCGTCGTGGCTATGGACGAATCCTGATTGCTCGTACAAGTATCGCGCGGGGTTGTCGGCCTTCACGCCGAGCGATATTTCGGTGATGCCGCTGGCCTTCGCGTCCGAGACGAACTGCTCGAGCAGCAACTGTCCCAAGCCGGTTCGGCGGAATTCAGGTATCACATAGATCGAGGCGAGTACCGCGGTCCTTGCATGGATTTCCCAAAAGCTGTAGCCCGCATACTCGCCCGCGCACTCCACGATGAACATGCGATCGAGGTCCTGAGTCCACTGCCGCAGATGGAACAGCATGCCATCCTTCCAGCGCTGTTCCTGATCGGGCTCGATCTGCCGGATGTAGTCGAGTTCACCCGCATAGACGTATGGAAGATCCGTTGCGCGAGCGCGTCGGATTGAGCGAGGTTGGGTCATTAGGCTATCGGATCGAGAGTGAACGGTATCTGGTGTACCTTGCCGCGGTTGCGACGATGAAACATGGCGTCGGGGCGATGGCGCGACCAGGATGTCGATCACATCGCCCTCGTGGTATTGCCGCGCCGATGGCCGGGCTCAAGCTCCGGAATGGCTGGCCGAGTCTCGATTCGGCGTCTGCACATTGACCGGCGAGCCGCGCACGAAGGCGCAGATGTTGGACACGAGTTGATCGGCCAGCGTCTGGGTGGCCTCTTCGCTGGCCCAGGCCACATGAGGCGTGAGAATGAAGCCGGGATGGTTGGCCAGGCTATGGAACGGATGTCCGGCTGGCATCGGCTCCTCGCTCGTGACGTCGAAGCCGGCGCCGGAAATCATCCCGCTCTCGAGCGCGAGTACCAGGGCCGCTTCGTCGACCAGCCCGCCTCGCGCTGTATTGATGATCAGCGGCCGGCGCGTCATGGCCGCGAACTCGGCCGCGCCGATCATATGACGATTGGCGTCGTTTAGCGGGCAATGCAAGGTGATCACGTCCGATTGCGAAATCACCTCCTCGAATGGCACATGAAGACCATCGTCGGGGCAGGGCCGGTGTTTGCGCGCGGCAAGTCTTACCTGCATGCCGAGCGCCCGCCCGATTTCCGCCACCGCGCTTCCCAGCGCACCGTCGCCAATCACGCCGAGCGTTGCACCGTGCAGGTCCTTGATCGGAAAATCGAAGAAGCAGAATTGCCCCGAAGCTTGCCAGCGCCCGGATCGCACGGCGTCGCGGTAGGCAAGCAGACTGCGACGTAGCGCGAAAATCAGGGCGAACGTGTGTTCCGGCACCGTGTGCACGGCGTAGCCGCGAATATTGCTGACCACGATGGAGCGCGCCGCGCAGGCATCCAAGTCGATGTTGTCCGTCCCGGTGGCGGCAACCGCGATCATCGCCAGGCGCGGCGCGGCTGCGATGGTCTTGGCGTCGATCCTGACCTTGTTGGTGATCACGATATCGGCATCGCGGATCCGTGACACCGCCTCGTCTGTCGTGCTGTGTGGATAAATGATCAGACGATGAGGAAATGGCAGTTCGGCGAGCACGGCGGCGGGGGGTAGCGTCTCGCGATCGAGGAAGACGACCTGAAGCGGGGAGTCAGGAAAGATCATTGGGATGTGTCATCGAGGCATGGAGGAGAAATCCTTCCTGGTCATTGTGCCGATATCCTCGGCGCCCATGCTTGCCCTCTGTTCAAGCCCGCTTTCCGTAATGGAAAGTCGGACCTATGCCGGTGGATTAGACTGTTTGCTGCGAGCCCACGCCGGACCCCCATCGCTGGGGCCGGCTGGTTTTCCGAGTGGCGCAGCTCGCTTGCCACCCACTGAGACCATGGTCAATCCCCTCCATATCGATTTGCAATCCTTGCGGGTGTTCCTGCTCGTGATTGAGCACGGCAGCCTGACAAAGGCCGCCGAGGCTGGGCAACTGACGTTGTCGGCGGTCAGCAAACGTATCGCCGAACTCGAAAACGTGGCAGCCTGCCGGCTGCTCACACGCCATCCGCGTGGCGTGATGCCGACGCCGGCCGGCCGCGGTCTCCATGAACATGCGAGCCGGATACTGAACCAGGTGAATGCGATGGCCAGCGAACTGGGCGACTACGCGAATGGCGTGCGGGGCCATGTCCGCCTGTGGGCGAATACGTCGGCCATTGTCCAATTCTTGCCGGCGGATCTCGGATCCTTCCTGGCCGCCCATCCGACCATTCGGATCAGCCTCGAGGAAAAGCTCAGCGGCGAGATCGTCGAGGCGCTGCGCAACGCGGATGCGGATATCGGACTTTTCGCCGGCAATGTCGCCACGCCGGGCATTGAGCGACGCCACTATCGCGACGACGAACTGGTGCTGCTGGTGCCCCGTAGCCACCGGCTGGCAGCGCTGGACGTCATCACCTTCGCGGCCACTCTGGACGAGGATTATGTCGGCCTGAACGCCGGCAGTTCGCTGCTTGACCTGATGACGCACGCCGCGCTCGACGCGGGGCGGCCTCTGAAACTTCGCATCCAGGTCTCGAGCTTCGATGGCATCTGCCGCATGATCGAAGCGGGTCTGGGCATCGGCATCCTGCCTCGCGCGGCCGTGAGGCAGGAAAGCATGGCGGCCGGCCTGGCCTTGGTGGGCTTGGCGGATTCGTGGGCGCGTCGATCCCTATGGCTGGGCGCCCGAAGGTTTGATGCCTTGCCCCCCGAGGCGGCGAGGCTGGTTGCCTTTCTTACCGAAAACGCGGCGCTCATAGCGGATTGATTTCTTCCTGGCTACGCCGGGTCGTCAGCGGCCCTAGCGCGCGCACCACGATCGCCACGGTTACCAGGGCAGCTGCGATGGTGCCGAACATGGCGCCTGCACCATAGTCGTTCAGTACCGGTAGCAGGATGAACGGCAGTGCGCCACTGACGATACGCGACAGGGCGTAGGTGCTACCGATCGCCGTCGATCTTACGCGTGCCGGAAAGATTTCGGCCTGATAGACATGGTAGGCATTGCTGAAGACGTTCGAGGCACAGGTGGTCAACACGCCGAAGCCGACGATCAGCGCGGTATGGTTCGAATAGGCGAAGCCGATTCCGAATACCGCGATCGAGAGGATCGCGGCAATCACCAGGGTGCGCCGCTCGATCCGGTTCAGCAATGGGATGGACAGCAGCGAGCCGACCGGATAACCAAGAAAGGACAGCGCCATGAACAGCGTGCTGTCGGTCACGTCGAAGCCGCGACTCTTGACCACCAGGCTCGCCAAAGTCCCGAACCCGTAATAGCCGAAGGCCTGCAACAGGTGGAACACGCCGAGCATCGCGAAGCGGCGCCCATACAAGGGCGTACGCAGGATTGCCAGCCGCTCCCTGAAGCCGGTTGCCGCGGTATCCCGTTCCCCGGGGAGCTGGGCGATGGGCGGCAAGACGACGCCGGAGCCGTCGGCGAAGCGGCGCAGCATCTCCAGGGCCTCATCGACTCGGCCTTGCGCGAGTAGCCAGCGTGGGCTTTCAGGCAACCGATGCCGCACCAGCAGCATGAACAAGCCGCCCAGGCTGCCGAGGGCGAGTATCACGCGCCAGCCGGCGACCGCGCCGAGATGGATCGGGTTGAGCCATACGGCGAGAAAACCCACCACTGGTACCGCGACGTAGGAGAGCGTATAAGCCCAAGCCGCCAGTCGCCCTCGATAATTCCTGGGCAGGATCTCCGACAGAAAGGTATCGGCTACGGGATATAGCGCGCCGACACCGATGCCGGTCAGAAAGCGGCAAGCGACCAGCATCTCGGGATTGACGGAGAAAGCGCCGAGCAGGGAGAACGCACTGTACCAAACGAGGTTCAGCACGAAGGCGCGTCGGCGCCCGATGCGGTCGGCGAGGCTACCCAGGCACAAGGAGCCGACGAACATCCCGATGAAGGCGGAGGCCAGTAGCAGTTTGAAGTCGAGACTATGCCTGTCGAGCCCGTATTCGTTTTGCAGGGCTACCCCGATTGAACTCACCAGGAAGATCTCGAACATGTCGAAGAACAGACCGATACCGATTACGCGCACCACGAAACGGTGCAACTTGCCGACCGGCATGTCGTCCATTGCCTGGCCCAGGCTTGCCGCGGGCGCACGGGCCGTGTCTTGAAGTGGGTTTGCTGAAAAGTGTGGTGGCGACGCGCCGTGGCCGCCGAGGCCGATTGGATTGCTGTTCATGTCCTTGTCTCCTGGATCGCCGCGCGGTATGCCGGGCGGGATGTCTGCGCATCCGCTCACGCCCGGTCCGGCGGCTTGTCTTCTCGATGTCGTGAGGTACGACAATGGCCGGCGACACCAGGTCGGTGCCAGCCGGCTAGGGCTTACAGCAGTTCCGAAATCTCGATCAAATTCAGATCTGGATCGCGTACATAGACTGAGCGGATCTTCTGCGTCGCGCCGGTGCGCTCCACCGGCCCCTCGACAATCGGCCAGTTCACGCGTTCCAGATGTGCGATCACCTGAGCCAGCGGTACCGAGGCGATGAAGCAGAGGTCGAGCGCGCCCGGAACCGGTACGTGAGCCTTCGGCTCGAACTCGGCGCCACGAACGTGAAGGTTGATCTTTTGGTTGCCGAAACGGAATGCGAGACGTCCCGCACCGAAGGTCTCGAGCTGCATCTGCAGCACCTCGGTGTAGAAATGCCGGGTGGCGTCGGGGTCGACGCAGGTCAGCACCAGATGGTCAAGATGGTCAATCAAAGGCATGGTCAGGCTCCCTGGGCAATGCAACCGCGCTGCTCGGGCCGACCATCGGCTCCGTTGCGCGGTATCGGATGAAGATCGAGGCGGCGGCCGGCCTTGAGCAGCTGGCTCGGCACGTCGTGGCCGACCAGGTCCGGCAGCAGTGAGGCCGCCGCGAGCGTGGCGGCGAGATCCACGCCGGTCTGGTAGCCGTCGAGTGCAAGCATATGCACCAACTCCTCGGTGCAGACGTTGCCGGTCGCGCCGGGGGCGTAAGGACAGCCACCAAGGCCACCCAGCGACGCATCGAAGCGATCGATACCCTCACTCAGGGCGGCTAGCGTATTGGCCAGCGCCATGCCGCGCGTGTTGTGGAAATGGAGCGTCAGCTCGTGGGCCGCAAAGGTGTCGGCCGCCAGTCGGCTCAGCGCGGCCACCTGCGAAGGGTAAGCCATTCCCGTCGTGTCGCAGAGCGTGAAGCCATGTACCCCCAGCTCAGCGAAGCGCTGCATCCAGGCTAGCACTGTATTGGTGGATACCTCGCCTTCCATCGGACAGCCGAACACGGTAGACAGCGATACATTGATTGCCGTGCCGGTCGGCGCGACCACCCGAACCACGTCGGCCAGTTGCGCGAACGATTGCTCACGCGTCATACGCAGGTTCGTGAGGTTATGAGTCTCGCTTACCGACATCACCAGGTTGACCTCGTCGACGCGACATAACAGAGCGCGCTCCGCGCCGCGAACGTTGGGAACCAGCACTGTGTACACGACACCGGGCGCGCGCGCGATTCCATGCATGACGGCCTCGGCGTCGCGCAGTGCGGGAATGGCGCGCGGTGAGGTAAACGAAGTCACTTCGATCTTGGCGTAGCCACAGTGGCTCAGCCTATCAATGAGCGCGATCTTTTGGTCGGTGTCGACGAAGCGTGCCTCGTTCTGAAAGCCGTCGCGTGTCGCGACTTCCTGAATGTAGATCCGCCGTGGGGATGCTTGCATGTTCGCCTGCCTGTTCGAGAGTCCGGGATCAGAGGATGCCGCGCGTGCGCCAGTCGGCTCGCGTGTCGGCGTCGATACCGAGTCCAGCCAGGACCGTATCGGTGTGCGCGCCGAGTTCGGGCGCGGGAGCGGTGATTGCGCCGGGCGTAGCGCCTAGCTTGGGGATGATGCCGGGCACCTGGACCGGGGTACCGTCCGGCAGCGCCGTGTCCAGGATCATGTCGCGAGCCTGATAATGTGGATCCGCCGCGATATCGGCGACGTCATAGATGCGCCCTGCGGGGATCCGGCCTTCGTGAAGGGCCGCGAGCACCGCGTCGAGTGGGCGTTGAGCGGTCCACTCGCCGATTGCCGCGTCGATCCGCTCGACCTGGGCCACCCGTCCGTCGTTACGCGCAAGCGCTGGATCCTCGCCGAGATCGGTTCGACCGATAATGTCCATCAGGCGCCGGAAGATTCCGTCGCCGTTGCCCGCGATGAGTGCGTAGCGGCCGTCGGCGCAGCGATAGGCGTTGGTGGGTGCGATGCCCGGCAGGCTACTGCCGGCTGCCTGGCGCACGGCGCCGAACGCGGAATATTCCGGCAGCAGGCTTTCCATCATGTTGAAAACTGCTTCGTAGAGCGCGACATCGACCACCTGGCCCTTGCCGCCTTGTTGCTCCCGATGTCGCAATGCCAGCAGAATGCCGATCACGCCATGCAGCGCGGCCAGCGAATCGCCGATCGAGACGCCGACGCGCACCGGCGTGCGGCCGGGCTCGCCGCTGAGATGACGCAAGCCGCCCATCGCCTCGGCAATCACGCCGAAGCCGGGGCGATCGCGGTATGGCCCGGACTGGCCGTAGCCCGACACACGCAACATCACGAGGCCAGGGTTGATCGACGACAACGTCTCCCAGCCGAGGCCCCAGCCTTCCAGTGTGCCGGGACGAAAATTTTCTATCAATACGTCACAGTCGGCTATCAGTCGTCTCACCACGTCTTGCCCCTCGGGTGCGCGCAAATCCAGCGTGATCGACTGCTTGTTGCGCGACTGTACAGCCCACCACACGGACGTGCCCTGGTGCAGCATGCGCCACTTTCGCAAGGGGTCGCCAACCGCCGGCGGCTCGATCTTGATGACTTCCGCACCGAATTCGGCCAGCAGCCGGCCGGCGAAGGGGCCGGCGATCAACTGCCCCAATTCCAGCACGCGTACGCCTTCTAGCGGTCGCTGCATTTGCGTATCTCCATCCATGTTCAAGGTCTGTTCGCCATGGTGCGGCTTTCCGGTCGTGTTGATAATCGCTGCTTGTTCAAGCACCCTTTCCTGTCGGGAAAGGCTCAGGGATACTGGCCCGCTGCTCGACTCAGGGAGCCTGCGAGCATTCGCATTAGTCGAATGCTCCGTTTGCGTCGTCCTGATGGTCGGCGAGCTCTCGAGCGGTGATACTGGGACAGATGCAAGGCTTTGCGAAAAAGGGGCTGCTGATGCCGATCGACCCGGCATGGCGCTCGAGTCCGCCAGGCAAGGCCGATAACGCACGATTTCGGCGATATCGAGAACTCGCTTCGCCGGATGACGAAACCGTCAGGCCCGTGTCGTCGGGCAGGGCGATCTTGAGGACCACGCAGCCCGAGCGAGTAGGAGACAGCGGTGCGCTTCGATACGACAGATTTGAAATTGTTCGTCGCCGTGGTGGAGGCCGGCAGCATCACGCACGGCGCTGCGCGCGTGAATCTCTCACTGCCCTCGGCCAGCGCTCGCGTGCGACAGATGGAAGAGATGGCGGGCGTGCCGCTGCTCACGCGTGAGCGTCTGGGCGTAAAGCCGACGGAAGCCGGTCATACCTTGCTGCAGCATGCGCGTTCGACCTTGCTGGCGATGCAGCGCCTTACCGATGATCTCGGCCAGTTCGCCAGGGGCCTGCGCGGCACGGTGCGCGTGCTTGCCAACACCAACGCGATGACTGAGTTCCTGCCCGATCCGATCGCTCATTTCCTCGCCAGGCATCGCAACGTGAATGTCGCGCTCGAGGAAAGGCTCAGCGCCGATATCGTCGCTGCGTTGATCGACGGCGTGGCGGACATCGGCGTCGTGGCCACGGGTGCCAGCACGGGTGATCTGCAAACCTTTCCCTTTGCCAACGACCGGCTGTGCGCGGTGGTTCCGTCGGCCGAGCCAGCATTCGCGTCCTTGCGCGGCATCGCGTTCAATACCATCCTCGACCACGACTTCATCGCTTACGCGGCAGCATCGGCGCTCCAGACCTACCTCGAGGACCACGCTCGCGCCCTGCATCGTCGTATCGAGCCGCGCATTCGCCTCAGCAGCTTCGACGCGATTTGCAGGCTCGTCGAAAACGGTGTGGGCGTTTCGGTCGTACCAGAGTCCGCCGCGCGTCGCTGCCAGCGCACGATGTCGATCCGGCTGTTACCGCTGCTCGACGATTGGGCCGTCAGGGAAATGCGCGTTTGCGTGGCTGACCGCGATGCAATGCCGGCTTATGCCCGCCTGTTGCTGGAGCATCTGGTGCCATCGCATTGACTTGCCCGATGTTCGCTGCCGCACGCGGTAGTTCGATGGCGTCGACAGCCCGAGCCTATGGATATGCCAAAGGTGGCGATCGGCAATGCCGCATTGTTCGCTCACTGCGCCGTGCCGACAATGAACCCGTTGCTTTCACCAATAGGAACAACGGTCATGTCTTCCTCCAATGGCATCCCCACGATTCAGTCCCGTAGCTGGCTGTTTACTCCCGCCACGCGTCCGGACAGATTCCCGAAAGCGCTAGCCTCCGGCGCGGACGTGCTGATTGCGGATCTCGAGGATGCGGTTCCAGCCAGCGACAAGGCGATAGCGAGAAACAACGTGAGCAGCGTGCTGAGTCGGCAGGACGGCAGGGACACATTGCCCTTGCAGCGTCTGGCGGTTCGTATCAACGCGTCGTCCTCGACGGAAGGCTTGTCGGACCTTTTGATGCTGGTCAAGGCACACGCTGCGCCGCGTTTCGTGTTGGTACCCAAGGTCGAGTCCGCGGAAACGGTCCAACAGATTGCGGCCTTGTTCGCTGATGCCGGGCTCGTTTCCAGCATTGTGCCGATGATCGAGTCCGCCGCGGGCGTCGATAACGCGGCCGCGATCGCGGTTGCCGCGCCGAAGGTGTCGGCACTGATGTTCGGTGCGGCCGATTTTGCATCCGATGTCGGGGCCCAGCCGGGCGCCTTCGCGCTGCAGGTTGCTCGCAGCCGCGTGGCGGCGGCTTGTGTGACGAACGCACGTCTCGCGATCGACGCCCCGTGCTTCGCGCTCGGCGATCCCGAGGCCTTGCGACATGACCTGCGATTCGCCGCCGACAACGGCTTTCTTGCCAAGGCGGCGATTCATCCTTCCCATCTGGCCGCCATCAACGAGATTTTTTCGATCTCGCCCGAACGCATTGACTGGGCACGTCGAGTCGTCGACGCGGCCGCGAAAGGGGTTGCCGTCGTCGACGGGCGAATGGTCGACGAGGCGATCGCGCGAGAGGCGCGGCGAGTGCTCGCCGCAGCTGGTTAAGGACTTGTTGAACCCTACATGAAACAGGAGTCGATCATGAGCGAAAACATTTCAGCCTATCGTCGGATCGGTGCGCAACGCTACCGCGAAACCTCGGGTTTGTACTTCGAGGATTTCGAGCCCGGCAACGTCTATGAACATCGCCCGGGGCGGACCATCACCGACGTCGACAATATCTGGATGACACTGCTGACGATGAACACGCAGCAGGTTCATTTCGATGCCGCCTACGCGGCCAAGACCGAGTGGAAGAAGCTGCTGGTGGACAGCACCTTCACGCTCGCCTTGCTGACCGGCATGAGCGTGCGAACCGTCAGCGCGAAAGTGGTCGCCAATCTGGGCTGGGACAAGGTGCGAGCGACAGCTCCGGTGTTCGCCGGCGATACGCTGTATGCCGAATCGACGGTCCTGTCACGTCGCGAATCGCGCAGCCGGCCGACCCAGGGCATCGTCACGGTCGAAACCAAGGGAGTGAATCAGGATGGCGTCGTCGTGATGACGTTCGAACGCACCATGCTGGTTTACAAGCGTGATCATTCGCCCGAATCCGCGGCGAATTACTGATGGAGGACGGCACATGGAACGCAATGACTCCATTCAAGGCGCCTACGCGGCGAAGCTCACGTCAGCGACCGAGGCCGTCTCGTCGTTGCGCAGTGGCTCGACCGTCGCGCTGGGCATGGCCATGGCCCAGCCGCCGGCGCTGCTCACCGCCCTGGCTGCCCGGGCGGAAGCCGGCGATGTGGACGATCTCGCCGTTTATTACTTTCACGCCGAGTCCTTTCTCAGGACGTCCCTGCTGCGCTATTCGCTGATGGGACGCATTGTTCCGCACTGCATGTTCATGGGCGAACCCGAACGCGAACTGATCGAGCTGGGTGAGAAGGACGGCGGCCGCAAGGTGGTGTTCTTCGTCCCGAATTCTTTCAGTCAGGCTCCACGCCTGTTCGCGGATCACATTCCCGTCGATACGATGCTCGTGATGGTGTCGCCGATGGACCGCAACGGCTATTTCACGTTCGGGACCAACAACGATTACACGAGCACGGTGGCACGATCCGCGCGTCGCTTGATCGTGGAAGTGAATCCCAACATGCCTCGCGTGTTCGGCCGGTCGCTGTTGCACATATCGGAAGTCGACGCGATCGTCGAGTCGCACGATCCCCTGCCGGAACTTCATCCCAAGCCCGCCGGGGTGCTGGAACAGGCGATCGGCGAGCGCATCGCTGAACTGGTCTCGGATGGCGCCTGCCTGCAAATGGGCATCGGCGCCTTGCCGAATGCGGTATGTGGGGCGCTCGCGGATCATCGCCACCTCGGAATCCATACTGAGTTGCTGACCCCTGGGCTTGTCGAACTCGTCCGGCGCGGGGTGGTCGACAACAGCCGCAAGGCGTTGGACCGCGGTAAATCGGTGTTCACGTTCGCCATGGGCGACCGCGCGATGTACAACTTCATGGACGACAATCCCGCGATCGAGAGTCATCCGGTCCATTACGTCAACGACCCTGCCAATATCGCGCGCAACGACAACATGATCTCCGTGAATTCAACCATCGAGATGGACCTGACTGGCGCCTGCAACTCCGAGCATCTCCATGGGCATCAATTCAGTGCGAGCGGAGGCCAGCTCGACTTTGTTCGAGGGGCTTATGCCTCGCGCGGCGGCAAGTCGATCATCGCGTTTTCCTCGACAGCAGCGGGCGGCCGCGTCTCCAAGATCGTCGGTCGCCTGGCGGGCCCGGTCACGACGCCACGCACGGATACGCACCTCGTGGTCACCGAGCATGGCGTTGAGAACTTGAAGGGGTTGTCGTCTACCCAGCGTGCGATGGCCTTGATCCGGCTGGCGCATCCCGATTTCCGGGATGCGCTGCAGGCTCAGGCTCGAGAACTTCACCTTATCTGAGAGGAGGCTGCCATGGCACGAACCATCGCTGATTACTTGGCTAAAGCGTTAGCCGACGGCGGCGTCGAGCGAATCTGGGGCGTCACGGGCGACAGCCTGAACGGGTTGTCCGACAGCCTGCGCCGGCTCGGCAAGATCAGCTGGTCGCATACGC